>NZ_JAHCKK010000020.1 GCF_026125825.1 Hydrogenophaga sp. | reverse complement strand
GCCAGGGCCGCGGCCTGGTCCAGCGGCCCGCTGCCGCCGGCCACGCCCGCGGCTTCGGCCACGGCCGGCGTGGGCGGTGCGCTCATGGCGCCCGGCTTGTCCAGGCCCATTTCATCGATCACGCGCTCGGCCAGGCTGCGGCTCTTGAGCAGCTCCACCTGGGTGCGCAGCTGCAGTTGATCCGACAGCGGGCCCTCTTCCACCTCGACCTCGGTGTTGAAGCCCACCACCTTCTGCGCCGCGCGGTCGATCTGCAGCATGGCCGAACTCTCGTACTGCGGCGTGAGGCTCAGCGTGTAAGCCCCGGCCGCCAGGGTGCACAGGGCGGCGACGCCCAGGATGCTGCCCTTGCGCCGCGCCAGCGCGCGATAGAGGGTCTTGAAGTCGATGCGCTCTTCCGTCAGTGCAATGGCTTCGCCGCGCGCCTGCCTCCGCTCGGCGCGGGGCGCCTCGTGGTGCAGGCTCATCGCGTCCCTCGGATCGGGCACGGCGGGCATGGGGTGGGGATGGTGGTTCATGGCGGGGCTCCCGTCATTTGAAGGGGTTGAGCGTGCTCAGGATGTCGCTGAAAAGCGAGTCCCTCAGAGCGGTTCGCCGGGCGTTGCGCTGGACCACGATCACGTCGTCCGAGCGGATGTTCGGGTCTTTTTCCTGGCCCGCGCGCACTTTGTCGAGGTCGTAGGTGAACTGTTCGCGTGCGCCGCCGCTGCCGTGGCGGTAGACAACGATCTGGTTGATGTCGGCATAGGGCGCGAAGCCGCCCGAGAGGGCCAGGGCGCGCAGCAGCGTGAGCTGGCCCGTCACCGGGTAGATGCCCGGGCGGATCACCGCGCCTTCGATGGCGACGCGCTGCGTGGTGAATTCCTTGATGAAGAGCGAGACCTGCGGGTCCTGCAGGTACTTCTCCTGGTAGCGCTGGGCGATCAGCCGCTCAGCGGCCTGGGCCGTGAGCCCGGCCACCGGCACCTGGCCGATGAGCGGCAGCGACACCTCGCCCGAGGCGTTCACGCGCACATCGCGCTTCATGTCGGGCACGCCGAACACGTCGAACGCCATCAGGTCGTTGGGGGCGATGCGGTAGTTCGCGTCCACGCCCTCGGCGGGCGAGGGCGTCGGCCGCAGGCCTGCTCCGTCGGCGTCCAGCGGCGCGCTGGCCGGCACGGCCTGGGGGGCTTGCGCCGCCGTGGGTGTCTGTGGCTGGGCCTGCAGCGGCCACGCCGCCGCGAGGGCCAGCGTGGCGATGGTCCGTGCAAGCCAGGGCCTGCGGGTCATGAAGAGCTGGTGGCACATCGCGTTTCCCCTTTCTGGCCCAGGGCCAGCAATTGCATTTCAAAGCGGCGCAGGACTTCGTCCCGGCTCAACTCGGCCTCGGCGTAGCGTCGGCCGTTGGCGCCCCACCTGGCGCGGCGCGCCGGGTCGGCCGCCATCGCGCGCAGTGCATCGGCCATCGCGGCCGGGTCCTCGGGCGGGACCACGAGGCCGCAGGCCGCGTCCTGCTCCACCACGCGGCACAGCTCGGTGCCGGGCTGGGCGGTGGCGAGCACGGCGCGGCCGCTGGCCAGCATGCCGGTGAGCTTGGAGGGCATCACCAGGTCGGCCGCATCGGCGCGCTGGGGCAGCAGGTGAACGTCGGCCAGGCCCAGCCACTCGTTGAGCCGCTCCAGCGGCTGCAGGTCCAGGAAGCGCACATGCGGCAGGCCCGCGCAGCGCGCCTGCAGATCAGCGCGCCCCGAGCCGTTGCCGCCGAGCACCAGCTGGATGCGCGGCTCGTCCCGCAGCAGGCGCCCCACCTCGGCGAGGACCTCCAGGCCCTGCTTGTTGCCCATGTTGCCGGAGTACAGGGCCACCACGGCGTCGCTCGCCAGGCCCAGCTCGGCGCGGTAGGCGCTGGGCGTGGTCAGCGGCGCGATGCCGCTGATGTCCACCCAGTTCGGGACGTGGACGATGCGCTCGGCCGCCACGCCCTTGCTCCGCGCGCGCTCGACCATGCGCCCGGAGATGGTGGACACGCGGTCGAAGCGGCGCATCAGCCAGCGCTCGGCCTGCTCGACCCAGCGGCGCAGCGCGGGGCCCCGGATGAGGCCGAGGTCGAACGCGGCGTCCACCTCGTAATCCTGAACGTGCAGCCAGCTCCGGGCGCCGCGCAGCGTCGCGAAGGCCGCCGCCGCGGGCGCGCACATCAGGGCCGGCTCCACCACCCAGACCACGTCGGGCTTCCAGCGCCATTGCGCGCACAGCACCGGCAGGCTGGACAGCGCGAAACTGCCCAGGTGCAGCAGCCGCTTGAGGCCGCCGGGCTGCCGGGGCACCCACAACGGCGTTCGCATCACCCGCACGCCTTGCCACGTCTCGCTGCGGTAGTGGCGCGCGCTGTGGCCCTCGCCCACCTTCCAGGCCGGGTAGTAGGGCGGTGCGGTGATCACGCGCACCTCGTGCCCCGCAGCGGCCAGCCACTGCGCCATCTCGCCGGTGTACTTGCCGATGCCGGTGAGCTCGGGTGCGAAGTTGATGCCGTAGACAAGCAGCTTCACGGCCGCCCCCTGGTTTTCGCCGCCGGGGCGGGCGTGGCCGCATCGCCCACGAAGGTGCGCACACCCATGAATTTCATCTGGTAGTGGCTGACGTTCTTGTGGCTTTGCGCGGAGATGATCAGGTAGAAGTTCTGGCGCCGGGCGATCTCGGGCACGTAAGGAGGCCCCGCCTCCAGCACCTGCTGGCCGTTGAGCCACCAGCGCACGGTGAGCGTGTCGGGCGAGTAGGAGACGCCGAAGACATTGGGCTGCGTGCGGTCCAGCGGCACCTTCGACGTCGGGTTGGGGTTCTGGATCTTCTTGTAGTTCGGGTAGATGCCGGTCCAGGAAATGGCCGTGTGGTGGCCGCCCGGCCCGAAGCCGCCTTCGTCGATGTCCAGCTCGAACCAGCGCTCGAAGCTCTTCGGGTCGCCTTCGTACACGTCCTCCATGCGAGGGTTGTGCTCGATCGGCATGAGCCAGATGGCCGGGAAGTTGTCGCGGTGGTTGGACGAGATCGCGACCTGCGCTTCGATGTAGAACGGGCGGTCGCCGCGCAACAAGGGGAACTGGCCCGGGTGCGAGGTCATCTTCGCGGTCGCCATCACGCCGCCGCGCTGCAGGATCACGCCGTCGTCGGCCTGCTCGTAGAGGCTCTGGTCCTTCGGCGGCGTGAAGTACAGGCCGTTGTAGTACTTGCGCCCGTCGGCCCGCCCCGTGAAGTCCACGTCATCGACCCGGGGGCAATCGCGGAACAGCGCCTGCACCGCGCCCACCTGCGTGGCGCCAGGCGGAGTCGAGGCGTCCTGGCAGATCAGCGCGCCGTTGGCGTGCGCCCAGGCGGGCCACGCCACACACAGGGCGGCGATGAAGGGGGACGGGGTGGGGAGGTGCATGCCGGTCCTTTTCACAGTCGGGGGGCGAGCCGGTTGTCGCGGACGTCCGGGGTCGCCACGGCCTCGCTCTGGGCCACCAGCCGGTGACCGGTGAGCCGGCTCAGTTCGGCGCAGATGGCGGCCTTGTCGTGCAGGTGGGCCACGGCCCGCTCCAGCTCCATCACCTTGGCGCCCACCAGGAAGCGGTACCAGCCACCTTGCAGGAAGTGGTAGACCAGGCCGCTGCGGCCGTCCAGGAAACCCAGCTGGATGACGTAGCGCCAGAGGAAATACAGCGGGGCGCTGACGGTGAAGGGAATGCGGTTGTAGAGGCGCTCCTTGACCCGGCGCTTGAACGAGGCCTGGAAGGATGCGCTGTGCGCGTTGAGCGCTTCGTCGCGCGCGAACAGGCCCAGCCGCTGGTTGAGCACCTCGATGGCTTCGCGCGTGGCGTACTTGTTGTGCTTGTCGGTGAAGTAGCTCAGGTCGTGCAGGTTGTGGTCGGCAAAGCCACCGTCGAAGGTGACGGTGCGCCCGCCCCAGACCACCACGTGCTCGTCCATCCAGCGGTCTTCCACGCGGCCATGGCCGTGCCGCCAGAGCCGCAGCATCACCAGGGGGTAGCGCCCGCCGTGGCGAACCCAGCGGCCCATGAAGATGTGCTTGCGCTTGAGTTTCACGCCCACCACATCGGCCGGCAGTTGCGGCAGCCGGTCGGCGATCGCCTGCGCGAGGTCGGGCTCGATGATTTCGTCGGCGTCCAGGCGCAGCACCCACTCGCCGCGGATGTCGAGGCTGTCCAGCGCCCACTGGAACTGCCGGGCCTGGTTGACAAAGGCGTGCGTGTGGACCTCGGCACCGAGCCGCCGCGCGATCTCGGCGGTGCCATCGGTCGAGCCGGAGTCCACCACCAGGATCTGCCGCGCGAACGGCTGGATGGAGCGGATCGCGCGTTCGAGGTGGATGGCCTCGTTGTAGGTCAGGATGATGGCGGTGATGCTCATCGCGTGCTCCTCATGCGTGAAGGGTGGCGATCTCCGCCGCGGGCCTGCGCGGCGAGAAAGCCACCTTGGTGTCGGGTGCGAGGGGCTCGCCGAAGGCGATCATCATGATCAGCCGCTCGCCCGCGGGGATGCCGCCGGCGCGGCGGATCGCGTCCTCGGTCTTGTGGTCGATCGCCAGGTTGAGCGGGCAGGCGCCCCAGCCCATCGAGCGGCAGGCGAACATCAGGCACATCGCGAACAGCGCCCCGTCGACATAGGCCTGGTTGCGCTGCCCGGGGCCGCCCCAGGCGCAGATCTCCGAGCTCACCACGAACAGGTTGCCGACCGATTCGGCAAAGCCGCGCGAGCCGCCCTGCAAGGCCAGCAGTGCCTGGATGCGTTGGCGGTCCTGGTAGGCGTGCACCCGGGAGGACTGGCGGTTGCACTGCGAGGGCGCGAGCTGCGCGAGTGCGATGGCCTCGTAGACGCGCTCGGGGGGCAGCGGGGTGGGCCGCAGCGTGCGGATGCTCGAGCGGCTGGCCATCAACTGCTGCAGGCTGTTCAGGGGCTGGCCCTGGAAGGAATAGTCGCGCGTGCCGCCCTTCCAGGGCCTGGGCAGCCGGGCTTCCCAGGCCTTGAGGTACACCGAGATCTCGTCGAGCAGCGGGTCGCTCAGGCCCGCCCTGGTGTGGAAGTTCAGATAGGCGTCCAGCGCGCCCAGCGACATGTGGGCGGGGATCGGCGAGTGCCCGATGTCGTAGCGCGAGAGCGCGGCCATGACGAAGCGGACCTTGTCCTTGCCGAACATCGGCTTGGGGTCCGGCAGGGACAAGCCCTTCTCGATCGTGTGGGCCTCGATGATGATCTTGTAGAACGCGCGCCGGGACGGGTCCACGAAGGGCGAATACGAGTTGAAGCGCAGGAACAGCACGGCGTCGCGAAAGGCTTCGCTGAAGATGCCGGCGACCTTGAGCATTTTGCTAAGCATGGCGGCGCTCCTTCACCACGCGGTCCTTGATCCTGCGGCACGGATGGCCGGCGCAGACCGACCACGCCGGCATCTCCTTGACGACCACCGACCGCGCCCCGATCACGGCGCCTTCGCGGATCACCACGTTCGGATGCACGAAGCACTCGGCCGCGATCCACACGTGGTCCTCGATCACGATGGGGCCGGTGATCAGCGGGCGCGACAACGACCCGATGTCGTGCGAACCCGCGCAGAGGAAGGTGCGCTGGCTGACCGCGACCTTGGAGCCGATGGTGATGCGGTCCATGCTGTAGCAGTCCACGCCATCGCCCAGGGCGACGTACTCGCCCATCACCAGGTTCCACGGTGCCCAGATGCGGCAGGACGGCGCGATGCGGCAGCCGGTGCCCACCCGCGCCCCGAACGAGCGCAGCAGGAAGCGCCGCCATCCATGCAGGGCCCAGCGTGGCGTGGGCCGAAACGCCAGCAGCCACACCAGCTCCCATGCCCAGCGCCGCAGCTTGGCCGTGGCGGTGAATCCGTTGCGGTACCGCAGCGAGCCGAAATCGTTCACGGGGTTCATGGCGCCACCGCCTGCAGTTGCCCGCTGAGAAATTCGTTGCCCGCCTGCCGCAGGTCCGCCAGGCGCAGGTCCACGGCGGCCCAGTCGATCGGCGTGGCCATCAGGGCGTCGGTGCGCTGCGCCGAGAACGAGGGGGCAAAGCGGCTTTCCAGGCCCACGGTGCGCAGCAGGTGGATGGCGCGCGCATTGGCGCTGGCCTTGTCGCCGGTCAGCCCGGCCACGATGAAGGGCTTCTTGAACAGCAGGGCGAACACGGTGCCGTGGAAAGAGTTGGTCACGACGAAACGGGCGTTCTTCACCAGCGCCACCCATTCGGCCGGATCGGGGTAGACCGTCTGGCCGATCTCGATCCAGCGCCGGTGCGGGTTGTGCGGCGAGAGGATCGGGCAGCCCAGCTGGCTGGCCACGAACTCGGCCGTCTGGCGGATGTTGTCGGGCGAGCGCAGCCCATAGCAGAAGAGGTACGGCTCGGCATCGGGGTCGCTGGGCGTCGGATCGGTCAGTTCCGCGTAGCTGTTGAGCAGCAGGGTCGGGTCGGGCACGTTGGCGGGCCGCTGCCCGGTGCTGCGCTCGACCAGCGCGACGCCAGAGGCTTCGCGCACCGAGATCGCGTCGAAGTGGTGCAGCAGCCCGGGCAGCTGCGCGGCCTCTTCCGGGGACACGAGGTCCCGGCCGAAACTGGCGGCGTACGAGATCTTGCGGGCCGGGAACGACTGCGCGAAGGCCAGGAAGTAGTTCGGGTCGAAGCCGAAATGCTGGGACGGGCTCCAGATCTGGTCGCTGCCCGCCACGATGAGGTCGTAGGCCTGCGCCGCGGCGAGCGAGGCGCTGTTGTCCGCGGGCGCGGCATCGCCGGGGATGCCCAGGAAGTGTTCGCGAAAGCGCACAAACTTCTCCCGCTGGCCCCGATGGCCGAAATGCCGGTGCAGGAACGAGGACACCGCCAGGTAGATGACCTTCAGGTTGGCCTTGAGCCTGGCGGGCGACGTGGGCAGGCAGAGCCGGCCACCCTGCTCGATGTGCGCGGGCCGGTAGTCGATGAAGCTGGCGCGGTGGCCGCGCTCCGTCAGCCAGCGGCGCAAGGCGTAGGCCTGCAGCGCGGCACCGTAATTGTCGCTGAAATGGAAGGTGAGAATGCCGATGTTCATCGCTGGGACACCTCCGGTTGCCAGGGCAGGCTGGCCGGCGCATCGGCCAGCCGCTGCAGGACGTTGTTCTGAAAGCGCGCGGCCACCGCGGGGCCACCCAGGCGGGCCGACTCGGTGGCCGCCAGCGCCGCGCGGTTCCACTGGAAGTCCTCGCAGAAGCGCTTGAGGCAGTCCCGCAGCGCCGGGACGCTGCCGGCCTCGAACACATAGCCGTTGCGGCCGTTCTCGATCAGGTCGCTGGCGCCGCAGCGGCTGCTGCAGATGACCGGGGTGCCGACCATCAGGGCTTCGTTGACCACCGCGCCCCAGCCGTCGAAGCGGCTGGGCAGCACCAGCACGTCGGCGGCGGCCATGGCCGCCACGGTCTGGGCGTTGGGCATGCCCGGTGAGAAGTCCACCCGCTCGGCCACGCCCAGGCGGTGCGCGAGTTGCTGCAGCGCCTGCGCCTGTGCGCCCTGGCCGATGACGCGCAGCCGCGCCGAGGACGCGCCGAGCTGGCTGAACGCCTGCAGCAGCACATCGACCTGCTTTCGAGGGATCAGCTGGCCCACGTACAGGATCTCGATGTGGCCGCGCTGCACAGGCGCAGGGGGCACCGGCGTGCGGTCCACCACATGCATGAAAGGCAGGATGCGCGCCGCGGGGTAGCCGCAGGCCGAGAAAAAGCGCGCGCCCCCGTGCCGGCCGGAATGCCCGATGCAGAACACGCCGTCGAGGTGGCGCCGGTAGCGAAGCGCGTCCCAGGTGTAGGCCAGCCAGCGGGGCAGCAGGCGCGCGCCCGGCTCGAAGCGGTTCTCGGTCATCAGGAAGCGGTGCACCGGCGCGCCCAGGCTGGCCTGGAAGGCAGCCCGCGGCAGCGCGAAACCGCGCAGACCGAAAAACACCTGCACCGAACCGGGCAGCGCGGCGAGCTGGGCGATCTGCGCCGGCCCGGGCGCCAGGTGCACCTGGACCCGGCCGGTGTCGGGCAGCGGGTAGCCGCGATCGCGGTAGTAGGCGGGCAGGTCCTGGGTCACGCACCAGTGCACGGTGTTGCCAGGCAGCTCGGCCAGGGCGCGGATGTACGCGGCCTGGTGGAACATCAGATAGGAATGCCAGAAGACGTAGGTCATGGAGGGGATCCCGCGGGATGGCCCAGGCCGCGGCCGGGCGTGGGAGGAACGCTGGCGGCGCGCAGCCGGGGCGGGCCCAGGTTCAGGCGCAGCAGCAACAGCAGGATGAGCAGCGAGAACGGGTTGCCGACCGCGATCAGGTAGCGGTTGAAGACCGACTGGACCAGCGCGAACAGCAGCATCAGGCCGCTGAGGAAGAGCAGCGGGTTCATCGTGCCCGCCTCGAAGCCGCGGCGCAGGGCGCGCCAGGCGGTGAACAGGAAGGCCAGGGCGATCAGCAGGCCCAGCACCACGCCATGCTCGAGCGCCAGGTTGATGTAGGAGCTCTCCACCGGAAAGCCGATCACCTCCGGGCCGGCGGCGCGCACGCCGCGGCCGGTGAAGAACAGCACGGGGTCGGAGAACACGAGTTCGATGCCTTCGCGCCACAGGTCTTCGCGACCCGTCGCGCCCGAGGCCGTGCCGCGCGTGGGCGAGTCCAGGTCGAGGATGGTGCTCAGGTAAGCGGCGATGGAGCCGGCCTTGGCCAGGCCGATGGCCAGCGCGCCGATGGCCGCCAGGCCCAGGGCGGTGCGCGCGCGGCGCGAACCGCGCCAGGCGATGAGCGTCACGGCGACGGCACCGGTGACCCCCAGGGCGAGCAGGCTGGCGCGCGCGGAGGCGGCCAGCACCATGCTCAGGCACAGGCCGGACATCACCAGCGCGAACAGCTTCTGGTGGGGGCGCTGGCTGCCCAGGAAGTGCTGGAAAAACAGCAGGCTGCCCCCGCCGTACACCAGGCCGGCGAGGTTGGGGTGCATGCCCAGCGGCGTGAATCGCACCAGCCCCACGCTGCGCTCGACCGTGCCCACCACCGAGGTGAGGTAGTCGGCCGGCTGCACCAGCAGCACCGAGGCGATGAGGGCGATGTAGGTGCGCCGGAACATCCGCTCGATGTCGTTCACCCAGGGTTGGCGCGCCAGCACCGAGGCCGCCACCAGCACCATGAGGAACATGGCGCCGTAGGCCACGGACAGGGCGTTCTCGCGCGCGAAGGCCACCAGCATGGCGAACACGAAGGCGCCGCCCACGATGTACTCGGGGGTGCTGAGCTCGATGCGGCGCGTGTCGCCCGCCAGCAGGGCCAGCCCGCCGGCACCGATGAACAGCGCCACCGAGCCCATCTGCACCGCCTGGAACGCCGGGCCTTCCACGTACCAGCCGCCCAGGTAGACGGCCAGGCCGAGCAGCCACAGCGAGAGCAGGCGCAGCAGCGGGTTCATGGCGCGGGGGCGCGCTTGAACGCGCCATGCAAGGCCGACATGGCGGGCAGCCACTGGGCCGACGCGGTGATGTGGCGCAGCTCGTCGAGGGTGCGGATCAGGCGCTGCGGCTCGCGGGTGGAGATCAGCAGCCGGCTCTCGAAGCGCGCCAGCGCGTAGGCCAGGGCGAGCGATCCGGTGGCGCTGGCCGGGTCGGTGCCTGCGGGCAGCAGGCTGGCCAGCCGGGCCTTGAGCTGGGGGTCGCGCTCCATCGCGGGCCCGATGGACGGCGCGACGAAGCGCAGCGCGCCGTGCAGCACGTCGGCGGGCGCGACCGGCGTCCATTCCGCGCCCGGTGCCGGGCTGCGGTACTGCGACACGGCACCGAAGCGCACGAGCTGGTTCATCGGCTCGCCGGTGGAGCTGCCGTAGGCGCCCAGCCGGCCTTGCTCGATGCAGCGATCGAGCAGCTCCTGCAAGGGGGCCAGCGTGTCATCGGCCTGAGCCTCGTGCAGCAGCAGGCAGTCCACGCGCTCGCGCCGCAACTGCCGCAGGCTGGTCTCGAAGGACCGGGCGATGAAGCCGGCGTCGAAGTTGCCGGCCGGCGCGCGCAGGGCCATGCCCCTGAGCACGGCCTGGCGCAGCCCGGGCACCCATCGGGCCATGGGCTTGACCACGGCGCGCGCCTTCTGCAGCAGGCCGGGCGAGGCCGGGCGCGCCAGCCCGGCCTTGGTCGCCACGATCACGTTTTCCTGCCGGCCCTCCAGGGCCTCGCCCAGCACGGATTCGGACGCGCCAAGCCCGTACGGCGGCGCGGTGTCGAAGTAGCGGATGCCCTGGTCCAGCGCGGCGTGGATCAGGCGCAGGGAGGTGGCTTTGTCGGCGCCGCCGTTGAGGCGGCCGCAACCGAAGCCCAGTCGGTGGGTCATCAGGTCGTTGGCGGTCATGTTCATGCGGTGGCCTCCGGGCGCAGCCGCTCGGCCAGCCGGGCCGTCAGCGCCATGGCGGTGAAGGTGGGGTTGGCGTAGCTGGAGGTGCGGAACACCGCGGCTCCGGCCACGTAGAGGTTGTCGGTGCCGAACACGCGCAGCCCGCTGTCGACCACGCCGTCGCGCGGGTGGTGGCCCATGCGGGCACCGCCGCACTGGTGGTAGGTGTCGGTGGCGTGGTCCAGCGCGCGCGCGTCTTCATTGGCGAGCAGCGCATCGATCTCCACCCGCGCCAGCCCGGCGGCCTGCAGGCTGTCGCCGATGCGGCGCATGAACCCGGCCATGGCGCGCAGCTCGGGCAGTCCGCCGATGCGCCAGTCCAGCGCGGCCAGCGGCATGCCGAAGCGGTCCTTGCGTTGCGCGTCGAGCGTGATGCGGCTGTCCGGGCGCGGCAGCTGCTCGGCGTGCATGACGAGCCAGACCCCTCGGTCGGCCGGGTTGTGGATGCGGTGGTGCCGCAGGTACTGCACGATCATCGGCAGCCAGGCGCTGCCCATGCCGCGCAGGTGGCGCAGCAGTTCGCCCAGGCCCTGGCGCGGCAGCGCGCCGCGCCTGAGCGAGCGGGCCATCACCTTGAGGTGCTGCAGGTGCTCGCCCATGCTGGACTCGAACGCGAAGTAGCCGGTGACCTGCAGCGCCGGGTCGGCGGCGAGGGCGCCCGCGCCGGCGCTGGCCAGCCGCAGCTTGGGCTGGTATTTGTGGCCGCCGAGCACGATGTTCTGGAAGGTGCGCAGGAAGCGGGGCTTGTCCAGCAGGTGCACCCGGCCGCCGCGCATCTCCAGATGGTCCTGGAAGCCCGCGCCCACCCAGGGGTTGCCGATCCAGGGGGCCTGGGGTTGTTCGGCCGCGCAGGCCAGCAGCAGGCGGGCGATCTCGATCGTGCCGTTGGCCAGCACGACGCGCTGGCCGGCGATGGCGGTGAGGCTGCCATCGGGCCGCGCCACGCGCACGGTGCTCACGCGCTCGCCATCGGGCGAGAGGTCCAGGCCCGTGACGTGGGCGTGCAGCAGCACGGTCAGCTTCGGCGCGTGCTGCAGGCGCTCGCGGAAGTGGCGCGCCATGGCCGGCTCCTTGAGCCAGCGCGTGAGAAACAGCGTGAAGCCGGGGATGTCCGGGTACGCGTCGCCGAAGAGCTTGCGCGCCTGGGGCGAGCCTTCGTCGAGCGCGTCGGCCAGGCGCAGTTCCCGGGCCACGGCCTCGTACCAGGGCAACAGCTCTTCATAGGTGATGGGCCAGGGCGCGTCCGACACGCCCGCACGGGCCTCGAAGTCCGACGGCACGAAGCCGGTGAGCTGGCCGCCCCAGAGGTTGGAGGTGCCCCCCAGCGCGCGCCCCCGCGCCAGCGCAATGCCGCTGTGCGCGCGGCCGACCACGGTGGCGTCGTTGAGCGCCTGGGCCGGGGTTTCGAAGCCACCACCGCCGCTCTCCAGCACCATCACGCGCTGGCCCTGGCGCTCCAGCAGCACGGCCAGCAACAAAGCGACCGTGCCCCCGCCGACGATGACGACGTCCTGCGCGGTCTCCGGTGCCGGGGTGTTCTGCAGGTCGATGATCATGCGGTGGCTCCCGTGGCCTGCGCGCCTTCGAGCCGGTGCTGCCGGTGCAGCCGGCGCACCGCGCGCGTGGCGGTGAGCCAGACCAGGGCCTCGCCCAGCACCATGGCGGCGACCACGCCCGTCATGCCCGCGCTGCGCCAGACCAGCCAGGCCACCACCAGCGAGGCCACGGCGGCGATCAGGCTTTGCGCGGCCAGGCCACCATGGCGGTTGATGGACATGAGCACCACGCGCGGCACCTGGGTGGCCGAGCACACGGCCGCATAGAGCAGGAACAGCGCCATGGTGATGGCGGTGAAGGGAATCTGGCCGTGCGTCCAGACCTCGAGCAGCCAGGGCGAGGCCAGGTACACGAGCAGCGCGCCCGCCGCGGCGATGAGCAGGCCCAGGTGCTTGGCGCGGCGGTAGAGCTTCCAGAAGGCGTGGTCGTCCTGCCGGCCTTTGAGGGCCGTGAGTTCGGGCCAGAGCGGGTTGCTCAGCGCGTTGGTCACCTGCACCACGACCCGGGCGATGGTGCGGTAGGTGTTGAACACGGCGGTGGCGGCGGGGCCGAGCGTGGCCGCCACCAGCAGGGTGAAGCCTTGCAGGCTCAGTGCGTTGGTCATGGAAATCGAGAAGAACAGCGCGCCCGGTGCGGCGGTCTGGCGCACGTCGGCCCAGCTGGCTCGCGCCACGCCCCAGCGCAGGAAGTCGGTGCGCCGCTGGCTCAGCGCGATGCTCAGCACCGTGTAGCCCAGCCGGGCCAGCAAGGCGGCGCTGGCCACGCCGATGAAGGTCTGCGTGAGCACCAGGCCGGCCAGGCCACCGGCCCATTCGACCAGGCGCCCGGTGGTGACGAGGTAGGTGCCGGCGGCGTAACCACCGGTGGCCTTGTAGACCACCTCGGCCAGGCTGCAGAACAGGCCGAGCACCACGCTGATGGAGAGCAGCATGAGCACGGCCTTCCAGTGCGGCGCCTGCAAGGTGGCGTCGGGCAGCAGCCACAGCGCGCCGCCGACCACGATCAGGGCCAGCAGCGACACCGTCAGCAGGAAGGCCACGGCGCTCTCGAACACCTCGGCCGCGCGCGCCGGGCGGCCCTGCGCGATGAGCCCGATCATCCGGTTGCACGACGCGGTGGAGATGCCCGCGTCGGCCATCGACAGGTAGAAGGGCAAGGCCGTCAGTGCCAGCCAGTAGCCATAGGTGGCCATGTCCCAGTGGTGCAGGAAGACCGGCAGGGCCACCAGTTGCGTGCCGATGCTCACCACCTGCGCGTAACCGTACGCGCCCGCGCCCGACGCCATGCGGCGGGCGATGGAGGCATGGCCGGTGGGGGAGGTGCGCAGCGGGGTGGACATGGGTATCGGCGCCGGTGGGGTCAGTGTTCGCTGGTGACCGACACGGCGTAGCCGTGGTGCTTGAGCAAAGCGTGGCGGCGGGCGTCGGCCAGGTCGCACACGACCATCTCCGTCACCATGTCCTGCAGTGCGATCTGGGGCACCCAGCCCAGCGTGTTCCGGGCCTTGGCCGGGTCGCCGAGCAGCGTCTCCACTTCGGTGGGCCGGAAATAGCGCGGGTCCACCTTCACGATCACCTGGCCCGGCCGCAGCGCGGGCGCCTTGTCGCCTTCGACGGCCTGCACGACGGCCTGTTCATTCACACCCCGGCCTTCGAAGCGCAGGGTGATGCCCAGTTCGCGCGCGCTCATCTCGATGAACTGGCGCACGCTGTACTGCACGCCGGTGGCGATGACGAAGTCTTCGGCCTGCTGCTGCTGAAGCATCATCCATTGCATGCGCACGTAGTCCTTGGCATGGCCCCAGTCGCGCAGCGAATCGAGGTTGCCCATGTAGAGGCACTGCTCCAGTCCCTGGGCGATGTTGGCCAGGCCGCGCGTGATCTTGCGGGTGACGAAGGTCTCGCCGCGGCGCGGGGACTCGTGGTTGAACAGGATGCCGTTGCAGGCATACATGCCGTAGGCCTCGCGGTAGTTCACCACGATCCAGTATGCGTAGAGCTTGGCCACGGCGTAGGGACTGCGGGGGTAGAAGGGCGTGCTTTCCTTCTGCGGGATTTCCTGCACCAGGCCATAGAGCTCGGAGGTGCTGGCCTGGTAGAAGCGGGTCTTCTTCTCCAGGCCGAGGATGCGGATCGCCTCGAGCAGGCGCAGGGTGCCCAGGCCGTCCACGTCGGACGTGTACTCCGGGCTCTCGAAGCTCACCGCCACATGGCTTTGCGCGCCGAGGTTGTAGATCTCGTCGGGCTGGGTCTCCTGCACGATGCGGATCAGGTTGCTGGTGTCGCTGAGGTCGCCGTAGTGCAGGTGAAAGCGCGCGTCGTCGATGTGCGGGTCCTGGTAGATGTGGTCCACGCGCTGCGTGTTGAACTGGCTGCTGCGGCGCTTGATGCCGTGCACGATGTAGCCCTTGTCGAGCAGCAGTTCGGCCAGGTAGGAGCCGTCCTGCCCGGTGACGCCGGTGATGAGGGCGACCTTGGGCTTGGCCTGGGGGATGGGCGGGTTCTTGGTCATGGTGTGGGGTCTCGCAAAAGTCATTGGGCGGCGGCGTGCTGCAGGAAGTCCTGGTAGGTCAGGGCCAGGCCGGCGGGAAGATCGACCTTGGCCTGCCAGCCCAGGCTGCGCAGGCGGCTGCTGTCCATGAGCTTTCGGGGCGTGCCGTCGGGCTTGGTGGCGTCGAAGCGGATACCGCCCTCGAAGCCGGTGATGCTCGCCACGCGGTGGGCGAGTTCGGCGATGGTCAGGTCGGAGCCGGAGCCCACGTTGATGTGGCTGAGCATGGGCTGGGTGTGCTGCTCGTAGCTGGCCTTGGGCAGGTTCATCACGTGCACGCAGGCGGCGGCCATGTCGTCGACATACAGGAACTCGCGCATCGGCTTGCCGCTGCCCCAGATGGCGACCTCGGGCGACCCCGTCATCCGGGCCTGGTGAAAGCGGCGGATCAGCGCGGGGATGACGTGGCTGTTCTCGGGGTGGTAGTTGTCGCCCGGGCCATAGAGGTTGGTGGGCATGACGCTGCGGTAGTCCACACCGTGGCTGGCGCCGAACTGGCGGTTGTAGCTTTCGCACAGCTTGATGCCGGCGATCTTGGCCACGGCGTAGGGCTCGTTGGTGGCCTCCAGCGGCGCGGTGAGCAGGGCGTGCTCGCTCATCGGCTGCGGCGTGAGCCGCGGGTAGATGCAGCTGGAGCCCAGGAAGAGCAGCTTGCGCACGCCGTTGCAGAAGGCGGCCTCGATCACGTTGGCCGCGATCATGAGGTTCTGGTAGATGAAGTCGGCGGGGAACACGCTGTTGGCGTGGATGCCGCCCACCTTGGCCGCGGCGAGGTAGACCTGTTGCGGGCGGGTGCGCGCGAAGAAGGCGCGCACGGCGGCCTGGTCGGTCAGGTTGAGCTCGGCGTGGGTCCGGGTGACGATGTGGCTGGCGGGGTGGCCGGCCGCGCGCAGCTGGCGCACGATGGCCGAGCCGACCATGCCGCGGTGGCCGGCGACGTAGATGGTTTCAGAGGTGTTCATCAGCAGGCTCCTTCTTGTTTGAGGACCACGCGCACGGTGCGCAGCATGATCACGAGGTCGTACCAGAGCGACCAGTTGCGCACGTACCAGAGGTCCATGTTGATGCGGTGCTGGAAGGTGCTGGTGCTGCGCCCGCTGATCTGCCACAGGCCGGTGATGCCGGGGCGGGCCTTGCCGTAGGCGGCGATGCTCTTGCCGTACTCGCCCAGCTCGCGCGCCAGCAGCGGGCGCGGGCCGACCAGGCTCATGTCGCCGCGCAGCACGTTGATCAGCTGGGGCAGTTCGTCGATGCTGGTGCGGCGGATCAGGCGGCCGATCTTGGTGACGCGCGGGTCGTTGGCGAGCTTGAAGTTGCTCGCCAGGTATTGCACGTAGAGCTTTTCGTTGTCGGTTTTCCAGCGCTCCAGGGCCCCGTCGGCGTCCATCACCATGCTGCGGAACTTGATGAAGTCGAACAGCTGGCCGTCCACGCCCACGCGCTTTTGCACGAAGAAGGCCGGGCCCGCGTCGTCGCGCTTGATGCGCCACGCCACCCAGGCAAACAGCGGGGCCAGCATCACCAGCAGGGTGGTGGCGCCGACGATGTCGAGCGCGCGCTTGAGCACCTGCGGCCCTCGGCGGTTGAGGTTGTTGCGCGCGCGCAGCAGCAGCACGTCGTGGCTGAAGAAGTGCGAGACCTCCATGCCGTAGATCGGCAGGCCGCCGAGCGCGGGCACCATGACGAGGTCGTCGCGCGTGAGCATGAGTTCTTCGGCGAGTTCGCGCAGCCAGTTGTTGTCCCGGATGCCGAGCACGCCCACCAGCTGGTGCGGGCCGGGCTGTGCGAGAAAGTCGCGCACGCCCGGGGTCAGCGCGGTCGGGGCGGCCATCTGCCCGCCGCCGAGGTTGACCAGCCGCGCGCCGGGGTCGGGACAGACCACGGCCACGGGTTTGTAGCCCAGCAGCGGCTCGCTGGCCAGGGCGGCGGCGGCCTTCTCCACGTCGTCGGGGTGGCCGATGAGCACATACGGCTGGGTGAGCAGGCCGGCGCGCAGCAGCCAGTGGCGCACGGCCAGGCGCGAGAGCGGCAGCATGACCAGCACCAGGCCCCAGGTGGCGCCGGTCCACAGCCGGGAGAGCGGCCACTTGGCGAGGTAGATGACCATGGCGTCGAGCAGGGCCGCGAGCACGATGACCTGGATCAGCTGGCGGGTCTCGTCCCACCAGGGCTTGCGGCGGTGGGCCGAGTAGTGGCCCTGCACGGTCCACATCCAGCTCACCATGGTCAGGGCGATGGCGGCGAACAGCGTGAGGCGCAGGTGGCCATTGGCGGCCCACCACACGTTCATGGCCTGAGAGAGGCTGATCTCGTCGCGCAGCCACGCCGGCAGGCGGCCGGCGACGAAGCACAGCGCCAGCACGGTCAGGTCGGTGAGGACCAGCCAGGCCTTGACCTTCTGTTGGCGCCGCGCGAGGTCGTCCCACGGGGCCAGGTTGCGGGCCAGGTCGTGTTCGTTGTAGAGCGGGACGACAACGCCCGGGCCCGCTTCGACGGGCAAGGGCGTGGCTTCCAGCCTTTCCCGGGAATGGGTGCGCGCGCGGGCCATGTCAGCCCCCGAGACGGAAGTGGGACGGCGGGGCCCCATGGCGGTGCGTGCAATGCACTCGCAAGGCGCGCGCAGGCGTGTGGTGGTTCAAGCATGGCATACATGCACTCCCTGTGTTCGTTGACTTGGCGCCGGCATGCAGCCTGCGCTCGCCTTTCTTTGTAGGGCACGAAAAAGCGCGAGATGTAACGAGCTTTGAGTTAAGACACGGGGCGCTTGTAGGACTGAACCTTGCTTCGATGTGGGAACATCCGCCCTGCGAGGGGTGTGCGCCTTAATTGGTGGAACTTATGTTTTGGCGCGCTGTCCGACGGCGTCAGGAGGTAAAGCAATGCGAGTGGCCGAAGCGATCGAGCTGGATGCGAAAACCGAGCGTGCCTTGCGCACGCTGGCCCAGGGGCGGCGGGTCGAGGCCCGCGTGAAGCAGCGCGCCAGCGTCGTCCTGCTGGCGGCGCGGGGCTGGCAGAACAAGGACATTGCCGAAGAGGTCAAGCTCGACCGCCGGCAGGTGGCCGTGTGGCGCAAGCGCTTCATCGAAGGGGGGCTCGAGGCCCTGATGCAGGACGCGCCGCGTTCGGGGCGCACGCCGAGCGTGACGTCGGCGCTGGAGTCCCACATCGTGAGCACGACGCTGTACGAGCAGCCGGCCGAAGCCGCGCAATGGAGCTCGCGCACGCTGGCGTCCTACCTGGGCCTGGGTGCCACCACCATCCGCCGCGTGTGGCAGCGCAATGGCATCAAACCGCAAGGGGCGGAGTGATCAAGTCATAAGTGCAGGCCAAAATGGCGCAGTGCAGCAATTGGCCCGGTGAATGGGGGGTTGCGCGCAAACGCAGGGTTTACATCCCGAAACCGGTTTCGTGGACCAACGGCCACGACAGGCGGTTCAAATGGCGGAGATGTCGGTCTGCACCGGCCAGTGCAGGGCACTGGCCCGGCCTTCGCCGGTGCCGAAGCGGTGCTGCAGCAGCAGGGTGTAGTGGCCCGGGCGGGTGCCGCAGAGCCGGTAGCCGTCGGCCACCGGGCTGAGTTGGACGCCGCTTTGTGGGGCGGTTTGCATCTCCCAGGTGCCGAGTTGGGGCGCGGCGCGCCGCAGCGAGACGCAGAAGCCCCGTTTCATGTTGGACTGGATCACCAGGCGCTGCTGGGCGCTGGCCTCGCCGGCGACGGAGGTGTCGAGCTGCAGCGGATGGCTGTTCTCGATGACCCGCATGATGGGCGGGATGATGATGCGGAAGTCCAGCGAGGCGCCGGCCTGGCCCTGGGGCACCAGCACGCTCTCGCCGATGCTGGTCGCGGGGACCAGCAACAGGGCGCTGGCGGCCAGCGCGGGGAGAAGGAGGCGGCGGGGGGACATGACCCACTATCGGCCCACGCCCTCCAAACTTGATACCCCTGCTGGGTGAAGGCTGTCGCGCCGCAAGGGCATGCGGGGCCCGGGCTTACTCGCTGCGCTGCACCGGGATGCTGATGGAGGCGCTTTCCCGCAGGCGCACATCCACCCGGGCCTGGCCCTGGTCGACCACGTTCCAGGGCAGGGGGAGCGTGTCGCCGCGCACGCTCACGGTGCGCGGCCCGCCGGCGACGAAGGGGAATTCGAACCGGCCCTGGCTGTCGGTGCGCACGGCGTAGCGGTTGTCCAGGTAGACGGTGACGTTGGGCACGCCCTGCTCGCTGGCTTCCTGGGTGCCGCTGCGGTTGGCGTCGAAGTACACGGTGCCGACGATGCGACCGCCGCCGTCGCTGGCCCGGCCGCCCAGTGGCACGTTGCGGCTGCCGGCTTCGAGTTCGTAGCGCAGCACGGCATAGAAGGACCGGTCCGATTCGGGGATGACGATGGCCAGCGGCGGGGCCAGTGGGTCCAGCGAGGGGTTGAAGCGGCTGCGGCCGGTGGAGCGGTTGTAGTTGGCCTCCAGGCTCCAGCGCGGGTCGATGCGCCACTGGCCACCCAGGTTCAGGCTGTGCCGCGACTGGCCGTTGTCGCTGTGTTCGGTGTTGAGGTTGCCGCGCAGGCTCGCCTTGTTGGTGATGGGCGCGGACACGCTGAGCGCGGCGCTCCAGACCGATTCCCGGGGGCGGCCCTGGTCGGCGTCGTAGGCGCCCGTGCCCAGGCTCGTGGAGACGGACCAGCCCTGGGGCACCAGCCATTCCTGGTCCCAGGTCAGCCAGCGCGAGTCGGCTTCGTTGTCGCTGCGCACGAACTCCAGGCGCAGGCCGCTGTTGCCCCAGCCGTTCTGGAAGCGCCAGTCGCCGTAGCTGCTCCAGGCGTTGCCGTCGAAGCGGCGCACGGTGGTGCCTGCGCCCACCGTGTGGTCGCGGTTGAGGCGCCAGCGCGCCGAACCGGTGGCGAAGAAGCCGCTGGCGCTGCGCCCGCTGATCGAGTCCAGCCAGTCCACCGAGCCTTCGGCCGACCATTGGCGGGTGCGCCAGCTGGTGCGTGCGTAGCCGCCCACGAGGTCGTTGGCCAGGGGCAGGTTGGCCCAGCTCAGGTCCCGTTCGAGCCGGTAGGCGCCCAGGCCGTGCCGTCGCGGGCCGTCGTCCCATTCGCCGTCCACCCAGAAGCCTTGGCGCGCGCCGTTCACGGCGCTGGACTGGGTGCGCAGCACCTGGCCCTGGATGCGGTGTTCCGCACCTTCGTGCCGCACCGCCAGCAGGGTGGAGTCGGCGTTGACGATGTCGCTGGCTTGCAGCGGCGCGTCCAGGTTGGAGACCTTGCGCGCGTCCTCGTGCTGCACGGCGAGCGTCCAGCCCTGGTTGGACAGGGGGTTGGCATCGTCCGCGTTGAGGCGCCACTGCCCGCCCAAGGCGGTGCGCTGGCCCGGCAGCTTGCGAAAGCCGTTGGCGGGCAGGAAGTCCAGCCGGCCGGGCTCACCGGTGCTGGCCTGCAGTTGCAGCCCGGCACCGGGGTTTTCCCACTCGGTGCTGAGGCCCTGCACGATGGCCGAGGGCAGGTAGATGCGCGCGGGCAGGCGCAGGATGCCGGGCGCGGGTGGGTTGATCACGCCCAGCTCGTTGCTCATCAACCAGCCGTCCGACAGCGGCATCGCGCGCTGGCGCAGCGTGAGCGTGCCGCTGCTGTCGCCGGGCGCGTAGGTGCCGTCGATGGACAGGGTGCCGTGGTTGGGCGTCTCCAGCAGGCCGTAGATGCCGTAGCCGATGCGGGTCTTGCGCGCTGTGTCGAAAGGCTGGGTGCCCAGGCGGGTTTCCAGGCGCAGGAAGCGCGGCCAGCCCTGGCGGTCGTAGGGGTAGGCCTCGGCGTCCTCCGCGGGTTCGGGCGGCAGGCCTTCGATCACCCGGTCTTCGTAGGGGGGTGGGCTGGCCGCAGCGGGCGCGGTCGCGTTCTGGGCCCAGGCCGTGAACCAGGGGGTGGAGGCGCCCAGCAGCGCCAGCAGGCAATGGACGGGGCGCGCCGCCAGCCCCCTCATGGAGCGAAGCTCGCGTCCAGCGGCAGGCGGTTCTTGCCCCATTCGAGGTTGCCCTTGACCGCCAGGGGAAAGCGCACCGTGGGCGCGGGCTTGCCGTTTTCGGCGACCGGGGTGATGGCGATGCGCCGCGTCTCGCCCGGCAGGATGGGCAGGTCGGCCGGCGCCATCTCGAAACGCGCGCCGCTGGCGTCGGTGCCGTTGACAAAGCCTTCGAGGCGGCCGTGGGCGTTGCCCAGGTTGCGCACGTCGACCACGGCGGTGGGCTGGCCATCGACCTGGGCCACGCGGGTGCCGGTGATCTCCAGCTTCGGGGCCGCGTCGCCGATGGTGGCGTACACGATCACGCCGATGCGCCCGCCCACGGGGAAGTTGAGGTCGCCCTGGACGCGCGCGGGCTCCAGCCCTTCGATCATCAGCGCGAAGCGGCACTCGCGCGCCGGCGTGCCCGCCGGGGGGGTGATCTCAAACCGGTAGCGGTAACGCGCACCGGGCTCGATGGTCAGCTCGCGGCGCTCGACCGCGACCCAGGGCCGGCAGCTGTCGGCCGCGAGCGCGTCGCTGAAGGCCACCGAGTTGTCGGGCAGGAAGGCCCAGTCGTTGGTGTAGACGCGGTAATTGCCCTTTTGCTGGCCGACGTGCTGGATCTCCACCACCTGGCGCAGGTTCTGGCCGGGCGCGACCTGCACCTCGAAGCGCGGCGGCGTGATGTAGGCCGCGAAACCCTGGGCCCGCACCGCGTGCGAGACACCGGCCAGGGCCAGGGCGGCGCACAGCGCAGGGACGGGGCGGTGCAAGAAGCTCAGAAAAGCAGGGCGCATGGCGGGCTCAGTCGGCATCCAGTTCGAAATGGAAGTTCAGTCGGCGGCTGTTGGACTGCCAGTCGGCGTTCGAGCGCAGGCGCACCTGAAGCTGGTCTTCCAGGGTGGGCGTGGTGATCGGGCCGGCGTGCACCAGCGCGCGCTCACCCGACAGCAGGCGGCCAGCCTGCAGGCGGCCCTGGGTGGTCCAGACCGCTTCGATGCTGGAGGCCTCGTCGCGCGGCAGCACCATGTAGATGCGGCCGCTGCGACCGATCCAGTCGCGCGTGTCGATGCGGATGTTCACGCGCAGCCGGGCTTCCATGCCGCCTGCGAAGGGCTGGCCCGACTTCAGGGGCAGCCACTGCATCTGCACGTTGGGCGGCACGGTGTGGCTCAGCGAATCGTCCAGGCGATGCGGGTTGGCCCAGGCGGTGCCGGCCAACAGGCCGCACAGGACCGCCAGGACGCGGCGCTGCGCCGTCATGGGCTGCTCAGGGTGTAGGTCACCCGGCCGTTGTAGGTGCCGGCCGCCCGCACCGCGTTGTTGGCGTAGACGTAGGTGTGGCAGTTCTCGAAGTACGTGTTGCCCGGGACCGTGGCCAGCGTCTGGGTGCCGCCGTTGAAGGTGCCGGCCGGAATCACGTTGGGTGCGCCGCTGCCCGGCGCGGAGACGGTCCAGCTGATCTCGGTGAAGGGAATGGTGTCGCCGCTGGCACTGGTCAGGTTGGCCGGGGAGGACACGGTGAGCGTGGCATTGGCCGCGCCGCTGTTGCGGCGGTAGCCGGCGCCGACCATCACCTGGCTGGCTGGTGTGGGACAGGTGTTGTTTCCATCGCCGTACAGGCTGGTGGACTGGCTGCTGTCGCTGGTCATGGGCAGGTCGGTGCCATTGCCCAGTTGCGCCACCGGCACCGTGACCTGCACCAGGTTGATCGCGCCGCTGGTGCCCGCGGTGCCATTCAAGGTGCCGCTGGTGCCGCTGAGGGCGCCGTTGCCCACGTGCAGGAACAGGCGGCGGCTACCGGAGGTGATGGTCAGCGACCAGGCGTGCGCGGCCGCCATGTCCATCAGGCACAGCACGGCCACGCAGGCGCCCGCCGCGAAGCGGGCCTGGCTGGAGCGGGACGTGGTGCGCTGCATGCTGTCTGGTGGACCGTGGCTGTCCTGGAAAACGGGGCGCCTGAAATGGCGACGGAGGGTTGCTCTGCGCAAACCCTCCGGGAAGCCGATGGCGGCGGGTCGGCCGCCCTCTCGAGGTCTGCCGCGCCGGCTCAGGGCATGGAGGCGGTGTAGGTCACGCGGCCGTTGGTCGTGCCGTAGGTGCCCGGTGCCACCACGGCCGAGTTGGCGTAGCTGAAGGTCCAGTTGGCGGTGCGGTCCGTGATCTTGGTGCCCGAGGACAGCGTCACGTTGGAGGCCGCGCCAGCGCCGGTGTTCGGAATGGCCGGGCTGGGCAGTGCGGCCAGGCTGCTGGTGGCCGAGATCTCGGACCAGGCGATGGTGTCGGCCGTGCCGTTGGTGAGCGCGCCGGTGGTGGAAGCCGCCAGGGTAACCTGGCCGTTGTTGCCCACCACCCGGACCGGCACCACATTGCCGGTGACCACACCGGCGGCGGCGCCCGTGCCCACGGCGGCGGGGTTGCTGGTGTAGTCGAAGGTCACGGTGTCGACCGTGGTGTTGGTGGCGAAGCCGGCGGCGCCAGTGCCCACGGCCAGGAACAGCACCCGGGGAACGACGACGCGGAAATCCAGGCGGGCCACCGCGCTGCCCGCGCCCGTGACAAGCTGGGATTCGGCCGAGGCCATCAGCGGGGTGGCCAAGGCCAGCGCCAGGGCAGATTGGAGCAGCAGGGCTTTTTTCACGACGTTTCCTTCAGGACGGAGCAGAAGTGGGAGGTGTGCACTTTTAGGTACGCGGCCCACGGGTGGTTGATGGGCAGATGTTACGGAAAGTCACTTCACGGATCAATACATGCCCGAGGAAAAATTTCACACTTTTCAACCACTTACGGCCACTTTGTTATCCAACGGTAAAAAAACGAAGACGAGCGGTGAAAAAAAGTGCTCAAGTTCAGGTGCTTTTTGCCGTGTTCAAACTTCTGGTTACAAGATGCTGCAGCGGAAGTGCACTGCCCGACTTCACTTCACCCAGGGAGAAGCTGGTGTGCAGGTCCTTGACGTTGGGCAGGTTGAGCAGGACCTCGCGGGCGAATTGGCTGAAGTGGTTGAGGTCGCGGCTGACCACCTGCAGTTCAAAGGTGCCGGAGCCGCTGATGTAGTGGCAGGACACCACCTCGGGAATGCCCCGGATCGCGTTTTCCAGGTTGCGGGTGACGTCGCCGCTGTTGCGGTCGGCGTCCAGGCGCACGAAGGCCAGCACGCCCAGGCCGATCTTCTCGCGGTCAATCTCGGCGCGGTAGCCGCGGATGAAGCCCGACTCCTCCAGCGCGCGCACGCGCCGCCAGCACGGTGCGGCCGACAGGCCCACCCGCTGCGCGAGTTCGGCGTTGGTGAGGCGGCCGTCGGTTTGCAGTTCTTGCAGGATGGCGATGTCGAACTTGTCAAGTGTTTCCATGATGGCCTGTTTTGAGAATGAATCTTTCTTGATCATCCCGAAAACAGGCATGAAACGCAAACACCTGTCGCGCACTGGGGCATACACTGTGCGCCACACTGGAGGCGCGCACCTATCCGGCGCGCGACCCTGTTCACGACCCGCCCACGAAGCTGGCCCCCCATCCCCCACGGAGACAAGCCGATGAACGCCCCCCTGCCCGACCACATCCGCCGCGCGCTGGAAACGGTCACCCTCGACGACAAATACGCACTCGACCACGGTCGCGCCTTCATGAGTGGCGTGCAGGCTCTGGTGAAGCTGCCCATGCTGCAGCGCCAGCGCGATGCGCTCGTGGGCAAGAACACCGCCGGCTTCATCAGCGGCTACCGTGGTTCACCCCTGGGCGGTTACGACCAGGCCCTGCAGAAGGCGGCGCCGTACCTCAAGGCGCAGAACATCGTGTTTCAGCCGGGGGTGAACGAGGAACTGGCTGCCACCGCGCTCTGGGGCACCCAGCAACTGGGCTTCGCGCCACCGGGCAGCAACCGGTTCGACGGCGTGTTCGGCATCTGGTATGGCAAGGGGCCGGGCGTGGACCGCTGCTCCGACGTCTTCAAGCACGCCAACATGGCCGGCACCACCCCCTGGGGCGGCGTGATCGCCGTGGCGGGCGACGACCACGTGGCCAAGAGTTCCACTGCCGCGCACCAGAGCGACCACATCTTCAAGGCCTGCGGCCTGCCGGTGTTCTTCCCCACCTCGGTGCAGGACATCCTGGACATGGGTCTGCACGCGCTGGCCATGAGCCGCTTCAGCGGCGTTTGGGCGGGCATGAAGACGATCCAGGAGATCGTCGAATCCAGCGCCACGGCCGAAATCGATCCGGGCCGCGTGAACATCGTGATCCCCGAATTCGAGATGCCGCCCGGTGGATTGCACATCCGCTGGCCTGACCACGCGCTCGACCAGGAAGCCCGCCTGTTCGACTACAAGTGGTATGCCGCACTGGCCTATGTGCGCGCCAACCGGCTCAACCACAACGTGATTGCCGGGCCGAACGACCGCTTTGGCCTGATCGCCAGTGGCAAGGCCTACAACGACACGCGCCAGGCGCTGCTGGACCTCGGGCTGGACGACGAGACCTGCCGCCGCATCGGCCTGCGCCTTCACAAGGTGTCGGTGGTCTGGCCCCTGGAGGCGCAGACCACGCGCGAGTTCGCCACCGGCCTGCGCGAGATCCTGGTGGTGGAAGAGAAGCGCCAGGTCATCGAGTACCAGCTCAAGGAAGAGCTCTACAACTGGCGCCCCGACGTGCGGCCGAACGTGCTGGGCAAGTTCGACGAGGTCGAGGGCGATTTCAGTGGCGGCGAATGGAGCATGCCCAACCCCAGCGCACGCACCCTGTTGCGCGCCAACGCCGACCTGTCGCCGGCCATCATTGCGCGGGCCGTCGCCAGGCGCCTGAAGAAGATCGGCGGCGTCCCGCAGGACGTGATGGCTCGCATCGATGCCCAGCTCGCGATCCTGACGGCGCAGGAGCAGTCGATGCAGACCCTGCTCACCCAGGGCGTGGCGGGCGCGGAGCGCCAGCCCTGGTTCTGCTCGGGCTGCCCGCACAACACCAGCACGCGCGTGCCCGAGGGCTCGCGCGCCATGGCCGGCATCGGTTGCCACTTCATGACGATCTGGATGGACCGCGCCACCGTGGGCTTCACCCAGATGGGCGGCGAAGGCGTGCCCTGGGTCGGCCAGCAGCCGTTCAGCCACGATCAGCACATGTTTGCCAACCTGGGCGACGGCACCTACTTCCACAGCGGCCTGCTGGCGGTGCGCCAGAGCATCGCGGCCGGTGTGAACATCACCTACAAGATCCTCTACAACGACGCCGTGGCCATGACCGGCGGCCAGCAGGTGGGCGAGCGTCCCGAAGGCCACAGCGTGGTCCAGATCGCGCAGAGCATGCGCGCTGAAGGGGCGGTGAAGATCACCATCGTCACCGACGAACCCGAGAAGTACGACAGCATCAAGGGCCTGCCCGAAGGCATCGCCATCCAGCACCGCGACACGCTGGACGCCGTGCAGCGCGAATTCCGCGACATCAAGGGCACCACGGTCATCATCTACGACCAGACCTGCGCAACCGAGAAGCGTCGGCGCCGCAAGCGCGGCACCATGGTCGATCCGGCCAAGCGCGTGGTCATCAACGAGCTGGTGTGCGAAGGCTGCGGCGATTGCGGCGTGCAGTCCAACTGCCTGTCGGTCGAGCCGCTGGAGACCGAGTTCGGTCGCAAGCGCGCCATCAACCAGAGCACCTGCAACAAGGACTACTCCTGCGTCAAGGGCTTCTGCCCGAGCTTCGTGACCGTCGAAGGCGGCCAGCTGCGCAAGAAGGAGAAGGGCGGGGCCCAGCTCGAATGGACCGGTGGTGCGCTGCCGTTGCCCGCGCTGCCCACCCTGGATGCGGAGGCCTGGGGCATCATCGTCGCCGGCGTGGGGGGCACCGGTGTCATCACCATCGGGCAACTGCTGGGCGTCGCCGCGCACCTGGAGGGCAAGGGCATCGTCACGCAGGACGCGGCCGGCCTGGCGCAAAAGGGCGGAGCCACCTGGAGCCACGTGCTCATCGGCGCGCGGCAGGACGACATCCGCACCACGCGGGTGTCGGCCGCGTCGGCCGACCTGATCCTGGGTTGCGACCCGATCGTCAGCGCCCACAAGGAAACCTGGGCCCGCCTGCGCGCCGGCCGCACCCACGTGGCGCTCAACGTGAACGCCACGCCCACCGCGGCCTTTGTCAAGAACCCCGACTGGCAGAACCCGGCCCAGGCCTGCGTGGACGCGCTGGTGAACAGCCTGGGGGCCGATGCGGTCGGCACGTTCGACGCCGAGACGGCGGCCACCCGCCTCATGGGCGACAGCCTCTACACCAACCCCATGATGCTGGGCTACGCCTGGCAAAAGGGCTGGCTGCCGCTGGAGCTGGCCTCGCTGCTGCGCGCGATCGAACTCAACGCGGTGCAGATCGACAAGAACAAGGCGGCCTTTGAATGGGGCCGCCGCGCCGCGCACGATCCGAAGGCGGTGGCCGCGCTGTGGCAGAAGGCCGGCGCGGGCGAGCAGGTGATCCAGTTCAAGAAGCGCGACTCGCTGGACGACCTGATCGCCCGCCGCGTGGAGTTCCTCACCAGCTACCAGAACGCCGGCTACGCCGAGCAGTACCGCCAGTTCGTCGAGCGCGTGCGCGCGTCGGAAGCCGCGCTGGGCAAGACCGCGCTGACCGAGGCCGTGGTGCGCAACCTGTTCAAGCTCATGGCCTACAAGGACGAGTACGAGGTCGCGCGCCTGCACAGCGACCCGGCTTTCCACGCCCGCCTGGCGAGCCAGTTTGAAGGCGACTTCACGCTCAAGGTGCACCTGGCCCCGCCGTTGATCGCCCGCAAGAACGAACGGGGCGAGCTGGTCAAGCAGCCGTTCGGCCCGTACATGTTCAAGGTGTTCAAGCTGCTGGCGCGCTTCAAGGGTCTGCGCGGCACCCCGCTGGACATCTTCGGCCGGACCGAGGAGCGCCGCACGGAGCGGGCCCTGATCGGGCAATACCGCGCCGATGTCGAGGCCCTGCTGGCGGGCCTGAGCGCCACCAACCACGGTCTGGCGCTGGAGATCGCCCGCCTACCCGAGCAGATCAAGGGCTTTGGGCACGTGAAGGAGCGCCATCTCGCCGCCGCGCGCAGCCGCCGGGAGGCCCTGCTCCAGCAGTGGCGGCAGCCCGAAGCGGCGGCCCACCTCGCCCGCGCCGCCTGATCGGCGCAACCCCCCCCGGCATACAATCGCCGGTTGAGTCCCGAGTGCCCCGGGGCCGCCTCCTCCAGGCGGCCCCGGGCCTTTGGCGTTGTCCTGATCCCGAACCTGTTGGAGACCTCCCGTGTTCATTTCCTCCGCTTACGCCCAAGCCGCTGCCGCTGGCGACACCCAATCCACCCTGCTGGGCATGCTGCCCCTGGTGTTGATGTTCGTGGTGCTGTATTTCGTGATGATTCGCCCCCAGATGAAGCGCCAGAAGGAGCACAAGGCCATGGTCTCCGCCCTGGCCAAGGGCGATGAGGTCGTCACCGCCGGTGGTTTCCTGGGCAAGGTGTCCAAGATCGGCGAGATCTATGTGGGTGTGGAACTTGCCGACGGCATGGAAGTCCAGATGCAACGCACCGCCGTCGTGCAGGTGCTGCCCAAGGGCACGATCAAGAGCGTCTGAGCAAGCCGGCCCGCGCCGCCGTGCCGGCCCGGGCCCTTCAATTGCGCTTTCGCCTTCGCTGAACAACTCCAGGCCTCAGGCCCGGCTTCACCATGAACCGTTATCCGCTGTGGAAGTACGCGATCATCCTGGTCGCCCTGCTCGTCAGTGCGCTCTATGCGCTGCCCAACCTGTTTGGGGAGTCGCCCGCCGTGCAGGTCTCGGCGGCCCGGTCCACGGTGCGCATCGACGCTGCCACGGTCACGCGGGTGGAGCAGGCGCTGGCGGCGCAGAACGTCCGCAGCACACGCATCCAGCTCGACGCCAACTCGGTCAAGGCCCGATTCGACAGCACCGACGACCAGCTCAAGGCGCGCGACGCGCTGGAGAAGGCGTTCAACCCCGATGCGGCCGATGCCGGTTACGTGGTGGCCCTCAACCTGCTGCCCCGCACGCCCGGCTGGCTCGCCTCGCTGGGCGCATCGCCCATGTACCTCGGCCTGGACCTGCGCGGCGGCGTGCACTTCATGTTGCAGGTCGACATGCAGGCGGCCCTGCAGCGGCGCGCCGACGTGCTTGCCACCGACTTGCGCACGCTGCTGCGCGAAAAAGGCCTGCGGCACGGCGGCATCAACCGCAGCGGCCAGACCATCGAGCTGCGCGCCGGTGACGCCCAGACCCTGGGCGCTGCACGCGACCTGATCCGCACCCAGTTCGCCGACCTTCAGGTCGCCGAGACGGCCGATTTCCGGCTGGTGGGCACCATCAGCCCCGAGGCCGCGCGGCGCGTGCAGGAACAGGCGCTCAAGCAGAACATCACCACCCTGCACAACCGGATCAACGAACTCGGCGTGGCCGAGCCGGTGATCCAGCAGCAGGGCGCCGACCGCATCGTCGTCCAGCTGCCCGGTGTGCAGGACACGGCCAAGGCCAAGGACATCCTGGGTCGCACCGCCACCCTGGAAGTGCGCATGGTCGACGAGAGCATGGAGGCCCAGGCGGCCGCGCGCGGCACCGGCCCGGTGCCCTTCGGCGCCGAGCGTTATCCCGAGCGCGGTGGCCAGTCCGTGGTCGTCAAGCGCGAAGTGCTGCTCACCGGCGAAAACCTCACCGACGCCCAGGCCGGCTTCGACAGCCAGACCCAGGAGGCGGCCGTGCACCTCACGCTGGACGCCAAGGGCGCGCGCGTGTTCCGCGACGTCACGCGCGAGAACGTGGGCAAGCGCATGGCCATCATCCTGTTCGAAAAGGGCCGGGGCGAGGTGGTCACCGCACCGGTGATCCGGGGCGAGATCGGGGGCGGCCGGGTCCAGATCTCGGGCGCCATGACCACCGTGGAAGCCAACGACACCGCGCTGCTGCTGCGCGCCGGATCGCTGGCCGCGCCGATGGAAATCATCGAAGAGCGCACCATCGGCCCGAGTCTGGGGGCCGAGAACATCACGAAGGGCTTCCACAGCGTGCTGTGGGGCTTCATCGCGATCGTGGCTTTCATGTGCATCTACTACGCCATGTTCGGCGTGTTCTCCAGCATCGCGCTCGGCTTCAACGTGCTGCTGCTGGTGTCGCTGCTGTCGATGCTGCAGGCCACCCTGACCCTGCCCGGCATCGCCGCCATGGCACTGGCACTGGGCATGGCCATCGACTCCAACGTGCTGATCAACGAGCGCGTGCGGGAAGAACTGCGTCGAGGCGCTTCGCCGCAGATGGCCATCAACGCTGGCTACGACCACGCTTGGTCCACCATTCTGGACTCCAACGTCACCTCGCTGATTGCCGGCATCGCGCTGCTGATCTTCGGTTCCGGGCCGGTTCGCGGCTTTGCCGTCGTGCACTGCCTGGGCATTCTCACC
Organism: Hydrogenophaga sp.; assembly: GCF_026125825.1. GTDB lineage: Bacteria > Pseudomonadota > Gammaproteobacteria > Burkholderiales > Burkholderiaceae_C > Hydrogenophaga. The sequence continues at coordinate 24,722 of NZ_JAHCKK010000020.1, read as the reverse complement.
AGCATGTTCTCGTCGGTGTTCTTCTCGCGCGGCGTGGTCAACCTCTGGTACGGCCGTCAGAAGAAGCTCAAGTCCGTTTCCATCGGGACCGTCTGGCGTCCCGATGCCTCGAACGCCACGGCCAAGGCCGACTGATCAGGACCCCACGCCATGGAATTCTTCCGCATCCGCCGCGACATCCCGTTCATGAAGAACGCGTTGTTGCTCAACGCGATCTCCTTCATCACCTTCATCGCCGCCGTCTTCTTCCTGACCACGCGGGGTTTGCACCTGTCGGTCGAGTTCACCGGCGGCACCGTGATGGAGGTGGCCTACGAACAGCCGGCCGACCTCACCTCGGTGCGCAAGGTCATCGAATCGCTGGGCTACGCCGATGTGCCGGTGCAGAACTTCGGCACTTCGCGCGACGTGCTGCTGCGCCTGCCGGTGCAGGCGGGCCAGACGTCCGGCCAGCAAAGCGAGACCGTGCTCGCGGCCCTCAAGGCCCAGAACCCGGCTGTCGAGCTGCGCCGCACCGAGTTCGTCGGCCCGCAGGTGGGCCAGGAGCTGGTGACCAACGGCCTGCTGGCGCTGGGACTGGTCATCGTGGGGATCATGATTTATCTCGCGTTGCGCTTCGAGTGGAAGTACGCGGTGTCGGCCATCGTGGCCAACTTGCACGACGTGGTCATCATCCTGGGCTTCTTCGCCTTCTTCCAGTGGGAGTTCTCGCTGGCGGTGCTCGCGGCGGTGCTGGCGGTGCTGGGCTATTCGGTCAACGAGTCGGTCGTGATCTTCGACCGCATCCGCGAAACCTTCCGGCGCCAGCGCAAGATGAACACGCAGCAGGTGATCGACCACGCGATCACCTCCACCATCAGCCGCACGATCATCACCCACGGCTCCACGCAGGCCATGGTGTTGTCCATGCTGGTGTTCGGCGGACCCACCCTGTTCTATTTCGCCTTGGCCCTGACCATCGGGATCTGCTTCGGCATCTACTCGTCGGTGTTCGTCGGTGCCGCGATGGCGATGTGGCTGGGCATCAAGCGCGAGGACCTGGTCAAGACCAGCAGCAAGACCGAAGGCGATCCGGACGACCCGAACGCCGGCGCTGTCGTATAAGCGCGAAAGCGCGCAGCCTATACAGCGTGCTTCGCGCGCCTGACGCCTGTGGATGAATCCATTCGTGTCATACTGCACACATTGTGTCGCCGCCCGATCAGCACGTTTCATCCCTGGCCAAACAGGCACGTGAACTCTTCGTGGTTCATGTGGGACGGGCGCTTCCCGAATGGGTCAAGGTCTGTGACACGCGGCTGACCTCGATCCTCGATCAGGCCGGGTCCGCGCGCGACATGCAGGCCCGCCGTGACGCCTGGACCGCCTTCCAGAAAAACCAGACCACCTGGCTCAATCAGAGCCGCAAAGCACTGCAGCGTTCGCTGCTGCCGCGCTTCTCCAACTCTGGCAGCCCCACCAGCGTGTCGGGCCAGCTGGAACTGGTGGCCGAAGGCGCGATCGACGACCAGATCCTGGCCTCGCGCCTGGCGATGCAGGTGCTCGACAAGTCGTCCACCGAACTCAACGAACTGCGCCTGCGGGTCCAGCATCTGGAAGGCCGGATGGAGCTGCCGCGGGGCGACGTGCTGTTGCCCGATGTCACGGCCCGCATTCTGGTGGACCAGTGGCTCGACGCGCACATGACGCGGGAGGCCTGGGTGCTGGTGCAGGACGCGCTGGCGCCCGTCATGGCCGCCAAGCTGTATGAGGCCTACAAGGCCGCGAACGAGTTTCTGGTGGCCAGCGGGGTGATGAAGGAAATCGACCTGCAGGCCCTGGTCAGGCGAGTGCCTGGCAGCCGCAGCGAAGGTTCACCGGTCGTCCGCCGCGATGCGTCGGCAGCGGCCGCCACGGCATCGCGCGCGATGGCCCCAGGGCAGCGGATGGACGGCGGGTCGGCGGCCATGCCCGCCTCCGTGCCCGGCGCTGTCTCGGGCATGGGCCCCGGCTCGAACTTCGGTGCGGGTCGCTCGGGCGTGCCTTCGTCGGGCATGGGTGTGCACGATGAAACCCGGCTCATGACGGGCACGTCGCCGCTGGCGCGGGCGCGCATGCGGGCGCAGGGCGTGGTCGGGCGCCTCAAGCGCATGCTGATCGATCGCGTCGGAGGCGATTTCGAGGCCACGCAGCTGTTGCCTCCTTCGCCCCGTCTGCAGCAGGCGATCCAGCAGCAGGTGGCGTCACCCAGCGTGGCCGCGGCTCTCTATGTGTCCGGCTCCTCGGGCATGGGCGCGGTGCATGTGGAGCGGGTCGCCTCCTCGTTGCGACAGCGCACCGCCGAGCTCAAGCAGGCCGCGAGCACGCCGACCGAAAAGGCCACCATCGAAGTGGTGGCGCTGATGTTCCAGAGCATCCTGGCCGAAGAGCGCATTCCGCCGAGCGTGCGGGTCTGGTTCGCACGGCTGCAGATCCCCGTGCTGCGCGTTGCGCTGGCCGAACCCGAGTTCTTCAGCGCCCTGCAGCACCCGGCGCGCCGGCTGATTGATCGCATGGGCTCTTGCGTGATGGGCTTCGAGTCCAATGTGGGCTCGGCCGCGCTGGAGGCCGAGATCAAGCGCGTGGTGCAGGTGATCGAGCAATACCCCGAAACCGGGCGGCGCGTGTTCCAGCTCGTGTTCGACGAGTTCCAGAAATTCCTCTCCACCTACCTCAGCGAGCAGGGAAGCGCCAGCCGCTTCGTGAGCGTTGCGCAGCAGGTGGAGCAAAAGGAAACCCTGTCGGTGCAGTACACCATCGAGTTGCGCAAGCTGCTCGACGAGATGCCTGTGCGCGACGAAGTGCGCGACTTCCTGTTCAAGGTGTGGGTCGATGTGCTGGCCGTGGCCAGCGTGAAGTACGGCCTCAAGCATGAGGAGACGACCGCGCTCAAGCAGGTGGCGTCCGACCTGCTGTGGGCGGCCAGCGCCAAGCCCAACCGCAACGACCGCGCCCGCGTGATCCAGCAGCTTCCCGGTCTGCTGCAGCGACTGCGCCATGGCATGGGGCTGCTGGGTTTCCCGACCTCGCTGCAGGACCAGCACATCAAGTCGGTGAGCGACACGCTGGCCGATGCTTTCATGTCGCGCACCGAGCCCATCTCGCAGGAAAGCCTGGACAACCTGTCCGACCGTCTGGCGAACCTGGAAGACTACCTGCCGGCCAACGGCGTGGGCGACCTCGATCTGGACACCGAGAGCATCGAGATGATCACTGGCGTGGACGCCAGCAACATCGAGGTGATCAACCAGGGGGGCAGCCAGCCCAACGAGGCGATGCGTTCGTGGGCGGTGGAGCTGCAGATCGGATCGTGGTTCGGCCTGGACCACAACGGCAAGCTCAACAGCGTGCAGCTGGCCTGGCGCAGCGAGCGCGGTCAGCTCTACCTGTTCGTCACCAACGGCGGGCGCTGTTTCCTGATCCAGTCGATGCGGGTGGCCTCCTACCTGCAGGCCGGTCTGCTGGTGCCGAGCGAGGAAGAGGCCCTCACCGTGCGCGCCACGCGCGACGCCATGGCCAAGCTCGAAGCGAATCCCGAGCGCCTGCTCAACTGAGCCGGCCCGCCCAGGCTCAGCCCTGGCCTTGACGCTGCAGCAGCCCGCCGGGCAGGCGGGCCACATCGCCCGCCAGTTCCAATTCGAGCAGGCGCGCCTGCAAGTGGGCCGTGTCCAGTCCGGTGCGGGCCTGCAAGGCATCCAGGCTCACCGGGTCGTGGCCCATGGCGCGCAGCAGGCTGTCTTCGCTGGCCCCTTGGCTGTGGTCCGGTCTGGCGCGCTCGTCGGGCGCTGACGGGTCGGCGAAGTGCAGGTCTTCCAGGATGTCCTGTGCCGACTCGACCAGCTTGGCGCCTTGGCGGATCAGCGCATGGCAGCCCCGCGATTGAGGTGCGTGGATCGAGCCCGGAATCGCGAACACTTCCCGCCCCTGCTCCACGGCCAGCCGGGCCGTGATCAGCGAGCCCGACTGAACGGCCGCCTCCACCACCAGCGTGCCTTGCGACAGGCCAGCGATGATGCGGTTGCGCTGCGGGAAATGGGCGGCCAGCGGCGGCGTGCCCAGCGGGTACTCGCTGACGAGGGCGCCTTGCGCACCGATGCGATGGGCCAGCGCCAGGTGGCGCTTGGGATAGACCCGGTCCAGCCCGGTGCCCACCACGGCGACCGTGGGAGCGCCAGCGAGCATCGCGCCATCGTGCGCGGCCCCGTCCACGCCCAGCGCCAGGCCCGAGACCACACAGACCCCGGCCTGACCGAGCGCCTGGGCGAACTGGCGGGCGTTGATCTCACCTTGGGGCGTGGGGTTGCGGCTGCCGACGATGGCCAGCCGCCGGGGATGGTGCAGCGCCTGCACGCTGCCGAGCACGTACAACAGCACCGGCGGATCGGCCATCTGCAGCAGGTCGGGCGGATAGAGCGGATCGCCCAAGGTCAGGATGTGGCGGTCCGGCGCTTCGGCCAGCCATGCCAGCGTGCGATCCACCTGCGCGTCGAGGTCTTCGGGGGGGTGTTCCAGCGCCCTCGCCGCGCGGGCGCCGACAACCGTCTGCCAGGCCGAGGCGGGTTGAGCGAAGACCGCTTCAGGCAGGCCAAAGGCCGCGAGCAGTTTTCGCGCGGAGTCCAGGCCCACGCCCGGCGTGAGCAGCAGCCGCAACCAGGCGGCCAGCTCGGTTCGCTGCATCGCGCCGATCAGGGGTTGACGAAGCGGTCGCCGACCTTCACCCCGTCGGTGATCTGCAGCACCAGGGCGTACGACACCTTGTCGAAGGTGCGAAACACCATCATCAGGCCGTTGCGCTCGCCGGGCAGGCGCAACTGCGGGCGGGTCTGGTCGGTGGTGTCGGTGACGAGGCTGCTCTCGCGTTGCAGCGCCAGCACATGACCGCGCTCGATGCCATGGGCGCGGCCGCGGTTGATGGTCACCACCTGGTTCTGGGCGGCGTAGCGCACCGCGTTGCCATACACCGAGACGATCTGCCCGCTTTGCGGTGCGTCGGGCGCGCGCGGCACGAAATTGCTGAGCTCGCGTTCAGGCTCGGGCAGCAGCCGGTCGCCAATGCGCATCTCTTCCTTGGCCGCGACGATGTCGAGGGAGGCGGGCACGATCTCGGCCGGCCCCTTGCCGTTGCCATCGGCCGCCGGGCGCTGGGTTTCGCTGGTCACGAGCTGGGCCTTGCCCACGTACTGGGCTTCATAGCCCAGGATCTCGCTGGTGGTGGGGTCGCGCAGGGGCGTGGCATTGCGGAACACGCGGTAGTCGATCGACTGGCCGTCCACGATGCGCAGCGGTTCGTTCTGCGGGCCGTCGCCGTACAGGGCTCGCGCATAGGCGCGATCGCCGCGCGTGAGCAGCACGCGGTTTTCTTGCGTGGCCACGATGCGCGGTGCGCGCGCGAACGTGGCTTCGTCCACGATCATGGGTTCGGCCAGGAACGACTCGATGGCCTGCAGCGACACCGGCGGGATGGCCGAGTCGCCCAGGCTTTCGTACCGGGTGCGGGGTGACACGCGCACCGTGGCGATGTCGCCATTGCCACCGGGGCGGGTGCTGAGGATGGCGCGGTCGCCCGACTTGATCAGGTACAGCATCTGCCCGGGGTAGATGCGGTGCGGGTTCTGGATGTCCTGGCGGTTCATGCCCCAGAGTTCGGGCCAGCGCCACGGCGTCTTGAGGAACACGCCCGAGATCGCCCACAGGGTGTCGCCGCGCTTGATGGTGTAGCTGTCGGGCGCGTTGGGCGCGAGCTCGGACAGCGGCACGCCGCTTTGCGCCACCTGGTCGGCGGTGGCGCGTTGCCCGGCGGTGATGGGGAAAGTCTGCGCGAGGGCGCTGCCGGTGATCGAGGCGACCAGCAAGGCGGCGGCGCAAACCAGCGAACGTCGCTGGCGCAAGGAAAATAGGTCGGCGGACTGGCGGGTTTGCAATGGCATGAAATGGCCCCTGAGCGGCGAGCGCGTCTTGACAAGTCGCTTTTGATTTTGCGCCCAAGCCATTGATTGGGCAACGTATATGGCGCAGGGATTTCACGCGCCGTCGCAAAAGTGGCGAAAATAGCGACATCGTCCTCCGCCTGTCACCGGCTTGCCGCCAGCCGTCGCCCCGCGACAATGGACGCCCCTGTCTGGACCTGTTCCGAACCCACCGATTTTTCATGAATTCGCCCTCGCTCCTGCCCATCCTGCGCTACCCCGACCCGCGCCTGCACACCGTGGCCAAGCCGGTCCAGGCGGTGGACGATCGCATCCGCTCGCTGATCGAGCAGATGTTCGAGACCATGTACGACGCCAATGGCATCGGCCTGGCGGCCACGCAGGTGGACGTGCACGAGCGACTGATCGTGATCGACGTGAGCGAGACGCGCGACGAGCGCCTGGTCCTGATCAATCCGGAAATCGAGTGGGCGAGCCCGGAGAAGCGCAAGGGTGAAGAGGGCTGCCTGTCGGTGCCCGGCATCTACGACGGCGTCGAGCGGTCGATCGCCGTGCGCGTTCGCGCGCTCGATGGCGACGGCGTGGAGCGCACGGTCGATGCGCAGGGCATGCTGGCGGTGTGCATCCAGCACGAGATGGACCATCTGCTCGGCAAGGTCTTCGTGGAGTACCTCTCGCCGCTCAAGCGCGATCGCATCAAATCCAAGCTGGTCAAGGCACAACGAGAGGCTCTGCGCGCATGAACATGTCATTCACCACCTCGCTGCGTGGCCTCTTCGCGGTGAGCGTGCTGGCGCTGGCGGGCTGCTCGTTGATGCCCGAACAGGTGGCCACGGGCACGCCGCGGCCAGAGATCGAGGCGCGGCTGGGCCGGCCGACGCTCATTCACGCGCTGCCCTCCGGCACGCGCCTGCAGTACTCGGGTCAGCCTTCGGGCCCATGGGTGCACAACCTCGATCTCGGGCCGGATGGCCGTCTGGTGCGGTACGAGCAGGTGATGGACGCGGGCTGGCTGCTGCGGCACATCGAGATCGGCCGCTGGACGCGCGAGGACGTGTTGCGCGGCCTGGGGCCGGCCATGGTGGAGCGCGTGGCGCGCTTCGATGGCGAGGTCTGGAGTTACCGTTTCCTGGAGGCCACGCGGCCGCGCCTGGTGCATGTGCACCTGGACCCGGCGGGCGTGGTGCGGCAGCTGATGTTTTCCGACGACCAGGTGCTCGGCGATCCCGTCGACGCCGTTTCCCACCCGTGATGCCGCGCGGCATCGCGTCTTCGGCTCCTTTTCCTTGCCATGAACCTGATTTTTGCCGGCACGCCGGAATTCGCGCGTGTGGCGCTGGAGCGCCTGCTCGCCGCCGGCTTTCGCGTGCCGCTGGTGCTCACCCAGCCCGATCGCCCGGCCGGCCGTGGCATGAAGCTGCAGCCTTCGCCCGTCAAGCAGCTCGCGCTGGAACGAGGGATCGCCGTGGCGCAGCCGCGCAGCCTGCGGCTCGATGGCAAGTACCCGGAGGACGCGCGCGCGGCGCGTGAAGCCATCGAGGCCGCGCAGGCCGATGCCATGGTGGTGGCCGCGTACGGGCTCATCCTTCCCCAATGGGTGCTGGACCTGCCGCGCCTGGGCTGTCTCAACATCCACGCCTCGCTGCTGCCGCGCTGGCGCGGTGCGGCGCCGATCCACCGCGCCATCGAGGCGGGCGACGCGCAGACCGGCGTGACCATCATGCAGATGGACGCGGGCCTGGACACCGGCGACATGTTGCTGATCGAACGCCTGCCGATCGAAGCCGAAGACACCACCGGCACGCTGCACGACCGCCTGGCCGCGCTGGGCGCTCGCCTGGTCGTGGAGGCGCTGGAGATCGCCGCCTGCGGCGGCCTCAAGGCCGAGAAACAACCCGCCGAAGGCGTGACCTACGCGCACAAGATCGAGAAGGCCGAGGCCGCGATCGACTGGGCTGCACCGGCCGGGACGCTGGCGCGCCGTGTGCGGGCATTCAACCCCTTCCCGGGCGCGGCCACGTCGCTGGCTGGCGAGGTCATCAAGGTCTGGGCCGCGCATGCCGAAAGCGGGTCGGCGCCGGCCGTGCCCGGCCAGGTGCTGGCGGCCGATGGGAGCGGCATCCGCGTGGCCACCGGCGGTGGCGTGCTGGTGCTGACCGAGCTGCAGCGCGCGGGCGGCAAGCGCCTGGCGGCAGCGGACTTCCTGCGCGGCTTTGCGCTCGCGCCCGGCCAGGTGCTCGACGCCGCGCCCTTGCCGCCAAAGGCTCGCTGATGTTCCATCGCCGTGAATACCGCGACCGTCCCGAGTACTGGGACGGCGTGCGCGACCAGGTCTCGGTGGCCATGGGCATCGGTGCCTGGGGCCTGATGACCGGCGTGGCCATGGTGCAGTCGGGCCTGTCGGCGCTGGAGGCCGTGCTCATGACGCTGATCGTCTACGCCGGCAGCGCGCAACTCGCCGCCGTGCCCATGATCGCCGCAGGCGCACCGCTGTGGGTGATCCTGGCGGCGGCGTTCTGCGTGAACCTGCGCTTCGTGGTGTTCTCGGCGCACCTGAGGCCCTACCTGATGCACCTGCCGCGCTGGGAGCGCCTGATCAAGGGTTACATCACGGGCGACCTGAGCTACGTGTTCTTTGCGCGCCGCTACCCCCACCCGGGCGCCAACGAAGAAGAGCTGGCGCAACAGCAGGCCTACCTCATGGGCAACTGCGCCGTGAACTACGTCGCCTGGATGGGGGCGAGCCTGGTCGGCATTGCGCTGGCCAACGCGATCCCCGTGGCCTGGGGCCTGGGATTCGCGGGCATCCTGGCCCTGCTGGGTGTGCTGTGCTCGCTGGCCTCATCGAAGCTGCGCTTCGTGTCGGCAGGCGTGGCTGGCGCGGCGGCCGTCGCGGCCTGGGCGCTGCCGCTCAAGCTCCATATCCTGGTGGCGATCGCCAGCGCGGTGGCGATCTGCCTGGTGCTCGAAAAACTCAGGCCCCAGGCGCCGGGCCAGGGAGCGCACCATGTTTGACCTCGACCCCTGGACCCTGCTCACCATCGTCGCGCTGGGCGGCATCACCGTGATCACGCGCGGCTTCTTCTTCATCTCCAGCAGGCCCTGGAGCCTGCCTCATTGGGCCCAGCGCGGCCTGCAGTACGCGCCGATCGCGGCGCTGGCGGCGGTGATCGTGCCCGAGATCGTGATGAACCAGGGCGAGCTCATCACCACCTGGAAGGACGCGCGCCTTTTCGCTGCGGCCGCCGGCATGGCCTGGTTCTTCTGGAAGCGCGGCGTGCTCGGCACCATCGTCTGCGGCATGGCGGTTTACCTGCCGCTGCGCCTCGGCCTGGGCTGGTGAAGCCTGGCGCCGTGGTTCAACGGTGCCACTGCTTCTGGTAGGCCCACTGCGTGTAACGCGCATGCGTCTGGGCCTTCTCCACCAGGGCCGGCTGGCTCTCGGTGCTGTCCTTCAACTGGCCATCCAGGTAGCTCATGACGCGCGGCGGGCTGTCGGGTTGCAGCACCGCCACGGACGAGCCTTCCATGTAGGCCTGGATCTTGTCGAACTGCAGAATGGCGCGGCCGGGACGGGCTCGCTGGGCCGGGTCGCTCAGGTCGCGGCCGGTCAGGGGCACGTCGCCACTGAGGCCCATCATGGAGATCAGCGTGGGCGCGAGGTCGATCTGGCTGGCCACCGTGCGGATGCGCTCGGGTGAGCGGACCGCACCACCCAGGATCACCCCCGGGATGTGGAAGCGCTCGATGGGGATCACCGAAGGGCCGTACACGCGCGAGTTGTGGTCTGCGACCACGAGAAAGAGGGTGTTGTCCCAATAGGCGGACTTTTTTGCCTTCTCGAAGAAGCGGCCCAGGGCGTGGTCCGCGTACTTCACCGCGTTGTTCACCGTGTTCTTGGGTTGCTCGTACAACTCGAAGCCCCCGTCCGGAAACTCGAAGGGCGCGTGGTTGGACGAACTGAACACCAGGGCGAAGAAGGGTTTGTCGGCGGGTTGCTGGCTGAAACGCTCGTGGGCCACATCGAGCAGATCGCCGTCGGACGCACCCCAGGTGGCCATGAAGGCGCCGGCGGGCATGTCCTTCTGCTCCACGACGCGGTCGAAGCCGTTGCCCATGAAGTAGCTGCGCATGTTGTCGAAATGCGACTCGCCGCCGTAGAAGAAAGTGGACTCGTAGCCCTTGGGTTTGAGGAAGCTCGCCAGCGTGAAGAAGTCACGCTGCGATCTGGCGAGCTTCACCGTGCTCACCGCCGAGGTGGGAGGAAAGCCCGCCACCACCGCCTCGATCCCGCGCACCGAGCGCGTGCCGGTGGCGTAGAGGTTGTCGAACCAGATGCCCTCGTCGCCCAGGCGGTCCAGGTGGGGTGTGAGCGGCAGGCCGCCCAGGCGGCCGACGAACTCGGCGCCCAGGCTTTCTTCGAGCACGATCACCAGGTTCAGCGGCCGCTCGCGCGGGTGCTGGCTGACGAGTGGGTGCCGCAAGGGCGACGCGGGGTCGGTGAAGGCGCTGGGCGGCAAACCCGTTTCGCGCCGCACGATGTCGATCACGCGCTCCTGCGGCATCTCGGCGTAGGTGATGCCGCCTTCTTCGGCCTTGCGCGACTGGTAGATCGCGTACGTCACGGTGTAGAGCGAGCTCAGCGGCAGTTCGTTGACCAGGTGGTCCGTGGTCACGGCCGCGGTGGCGGGGTTGGCCGGGCGATGCCCCAGCGCGCCGCGCGCGCAGAGCGCGAGCACCAAAAAGCACAGCACCGACAGCAACAGGGCCTGCCAGATCCGCAGGGTCCCGGGTGGGCTCGGCGCAGGCCGGGTCAGCCGTGCATAGGCCCAGCCCATGCACGGCAGCAGCACCGCCGTGGCAAGCAAGTGCGCCCCATAGTCCTTCAGCAGCGTGCCACCCACTTCCTTCGCATAACCCAGGTATTCCACGAAGAGGTAGTTGGGCCGGCTGTCGTACTGCAGCACAAACGCGGGGGTGGCCAGTTCCATGAAGACCACGAGCAACACCGCGATGCCGCCGTACACGCGCAGGAAGACGCTCCATGCGCGCTGGCTGCCTGGCCGGGTGGCCATCCAGGGCGTGAGCGTGGCGGGCAGCACCCAGGCCAGGCCCATCAGCACCGCATCGAAGCGCAGGCCCTCCCACCAGACCAGCGGCCCGGCCTGAGCCTGGGCGATGCGGTCGGCCTGCCACCAGGCCAGCCCGGCGCGCGACAGCCACAGCACCGCCAGCATGCACGCCATTGGCATGAGGAGGGGGCGCAGCACGGCGAGGATGTGGGTCGCAAGGGGACGGCGAGGGGGGCGCTCGGCTGGCCCCACCGCCGGTGCGCGCGGTGCGCTCTTCGTTGGGGTCAGCCACGGCTGGGCCACCCGCCAGCCCACCCAGGACACGGCGGCGGACATCAGCAGCGTCCACAGCGTGTGACTCGGAAAATGCGCGCCCCGCAAGGTTTGCACCGCGCCGGCCAGTAGGCCGACGAACAGCACGGCGGCAAGCCAGCGCAGGCCGGTCGCGCGCAGGCGATCGGGGGTGGTGCCGCGCGGCGCGTCCAGCCAGGGCAGGCACAACCCGATGAAAGCGAAACCGCTGGACGCATGGCCGCCCGGGAAACAACGCCCGGGACCGCCGTCGGCCACGCCCCAGGCCCAGTGCGACACCCAGCGGGCCGCTCCGCCATAGGCCTGAAGGTCCCAGGGGCAGCTGGTCTGGCTGGCGTTCTTCACCAGGTTGACCGCCAGCAGCGACAGTGTCGCCAGCGCCACGACGGTCCAGCGCTCGCGCCGGGGCAACCGCCCCCCTGGCCAGCACGCCCATGCCAACAGCAGCAGCCAGAAGCCCGTCATGACCTGCCGCAGGCCGTCGTGCAGCACGCGCGACAGCAGCCAGTTGTCCTGCAGCGCAAAGCCCTCCGGGCTACCGATGGCGCGCATCGAGGCCATGTCCAGGCCGCTGAGGTCCCAGAGCAGGGTGAGGGTGAGCAGACCGAGCAGCCAGGTCGCTGGAGACGATCGGAGTGGGCCGGAGACCCAGCCGGGGCGTGACAGTGCATGCATGGCCCGGGACTCTGGAGGGACCAGGTTAAATGCGCCTTAAGGCGGCGCTAAGGCGGGAATCCATAATGGGCAGATTCGGCCTCCATGGGCCCCATCCCCTCCCAGACATGCGCGCTCTCGTGGTGGAAGACGATCCCGGCATTGCCAGCGGCTTGCAGGCCTCGCTGCGCCAGGCCGGCTATGCGGTGGACACCTGCCCCTCGCTGGAAGCGGCCTGGCTGGCCCTCGCCGTGGAGCCCTTCGACGTGATGCTGCTCGACCTGGGCCTGCCCGACGGCGAGGGGCTGGACCTGCTGGCCCGGTTGCGCCGCCGGCCCGCGCCCGCACCGGGACGGGACGACCTGCCGCGCCACGACATGCCGGTGCTCATCATGACCGCTCGCGACGGCGTGAGCGACCGCATCAGCGGCCTGGACAGCGGCGCCGACGACTACATCGTCAAACCCTTCGACGCCAACGAGCTGCTTGCCCGACTGCGCGCCATGCTGCGCCGCGCCGGTGGCCGCAGCAACCCGCTGATCCAGCACGGCGACCTGGTGGTCGACCCGGCGGCCCACACCGTGCGGCGCGCGGGCGAACCGGTGGCGCTGGGGGGCAAGGAGTTCGCGTTGCTGCTCACGCTGCTGCAGGCGCGGCCGCAGGTGCTGTCCAAGTCGCGGCTGGAATCGGCGCTGTACGGTTTTGACGAAGGGCTGGAGAGCAACGCCATCGAGGTCCACATCCACCACCTGCGCCGCAAGCTTGGCGAATCCCTGATCAAGACGGTGCGAGGCGTGGGCTACTTCGTCCCGCAGGACGTGCCCGAGCCACCCGAGAAAGCGACGCGGTGACAGCCAGCCCCGTGGCCCCGCGCGAGAAGACCCTGCGGCACTACCTGCTGGCCTGGGCCCTTGGCGTGCTCGTGGTGGTCTGGCTGGCCTTGATCCTCTTCGCCTGGTCCACGGCCTTCCGGGAAGCCCGCCAGTTTTCCGACGGGCAGATGACGGCGGTGGCCAAACTCTGGTTGAGCGCCACGCCCTACCGGCTCGAACCCCGTGCCGCGGCCGAGGTGCCCGACCTCCAGCACGAATACCTGCAGGACGTGGCCGTGGTCGCATGGGACGACGGGCGCCTGGTGGCCGACACCCATGGCATGGTGGGCGGGCTGGACGTGGCGGCCATGCGGACGCAGGGCTTTGCCACCGTGCGCGTGAAAGTCCCGGGCCTGGTGCCCGAGTGGCGTGCCTACTCGGCCCAGGCGACCCTGGAGGGGCGGGTGCGGCGCGTGATCGTGCTCATGGACCTCAAGCAGCGCTACGAGCTGGGCAAGGACATCGCGGAGCACGTGGCCTTGCCCGCCCTGCTGGTGCTGCCCTTGGTGAGTCTCCTGTTGTGGTGGGCGATCCGCCGCGGCTTGCGCCCGCTGGACCAGCTCTCCAGCGAGGTGGCCGCGCTCGACGGTTTCGCGGGCCAGCGCCTGGGCACGCAGCACCGCCATCGCGAGTTCGCCAGCACGGTGGCAGCCATCAACGCCCTGGTCGACACCTTGCAGACGCGCGCCCAGCGCGAGCGTGAATTTGCGTCCGACGTGGCGCACGAGTTGCGCACGCCGCTGGCCGCCCTGGCGCTGCAGGCCGGGGCGGCGCAACACGATCCGTCCCCCGAGCGGCTGGCGCAGCTGGAGCAGGAGGCCCTGCGCGCGGGCCGCATTCTCTCGCAGCTGCTGGAACTGGCCCGTGCCCAGCGCAGCTCGATCGCAGGAACCGGCCCCCTGGTCGCGGGGCAGGTGGCGCTGGGCGAGCTCGCGGCGCGGTTGATCGCGGCTCATGCCCCCGCCGCCTACGAGAGCGGCCACGAGCTGTCCCTGCTGCAGCCCGACGAGCCGGTGATGGTGCAGGCCCCGCCCATGCTGCTGGAGCTCGCGCTGCGCAACCTGATCGAGAACGCGCTGCGCCACACGCCCAGCGGTTCGCAGGTGGCCGTGGCGGTCTGGCGGACCGACGCGGCGCAGGGTGTGTCGGTGAGCGACGACGGGCAGCGTGCCGACGCCACCCCCCTGGCGGCCGAGCGCGGTGGGTTGGGCCTGGGGCTGCGCCTGGTGGAGCGCATCGCCGAGCAGATGGGTGCCCAGCTGGAGCGGGACCGGGGCGAAGCGCCCATGACAACGCGCTTCACCCTGCGCTGGCCGCGCGCATAAGGTCCGTTTAACCTGGACTGCGCACAGTGCCGGGGCCGGCATGTGCTGGCCTTCGGATGCCGGCCATGCAGCTCTCCTTGCCTCTTGCTTTTCCCCGCTCTCTCCCGTCGGTTCAGACAACCCCGCCCGCGGCTCGCGTGCACCCCAGGGTGGCGGTGTGGGGTCTGGCGCTGTGGCTGGCGATCCTGGGCAATTTGCCGCTGTGGCAGCGCATCGATGGCTTGGGCGGCTCACCCACCCAGCGCCTGGCCCTCATGGCCGGCCTGGGCTTCTTGCTGGTGGGCGCCTTGGCGGGGCTGCTCTCGCTGCTGGCCTGGCCGCGCGTGTTCCGGCCTGCCGCCAGCGCGCTGCTGCTGGTGGCCGCCTTCAACACCTATTTCATGTGGCAGTACGGGGTGGTGATCGACCCGACGATGCTGGCCAACGTGGTGCACACGGACGTGCGCGAAGTGCGTGACCTGCTCTCCTGGGCCCTGCCGGCCACGGTGCTCGTGGTGGCCGGTGTGCCTTTGTGGCTGCTCTGGCGCCGGCCGCTGGCCCTGCGCGCCCTGGGGCCGCAAGCCGCGCGCAACCTCGGGGGGGCGCTGGCCGCGCTCGTGCTGCTGGTCACGGCCGCGCTGATGAGCTACCAGGGCCTGGCCTCGCTCATGCGCAACCACAAGGACCTGCGCTACATGGTCAACCCGCTCAACACGGTGTATGCCGGTGCCCGGCTGGCGGTGGATCAGTTGCCGCGCCAGGTGCGTCCGTTGCAGCCGGTGGGGCAGGACGCGGCCCTGGGCGCGAGCTACGCACAGCAGCCCCGGCCACCTTTGCTGTTGCTGGTGATCGGCGAGACCGCGCGCGCCCAGAACTTCGGGCTCAACGGCTACGCGCGCGACACCACGCCCACGCTGGCGCGCTGGCAGTCGCAGGGTGACCTGGTGAACTTCGCGCAGGTGCGCTCCTGCGGCACCAACACCCAGGTCTCGCTGCCCTGCATCTTCTCGCCGCTCACGCGCGCGCAGGGCGGCGACAAGACCCCTGAGCACGAGAACCTGCTTGACGTGCTCCAGCGCGCCGGGCTGGCCGTGCTGTGGATCGACAACCAGTCCGGTTGCAAGGGCGTGTGCGATCGCGTGCCGAACGCCTACGCGGGCGACCACGCCGTGCCCGGTCTGTGCGAGGGCAGCGAGTGCTACGACGCCGCCATGCTCGACGGACTCGACCAGCGACTGGCCGCGCTGGACCCGCAGCGGCGCGCGCGCGGCGTGGTGGTGGTGATGCACCAGATGGGCAGCCATGGGCCGGCCTATGCGAAACGTGCGCCCGCCGACCAGAAGCCGTTCCAGCCCGAGTGCCAGAGCATCACGCTGTCCGACTGCCCGCACGAGCCGCTGGTCAATGCCTACGACAACTCGATCGCCTACACCGACCATTTCCTGGGCCAGACCCTGCAGTGGCTGAAGGCACGCGCCGATCGCGGCGCCGAGGACACCGGTCTGATCTACGTGTCCGACCATGGCGAATCGCTGGGCGAAAACGGGCTCTACCTGCATGGCGTGCCTTATGCCCTCGCCCCGGAGCAGCAGACCCACGTGCCCATGGTGAGCTGGTTCTCGCCCGGCCTGCAGCGGCGCGCAGGCCTGTCGATGGGCTGCCTGCGCGGGCAGGCCGCCGCACCGATCTCGCACGACCACTTCTTCCACTCGGTGCTGGGTCTGATGGACGTGCAGACTCGCGCCTACCAG
Source organism: Hydrogenophaga sp. (assembly GCF_026125825.1). Lineage (GTDB taxonomy): Bacteria > Pseudomonadota > Gammaproteobacteria > Burkholderiales > Burkholderiaceae_C > Hydrogenophaga. The sequence goes on along the minus strand of NZ_JAHCKK010000020.1, from coordinate 8,812 downwards.
CCCGCGCTGGACGCGCTGCTGCCGTGCAGCGCGGCCTCGCAGGCCCGCTCGCCCGGGGAACCGACAGCCGATCCCGTGCACACCGGCTGAGCGGCCGGCGGGCACGGTGGAGCCGCGTTTCCTACAATGCGGGCTTCACTCTGACGACCCAACCCCGCCCACCATGTCCTTCATCCGTTTCTCCGACCTTTGTTCCAGTGGCCAAGTCAAGGGCCAGCGCGTCTTCATTCGCGCCGACCTGAACGTGCCGCAGGACGACGCCGGCCGCATCACCGAAGACACGCGCATCCGCGCGAGCCTGCCGGCCATCCAGATGGCGCTGGACGCGGGCGCGGCGGTGATGGTCACCAGCCACCTGGGCCGCCCCACCGAAGGCGCCTTCAAGCCCGAGGACTCGCTGGCCCCCGTGGCCGCGCGCCTGGGCGAGCTGCTGGACCGCCCGGTGCGCCTGGTGGCCAACTGGATCGACGGCGACTTCCCGGTGGCCCCCGGCGAGGTGGTGCTGCTGGAGAACTGCCGCCTCAACGTGGGCGAGAAGAAGAACAGCCCGGAGCTGGCGAAGAAGCTCGGCGCGCTGTGCGACATCTTCGTGCACGACGCCTTCGGCACCGCGCACCGCGCCGAAGGCACCACCTACGGCATCGCCGAGACCGCACCCATCGCCTCGGCCGGCCCGCTGCTGGCCGCCGAGATGGACGCCATCGCCAAGGCCCTCGCCGCCCCCAAGCGCCCGCTGGTGGCCATCGTGGCCGGCAGCAAGGTCAGCACCAAGCTCACCATCCTCAAGAGCCTGGCGGCCAACGTGGACCAGCTCATCGTCGGTGGCGGCATCGCCAACACCTTCATGCTCGCCGCGGGCCTGAAGATCGGCAAGAGCCTGGCCGAGGCCGACCTGGTGAACGAAGCCCGGGCCGTGATCGACGCGATGAAGGCGCGCGGCGCGGAAGTGCCGATCCCCACCGACGTGGTGACGGCCAAGGCCTTCGCGGCGGACGCACCGGCCACGGTGAAGAAGGCCACGGAGGTGGCCGAGGACGACCTGATCCTGGACATCGGCCCCGAGACGGCGCAGAAGCTGGCCGCGCAGCTGATGCAGGCCGGCACCATCGTGTGGAACGGCCCGGTGGGCGTGTTCGAGTTCGCGGCCTTCGAGGGCGGCACCAAGGCGATTGCGCAGGCCATTGCGAAGAGCAGCGCGTTCAGCATCGCGGGCGGTGGCGACACGCTGGCGGCCATCGCCAAGTACGGCATCGAGAAGGACGTGGGCTACATCTCCACCGGCGGTGGCGCCTTCCTCGAAGTGCTCGAAGGCAAGACCCTGCCGGCGTTTGAGGTGCTGGCGCGGCGTTCGGCCTGAGTTCCCCCTTTCTTTCACTTCCCACTGGAGTTTCCCCATGGCCCTCGTTTCCCTTCGACAGGTGCTGGACCACGCAGCCGACCACGGCTACGGCGTGCCCGCCTTCAACGTCAACAACCTCGAGCAGATCCTCGCCATCATGGAAGCCGCGCAGGAGACCGACAGCCCGGTGATCCTGCAGGCCTCGGCCGGCGCGCGCAAGTACGCGGGCGAGGCCTACCTGCGCCACATGGTGCTCGCCGCGGTGGAGGCCCACCCCGGCCTGCCCGTGGTGCTGCACCAGGACCACGGCGCCACGCCGGCCGTGTGCATGCAGTCCATCCGCTCGGGCTTCACCAGCGTGATGATGGACGGCTCGCTGCGCGAAGACGGCAAGACCCCCGCCACCTACGACTACAACCTCGCGGTCACGCGCCGCGTCTGCGAGCTCGCGCACGCCGTGGGCGTGTCGGTGGAAGGCGAGCTGGGCTGCCTCGGTTCGCTGGAGACCGGCGAGGCCGGCGAAGAAGACGGCGTGGGCGCGGCCGGCAAGCTCACGCACGACATGATGCTCACCGACCCCGAGCAGGCCGAGGACTTCGTGCGCCGCACCGGCGTGGACGCCTTGGCCATCGCCATCGGCACCAGCCACGGCGCCTACAAGTTCACGCGCCAGCCCACCGGCGACATCCTCGCCATCGACCGCATCGCCGCCATCCACGCCCGCGTGCCCAACACCCACCTGGTGATGCACGGCAGCTCCAGCGTGCCGCAGGAGTGGCTGGCCATCATCCGCGAGCACGGCGGCGACATCAAGGAAACCTACGGCGTGCCGGTGGAAGAGATCCGGCGCGGCATCCAGAACGGCGTGCGCAAGGTCAACATCGACACCGACATCCGCCTGGCCATGACCGGCGCCATGCGCCAGACCTTCGCGAAAGAGCGCAGCGAGTTCGACCCGCGCAAGGCGCTGCTGGCGGCGAAAAAGGCCGCGCGCGCGGTGTGCCGCGAGCGCTTCGAAGCCTTCGGCAGCGCAGGGCAGGCGGGGAAGATGAAGCCGGTGCCGCTGGACGCGATGGCCGACAGCTACGCCTGAGGAAGTTCGAGAATGAACTCGGCGCCGCCCTCGGCCGCGTTGCGCGCGCTCAGCCGCCCGCCGTGCTGCTCCACGATGCCGTAGCTGATCGACAGGCCCAGGCCGGTGCCCTTGCCCACCGGCTTGGTGGTGAAGAAGGGGTCGAAGATGCGCAGCAGGTGCTCGGGCGGGATGCCCGGGCCGTTGTCGCGCAGCGTCACGCGCACGGTGCCGTCCGCGCGCTCCAGCGACACCACGATGCGCGGCGTCTCGCGCTGGCCCACGGCGTCGAAGCCGTTCTGCAGCAGGTTCATCATCACCTGCTGCAGCTGGCCCGCGCTGCCCATCACGGTGCAGGTCTCGCCGGGCTGCCACTGCACCTCCACCGGTGCCGATCGGCCCTTCTGCACCCAGTGGATCGCGCGATCGATCACCTCCACCAGGTTCACCGGCTTGCGCTCCTCGGAGTCCATGGCCGAGAAGCGCTTGAGCCCGTGCACGATGTCGGCCGTGCGCTGCGCGCCCTCCAGCGTGCCCTCGATCAGCGAAGGCAGGTCGGCCAGCAGGTGCTCGATGCGCAGCTTGCGCCGCATCTCGGCCAGCACCGGCTCGGGCTCGTGCGCGTGCATCGCGGCCAGGTAGGTGCGCAGCCGATCGCTGTACTTGCTCAGCGCGTGCACATTGCCCAGCACGAAGCTGATCGGGTTGTTCAGCTCGTGCGCCACGCCGGCCACCAGCTGGCCCAGCGAAGCCATCTTCTCCGAGTGCAGCAACTGCTGCTGCGTGCGCTTCAAAGCCTCGTGCGCGGTGCGCATCTCGTGGTAGGCGCGCTTGAGCTCGGCCGTGGGCCGGCCCACCCACACCGTGCCCACGCGCCGGCCCTTCTCGCCGATGCGCGGCGTGCAATTGGCGTCCACCGACACGGCCTGCCCCTGGCGGTCCAGCAGGTTGAGCTCGATCGCCTCGCCGGCGCGCGGCGCATCGGCCTTCTCCATGGCCGCGCGCGCCAGCGCCTGGCTGCGCTCGTCGGCCAGCAGCGCGTGCAGCGGCGTGCCGCGCAACTGCGCTTCCGGCCGCCCGGCCAACTCGCACAGCGCCGCGTTCGCCTGCTCGATCACCCCATTCGCGTCGCACACCACCAGCACATCCGACATCGAGGTCAGCACGCTGAAGATGAACTGCTGCGACTGCTCCAGCTCGGTGTTCTTCTTCTCCAGCTCCACCTCGTCGTCGATCAGGCGCGTGTACACCTCGTCCATCTTCTGGATCACGTCCATCCAGGTGGACTCGTCCACGCCTTCCATCGGTACGGTGGGCAGCGGGCTCGGGGAGCGCGGCTTCTTCATGCGGATGTCCGGCGAGAGGGGCCGTCACCCAGAGGCGTCGAGGGTCCGGCTCCGCCGGCCCCAGACGCCGTTCCCCCTCGAAGCGCCGAAGGCGCGCCACGGAGGGGGGAAGCCGCGAAGCGGCGCAGGGGGGCGTTCATATCTAGTGCACCGTGCAGACCATGCAGGGGTCGAAGGAGCGCACGATGTGCTGCACGGCGACGGGGGTTTTTTCGCCTTCGCGCACCGGCGCGTTCACCAGCGCCTGTTCCAGCGCGCCGGGCGTGCCGGCCGCGTCGCGCGGCGAGAAATTCCAGCTCGTGGGCGCGACGATCTGGTAGTTGGCGATGCGCCCGCGCCGCACCACCACCCAGTGCCCCAGGCTGCCGCGCGCCGCTTCCGACAGGCCCATGCCGCTGCCCTCGTCGGGCAGCTCGGACGGCACGCAGAACGGCTCGGTGGGCCGCAGCGCGCGCAGCCAGTCCTCCATCAGCGGCACCACGCGCGCGAGCTCGAGCGCGCGCGCCAGCACGCGGGTGTACACGTTGCCGCCGTGCCGCGCCACCGCGTCGCGCACCAGCGGGTGGCCGGCCGCGAGCTGGCGCGCGATCGCACCGGTCTCCACCACCTCGCCGACCAGGCGCGGTGCCTTGTTCCAGGTGTAGCCGCGCGCCTTGTCGGGGTCGGGCCGGGTCTGGCCCACCAGCGGGTGCAGCGGGCCCGCGCCGTCGGCCAGCCAGGCGTGCGTGGCGTCCTCGGTGATGGCGGCCGCGTCCACCGCGTCCAGCCGCGCGGTGTCGGCGCGCCACACGCCACCGGGCAGGGCAAAGCCGCCCTCGGGCTGGGCGTAGGCGCCGTAGCTCAGGTAACGGCCCGGGCCGGGGCCCAGGGCCTGCAGCCGCAGGTCGCGCACCAGCGTGAGGAAAAAGCGCAGGTCGCCGCCCAGCGGGTCCTGCGCGTGCCAGTCCCACAGCGCGTCCTCGGTGTCGAGGGCGCCGATGGCCTCCAGGGGCGCGGCGAACAGCTGGCGCTCCAGGAAGGCGCGGAACTCGCGCACGCGCGAGAGCAGGCGCACGCGCTCGGCCGCGTCGATCGGGCGGGTGGAGCCGCCCGGCTCGATGGACTGCGTGTGCGGCCACTTGCCGCCCAGCGTGCCCAGCAGCGTGAGCCAGCGCTGGCGCGCCGCCGTGGCCGCGCGCACCTGCTCGCCATGGTTCGGCGCGAAGCGGCGCACCGCTTCGGCGTGCCACGCGTGCGCCGCGTACACCGGGCGCGTGAAGTCCGGCATGAAGAACAGGTAGAAGTGCGTGAGGTGGTCGGCCAGGTTCTCGGTCGCCAGGATCACGTTGCTCGCGTGCTGCCCGTTGGCCGGCATGGCGATGCCGCCCAGCGCGGCCAGCGCGCGCGCCGAGGCCACCGACTGCGAGACCGAGCAGATGCCGCAGATGCGCGGCACATACACCAGCGCATCGTGCGGCGCCTTGCCCTGCAGGATCTGCTCGAAACCCCGGTACATGGTGGCGTTGACCTGGGCCGAGGCCACGCGGTCGCCCTGCACGTCGAGCTGCACTTCGAGGTCGCCCTCGACGCGGTTGAATGGACCGACGATGAGACGAGCCCCCACGCTCGTCGCTGCGCGCACTTCGCTGCCCCCCAAGGGGGCGCTCGCGCCCTGGGGCGGCCCGGCGTCGCTCGGTCGTGTCATTTGAGGCGGGTCTTCCGAATGGCCGGCGTGACCACCAGGTGGTCCGCCACGGCGTTGTGTTTCACGCGCTTGGGCGTGGCGCTCTTGGAGAGCGAGGCCAGCGCGACGAACCAGGCCTTGGGCATGTCGGTGGGCAGGCCGATGGGGATGCCGGCGAGCTTGGGCGTCTGGTGGAAGGGGTGGCCGGGCTCCTGGAAACCCGGCTCGGTGCAGGCGATGCAGGCGTAGCCGCCGCGCGTGCACGAGCCTTCGCCGTTCCACAGCCGCGTGTTGCAGTCGGCGTGCACCTGCGTGCCCTTGCAGCCCATGTGCTCCATCATGCAGCCCAGGTCCGAGGGCTTCTCGGCGCTGGCCTTGAACTCGTAGTACTCGTTGCGCGTGCAGCCGTGGTGCACCAGCTGGTCGGCGTAGAAGCGCGGGCGGTTCAGCGGGTCGAGGTCGCTGGCGGTGAAGCTGTCGGCGGCCAGCGCCATCAGCGTGTCGATCACCCAGCTCGGGTGGGTCGGGCAGCCGGCGATGTTGATCACCGGCAGGCCGCTGGCCGAGCGGAAGGCCGCGCCCAGCAGGCCACCGGCCTCGTCGTCCTCGTGCTGCAGGCCGCAGGCGTCGGTGGGGTTGTCGCCGCCGGCCGTGATGCCGCCCCAGGCCGCGCAGCTGCCCACGGCCAGCACGTGCTTCGCGCGCGCGCTCAGGCGCCGCACCCATTCGATCATCGGCAACTGCGTGCCGGCCAGCATGTGAAAGCGCCCCGTGCCGTTGGGCCCGCGCAGCAGCGAGCCTTCCACGCACAGCGCGTCGAGCCGCGTGCGGCCGTCGAGCACCGCGTCCAGCAGGTCCAGCAGCTCATCGCCGCTTTCCATCGAGAGCGAGGGGTGCCACAGCAGGTTCACGCCCGCATCGCGCAGGTGGCACTGGAAGTCGGTCGTGTCCGCGCACAGCAGCGACATGCTGCAGCCACCACACCCACCGCTCTGGAGCCAAAGGACGTTCAGTGTCATGTCACTTCTCCAATCCCAAGCGCTGCATCTTGCCGCGCAGGCCGACGCGGGACAAACCGAGCTCCTGCGCCACGCGGGTCTTGTTCCAGCGGTGCCGCTGCAGCGTCTCGCGCAGCACCATGGCTTCGATCACGTCCAGCCGCTCGGCCAGGGTGCCGCTGGTGGGCAGCGCGGCCTGCAGGTCCTCGCCGCCCTGGCTGTGGCCCTGCAGCACGCGCGCCGAAAACGCGGCGGCTTCGAGCGCGCTGCCGTCCTGAAGCGCGAGCGCGCGCGCGATCTCGTTGCGCAGCTCGCGGATGTTGCCGGGCCAGGGGTAGGCCAGCAGGCAGGCCAGGGTGGCGTCGGGCAGCGTGGCGCCGGGGTGGCCGAGTTCGTTCGCCACGTCCTGCAGCAGCTGGCGCGCAATGGGTGCGATGTCGGCCGCGCGCTCGCGCAGCGGCGGCACGGTGATGCTCACGCCCGCGAGGCGGTAGTACAGGTCTTCGCGGAACAGGCCCTCGCGCACGCGCTGCTCCAGGTCGCGGTGGGTGGCGGCGATCACCCGCACGTCCACCGGCACCGGGCGCGCACCGCCCACGGGCCGCACCTCGCCCTCCTGCAGCACGCGCAGCAGCCGCACCTGGAAGGCCGGCGAGGTCTCGCCGATCTCGTCGAGAAACACCGTGCCGCCGTGCGCGCGCTGAAACAGGCCGGGGTGGTCTTCATACGCGCCGGTGAAGGCGCCGCGCTTGTGGCCGAACAGCTCCGATTCGAGCAGCGTGTCGGGAATGGCCGCGCAGTTCTCCACCACGAAGGGGCCGGTCAGGCGCGGCGAGGCGTAGTGGATCGCGCGCGCCAGCAGCTCCTTGCCGGTGCCCGACTCGCCCAGCACCAGCACCGAGAGGTCGTAGCGCGCCACGCGCTGCGCCATGGCGCACACGCCGTCCAGCGGGCTGCCCGGGGCGCGCACGATGCGCTCGAAACCGAAGCTGGCGCGCGCCCGGTCGATCTGCGTGGCGGTGCGCTGGCGCAGCACGCCGGTGCTGGTGCGCAGCTCCAGGTCGAGCCGGCTGGTCTGGCGCTGCAGCGCCTGCGTCTCCACCGCGTTGCGCACGGAGTCCAGCAGGTGGTCGGGCGCCCAGGGCTTGAGGATGTATTGGTAGATGCCCGCCTCGTTGATGCCGGCGATGATGTCTTCGCTGTCCGTGTAGCCCGAGATCACGATGCGCACCGCATCCGGCCAGCGCTCGCGCACTTCCTTGAGAAAGCTCACCCCGGTCATGCCGGGCATGCGCTGGTCGCACAGGATCACGCTCACCGGCTGGCGTTCGAGCAGGCCGCGCGCCTCTTCGGCGCTGCTGGCGGTGAACACGGTGAAGTCTTCGTCCAGCGTGCGGCGCATCGCGTCCTGCGAGCGCACCTCGTCGTCCACCACGAGCACGGTGGGCAACACGTCGGCAGGGAAGGGTGCGTTCATCGGTGCACCGCAAGATGCCGGGGCGTCCACGCGTGCGGCAGCTTGTGCACGAAATGGTGGCGCGCCACGTGGTAGCTGGGGTCGAAGCCGTAGAAGTTGCGGTGCATGCGCGCGAGTTCCTGTTCGCGGTGGTGGGCCAGCGGGCGGCGCGCTTCGTCGCGCTCGCGCGTGGCCTGCTTGGCCGCCAGCCTCTGCGGCAGATTGTAGGAGGCGGCGAGCGCCAGCGCGCGCTGCAGGCAGCGGTCCTCGAAGCCGGCGCGCCCGGCCGGGTCGCAGTGGTCGATCAGCGTCATGTGCCAGGCGTCGAGCGCGCGCAGCGGGGTGCGCTGGCCCATGAGCGCCTTCGCACCCGCCTCGCCCAGGCGGCGCGGCAGCAGGTAGGTCCAGTACTCGGAGCCGTACAGGTTGCCCATGTTCTTGTAGTGCGGGTTGAGCACCACGTCCTCGTGCGCCCACACCTCGTCGGCCGCCAGCGCCAGGAAAGCGCCGCCCGCGCCGGCGTTGCCGCGCAGCACGCTCACCGTGAGGCGGTCGGTGGTGGTGATCACGGCCAGGGCCAGGTCGTTCATGGCCTCGATGTTGCGCCACGAGGCGTCGGCCGCGCTGTCGCCGGGCCGGTGGGCGGCGGCCTCGATGGCGTTGAGGTCGATGCCGTTGCTGAAGAAGTCTTCGCCGCCCATGAGCAGCAGCACGCTGACCGGGCGCTCGCGCACCGCCAGCCAGGCCGCGCGCAGGCGCTCGCAGCGCGCGGTGGACATGGCGCCGTTGTGAAAGTCGAAGTGCAGGCAGCCCACGCGCGCGCCCTCGGGGCCGTGCTCGGTGTAGCGCAGCTCGCCCCACTCGTGCGCGGCCCGCTGCAGCGCCACGGGCCGCTCGGGCAGGGCGGCCGCCTCGGCCGCGAAAGCCTGCGCGGCCAC
>NZ_JAHCKK010000002.1 GCF_026125825.1 Hydrogenophaga sp. | reverse complement strand
TGGGACCCGCCAGCAGGGCGTGGCTGCCAAAGGCCGCCGTGACCACGGCCACAGGGGCTTCGGCCAGGCAGTGGCCCTGAGCGTCAAGCGCCTGCCAACCCAAGGCGGAGGGGGCCAGCGCCTGAACGGACGACCGCCACAGACACTGCAACGCGGTCAGGCGGGCGGTCTCATCAAGCCACGCCTGTACCAGGGCCGCAGGCCGCGCCAAGGCAGCCGGCCAGCGGCCCGCATCGTGTCCCAGGTTGTCCACTTCGCAGGCCTGCCAGCCCTGGCCCTGAGGCACCAGGCGCTGCAGTTCCGCCCGGGTGGCGGCCACGCCAAGGGCAGACAGGCGGGACAGCGGGGTGGGGGCGCGGGTGACGTGGGGGCTGAGCATGCCCACCGGCAGCGCCGAGGCGCCTTGTGCTGGGCCGCTGGCGGCATCGATCACCGTGAGCCGCCAGCCTCGCCGGGACAGGGCCGCGCACACCGCTGCACCCGCCAGGCCGGCACCGATCACCAGGGCGTGGCGCGCTTGGGGTGGTGGCACGGCCAGGGCGCTGGTCAGTGGCCTTCGGAAGGCGGCGGCACGTAACCGGCCGCGGCGTCTGCACCCTCGCCGAAGAAGTGCTTTTCCATTTGGCGCGCGAGGTACTGGCGGGCGCGCGCATCGGCCAGGTTCAGGCGGTTTTCATTGAGAAGCATGGTCTGGTGCTTGAGCCAGGCAGCCCAGGCTTCCTTGCTCACGTTCTCGTACAGGCGTTTGCCCATTTCGCCCGGATAGGGCGGAAAGTCCAGGCCTTCGGCTTCCTTGCCGAGCTTGATGCAATGAACGGTGCGTGCCATGAAAAGCGTCCTAGAGGTGTGGGTTAGATGGATTGGTTATAACGAACTGAAGAAATTATTCGTTCCAGAACAGACCAATCGTCGGCATGATCCGGGCGTCTTCGTTCGTCGGCATGGGTCGCCGTGGTGAGCGCGGGGGCTCGGGTGTCCCGGGCAGGCCGCCACTGTAGCAAGGTTTCGGTGCCCGCCCTGCGAGTGGGGCCGCCGGTCACCCGTCAGCCGCACGACAGGCCCGACTTTTTACAATACGGGGTTCGACCCCATCAGGATCTCTCATGAGTGCATTTCTGGAAGAGCGCGTGCTCAGCGTTCACCATTGGACCGACCGGCTGTTCAGCTTCACCACCACGCGCGACACCTCGCTGCGTTTCTCCAACGGCCACTTCACGATGATCGGCCTGCGGGTGAACGACAAGCCTCTGCTGCGCGCCTACAGCATCGTCAGCCCGAACTGGGCGGATCACCTCGAGTTCCTGAGCATCAAGGTGCAGGACGGTCCGCTCACCTCGCGCCTGCAGCACATCCAGGTGGGTGACAGCATCGTGGTCGGCCGCAAGCCCACCGGCACCTTGCTGATCGACTACCTCTTGCCGGCCAAACGCCTCTACCTGTTGGGCACGGGCACGGGTCTGGCGCCTTTCATGAGCGTCATCCGCGACCCGGAAACCTACGAGCGCTTCGAGCAGGTCGTGCTGGTGCACGGTGTGCGCCAGGTCAAGGAACTGGCCTACCGCGAACTGATCACGGAACAGCTCAAGCAGGATGAGTTTCTGGGCGAGGCCGTGCAGCAGAAGCTGCTGTACTACCCCACGGTCACGCGCGAGCCCTTCATGCACCAAGGTCGCATTCCCCAGTTGCTGGCCGACGGTGTGATTGCCAAGGACCTGGGCATCCCGCCACTGAACCCGGCCGAGGATCGTGTGATGATTTGCGGCAGCCCCGAGATGCTGCGCGACCTCAAGGCCTTGTGCGAGAAGCGCGGCTTCAAGGAAGGCAATACCACGACGCCGGGCGACTTCGTCATTGAGCGCGCCTTCGTGAGCTGAGGTAGGGGAACTTGCCGTGGGCCACCGGGCTCAGTGAACTGTTCCGCCCGGCGGCGGCGTTCTTCCCATTTCAGGAATCCCCTTGATCGCCTCTTTTTTCCCTGGCCATACGTCGCCCCTGACCCAGCACCCCCGCCGCATACTGGCCCTGGTGGCCGCTGCCTGCGTCGCCATGCTGGCCTTTGGCCTGTACCTGCAGCACGTGGTGGGCCTGGAGCCTTGTCCGATGTGCATCGTGCAGCGCTATGCGCTGGTGGCGGTGGCGCTGGTGGCCGGCCTCTCGGCGATGTTGAACGGCCGCGTCGCGCGGCAGGGGGGCATCGCGCTGATGGGCCTGTTCGCGGTCCTCGGCGCTTTCACGGCCGCGCGCCAGAGCTGGCTGCAATGGAACCCGCCCGAGATCATGAGCTGCGGGCGCGACTTCTTCGGGATGATCGAGGCCTTTCCGCTGCGCCGTGCCATCCCCATGATCTTTCGCGGCAGCGGGGATTGTTCGGTGATCGACTGGACCTTCCTCGGCCTGTCCATCGCGAACTGGTCCTTCCTGTGCTTCTTGGCCATCGCGCTGTTGGCCGCGGCGCTCTGGGTCAGGCGCCCCGCCGCCTGAGGCGGTTCGGGCCGGCGCCGGCCCTCTTCAGTTGAGCTTCTTCACCAGCACCTGGCTTTTGCGGTCCCAGTTGTACTTGCGCTTGCGCGCCTCGGGCAGCCAGTCGGCGCTGACCTGGACGAAGCCGCGCTTGACGAACCAATGCATGGTGCGCGTGGTGAGCACGAAAATGCTCTGCAGGCCTTGCGCCTTGGCCCGGGTCTCGATGCGCTTGAGCAGCCGCTCGCCGTCGCCCTGGCTCTGCGTCTGGGGTGATACGGTGAGCGCGGCCATCTCACCGGTGCGCTCTTCCGGATACGGGTAGAGCGCCGCGCAACCGAAGATCACGCCATCGTGCTCAATGATGGTGTAGTTGCCCGCGTCACGCTCGATCTCCGTGCGGTCGCGCTTGACCAGGGTGCCGTCCTTCTCGAACGGTTCGATCAGCGCGACGATACCGCTCACATCGTCCATCGTGGCCTCGCGCACGCTCTCCAGCTTTTCGTCCACCACCATGGTGCCGATCCCGTCGTGGGTGTAGATCTCGAGCAGCAGCGCGCCGTCCACCGAAAAAGGCAGGATGTGGCTGCGGTCCACGCCGCCTTCGCACGCGCGGATGCAGTGTTGCAGGTAGAACGCGGTGTCGGTGGGCTGCGTGGCGGAGGGCAGGGCGGCCAGCATCTTCTTGGCGTCGGCCAGCGGCAGTTCGGTGTCGATGTCGCTTTCCGGGTCGGCCTGATCGATGCGGATGCCCGGCACCTCGGTGAGGAACATCAGCTTGTCGGCCTGCAGCGCGATGGCCACCGAGGTGGCGACGTCCTCCATGGTGAGGTTGAAAGCCTCGCCGGTGGGCGAGAAGCCGAAGGGCGAGAGCAGCACCATCGCACCCATGTCCAGGGTCCGCTGGATGCCGTCGGTGTCCACCTTGCGCACCAGGCCCGAGTGGATGAAGTCCACGCCGTCGATCAAGCCCACGGGCCTGGCGGTGATGAAGTTGCCCGAGATCACACGCACCGTGGCGCCCGCCATGGGCGTGTTGGGCAAGCCCTGGCTGAACGCCGCCTCGATTTCGTAGCGCAGTTGGCCAGCCGCCTCCTGGGCGCAGTCGAGCGCCACCTCGTCGGTGATGCGCATGCCGTGTGAGTACTTCGCCTCGTGGCCCTTGAGGCGCAGCTGCTCGTTCACCTGCGGCCGGAAGCCGTGCACCAGCACGATGTCCACGCCCATGCTCTGGATCAGCGCGAGGTCCTGCGCCAGCTTCTCCAGCTTGCCGGCCGCGATGGCCTCGCCCGCGATGCCGACCACGATGGTGTTGCCACGGTGCTTGTGGATGTAGGGTGCGACCGAGCGGAACCAGGGGACAAAGGTGAAGTTGAAGACGGTGGACATGGGGCGGTGGGCGGGCAGGCGGTGGGCCGGGCGCGGATAATGGCTGGTTGCCCGATTTTGACCGAAGTTCCCCCTTGTCCTCCACGCCGTTGCACATCGAATTTCCCGAGACCCTGCCCGTCTCGGCCCGCCGCCACGAGATCGAGGCGGCCATGCGCGAGCACCAGGTGGTCATCGTCTGCGGCGAAACCGGCTCGGGCAAGACCACGCAGTTGCCCAAGATCGCGCTGGCCATGGGCCGTGGCAAGTGCAATGCCAGACCGGGTCAGCGGGGCCAGCTGATCGGCCACACGCAGCCGCGCCGCATCGCCGCCTCCAGTGTGGCCAAGCGCATCGCGGAGGAACTCAAGACACCGCTGGGCGAGGTGGTGGGCTACAAGGTGCGCTTCCAGGACCGCTTGTCCAAGGACGCGTCTGTCAAGCTGATGACCGACGGCATCCTGCTCGCCGAAACGCAGACCGACCCAGACCTGCGCGCCTACGACACCATCATCATCGACGAGGCGCATGAGCGCAGCCTGAACATCGATTTCCTGCTGGGCTACCTGCGGCAGCTGCTGCCGCGCCGGCCGGATCTCAAGGTGGTGGTGACCTCGGCCACCATTGATGCCGACCGCTTCGCGCGCTATTTCGCCTCGGCCAAGGGGCCCGCGCCCGTGCTCATGGTCTCGGGCCGCACCTTTCCTGTGGAGGTGCGCTGGCGCCCCTTCGAAGAAAGCCGCGACTACGACTTGAACAACGCCATTGCCGATGCGGTGGACGAACTCTGGCGTGGCCCGGCCGGCGGCGACATCCTGGTCTTCCTGCCCGGCGAGCGCGAGATCCGCGAGGCGGCCGACCACTTGCGCAAGCACCTGAGCCATGTCCCCACTTTGCGCAATGCCGAGGTGCTGCCACTGTTCGCGCGCCTGTCGCAGGCCGAGCAGGACCGCATCTTTCAGGACCACAGCGGCCGGCGGATCGTGCTCTCGACCAACGTGGCCGAGACTTCGCTCACCGTGCCGGGCATCCGTTTCGTGATCGATGCCGGCACCGCCCGCGTCAAGCGCTACAGCTTCCGCCAGAAGGTCGAGCAGCTCATGGTGGAGCCGATCAGCCAGGCCGCAGCCAACCAGCGTGCCGGCCGCTGCGGCCGCGTGGCCGATGGCATTGCGATCCGCCTCTACGACGAAGCCGGCTTTGCTGCGCGCCCTGCGTTCACCGACCCCGAGATCCTGCGCAGCTCGCTCGCCGGCGTGATCCTGCGCATGAAGGCCTTGCGGCTGGGCGCGGTGGAAGATTTCGCCTTCATCGAAGCGCCGCAGAAGCGCGCCATCGTCGACGGATACCAGTTGCTGGCCGAACTCAACGCGGTGGACGAGTCCAACGAGCTCACGCCGATTGGCCAGACCCTCTCTCGCTTGCCGCTGGACCCGCGCGTAGGCCGCATGATCCTGGAGGCGCAGCAGCGCGGCGCGCTCGACGAGGTGCTGGTGATTGCCGCGGCCCTGAGCGTGCAGGATGTGCGCGATCGCCCGCTGGACAAGCAGGCACAGGCCGACCAGGCGCACGCCAAGTTCGACGACGAAAAAAGCGAATTCAGCGGCACGCTCAAGCTCTGGAAATGGCTGGAGGACACCAAGGGGGGGCACGGCAAGGACCACAAGCTGAGCCACCGGCAGTACGAAAGCGTGCTGCGCGAGAACTTTGTCAATGTGCGGCGCGTGCGCGAATGGCGCGACATTCATTCCCAGCTGCACACCGTGGTGGCTGAACACCAGTGGAAACTCAATGACAAGCCCGCGAGCTACGAGCAGCTGCACCTGGCGATGTTGGCCGGCCTGCTGGGCAACGTGGGGCAGAAGCACGAAAGTGAGGACTGGTACCTGGGCGCGCGTGGCATCAAGTTCCACCGCCACCCCGGCGCGAACCTGAGCAAGCGGCCTGGGCGCTGGATCGTCTGCGCCGAACTGGTGGAGACCACGCGTCTGTTCGGGCGTGGCATCGCCAGCATCGAACCGCTCTGGCTGGAACAGGTGGGTGGGCACCTGATCAAGAAGCAATTGCTCGACCCGCACTGGGAGAAAAAAGCCGCGCAGGTGACGGCGCTGGAGCGCGCCACGCTCTACGGATTGGTGGTGTACAGCAATCGCCGCACCGACTACGGCAAGGTGGACCCGGCCGGCGCGCGCGACATCTTCATCCGCGAGGCGCTGGTGGCCGGCGAATGGGAGACGCGCCTGCCGTTCCTGGCCGCGAACCAGAAGCTGGTGCGACAGGTGGCCGAGCTCGAGCACAAGTCGCGCCGGCAGGATGTGCTGGTCGATGACGAGCTGATCTACGCCTTCTACGACCAGCAACTGCCCGCACACATCTGCAATGGCGCCTCGATGGAGCGCTGGTATCGGAACGCTGTGCGCGAGAACCCCAAGCTCCTGTTGCTCACGCGCGAGGAACTGATGCGGCACGAGGCCGCGGGCATTACCACGCAGACCTTCCCCAAGACACTGCGCCTGGGCGGCGTGGACTGTGCGTGCAGCTACCTGCACGAGCCGGGCGACCCGAGGGATGGCCTGTCGGTCACGCTGCCGATCTTTGCGCTCAACCAGGCCAGCGAAGACCGCTGCGACTGGCTGGTGCCAGGCATGCTGAAGGAGAAGGTGCTGGCACTGCTCAAGACCCTTCATCAGCGTCCGCGCTCCCGGCTGGTGCCCCTGCCTGCGACCGCCGAGCGTTTTGTGCAGACGCTGTGCGAGCCCGCCACCTTCGGTGCGGGCAACCTCATGGACGCCCTGCTCAAGCTCGTGCGCGAGGCCACGCAACTCGACATCCAGCGCAACGACATCAAGGTCGACATGCTCAGCGCGCACCATTTCATGCACCTGCGCGTGGTCGACGAACATGGCCGTCAGCTGGGCCAGGGGCGCAACCTCGCCGCGCTCAAGGCCGAACTGGGCGCGCAGGCGCGGGGTGCCTTCCAGGCCCTGGCCTCGCTCAAGATGGAAGGCCTGCGCGCGGCGCCGCCGCCTGCCGCACCCGCCAGGGGGGACCCAGCGCCCGCGGCCAAGGCCACCGCTCCCACGGCCCCAGCCATGAGCGCGGCCCAGCGCCACACCAGCTGGGATTTCGGTGAACTGCCCGAACTGATGGAAATCCGCCAGGGCCAGCAGACCCTGATCGGCTTCCCCGCGTTGGTGGACGACGGCGAGGCGGTGCGCATCGAGGTGTTCGACGAACCCGAGGTCGCCCAGGCACGCCACCGCGAGGGCCTGCGCCGCCTGTTCGCGCTGCAGATTCGCGACGCGCTCAAGTACCTCGAGAAAAACCTGCCCGGCCTGCAGGCCATGGGTGTGGCCTACATGCAGGTGGGCAAGGAGGCGGGCGGCGGCACGATGGAAGAGCTGCGCTCTCAGATCCTGGAACTCGCGCTCGACCGCGCTTTTCTCGTTGACCCGCTGCCCGCCGACGAGGCCGCTTTCAAGCGGCGCGTGGAGGAGGGCCGGGGGCGCCTGACGCTGATCGCCAACGAGATCGCCCGCACGGCAGGCACCGTGCTCACGGAATACGCCGCAGCGGCGCGCAAGCTCAAGGACAGCAAACCCCCGGCGGACGTGGCCGCCGACATCTCACAGCAGCTCCAGCGACTGGTGTCCAAACGCTTCCTCCTGCAGACGCCTTACGCACAACTTCAGCACCTGCCGAGGTATCTCAAAGCCGTGCAATTGCGTCTGGACAAGCTGCGCGCCGACCCTGCGCGCGACGCTGCCAAGCTGGCTGAACTGCGACCGCAGGACCAGCGCTTCTGGCGGCTGGTGGCCGAGCGCAAGGGCGTGCAGGACGCCCGCTTGCAGGAACTGCGCTGGCTGCTGGAGGAGTTGCGGGTCAGCTTCTTTGCGCAGGAACTCCGCACACCTCAACCGGTGAGCGTCAAGCGGCTGGAGAAGGCCTGGACGCAGCTCAACGCCTGAGTCCGGGCCTCTGGGCCGCAACGCTCATTGCGCGGTGAGCGCCACGCGGCCTTCGCTCACGCCCAGCGCGGCGTCGGCGCGCAGCCGCTGCAACACCGCCTCGGCGTCCTGCCGCGTGGCGAACTGGTTGATGCGCACCTCGTGTCGCCCGTCTCTGGCGAAGGTCTGAGCCGGGTAGCCGGCGCTCTGCAGGCGGGTGCGCAGCGCGGCGGCCGGGGCCGCGCTGTTGAACGTGGCCGCCACGGTGCGCCAGCGTCCTCCCTGAAGCAGCACGCCGCTGCCTGGCTGCATTTCAGCCTGGTCGATGAATTTGGCCAGTTGGGCCGGCGTGGCCTGGTCGACCGGCTTTTCAGGCTCGCCGGTGAACACCACCCAGAACGCGCCGGGCTTGTCGAGCCCGATGCCCGGCTTGGCGTCGCGCATCACCTCGACCTTGCCCTCGAACACGCACACCGCGTCGTGGGCGGCGTCAGACATGGTCCAGAAATCGGTGCCCCGGATGCCCACCGTGGCCGTGGCCAGCTCGACATTGAGTTCGCGCTTGTTGCCCAGCGCCTTGCTGGTGTAGTCGGTGGCGTACCGGAACACGCCGCTGACGAGCTTGAAGGCGCTCTTCTGCTCACTGGGCTCGGCGGCGCTGTCGCGGCGGGTGTCCAGGGACTGGATCTGGAATTCGGTCTGCTCGCCCAGCTTGATGGTGCTGCGGTCATCCATGCGCAGCAGCATGCGCGAGCCGTTGGCGGTGATGGCCTTGTCGTTGGCGCGCAACTGGGCGCCGGGCTCGGCGGGGCGCCGCTGGCCGTTGCGCTCCACCCAGGCGGGCAACTGAACGGCTTCCACCACGGTGGCGCTGGGGGCGGCGTGCGCCATGGGGCTGATGGCCGAGGTAAAGCCGCCGAGGGCCAGCGCAGCGCACAGCAGGGCGCGGCGCTGACGACCCAGGGGGTGCCAGGAGGAAGAGGTGTGCATCACGGGGATTCTGTCCTTCAACGACGTTCGAAGAATGGCCTGTGGTCAGGCGCTTGGTATGAGAGGTACGCGAGTATCGGTGCGCTGGATGTGCCCCAGGCAGGTGCCAGCCGCCAAACGGTGACTTCGTGCACGCTCGGTGGTCGGGGAAGGGGCATTTCGCTCCCGGGTTGACAACGCCCGCCCGCCTGCGCTTCACTGTGCGCAGGCGGCGGCGTGCGGCTGGCGGCCTCAATTTCTTCATGAGGTGTGCGATGGATCGACGCGAATTCGTGGAAGCCTGTGCCCTGGGTGGCGGCTCGTTGGCGGCGACGCTGGCGGGCAACACCTGGGCGGCCGACGCCAGGCCCCGGTCCTATGGCCGGGTGCTGCTGCTGGACGAGCGCGGCACACCGCTCAAGGTCGCCAGCCTGAAGCCCCAGACCAACTACGTCTTCCACTACCCCTTTGAAGCCACCCCGGTCTTTCTGCTCGACCTGGGCAAACCGGCGGCGGCGACCCAACTGCAGACCCGGGACAGGCAGAGCTACCAGTGGCCCGGGGGCATCGGCCCGCGACGCAGCCTGGTCGCGTTCTCGGCCATCTGCGCACACAAGCTGGTGTACCCGACCAAGGAGCTGAGCTTCATCAGCTTTCGCAAGGGCGCGGCCACGAACCCACAGACCCCCAGCAAGGGCAATGACCTGATCCACTGCTGTGCCGATCACAGCCAGTACGACCCAGCACGCGGTGCGCAGGTGCTCAATGGTCCGGCCGAGCAACCCCTGTGCGCGGTGCTCATCGAGCACGATGAGAAGAGCGACTCGCTCACGGCCACCGGTACGCTGGGTGGCGAACTGTTTGACGATTTCTTCAGGAAATACGAGATGAAGCTCAGCCTGGAGATGGGACCGAACGCGAAGCAGGCCGTGTCGCGGCAGGCCACGGTGCTCGAACTGGAGCGCTACTGCCGCAATCCTGTGCGGTGCTGAGACTTACAGGCGTGCCAGCCGCGCGAGGGCCTCGCGCAGGGTGTCGTCCTTTTTCGCGAAGCAGAAGCGCACGACGCGCTGGTCGAACCCATCGCCATAGAAGGCCGAGAGCGGGATGGCCGCCACGCCGATCTCTTTCGTGAGCCATTGGCAGAAGTCACTCTCGGGCAGGTCGCGCTCGGGCACGGCCAGGGCCGAGATGTCCACGCACTGGAAGTAGGTGCCCTCGCCCGGCAGCAGGCGAAAGCGCGTGGCGGCCAGGCCGTCCCGGAATAGGTCGCGCTTGCGTTGGTAGAACGCGGCGAGCTCCAGGTAGGGCGCGGGGTTGCCCATGTAGGAGGCCAGCGCGTGCTGCACCGGGGTGTTCACCGTGAACACATTGAACTGGTGCACCTTGCGGAACTCCGCCGTGAGCGAGGCAGGGGCGACCACCGTGCCGACCTTCCAGCCGGTGACGTGGTAAGTCTTGCCAAAACTGCTGACGATGAAGGCGCGCGCGGCCAGGCCGGGAAAACGCGCCGCGCTCTGGTGCGCCTGACCGTCGAACACCATGTGCTCGTACACCTCGTCGCTGATCAGCAGCACGTCGGTGGGGGCCAGCAGCTCCTGCAGGCGCAGCATGTCCGCCTCGCTCCAGACCATGCCGCTGGGGTTGTGCGGGCTGTTGATGATGATGGCGCGCGTGCGCGGCGTGATGGCTTCGGCGATGCGGTCGAAATCGGGTCGGAAGGTGCCGGGCGTGAGCGCCACGCGCACCGCGACGCCGCCGGCCAGCTCGATGTTCGGTACGTAGCTGTCGTAGCAGGGTTCGAGCACGATCACTTCGTCGCCCGGTTGCACCACGGCCAGGATGGCCGTCAATATGGCCTGGGTGGCGCCCGCCGTCACGGTGATGTCGGTGTTCGGGTCGCAGGCCAGGCCGTAGAGGGCCTGCATCTTGGCGGCCATGGCCTGGCGCAAGGCCAGTGCGCCCGGCATCGGCGGGTACTGGTTGAGTCCGGCCTGCATGGCCTGCGTGACGGCTTGCACCAGGGCCGGGTCGCAGTCGAAATCGGGAAAGCCCTGGCCCAGGTTCACCGCGCCGTGCTCGGCGGCCAGCGAGGACATCACGGTGAAGATGGTGGTGCCCACCTTGGGCAGGCGTGAGGCGAGGGCGGGGGTGCGGGGCGGCAGGGAACTCATCGGGTCACAGCTCATAGTCGTCCGGCGTGCCGCTCATGGCGCGCAGGATCAGGTCGCGCGAAAGGCGGTCGCTCAGCAGTTCGGCAAAGCGCAGCACGAAGTGGCGCAGGTAGGTGCCGCGTTTGAAGGCCACGCGCGCGAGGTTGTGGCCGAAGAGTTGGGCGGCGGGGCGGGCCACCAGGTCGGGCGTCTGGTTTTCGCCCTGCATGGCCATCTCGGCCACGATGCCCACCCCCATGCCCAGCTTCACATAGGTCTTGATCACGTCCGAGTCGATCGCCTCGAGCACGATGTTGGGCTGCAGGTGGCGCAGCGCAAAAGCCTGGTCGATGCGGGTGCGACCGGTGAAGCTGGGGTGGTAGGTCACCAGCGGTACCTGGGCCAGGTCGTCGAGCGTGATGCGCTCGCGCTCCAGCAGGGGGTGGTCGAACGGCAGCACCAGCACGTGCTGCCACTCGTAGCAGGGCAGGGTGACCAGCTCGGGGTAGTTCACCAGCGACTCGGTAGCCATGCCAATCTCCGCCACTTCTTCCATCAGCATCTTGGCCACTTGGTCGGGCGAGCCCTGGTGCAAGCTGATGCCGACCTTGGGATAGGCCTGGCGCAGCGCAGCCACCGGCCCAGGCAGCACATAGCGAGCCTGGGTGTGGGTGGTGGCGATGGAAAGCGTGCCGCTGTCCTGGGCCGAATACTGCTCGCCGATGCGCTTGAGGTTGTTCACCTCGCGCAGGATGATGTCGATGCTTTTAAGCACCTGCTGGCCCGGCTCGGTCACCCGCTTGATGCGCTTGCCGTGGCGCGCAAAGATCTCGATGCCGAGCTCGTCTTCCAGCTCGATGATGGCCTTGGAGACCCCCGGCTGCGATGTGTGCAGGGCCTTGGCGGCCTCGGTGAGGTTCAGGTTGCGGCGCACCGCTTCCTGCACGAAACGGAACTGGTGCAGGTTCATGCGGCGGTCTCCAGCGCGATTTGGGCGAGCAGGGCGGTCAGGCGGGGATCTTCGCCGGCTGCGGGCAATTGTTCGAATGTCACGGCGGGGTGGGTGGCGGCCAGCTGTGCCATCAGCACCGGCAGGTCTTCACGGGCGTGCTTGCCCATGCCGAAGAAGAGGGGCAGCACGCGAACGCGCGTGACGCCCTGGGCCACCAGCTCGCGAGCCGCGGTGGCGATGTCGGGCTCGCTCAATTCGAGGTAGGCGCACGACACCACGGCCGAGGGATCGCGGTGCAGGATCTGCTGCGCCACCGACTCGACCGGCTGGCGCCACAGCGGGTCGCGCGACCCGTGGGCGAAAACGATCACACCAAGCATGGCCGCTACCTCCGAAGCACCAGCCACCCGAAGGCGCCGAGCGAGAAAACGGAGTAGATCAAGGCCGGCGAGGCCGCGGCCAGCCAGGGCTGCCACTGGTTGAGGTTGCCGATGTAGCCGAACACGTTGTTCAGCAGGAAGAAGCTGATGCCGATCATCACGCCGCCGAACACATAGCCGGTGATGCTGCCCGAGCGGAAGTGCAGGTAGGCGAAGGGCAGCGCGAGCACCACCATCACCAGGCAGCTCAAGGGATAGAACACCTTGCGCCAGAACTCGATCTCGTAGCGCTGTGCCGTCTGGCCATTCGCTTCCAGGTGTCGGATATAGCCGAACAGGTCGGCCGTGCGCATGCGCTCGGGTTTGAGCAGCGCCACCGAAACCATTTCGGCGTTGATGCCGCTGGGCCAGCGCAAGGTATCGAGCGATTCACGCTGGATGCGGCCCGAGGCCTGGCCGGCGGTGTCGAACTCGCGGCGCTGCACCTGTCGCAAGGTCCAGGAGTCGTCCACCTCGATCTGCCCCGTCTGGGCATGCAGCGTGGAGACCAGGAAACCCTGGTTGTTGAACTCGAAAATGCGCACGTTGCCCAGCTCACCCTGAGGCGACATGGAGCCCACGTTGACCGAGAAGTTGCTGTACGGCTGCTTTTCCTTGAGCCAGGCGCCCGTCTGGCCCAGGCTGATGTTCCCCTGGTAGCGCGCCTTGAGCAACTGCGCGTTCTTGTCCGAAAACGGCGCTAGGTAGTCGCCGATGGCGAAGGTCAGCACCACAAACACCGCGCCCAGGCCCAGCAGCATGCGCAGCGCCCGCCAGGGGCCCAGGCCGCTGGTGCGCAGGATGGTGTATTCCGAGCCCTGCGCCAGGCGCGCGAGCACAAAGACGGAGCCAATCAGCACGGCAATCGGCAGCAGCTCGTACACCCGGCTTGGCATCAGAAGCCCCACGTAGAGCAGGGCATGCGGCACCTCGTAGACCAAGGAAGGGTCGAGCGCCGACGGTTTGCCCAGGGCGGGCAGTTCGTCCACGAAGTCGAAGAAGAAGAACAGCGAGAGAAAGGCCACCAGCACGAAGCTCACGGCGGCGAACACCTCGCCATAGATGAGGCGGCGGATGGTTCTCATGCGCCAGCTCCGGCGGCGGCATGGCGCGCGGTGCGCCGGGCGCTGAGCCAGCCGCGCAGACTCAGGTTGTAGTGCCGCTTGAAGAACCACAGCACGGTCAGCAGGAACACGCCTCCGTGCAGGCCGACCATGTAGCCGCCCAGGCTGAAGAGGCCGCTGGCCACCCAGCTCTGGCCCAGGTTGAGCAGGTTGTAATAGAACACGAAGGCGAACAGGGTGAAAAACAGGTTGCCACCGCGCCCCGCGCGTGGGTTCCCGGTGGTGGTCGCCACGGCGATCAGGACAAAGTTCAGGGCCGTCAAGGCCATGCCGATGCGCCAGCCCAGTTCGCCAAGATTGGCGCGGGATGGGTCTCGGATCAGGTCCCAGCTGTTGCGGGCCTTGAGGGCCTCGCCGCGCTGGCTGATGGCGGAGGAGCCGATCTGGGTGCCGTACTCCTCGAATTCGCTCACCTTCAGGCTGCTCTGGTCGGCCGGGGCGTCCAGGCGCTGGCCGTTGTTGAGCATCAGGATCTGCTGCTCATTGATCCACTCGATGCGACCCGAACGCGCCGAAGTCACGGTCTCGCGTCCGTCGTTCTCGGTGCTGGAGATGAAGATGTTGCGGCCCTCGGTGCCGTCTGCCGTGTCCTTGTCGATGAAGAACACCCGCCGCCCGCTCGACGACTCCTGGAACTGCCCGGGCGCCACGCGCTCCAGATCACCCCGGCGCTCGAAGCGGTCGCGCAGCTGGTCGGTCTGCGCATTGGCCCAGGGCCAGACGAAGAACACCATCAAGGTGATGACCACGAGGATCGGCCAGGAGAAGCGCACCACCGGGCGCAGAAAGCCCCCCAGCGAGCGGCCGCTGGAGAACCAGATGATCATTTCGCTGTCGCGGTACATGCGCGAGAGCGTGAAGACGATGGCGATGAACAGCGCGAGCGTGAGGATGGTGGGCATGCGACCGATGACGGTATAGCCCAGCACCAGCGCGATCTCCTGCGGGTCGACGCTGCCTCGCGAGGCAAGGCCCAGTGTGCGGATCAGCAGCATCGTCAGGACGATGGTGAACAGCACCACCAGGGTGGCCCCGAAGCTGCGTGCCAGCTCTTTGCGGATGGAAGAATGGAATAACATCGATCGAGAACAGGAAAACACGATTATGGACTTTGAACTCAAATCCCTCTCGCCCACCCAGGCCGCCCAACTGAACGCCGACGCGCTGCTGGTGCTGGTGCCCGATGCCGCAGCCCCCCAACAGGCCGCCGGCGGCGCCCTGCAGGAGCTCGTGGCCAGCGCCACGAAACTGGGCGACCTCGAAACGGGCGTGGCCAAGCAACTGGCCTGCTACCGCCCGGTGGGCATCAAGGCCCCGCGGGTGTTGCTGGTGCGGGTGGGCGACGGTTCGGCCGCCTCCGTGCGCAAGGCCGTGGGAGCGGGTATCGGTTCGCTCAAGCAACCCGGCGTGAAAAAGCTGGGTTTGGTGCTCAGCCTGTTCGATGAGAGCGGCGATGCCGTGCGCGCCGCCGTCCAGACCTGCGCGGACGCGACCTACACCTACACCACCACCAAGCCCTCGGCCAAGGCGCGCACGGTGCAGCAGGTCGTGGTGGGCGTGGACAACGCTGCGGCTGTGCGCAGCGGCTTCGAGACCGGCCGCGCACTGGTGACGGGGGTCGAATTCGCCAAGGAATGGGCCAACCGACCCGCCAACCATGCCACGCCCAGCATGTTGGCCGAGGCGGCCCGCAAGCTGGGCCGCAAGCCCGGCTTCAAGACCGACGTGCTCGGCCCCAAACAGGTGGAAGCCCTCGGCATGGGCTCGTTCCTGGCCGTGGCCAAAGGGTCGGCCGAGCCGTTGCGCTTCATCGTCCTGCACTACAACGGTGCGGCCAAGACCAGCGCCCCCGTGGTGCTCGTGGGCAAGGGCATCACCTTCGATACCGGTGGCATTTCCATCAAGCCGGCGGCGGAGATGGACGAGATGAAGTTCGACATGGGCGGCGCGGCCAGCGTCCTGGGCACTTTCGCCGCCCTGGCCGAGCTCAGACCTGCCATCAACGTGGTGGGCCTCATCCCCAGCTGCGAGAACATGCCCGATGGCATGGCCGTCAAACCGGGAGACGTCGTCACCAGCATGAGCGGGCAGACCATCGAGATCCTCAACACCGACGCCGAGGGCCGGCTGATCCTCTGCGATGCGCTCACCTATGCCGCGCGTTTCAAGCCCCACAGCGTCATCGATATCGCGACCCTCACAGGCGCCTGCGTGATCGCACTCGGCGGGGTGCGCTCGGGCCTGTTCTCCAGCCGCGACGACCTGGCCCAGGCCCTGCAGAACGCGGGCGACACCGCGCAAGACCTGTGCTGGCGCATGCCGCTGGATGACGAGTACGCCGAAGGCCTCAAATCCAACTTTGCCGACATGGGCAACGTGGCCGGGCGCGCAGGTGGCGCCATCACCGCCGCCAAGTTCCTGCAGAAATTTGCCGCCGAGCTGCCCTGGGCGCACCTGGACATTGCGGGCACGGCGTGGAAGGGTGGCGCGGCCAAAGGCTCCACCGGCCGGCCGGTGCCCTTGCTGTTGCAATACCTGATCGACCAGGCCGCGGTCGCCGCCCCGGCGAAGGCCCCCCGCACCCGCAAGGCCTGATCCGGCCGCGCAACATGACCGAGGTGGCCTTCCATTTCAACGCACCCGACAAGCTGGGTTACGCCTGCCGCCTGCTGCGCAAGGCTTACTTGCGCGGCGCCAGGGTGCTGGTGCTGGTGGAAGAGGGGGAGCGCGCGGCACTGGACGCGGCGCTCTGGACCATGGCCCATGGCGAATTCATCCCCCACAGCGGGCCGATGGACCCGGCGCACGTGAAGGCCCGCTCGCCCATCCACCTCGCCAGCGACATCTCGGCCCCCCACGGGGCCACGGTGCTGGTGAACCTGCGCACGGACATACCCACCGGGTATGAAGGCTTTGCACGGGTCATCGAAGTGGTGACCGGCGATCAGAACGATCGGGGGCACGCGCGCGAGCGGTGGAAGCGCTACAAGGCGCAGGGCATCGAGCCCCAGCGACACGATCTACAGCTGGCGGCGCAGGATTAGATCCCCCCCTGCCCAACAGGCCCAGGCGGCATGCGCTCGCCTTATGAGGCATTCAACGGTGTGATGCGCCTTTGGGAAAACCCTCGTTCCCTTGCGCAGGCGCTGCGCGATGCGAAATCCGCTGGTTTTTTGGAGTATCTTTATGGGCGTGGAGAAAAAAAGTTCCCTCCGCATTCCAACTTCCATCCTTTTCCGAGGAAAACCATGCAACTGAACATCAAACTGGCCGTCATCGCGGCGGCTGTCGCACTTGCCGCTTGCGGCAAAAAAGAAGAGGCAGCGCCTGCTCCCGCTGCCGCTCCTGCCGCAGCCCCCGCCGCTGCAGCTCAGGTCATCAAGATCGGTCACGTTGGTCCCACCAGCGGCGCCATCGCCCACCTCGGCAAAGACAATGAGAACGGCGCTCGCATGGCGATCGAAGAGCTCAACGCCGCAGGCCTGACCATTGGTGGCAATCCGGTCAAGTTCGAACTGCTGGCGGAAGACGACGCAGCGGATCCGAAGCAGGGCACCGCCGCCGCCACCAAGCTGGTGGACGCGAAGGTCGCTGGCGTGATCGGCCACCTGAACTCCGGCACCACCATCCCGGCCTCGCAGATCTACAACGACGCTGGCATTCCCCAGATCTCCCCCTCCGCCACCAACCCCAAGTACACCCGCCAGGGTTACGCTGGCGCGTTCCGCGTGGTGGCTGACGACGTGCACCTCGGTGGCACGCTGGGCAAGTACGCCGTGGAAACGCTCAAGGCCAAGAATGTGGCCGTGATCGACGACCGCACCGCGTATGGCCAGGGTGTGGCTGACGAGTTCGAAAAGGGCGTGGCTGCCGCAGGCGGCAAGGTGGTGGGCCGTGAGTTCACCAACGACAAGGCGACCGACTTCAACGCCATCCTGACCACCCTGAAGGCCAAGAAGCCCGACGTGGTGTTCTTTGGCGGCATGGACGCCGTGGCCGGCCCGATGCTCAAGCAGATGAAGCAGCTTGGCATCAACGCCAAGTTCATGGGCGGCGACGGCATCTGCTCGACCGAGCTGCCGAAGCTGGCCGCTGACGGCCTGGCCGATGACCAGGTCTTCTGCGCTGAAGCCGGTGGTGTGGAAGGCGAGCAGAAGGAAGGCATGGACAAGTTCCGCGCCGACTTCAAGGCCAAGTTCAACGCCGACGTGCAGGTCTACGCTCCCTACGTGTACGACGCCACCAAGGTGCTCGTCAACGCCATGGTCACCGCTGGCTCGGCCGACCCCAAGGTCTACCTGCCCGCGCTCAAGGCCACGAACTACAAAGGCGTGACCGGCAACATCGCTTTCGATGAAAAGGGCGACATCAAGAACGGTGCCCTGACGCTCATGACCTACAAGGGCGGCAACCGCACCACCCTGGCCGTGATCCGCTGATCGGCCAGATCCCTTCACGGGAAGGTCTCCTCGGAGACCTTCCGTGACCCAGAAGCCACCGCTTGCGGTGGCTTTTTTCGTTTGGGCCCTGCGTGGGCGAAGTCCTACAGCCATGGGAGGACTCTGCCGACACCCTGGCGAGCGTCGAGTTTTTAGACTGACTGTGTGATCGGCTGATGGGCGCCAAGCCCGGCGCCGGTCGGCTTTTTTTTGCACAGAGCAGGAGATCCCATGGACAACATCTACGAAGCCCTCCGAGAAAGCCACGAGACGCAGCGCACCCTTTGCAGGCGCCTCGTGCGAACCAAGCCCGAGGACCCCCGTGCCCAGGAGATTTTCAAGGAGCTGCGCATCGAGCTGGCGGCCCATGCGGCGGCCGAGGAGCGTTACCTATACGCCCAGATCCTGTTTGACGACATGGGGCTTGACTCGTCGCGTCACGCCCTGCACGAGCACCACGAGATCGATGAATGCGTGGAAGCGCTGGAGGAGGCGCGCAACAAGCCAGAGGCATGGCCGGCGCTCGCGAAGAAGCTCTCTCACGAAGTGCACCACCATCTGCGGGAAGAGGAGCGCAAGTTCTTCCAGCTCTCCGGCAAGATCTTGAGCGACAGGCAGAAAGTCAGCCTGGCCTCGCAGTACCGCTCCGACCTGGACCGCATGCGCGAAGTGGTGGCCTGACCCCGAGAAGCTAAAACCCCTGGCCTGCGCGAGATGCTGCGTTGCAGCAAGATCGCAGCATGTCAGCCCCTAACCCCTCTGCGCCCAACGGCAGCGCCGCTCATCCATCCTTCCGCGCCACCGTCTGGGCCCTAGGGCTCGGCGGGTTTGCGATTGGCACCGGAGAGTTCGTCATCATGGGCTTGCTGCCTGAGGTGGCGACGGCGCTGCGCGTCAGCATTCCCCAGGCAGGCCACGTGATCAGTGCCTATGCGCTGGGCGTGGTCGTCGGGGCGCCTTTGCTGGCCGTGCTCACGGCGCATTGGCCGCGCCGCCTGCTGCTCATCGCGCTCATGCTGCTGTTCGCCCTGGGCAACCTGGCCAGCGCCGCCGCCCCGGGCTACGTGAGCCTTAACCTGCTGCGCTTCTTGGCCGGGATGCCGCATGGCACCTATTTCGGCGTGGCGTCGCTCGTGGCCGCTTCGCTGGTGCCCCCCGGACGACGGGCTCAGGCCGTGGGCCTGATGATGCTGGGCCTGACCGGCGCCACGCTCATTGGCGTGCCCGTGGCGGCGTGGCTGGGCCAGCACTGGGGCTGGCGCAGCGCCTTTGTGCTCGTGGGCGTGATCGCCTTGCTGGCCAGCGTGATGATCCACCGCGCCTTGCCCCATCTGCCTGCGCCCGAGGGGGCCAGCCCCTTGCGCGAACTCGGTGCGCTCGGCAATGCTCAGGTCTGGCTCACGCTGGGCATCGGTGCCATCGGCTTTGGTGGCATGTTCGCCGTGTTCAGCTACATCAAGCCCACGCTGATCGAGGTGACTGGTCTCTCGATCGGCGCCATACCCTTTGTGCTCGCGCTTTTCGGCGTTGGCATGATCGCCGGCAACCTCGTGGGCGCGCGACTGGCCGACAAAGCCTTGCTCCCCACCATTGGCGGCACCCTGGTGTGGTCGGCGCTGGTGCTGTTGCTCATGCTCGTGACCGCGCCCTATGCGGCCGCCGTGTCGCTCAACGTATTGCTGGTAGGCACCGTGGTGGCGCTGGCGCCGGCCTTGCAGATCCGCCTGATGGATGTGGCCGGTGAAGCGCAAGCGCTGGCCGCCGCGCTCAACCACTCCGCCTTCAACCTGGCCAACGCACTGGGCGCCTGCCGATTCAAACCGGCTCATTCCCCAGCAATTCGATGGCGATGACACCCCTTGGACAGTCCACCGCGATGTCAAGGGAAGGCTTCGGAAGTTTGCCAAAGCCAGGTGCGAAGCTTTCGGTGGTGATCCGGCGGCCATGCTAGACGCACTTCTGTCTGCGCTGCAAGTAGCCGGCCACCAAGGTGCGCGTGTCCAAGTCCAAAAGCTGCACTTCAGGCCCGTTAAAGCGGAGAGCCTGTATTGGCGGTGTGAGAACTGTGGCCGCGTTCATTTACACCGTGGGGCGGGTATCTGCACGCGGTGTTACCAGCCTTTGCCTGAGGCGGCGAGCGGCACTGCCGGTGCACTGCGCAGCGCGAACTTCCTCGGCAAGCAAATCCAGCAGTCAACTGGCGTGCGGCGGATGCGCTGTGAAGAGTTGACCGGGATGACCGTGAACCCCGCGGCGCGCCTACGGCGGTTCAAAGGCATCTTGATCGCGGACGATGACGACATTCTGCCCAGCGGGATGCCAGGCATCGAGCCGGACACGGATCTGGACCGTGATGCCCGGGTGGTTGACCTGCTGTCCGTCACCACCACCATGGAAGTGGGTGTAGATATTGGCGATCTTCGTGCGGTGTTCCAGGCCAATATGCCACCGCAGCGATTCAACTATCAGCAGCGCGTTGGCCGAGCGGGCCGGCGCGGCCATGTTTTCGTAGAACTGGCTTCTAGCCCCGTGGGCTTCGCGTTTTGGCGACCACAAATAGCCTTGCCCACGTTCTTGCATAAACGTCTGGTTGTGATTCACCCACCAATACTTCGACATGATTCCCTCCAGTGCTCATGATAGGCATATGCATGGCAGGGAGGGCAGCGGGGAGGTACCGGTGCTCCCTAGGGGAAGGAAAGCTTGCTTCAAGCGGTGGTGCACGAAAAGCTCTCAGGCGGCCTGGGCAAGGTGCTTAGCGCAGCAGTTCGTTCAGATCCCGAGTAAGTCGCGAACTCGCATGTCAAGCAACTCATAATCGGAGGGGCTAGCGTTCCCAGCCTTAGCTGTCAGGTCCCTCGCGATGCTTCCGATGGCCGCCATCTTCTCGTCCGTTTCGTCGAACTTCGGGATATTGAGGTATTCCGCCACACTGGCTCCGAGGCTGAGCTGGGCTGCATAGGCAGACACGGCCTTGGCAATGATTGGTGCATTCAAGAAGCCTGCGAGGTAGGCCGCCTCCTCCTCCGACTTCACTGGGATGAAGTAGAGCTTGTGGTCGGGGATCGCAACTTTTTCACCTGCGTAGTCGATCACGGCGCTTCCAATATAGGCAGCGGCAAACGTGTTGCCCATTTCCCTCCAAAGCACCTTGAAGGGAGCGAACGTGTAGGCGCCAGTGCTCCAAAGCGAGTAGAACGCTTGCTTCTTTTGGAATCTCTTCAGGCTGGAGCGCTGTTCCAGGTGGTTCTTGAACCGATTGAGGAACTTGAAGGTATGTGGGAATGCTGCAGGCAGATCTGGGTCGCCGTGCATACCTCGCTGGGGAACGAGGACGCGAAGCTCAGGCTCTGGCACCGCATTGAATGGCGCAACACTCCGCCCTCGCAAGAGGGGGAAGAGGTGGTCGGATTCGATATTCGCGGTGATCGTGGGGATACCCGTCGTCCTTCCAATGTCCGCTGCGTTCTGGATGGTCACCAGTCCAGGCCCCGCTTGGCCGGTTGCACGTACCCAGAAGATGCCGTTACGGTCGGTGGTAATACCCTTGCGTGCCTGATATTCAGGACTCGCACCTGCAGCAAAGACCTTTGCAAACACGGCCTGGTCCTGAACCGACCCGACAAGCCAGGGTCTGGTGCCGTCTCCGCCAGGCACGGGAACCGCAATGCCCTCGGTGCACTTGGCGTTAAGGCGGAACTGATCCGCAGAGGGATAAAACCGCTGCTTTGCTAAAGACTCTTCGCCCATGGCCCAAGTCCGGTATGTGACCGGAAAGGTGGTCAGGGCATCCCGCTGCATCATCAAGAAGGTTGGATGGTTGCTAACCCCATCGAATGGCCGGATATCTTGGTAGTCCTCGACCAGCAGGACTTTGCAGGGCAGGCTGCCATTGTCGATCGAAAACCGCCTGAATCCAGCGCTCGATTCCGTGGTGAACACCGAGCCAGGGAGGAAGAAGCCGAGACGCCCATCTTTGGCTAGATAGTGCTTGACCGCTTGGTAGGTGATTACGGTCGAGATGTCTGACTCGATGCCACCCACCCACTTGTCGGTGCTGAATACGCCGAGGCCGCGGCAGTGTTGCTGGATCGACTGGGCGTAGTCCCTGGGCAGATTGCTCCATTTCACCCATGGCGGATTTCCGCAGATGTACGATGAGCGGGGGATTGCGCCAGCGGCAAAGCGGTCCGCCAAGATTGAGCACCAGATACCGTTCCAGCCCTGGTCGTGCAGCTCCACCAGGTTGGCGATAGTCGTACTCATGATGCCGATGTCAGAAGAGTCGAGGCCCATGCCTTGAAGGTCTGCAAGGATGGCACTGCAGATCTTCTCTCCAGAGTAGTCGGCATCAATCAGCGTACGAACTTTCGAGAATACCTGGAAGAAGTCCGCGTGCGCGATCATCTTCTGCGGAACAGAGAACTCACGCGGGCCCATCTCAGTGTGCAGGATGTGGCTGTAGTTGCAGAAGAGGTCGACGGTTGCTGGGTTGATCGCATCTGCGAGGTAGACCGGCAGCCGGATTGGTTTTGACGGGTCCAAGTGCGGCGACAAGAACACGGCAAGAGAGCCCTTGGCGGCGAGGACCGCCAGAGGGTTGAGGTCGATGCCGTGCAACCCTGCGAGTAGAGACTGAGCGGTCGCACCTGTACTCGCCCTGCGGCGGCGGCGTATTGCTTCGAGCAGGAATGTGCCAGACCCGCATGTTGGATCGGTCAGCGAATCGGAGGGCTTCCACCCCAGCAAGTCCATTCCATGCTCTGCGAGCCAGTCCGGCGTATAGAACTCGCCAAGCGCATGCCTGACTTCCCTTGGAATAAACCGCTCGTAAATCCCTTTAAAGAGGTCGCGCGTTGTATCTGCGTGCTTCTTAGAGACGGTGAAGTCAACTCCGCCGAGCCGGCCGAGTAGGGCACTTAGGTGTGTCTGATAGCGGGGCCAATCCGTGTCGTCGAGGTACCAGGAGAAGAAGTCTCCGCTGAGCATGTTCAGGATGCCCGCATGCTCGAAGAGTTCGCCAGTCTCGATGGTTCGCAACCGTTGCGCGACCGGAACGTTCGGTTGCAGTACGTCCTGGCTAGCGCGCGGAAGCGCGCAAGCCGCGACCACCTTGGCAATGATGGCGATATACGTGTTCAACGCGAACAGATAAGCCGCCGGGTTCTCCTGGTACGGCTGGTCATGCGAAATCTCTTGCCGTGTGAGAAGTTTCTTCATCTGCGCGGGCTGGTATCCCACGACCTGGCTGAATAGCCGCCGCCACTCAGCGAACAGCATCTTCGTCTTCGATGTGGCGGACGAGGCTTCTGTCTTGCATATGCTGCCGTATAGCTCCGGAATCAGCGACGTGCCGTATGCCGAGTCAGGACCAACCAGAGCCTGCAGAAGCTGCGGATGAACAAGCGGCCTGCCATCATGCTCCAAGGCCGAGAGCAGACGGCCTGCTGAGAGCGCGTCGAATGCGACAACGTCCTCCCATATGGCGATAGCTCCTTCGAATCGTCCGAAAGTGATGTGACATCCGTCCCAAGCGACCAGGACGTATTCCCCTAGCGCTCTGCCTTCCTCCGCAGAAATCAGCGCCGCGTACTCTTCGGCTTGGCCGCGTGCGTGTTGCGCTTTTCTTCCGGCCTGGCCACCGAACGACTTGGGCGGCTCGTACTCAATGATGATCGCGCCGTGGGCGACATCGGCAAACTTGGTGGATTTTCCCGCGGCTTTAAGGGCTCGCTCGAGCTGGAACGGAGTCCATGGAATCGACAAGGCTCGGCAGGCTTGCTCGAGGGCGTTCTCCAGCTCATGTCGAAGCTGAGCTTCGTTCCTGGACGCCTCCGTGGCAGAAGCGGCGGCACTCACCAGCGAGGAGCAAGCGCCGCTGTTCATAGGGCTCCCCACGCGTGTCGGCAGGCAAGATCCATCAGTACTTACCGGACTTTGGTTGGTTTGGCCGGAGCCGCCACTAGGCCCGCCCCTGAGAACAGGTGCGCAAAGATCGCCTTTGCCAGTTTGGGCGGGACCGCATTGCCGATCTGCGTGAATTTGGAAGCGGTATCGCCGACGGGGGTGAACCTACTTTCAAAAGTCTGAATGCGCGCGCACTCCCGCCAAGAGAGCCGGCGCGCGTGTTCCAACTTGGGCCGTTTGGGATTCGCCTCGAGATGTTCGTACTCGCTGGAAAAATCCCAACGCTGCTTCCATCCGTCAGCAAGGTTCGACCACGTCAAGGTCATCACAGGGCTTGCGGGATGCAGCGTGATGTGCCTCCAGTTCGCTACCACGGTAAATGCCGGATCTGCCCACTTCGCCTTGCGGTTGCGCGACATGTAGTACCAGGAGAAGTTCCCTTCCACATCGGGCCGTTCATAGAACTCGCCCTCTGGCCAAAGCGGCATGTTCTTAATGGCTTCGCCGTGCGACGTATAGGGCTTCAGCGGACCAGACTTCTTGGTTTCTTTTCCGTGCGTTGGGGACGGAAACTCGAAGACCTGATTCAGGTCTTTCCTCACGCCCACGATGAAGAGGCGCTTGCGGGACTGCGGAACGCCATAGTCTTTGGCATTGAGCACGTGATGGCTGACGTTGTAGCCTTCTTTGCCGTATGCATCGAGCTGTTCTTTTAGGAACGTTCCACTGCTCAGCTGCTTCAAGCCAGAGACGTTCTCAGCCACGAAGTACTTAGGGCGGACGACGCTGATGACGCGCAGGAACTGCTTATATAGGCTGGTGCGCTCGTCCTTCTCCGGGTCCCGGTTCCCCGCCATAGAAAACGATTGGCATGGATAGCCTCCGACCACGACGTCGGCGTCGGGAAACGTGCTGATTCCGGCGATGTCCTCGTTGCGGATGTCGGCACCAGGAAAGTACTTTTCCAGCGTCTTGCACGCGTCGGCAAAGACGTCATTCGAAAAGATGACGTGCCCACCCGCTGACTCCACGCCGAAATCCATTCCCCCGCACCCCGAAAACAGGGAGAGGACCCGGATTTCATTGCCATTCTTCTCAAAAATGTTGCTCACGTTCTACTGCTTCTCTGCTTACGCGTCTTCGTCATCAGCGCTTTGCGGGAGAAGCGGCCACTTCGACTTCAAGTAGCCATCAATCGCATCTCGAACAACCCACGCTAGGGACACCTTGTTCTCTGCTGCGATCTTTTCCAGAACCTGATACTGCTCCTCCGGGAAACTAATCGACGCGCGGACAGTGCGTTCGGGCATGCCGCTATCGTGGCGTTTCGTAGGAGATTTCATAGCCTTTTCCCGCAGTTGGATAGCCCTTTTCACCAGTTTACACCACGGTGGTGAAGCCGACTGGCCGGAACGCCCTGGGACATCTTCGAAGGGCGCGCGGGCGGCTGTGTGAGCCGAAGCGGAAAGGCTCATGCAGGCGTCGATCCGGTCTCCTTCTGCATGAATGATCGTATTCGTTCCTCGGTGGCCTGAGGGTTTCGGATCTCGCATTCCCAAAGTTCAAGGACTTGCCATCCGAGATCCATGAGTGCCTGCCGGTTGCGCGCATCGCGCGTGCGATTCGCCTCGATCTTTGACGACCAGTACACGAGATTCGACTTTGACCCTGGCGCGATCTTGCATCCGTGTCCATGCCAGAAACACCCGTGAATCAAGATGGCCTTCCTGTGTTTGGGCAAAACCACGTCCGGGCGGCCGGGAAGGTCCTTGCGATGCAGGCGGAAGCGGTATCCGAGCCGGTGAAGCAACGACCTGACAGCAAGTTCGGGCTTGGTGTCGGTGCTCCGAATGCGGCTCATCAACCTAGACCTGGCCTCGGGTGTAAGGGTGTCCATGCGGACTTCCGTAGGAACCGAGATTTGAACAGGAAAGTGGTGGCCGCATCAACTTCGGCTCGCCGGCGCTCAGTATGAAGTGAGAGCTTTTTCGGTCTTGTCCCATAACGTAAGCGGTGGCGCAGGATATTTTGTACAGCTTCGGGATGGAGCGTATCGATATCACTGCCTAGCATAGAAGGCGTTTTTAGGGAGCCTGTGAAGTCCCCTCGAAAACCTGAGCCACGCGGAAGTAGAGAATTCCCCCAGCAGGAGTCTCTACGTGAAGAAATCCAGATTCAGTGAAGCGCAGATGGTCGGCATCCTCAAGGAGGTCGAGCTTGGCGCGAAGGTTGCCGAAACGTGGAGGAAGCACGGCATCAGCGAGCCGACGTACTACAAGTGGAAGAGCCAGTTCTCTGGCATGACGGTGTCGCATCTGTCCCAGCTGCGGCAACTGCAGGACGAGAACACCAACACGGTGGTATCGAGATACGACACACCATACCAACAAAAAATCCTGGATGTCAACGAACGTGTTTGGACGTTAGAAAAAAAGCCCTGCAAATCAAGGACTTGCGGGGCTTTTGAGGGGGTGTTTTGGACGTTGCTGGACGTCTTCAAACTCATAACTGGCGGAGAGGGCGGGATTCGAACCCGCGGTGGGGATTAGCCCACACACGCTTTCCAGGCGTGCGACTTAAACCACTCATCCACCTCTCCGCGAAGCCTGCGATTGTAGCAGGCGATTGGGGCTCATCCCGCCGGGCTGCCGTCCGCCGTTCTGTGCCAGGCATGTTGTTGCAGCACTTCCAGCGACACGTACTGCAGTGCCACCGCGTGCGTGCTGTCCAACACCACGGGCGGGGCCACGCCCGCTTCCAGGGCTTCCAGCCAGCGCTGCACGCAGAGGCACCAGCGGTCGCCGGGCTTGAGGCCGGCGAAGCGCCATTCGGGGCGCGGGGTGCTCAGGTCGTTGCCCTTTTCACGGGAGAACTCGAGAAACGCGGCCGTGACGCGGGCGCACACCACGTGGGTGCCATGGTCCTCGGCGTCGGTCTCGCAGCAGCCGTCGCGGTAGAAGCCGGTGAGCGGGTCGTAGGAGCAGGGCATCAGCTGACCGCCCAGCACGTTGCGCGACAAGGTCATGGTGGCTCCTCCGTGGGCGTTGCGTTGGGTCAGGCGCCGGTCTTGCCGCCCACACCGACCATCTTCATGGCCGAGGTGATGAGCGCAGAGACTTCGGTCATGTTGCTGGGCACGATGAGCGTGGTGGTGGCGTCGGCGGCCACCTTGCCGTAGGCCTCCACGGCTTTCTCGGCCACCTTGAGCTGCACGGCTTCCTGGCCGCCGGGCTGGCGGATGGCTTCGGCCACCTTGCGAATGGCCTCGGCGTTGGCCTCGGCCACCGCGAGGATGGCGGCGGCTTCACCTTGCGCGTTGTTGATCTCGGCCTGCTTTTCGCCTTCGGAGCGGGCGATGAAGGCTTCGCGCTCGCCGGTGGCGATGTTGATCTGCTCCTGGCGGCGGCCTTCGGAGGCCGCGATCAGGGCGCGCTTTTCGCGCTCGGCGGTGATCTGTGATTGCATGGCGCGCAGGATGGCCTCGGGCGGCGTGAGGTCCTTGATTTCGTAGCGCAGTACTTTCACGCCCCAGTTCAGCGCGGCTTCGTCGATGGCCGAAACCACTTGCGCGTTGATCACGTCGCGCTCTTCAAAGGTCTTGTCGAGCTCCAGCTTGCCGATGACCGAGCGCAGCGAGGTCTGTGCCAGCTGGGTCACGGCCACGATGTAGTTGGACGAGCCGTAGCTCGCGCGCATGGGGTCGGTGACCTGGAAGTACAGGATGCCGTCCACCTGCAGCTGGGTGTTGTCGCGCGTGATGCAGACCTGGCTGGGCACGTCCAGCGGAATTTCCTTGAGGCTGTGTTTGTAGGCCACCTTGTCGACGAAGGGCACCAGGAAGTTCAGACCCGGCGCCAGTGAGGAGTGGTATTTGCCCAGGCGCTCCACCACCCACGCGTTCTGCTGGGGCACGACCTTGATGGACCGTGTGATGAAGATGACGGCGATGATGAACAGGAGGATGGCAATTTCCATGGCAATGGCTTCTCAGAGTGGTTTCAGGAGGGGCGAGGGTAGCGCACGCGCGTTTCGTGTTCAGACCTTGTCGACCAGCAGGCGGTTGCCCACCAGCTCGGCCACGCGGTAG
The DNA here is from genome assembly GCF_026125825.1 of Hydrogenophaga sp. Taxonomy (GTDB): domain Bacteria; phylum Pseudomonadota; class Gammaproteobacteria; order Burkholderiales; family Burkholderiaceae_C; genus Hydrogenophaga. The sequence continues at coordinate 205,403 of NZ_JAHCKK010000002.1, read as the reverse complement.
GCGCCGGGGGTGGGCGGGTTGCCCGGGCGCTGGATCACGGTCCATTGCGCGCCACGGTATTTCACGCTCGCGGTGCCGTCGGCGTGCCATTCGTCGATCTGCAGCACTTCGCCAATGTCGAGGTTCACGCTGCGCATGGCGCGCACCGAGGGGTCGCCCGCACCGCGTTTCTTGATGAAGTACCAGCCCACCACGGCCGCCGAGCCGACGACCGCCGCCGCGATGAGCTGTGCGATGGTGCCCAGGCCAGCGTGCGCCGCCAGCGCGCCGGCCGCCATGCCCACGGCAAGCATCAGCAGGTAAAAGGTGCCAGTGAACAGTTCCAGCGCGACGGCTGCGCCGGCCAGCAGCCACCATACGGTTGAGTCCGACATGAATACTCCAGTCTTCAGAATGCGAGAGGAACCCAGGCGCCGCCCCAGGGTCTAGCCAGGGCGAATGTCTGGCTTGCGCCACATTCTGCGACAAAAGGCTGGCGCGTTCCGCAGGGGGACACCCGATTTCCGTACACTTCGCGCCTGCTTTGCCACCGTTGGGGTCCCCGCCGATGGTGCCCTTCCCCCGTAGCCGGTTGAAGACGGCTGGAGAATCACATGAAATTCCGCTTTCCCATCGTCATCATCGATGAGGACTTCCGCTCGGAGAACACTTCGGGCCTGGGCATCCGTGCGCTGGCGCAGGCCATCGAGGTCGAGGGCTTCGAGGTGGTGGGGGTGACGAGCTACGGCGACATGAGCCAGTTCGCGCAGCAGCAGAGCCGGGCGAGTGCCTTCATCCTGTCGATTGACGACGAGGAGTTCAGCCATGGCGACGACATCGATCCCGTGGTGCTGAACCTGCGCAGCTTCATCGACGAGGTGCGCCGCAAGAACGCCGACGTGCCGATCTATATCTACGGCGAGACCAAGACCAGCCGGCACCTGCCCAACGACGTGTTGCGCGAGCTGCATGGTTTTATCCACATGTTCGAGGACACGCCGGAGTTCGTGGCGCGCCACATCATCCGCGAGGCCAAGAGCTATCTCGAGGGCATCCAGCCGCCGTTTTTCAAGGCATTGCTGGACTACGCGGAAGACGGCTCCTACTCCTGGCATTGCCCGGGGCACTCGGGTGGCGTGGCCTTCCTGAAGAGCCCGGTGGGCCAGATGTTCCACCAGTTCTTCGGCGAGAACATGCTGCGCGCCGACGTGTGCAACGCGGTGGAAGAGCTGGGCCAACTGCTGGATCACAACGGGGCGATCGGCGCGAGCGAGCGCAACGCGGCGCGCATTTTCAACGCCGACCACTGCTTTTTCGTCACCAACGGCACGTCCACGTCCAACAAGATGGTGTGGCACCACACGGTGGCACCGGGCGATGTGGTGGTGGTGGACCGCAACTGCCACAAGTCCATCCTGCACAGCATCATCATGACGGGGGCCATCCCCGTGTTCCTCAAGCCCACGCGCAACCATTACGGCATCATCGGCCCGATCCCGCAGAGCGAATTCGAGATCGAGGCCATCCAGGCGAAGATCCGCGCCAATCCGCTGCTGGCGGGCGTGGACGCCGAAACCGTGAAGCCGCGCGTGCTCACGCTGACGCAGTCCACCTACGACGGCGTGCTTTACAACACCGAGGCCATCAAGCAGATGCTGGACGGCTATGTGGCCAACCTGCACTTCGACGAAGCCTGGCTGCCGCACGCGGCCTTCCACCCGTTCTACGGCAATTTCCACGCCATGGGCAAGAAGCGCGCGCGGCCGATGGAGTCGGTGGTGTACGCGACGCAGTCCATCCACAAGCTGCTGGCCGGCATCAGCCAGGCCAGCCACGTTCTGGTGCAGGACTCGCAGAACGTGAAGCTGGACCGGCACCTCTTCAACGAGGCCTATCTGATGCATACCAGCACCAGCCCGCAGTACGCCATCATCGCGAGTTGCGATGTGGCGGCGGCCATGATGGAGCCGCCCGGCGGCCGTGCGCTGGTGGAAGAGAGCATCTTTGAAGCACTCGATTTCCGTCGCGCCATGCGCAAGGTGGAGGCCGAGTTTGGCGAAGACGACTGGTGGTTCAAGGTCTGGGGGCCGGACGATCTGGCCGACGAAGGCATGGGAGAGGCGGGAGACTGGGTGCTCAAGCAGAAGGACGTGTCGTTCAGCGAAAAGGATTGGCATGGCTTTGGCGACATGGCGCCCGGCTTCAACATGCTGGACCCGATCAAGGCGACCATCGTCACCCCGGGTCTGAACCTGGACGGCCGCTTCGAGGCCACCGGCATCCCGGCGTCCATCGTCACCAAGTTCCTCGCCGAGCACGGTGTGGTGGTGGAGAAGACGGGGCTGTACAGCTTCTTCATCATGTTCACCATCGGCATCACCAAAGGCCGCTGGAACACGCTTCTGACCGCTCTGCAGCAGTTCAAGGACGACTACGCGAAGAATCAGCCGATGTGGCGCATCCTGCCGGAGTTCTGCCAGAAGCACCCGCGCTACGAGCAGATGGGCCTGCGCGACCTGTGCCAGCATGTGCACGAGCTGTACGCCCGGTACGACATCGCTCGCCTGACGACCGAGATGTACCTGAGCGATCTCACGCCTGCCATGAAGCCTACCGACGCCTTCGCGCACATTGCGCAACGCACCACCGAGCGCGTGCCGATCGACGCGCTGGAAGGCCGCATCACCACCAGCCTGGTGACGCCATACCCGCCAGGCATCCCGCTGTTGATTCCGGGCGAAGTGTTCAACAAGAAGATCGTGGACTACCTGAAGTTCGCGCGCGAGTTCAACTTGCAGTGCCCGGGTTTCGAGACCGATATCCACGGCCTGGTTGAGGTGGTGGGCGACGACGGCCGCAAGAGCTATTTCGCGGACTGCGTGAAGGCCTGAGGCCTGCGCGTTTCGTCAGCGGGGTGCGTCGGGGTGAACGCGCACGAAGCTGGCGAATCGCGGCACGCCGTTGGCGTGGTGGCCCCTGAAGCGGTAGGTCACCCACTCGCCCACGGCAGGCGGGTGTTGGCGCTGGGCGTCGGTGAAGCCGGTGCCCAGGCGAAAGCGCAGGCCAGCGGGCGTTTCCACAAGCAGGGCGCCCAGGCGTGAGGTGTGGCGCCCCTGGCCGGGCAGGTGCGCGACCACGCGGGCTTCGTCGTCCTCGTGGGTCTTCACTTTGAGAAGGTCGTCGCTGCGCAGCGCGCGGTACGGTGCATCGCCCCGGTGCAGCATCAGGCCTTCGCCGCCATCCTTCACCATGCGGTGCAGCCGCGCCATGAGCGCGGCATGGTTGGGCACGCGCTCTTGCGGTGCCGCCCGCACCCAGGCCTGGTCGATGCGCGAGACCACGCCATGGTAGGCCGCAATGCGTTCGGTGAAGGTGCCCGGGTGCCTGGGCAGGTCAAACACCATGTAGCGGATGCGTCGCCAGCGCTCTTCGTGAGGGGGCTGCTGGCGCGTGGTGGACATCGCTTCTTCAAACCGGCCCCGGCCGGCCCAGAGCTCGCCGTCCATGGGGTCGGCGGGCCAGCCAGCGGTGAACCACGCGGGCGCGGGGAGGGTGTCGCCGCTGCGGGTGCACAGGCGCGTGCCGTCCCAGTAGGCGCGCAGGCCATCGTACTTTTCGCTGAGCCAGTACGCGTCCAGCGGGATGCCTGGGCGGTATCGGGCGGCCAGCATCAAAGCTGGTGCACGGCCGGCGAGGGCACCCAACGGCAGGGCCGTGGCACCCAGGGCCAGGCCCGCCCGGACGAAGAAGTCTCGGCGCTTCAGGGTCAGAGCATCGCCTGGCTGTCGCGGCTCACGCCCGTGGTCTGGGCATAGCCACCGTCCACATAGGTGATCTCGGCCGACACGCCGGAGGCGAGGTCGGACAGCAGGAACGCCGCGACGTTGCCCACTTCCTCGATGGTGATGTTGCGGCGGATCGGCGCGGCCGACGCCACGAGGTTGAGCAGCTTGCCGAAGTCCTTGATGCCGCTGGCGGCCAGCGTCTTGATCGGGCCGGCGCTGATGCCGTTCACGCGCATGCCCTTGGGGCCGAGCGACTCGGCGAGGTACCGCACCGAGGCCTCCAGGCTGGCCTTGGCCAGGCCCATGGTGTTGTAGTTCGGCACGGCGCGGATCGCGCCCATGTAGCTCAGGGTGAGCAGCGAAGCTTTGTCGTTGAGGTAGGGCAGGGCTGCCTTGGCCATGCCAGGGAAGCTGTAGGCGCTGATGTCGTGAGCGATGCGAAAGGCTTCGCGCGAGAGGCCTTCGAGGAAGTCGCCGGTGATGGCTTCGCGCGGGGCGAAGCCGATGCTGTGCACGAAGCCGTCGAACTTGGGCCAGACCTGCGACAGATCGGCAAACAGCTTGTCGATCTGCGCGTCGTCGCTCACGTCGCAGTCGAAGATGAGCTTGGAATCGAAGTCGGCCGCAAACTCGGTGATGCGGTCCTTGAAGCGGTCACCGACGTAGCTGAACGCCAGCTCGGCACCCTGTTGGTGGCAGGCCTTGGCAATGCCGTAGGCGATGGATCGGTTGGACAGCACGCCCGTGATCAGCAGTTTCTTGCCAGCGAGAAAACCCATTTTTCATTCTCCAGAGAAAAATCCTTCAGAATTGTCTCATGCGTCGTTCCGCCCCTTGCCTCCACAGCCGTCTTGCGACGCTGTGCGCGGCCGTGGCGCTGGTGGCGTGGAGCCCGGCCAGTTGGGCGGCCCATGGCTATGCGCTGTGGGGCGACCTCAAGTACCCGGCGGGCTTCAAGAGCTTCGACTACGTGAACCTGAACGCGCCGCAGGGCGGCGAGCTGAGGCTGGTGAGCAACCAGCGCGTGTCCACCTTCGACAAGTACAACCCGTTCACCATCCGGGGATCGGCGCCGGCCTACCTAGGCACGCTGGTGTTCGACACCTTGCTCACGCCTTCGCTCGACGAAACCGCGTCGGCCTACGGCTTGCTCGCCAGCGATGTCTCGGTGGCCGACGACGGCCTGTCGGCCACATTCAAGCTGCGGGCCGAGGCGCGTTTCCACAACGGCGACCCCGTGCTGGCCGCAGACGTGCGCCACAGCTTCGACACACTGATGAGCCCGCAGACCATGCCGGCCTACAAGACGCTGCTGGAGGAGGTGGCGGGGCTGGACGTGATCGACGAGCGCACGGTGCGCTTTCGCTTCAAGCGGCCGAACCGCGAGCTGCCGTTGACCGTGGGGACCATCCCGGTCTTCAGCCGCAAGTGGGGCATGGTCGACGGCAAGGCCAAGCCTTTTGACGAGGTGGTGATGGACGTGCCCATCGGCAGTGGGCGCTACAAGATCGGCCCCGTGGTCTTTGGCCGTGACATCACCTACGTGCGCGATCCCAACTATTGGGCCCGCGACCTCAACGTCAAGCGCGGCACCGACAACTTCGACCGCATCACGGTCAAGATCTACAAGGACAACACGGCCCGGCTGGAGGGTTTCAAGGCCGGCGAGTACGACCTGCTGCAGGTTTTTTCGGCGGGAGACTGGGCGCGCCGCGTGAATGGGCGCCGCTTTGACAGCGGCGAGCTGGTCAAGGGCGAATTCGCCCATCGCTTGCCGTCGGGGTTTCAGAGCTATGTGCTCAACACGCGCAACCCCAAGCTGTCGGATGTGCGGGTGCGCCAGGCATTGGGCCTGGCCATGGACTACGAGTGGATGAACCGCCAGATGTTCTACAACTCGTACCACCGCGTCAACGGCCTGTTCGGCAACACCGATTGCGAGACCCGTGGCCTGCCCTCGGCGGAGGAACTGGCGCTGCTGGAGCCCTGGCGGGGCAAGGTGCCTGACGCGGTGTTTGGCCCCATGACCGTGCCGCCGCGCACCGATGGCGATTCGTCGCTTCGGGCCAACCTGCGCAAGGCCCGCTCGCTGCTGCGCGAGGCGGGCTGGGAGGTGCGTGACGGTGCGCTGCGCAATGCCAAGGGCGAGCCCATGGTGCTGGAGTACCTGGACAGCCGCGAGGGTGGCGTGCGCACTGTCGCGCCCTGGATCCGCAATCTGGAGAAACTCGGCATCCGCCTGAACTTCCGCTCGGTCGATTACGCCCTCTACCAGCAGCGGGTCGACCGCTTCGAGTACGAGATGATCTCCATCGCCTTTCCTGGCACCAACAACCCGGGACAGGAGTATGTCGAGATCTTCGGCAGCAAAGCGGCCGACACGCCGAGTTCGGGCAATTTCGCGGGCGTCAAGAGCCCGGCGGTCGACGCCCTCTTGCGCCGCATGACCAGCTCGCGGACCAAGGCTGAGCTGTTGCCGGCCTGCCATGCGCTGGAGCGTGTGATCGCACACAGCCATTACCTGATCCCGCAGTGGACGGTCAACGAGCACCGCATGGCCTACAACGCAGCGCGGCTGGGCAAGCCGGAGCGCATGCCGCCCTACACCCAGGCCGAGACCTGGGCCATGAGCACCTGGTGGGCCAAACAATGACACGCCGCTGACGCCCCATGTTGTCCTACATTCTCAAGCGCCTGCTGCTCATGCTGCCCACGCTGTTCGGCGTGCTGCTGTTGACCTTTGTGGTGATCCAGTTCGTGCCCGGCGGCCCGGTGGAGCAGTACCTGGCGGACGCGCGCGCCGCTGGCGGGCCTGGTGGCGCCGAAGGCAGCGGCATGACCTACCGAGGCGCGCAAGGGGTGGACCCGCAGCGCCTGGAGCAGATCAAGGCGCTTTACGGTTTCGACAAACCCGCCCACACGCGGTTCGTCGAGATGCTGGGCCGCTTCGCGCGTTTCGATCTCGGCAACAGCTTCTTTCAGAACAAGCCTGTGAGCCAGCTCATCGCGGAAAAGCTGCCTGTGTCCATCAGCCTGGGCCTGTGGACCTTCCTCATCAGCTACGGGGTGGCCGTGCCCTTGGGCGTGGCCAAGGCCGTGCGGGCGGGTACGCGCTTCGATCTGGTCAGCACCTTGCTTGTGCTCGTCGGTTATGCCATCCCCGGTTTCGTGCTGGGTGTTGCGCTGCTGGTGATCTTTGGCGGGCAACTGCAGTGGTTCCCCCTGCGCGGCCTGACCTCGGCCAACTGGGAGCAGCTGAGCTGGGGTGCGCGCATCGTCGATTACCTCTGGCACATCACCTTGCCTGTCACGGCCATGGTGCTCGGCAGCTTTGCCGTCACGGCCATGTTGACGAAGAATGCCTTTCTCGAAGAGATTCGCAAGCAATACGTGATGACGGCGCTTGCCAAGGGGCTGTCGGAGCGGCAGGTGCTTTGGAAGCACGTGTTCCGCAATGCGCTCATCCCTATCGTCACCGGTTTTCCCGCCGCATTCATTGGCGCTTTCTTCACTGGCGCGCTGCTCATCGAAACCCTGTTTTCGCTCGACGGCCTGGGACTGCTGAGCTACGAAAGCGTGATCCGGCGCGACTACCCGGTCGTCATGGGCACGCTGTTCCTGTTCACACTGATCGGACTGATCACCAAGCTGATCTCCGACCTTTGCTACGTGTGGGTCGACCCCCGCGTGAAGTTCGACTGATGGCGGCGGTGTCCATGAGCCCGAGCCGGCGCGCCTGGCTGCGCTTCAAGCGCAACCGGCTGGGCTACTGGAGCCTGGTGCTCTTCTGCGCGTTGGTGGTGGCCAGCCTGTTCGCCGAGGTGCTGTCCAACGACCGGCCTCTCATCGTGCGCTACGAGGGGAAAACCTACTTCCCCATCGTCCAGGACCACGCGGAGACGGTCTTCGGTGGTGACTTTGAAACCCCCACCGACTACCTCGACCCGTTTATTCGCGAGCAGATCACGCGCGGCGACAACTGGGCGCTCTACGCGCCCAACCCTTATGGCGCCCAGACCATCAATTACTTCGCCCAATCGCCCAACCCCTCGGCACCGACCTGGGACAACTGGCTGGGCACCGACGATCGCGGTCGAGACCTGCTGGCGCAACTGATCTATGGTTTTCGCGTGAGCGTGCTCTTCGCGCTGGCGCTCACGGCCATCGGCGTGGTGCTGGGTGTCATCACCGGCGCCATCCAGGGCTTTTTCGGCGGCAAGACCGACCTGGCCTTTCAGCGCTTCATCGAGATCTGGAGCTCCATGCCGGAGCTGTACCTGCTGATCATCTTCTCGGCCGTCTTCTCGCCCAGCCTGGGCCTGTTGCTGATCCTGCTCAGCCTGTTCGGGTGGATGGGGCTTTCCGACTACGTCCGCGCAGAGTTCCTGCGCAACCGCCAGCTCGACTATGTGCGTGCGGCGCGCGCCATGGGTTTGTCGAACGGTCAGATCATCTGGCGCCACGTGCTGCCCAACAGCCTCACCCCGGTGGTGACCTTCCTCCCGTTTCGCATGAGCGCGGCCATCTTGGCGCTGACCTCGTTGGACTTCCTGGGCCTGGGCGTGCCGCCAGGCACGCCATCGCTGGGCGAGCTGCTCAGCCAAGGCAAGAACAGCATTGACGCCTGGTGGATTTCGCTGTCCACCTTTGCTGTGCTCGTGGTCACGCTGCTGCTGCTTACTTTCATGGGCGATGCGCTGCGCGACGCACTGGACCCCAGAAAGGCCGACCAATGACGGCGCCGCCCATGCTGCTCGAAGTGAGCGATCTGCGCGTCGCGTTCGCCGGCCAGGAAGTCGTGCATGGCATTGATTTCTCGATCCGGAGTGGCGAAAAGCTCGCCCTCGTGGGGGAATCAGGCTCCGGCAAGACGGTATCGGCGCTCTCGCTGCTGCGCCTGGTGCACAACGCGCAGGTGTCGGGCCGGGCACTGCTGCGCGGCAAGGACCTGCTTGCCATGACCGAACGCCAACTGCGGGGCGTGCGGGGCGACGAGGTGGCCGTCGTGTTCCAGGAGCCCATGAGCGCACTCAACCCGCTCTACACCGTGGGCGACCAGATTCGGGAGGTGCTGCAACTCAAGAAGGGCCTGACCGCTCGCCAGGCGGTGGCCGCGTCCCACGAACTGCTGGCCTCCACCGGCATTCCCGAGCCGGCCCGTCGAGCCAACGCGTTTCCGCACCAGCTCAGCGGCGGCCAGCGCCAGCGCGCCATGATCGCCATGGCCCTGGCCAGCGCGCCCAAGCTGCTGTTGGCCGACGAACCCACCACCGCGCTGGACGTGACCTTGCGCGTGCAGATTCTTGACCTGCTGGCGGACTTGCAGCGGCAGCACGGTATGGCGGTGCTGTTGATCACGCACGACCTCAACCTCGTGCGCCGCTTCGCCGACCGTGTGGCCGTGATGGAGCGCGGCCACCTTGTGGAGCAGGGCGAGGTCGCCGACGTGTTCGCCAGGCCCGAGCATCCGTACACCCGAAAGCTGCTGGCCAGCAAGCCGCAACGCGATGTCGCCGAGCCGCTGGTGCGGGGCGACGAGGCGCCCGTCTTGAAGTCGCAGGGGTTGCGCGTGAGCTATCCGGTGGGATTGCCAGGCTTCAAGGGTTGGTTCCGAAAGGGCGAGTTCGTGGCGGTTCAAGGTGCCGACATGCAGATCGCTCCGGGTCGCACGCTGGGGGTGATCGGCGAGTCCGGCTCGGGCAAGTCCACCCTGGCGCTGGCCGCGCTGGGGCTGTTGCCGCACCAGGGCCACCTTCAGATCGACGGCACCGACTGGGCGCAGGCCAAGAAGGCGGGTCGGGAGCGGGCCCTGCGCCAGCGCATCCAGGTGGTGTTCCAGGACCCGTTTTCCTCGCTCTCGCCGCGCCTGACCGTCGAGCAGATCGTGGGCGAGGGCCTGCAGGTGCACAACCCCGGGCTGTCGGTGGCGCAGCGGCGCCAACGGGTGGTGGCCGCGTTGGCCGACGTGGGCCTGGTGGATGACCCCGAGCATGGCAGCGACTGGCTGCAGCGTTACCCACACGAGTTTTCCGGGGGCCAGCGGCAGCGCCTGGCCATCGCCCGCGCCTTGATCGTTGATCCGCAACTGCTGGTGCTCGACGAGCCGACCAGCGCACTCGATGTGACGGTGCAGAAGCAGGTGCTGTCGCTGCTGCAGCGCTTGCAGCGTGAGCGCGGCCTGAGCTACCTGCTCATCACCCACGATGTGGATGTGATCCATGCCATGGCGCACGATGTAATGGTGATGAAAGATGGCGTGGTGGTGGAGCAGGGGCCGGTGGATCGGGTCCTGCGAGCACCCGAGCACCCGTACACGCGGGCGCTGGTGCAGGCCGCCGCCTGAACCGGTGCCTTGCTTGATCTGGGTCAGCCGCCGGCGTGCGCGGTGAAGCTATAAGGAGCAACCATGGAGAGGGATCGCATGCCTTTGTCGCCGCTCACGCTGACCTCGCCCGCGCGCTGGCTGGCCGCGGGCTGGTCCGACCTCTGCCGCCACCCGGTGCCCGGCTTGGTTCATGGCCTGCTCGTCACGGCTTTTGGTGCCTTGCTTCTGTGGGTTGCGCGCGAGCGCTTCTGGTTGCTGGCGGGCGCGTTTTCCGGTTTCCTCATCGTTGCGCCCATCCTGGCCACCGGCCTGTACTCGGTCAGCCGTGGGCTCGAGCGTGGGCAACGCATCGGCATGGCCGAGGTGTGGGGACTCTGGCGCTCGGGCGATGCCCGGCTGGTGCGCTTTGGCCTGCTGCTGGGCCTGGCGGGCACCGGCTGGGTGCTGACCTCGGCAGCGCTGATCACCCTGTGCTCGCCCGTGCCCATCCAAAAGCCGCTGGATTTTTTGCGCCACGTGGTGCTGGTGCGTGAGATCGGCTTGTTCGAAATCTGGCTGCTGCTGGGGGCACTGCTGGCGGCCCCGGTCTTTGCATCCACGCTCGTGGCGCTGCCCATGCTGGTGGACCGGCCCGTGCCGGTGAGCACAGCCGTGCTGCGAAGCTGGCGCGCCGTGGCCAGCCACCCGGCTCCCGCCACGATCTGGGCGGTCTGCATCGCGCTGCTGGTCGGCCTGGGCATGGCGTCGGGCCTGCTGGGCCTGATCGTGCTCATTCCGCTCATCGGCCACGCCAGCTGGCACGCCTACCGCGAACTCACCGCCGGCGACGGGCTGGGCTGAGCGATGGAAACCACCGTCCTGGGCTTCACCGAGGGCCAGATCGCGCAATTTGGGCTGACCTTCGGCGTCGGCGCCTTCATCCTCTACATGCTGTTCATCGTGTTCAATCTGGCGCGTGAATCCAAAGCCGGGAAGTTTGGTACTTTTGTGCTCTTTCTGGTGCTTTCTTTCGGCATGTTGGGCTTTCTGGCCAAGAACCTCATTCAATGGGTGCTGGGCATCTGAGCAAGGTTGCCAAATAGCGCACAGAAGCGTTACAATGCTGGCTTCACGACCAAATGGGCGGGTAACTACCGGCCCATTTTTTTTGGCCGAACGCTTTTGGCCCCACGGACCGCCGGGGGGCAAACCCTGGGCAGATACCACACGCAATGGCTTGGCAAGACACCGTAGAGCAGACCGTCACCGGACTGGGCTTTGACCTGGTGGAACTCGAACGCTCCGCTGGTGGTCTGTTGCGGGTGACGATCGACTGGCCCTGGCAAGCGCCAGTGGAGGGGCAGCCGATGCCCGCCGAGCGCTTTGTGACGGTGGAAGATTGCGAGAAGGTCACGCGCCAGTTGCAGTACCTGCTGGAAGTGGAAGGCCTGGAGTACCGGCGCCTCGAGGTGGGTTCGCCGGGCATTGATCGCCCGCTCAGGCGCGAGATCGATTACGTGCGGTTTGAGGGTCACGTGGTGGACCTGACCCTGAAGGCGCCCATTGGCGCCACGGGGACCGATGTGGCGGCGAACCGCAAGAAATTTCGCGGCACGCTCGAACGTGCCGACGACGGTGTGCAGTGGCAGGTGGTCTGGAGCGATGCGCCCGAACCCAAGCCCGGGCAGCGCGTGAGCAAGAAGCGCGCGCCCGTTGCGCTGCAGGCCCTGGCTTTCACGCTGGCCGATGTCCAGCAGGCGCGGCTTGCGCCGATCGTGAATTTCAAGGGCCGGCAGGCCCCTGGTGCGGCCGCCGCGCCAAGCGATGAATGAGAGAAAAACGTTGTGATTACGGAAAAGCTATTCGGAAAGGTGGGCGAGTGAAATGAACCGCGAAATGTTGATGCTGATCGATGCGATCTCACGCGAGAAGAACGTCGAACGCGACGTGGTGCTCGGCGCCGTGGAGCTCGCGCTGGCCTCGGCCACCAAGAAGCTCTACAAGGGCGATGTCGACATCCGCGTCGCGATGGACCCGGACACCGGCGCCTACGAAACCTTCCGCCGCTGGCTGGTCGTGCCCGATGAGGCTGGCCTGCAGAACCCGGATGCCGAAGAGATGCTCAGCGATGCGCGCGAAGAACTCGCCGACATCGAAGAAGGCGACTACATCGAGAAGCCGGTTGAAAGCGTGCCGATCGGCCGCATCGGCGCGATGGCCGCCAAGCAGGTGATCCTGCAGAAGATCCGCGACGCCGAGCGCGAAATGCTGCTCAACGACTTCATGTCGCGGGGCGACAAGATCTTCGTGGGCACCGTCAAGCGCATGGACAAGGGCGATCTGATCATTGAGAGCGGCCGGGTCGAAGGTCGCCTCAAGCGTGGCGAGATGATCCCCAAGGAAAACTTCCGCACCGGCGACCGCGTCCGCGCCATGATCATGGAAGTGGACCTGACGCTGCGCGGCGCGCCCATCCTGCTGTCGCGTTCGGCGCCTTCGTTCATGATCGAGCTCTTCCGCCAGGAAGTGCCCGAGATCGAACAAGGCCTGCTGGAGATCAAGACCTGCGCCCGCGACCCCGGTTCGCGCGCCAAGATCGCCGTGCACAGCTTCGACAAGCGCATCGACCCCATTGGCACCTGCGTCGGTGTGCGCGGGTCGCGCGTCAACGGCGTGACCAACGAGCTCGCCGGCGAGCGCGTGGACATCGTGCTGTGGTCTGAAGACCCGGCGCAGTTCGTGATCGGTGCGCTGGCGCCGGCCAACGTGGTCTCCATCGTGGTGGACGAGGAGCGCCACGCCATGGACGTCGTGGTCGACGAGGAAAACCTCGCGATCGCCATTGGCCGTGGTGGCCAGAACGTGCGCCTGGCCTCCGAACTGACCGGCTGGCGGATCAACATCATGACCGCCGACGAATCGGCGCAGAAGCAGGCCGAAGAGGCCGACGGCATCCGCAAGGTGTTCATGGCCAAGCTGGACGTGGACCAGGAAATCGCCGACATCCTGATCGAGGAAGGCTTCACCAGCCTCGAGGAAGTGGCCTACGTGCCGCTGCAGGAAATGCTTGAAATCGAATCGTTCGATGAAGACACCGTCAACGAGTTGCGCACGCGCGCCAAGGACGCCCTGCTGACGATGGAAATCGCGCGGGAAGAAAGCGTCGAGGAAGTCTCGCAGGATCTGCGCGACCTCGAAGGCATGACGCCTGAACTGATTGCCAAGTTGGCCGACGCCGGTGTCCACACCCGCGACGAGCTGGCCGACCTGGCTACCGACGAACTCACCGACATCACCGCACAGACGCCTGAAGAGGCCACGGCGCTGATCATGCTGGCACGCGCGCACTGGTTCACCGGTGACGAAGCGCAATCCACGAACTGACCAGCGGAGGCCCCAGCGGAGAAAAGAACCCATGACCAGTACCACCGTCGCCGAATTGGCTGCCGAGCTGAACAAGCCCACTTCCGTCCTGCTGGAGCAACTCACAGCAGCCGGAGTGCCCAAGACTTCCGGGACCGATGCGGTCACCGAATCCGACAAGCAGTCGCTGCTCGGCCATCTCAAGGCGAGCCACGGCACGGCCGGCGGTGAACGCAAGAAGATCACCCTGGTGAAGAAGTCGACCTCCGAGATCAAGCAGGCCGATGCAACCGGACGTGCCCGCACCATCCAGGTGGAAGTGCGCAAGAAGCGCACCTTCATCAAGCGCGACGACGAAGTCGCGGTGCCCGAGGCCGTGGCCGAGGCCCCCCCGGCCGCACCTGTGATCGACACCGAGGAACTGGCCCGCCGCGAGGAAGACGCGCGCCGCCAGGCCGAGTTGCTGCGCCGCCAGGAAGAGGAATTGACGCAGAAGCGCCAGGCTCGCGAAGCCGAGGAAGCCCGCCAGGCCAAGGCCGAGCAGGAGCGTGTGGCCGCGGCCGAAGCTGCCGAGGCCGCCGCGCGCGCCGCCGCCGAAGCCGCCACGCCGGTCTCGGTGGACGAGGCCGCTGCCGCCAAGGCGAGCAAGGACGCTCAGGCCAAGACGGCCTCGCTGGAGCGCGAATCCGCTGCCCGCGTGCTGGCCGACAAGAACGCCGAGGCCAAGAGGGCCGAGGACCTGCGTGCGCAGGACCTGCTGGAACGCCGCCGCAAGGCCGAAGCAGAAGCGGCCAACATCCGCGCCATGATGTCTGCCCCCGCCAGGACCCTGGTGGCCAAGAAACCCGAACCCGCGCCTGCGGCTGACCCCAAGGCGGGCATCAAGGGCACGCTGCACAAGCCAGCCGGCACACCCGGCAAGGCACCTGCGGCCGGCACGGCCGCGGCCACGCCGGGCGGAGCGGCGGGCAAGAAAGAGGTCAAGTCGGAGAACCTGTCCTCCACCTGGAAGGACGACGCGGCCAAGAAGAAGGAAATCAAGACCCGTGGCGACACGAGCGCCGGGCGTTCCAACTGGCGTGGCGGCCCGCGCGGCCGCCGCAACGACCGCGACTCCCGCGATTCCGGCCAGAGCAGCTTCGTGGCGCCGACCGAGTTCAAGGTGCTGGAGGTGCACGTGCCCGAGACCATCACGGTGGCCGAGCTTGCGCACAAGATGAGCCTGAAGTCGTCGGAGGTCATCAAGCAACTGATGAAGCTGGGCCAGATGGTCACCATCAACCAGCCGCTGGACCAGGACACCGCGATGATCGTGGTCGAAGAACTGGGCCACAAGGCGATTGTGGCCGCGCTGGACGATCCCGAGGCGTTCACCGACGAAGAGGCCGCTCAACAGGACGCAGAGGCGCTGCCTCGCGCGCCGGTGGTCACCGTCATGGGCCACGTCGACCACGGCAAGACCTCGCTGCTGGACTACATCCGGCGTGCCAAGGTGGCTGCGGGCGAAGCCGGCGGCATCACGCAGCACATTGGTGCCTACCACGTGGAAACCGAGCGCGGCATGATCTCGTTCCTCGACACCCCGGGTCACGAGGCGTTCACCGCCATGCGTGCCCGCGGTGCCCAGGCCACCGACATCGTGATCCTGGTCTGCGCGGCCGACGACGGCGTCATGCCGCAGACCAAGGAAGCCATCAAGCACGCGAAGGCGGCGGGTGTGCCCATGGTCGTGGCCCTGACCAAGATCGACAAGCCCGGCATCAACCTGGAAAAGGTCCGCTCCGAGCTGATCGCCGAAGAAGTGGTGCCGGAAGAGTTTGGTGGCGACACCCCGTTCGTGGGCGTTTCGGCCAAGACCGGCGCCGGCGTGGATGCGCTGCTCGAACAGGTGCTGCTGCAGGCCGAAGTGCTCGAACTCAAGGCGCCGGTGGATACCATGGCCAAGGGCCTGGTGATCGAAGCTCGCCTGGACAAGGGGCGCGGTGCTGTGGCCACGGTGCTGGTGCAGAGCGGCACGCTCAAGACCGGCGACGTGATCCTGGTGGGGCAAACCTCGGGCCGCGTGCGCGCCATGCTCGACGAGAACGGCAAGCCCATCAAGGCGGCCGGTCCGTCGATCCCGGTGGAAATCCAGGGCCTGTCCGAAGTGCCGCAGGCCGGCGACGATTTCATGGTGATGACCGACGAGCGCCGTGCGCGCGAGATCGCCACCTACCGCGCGGGCAAGTTCCGCAACACCAAGCTGGCCAAGCAGCAGGCCGCCAAGCTGGAGAACATGTTCTCCGACATGACGGCGGGCGAGGTCAAGCTGCTTCCCATCATCGTCAAGGCCGATGTGCAGGGTTCTCAGGAAGCGCTGTCGGCCTCGCTGCTCAAGCTCTCGACCGAAGAGGTCAAGGTGCAGCTCGTGTTCGCCGGTGTCGGTGGCATCAGCGAGTCGGACGTCAACCTGGCCATTGCCTCCAAGGCCGTGATCATCGGCTTCAACGTGCGTGCCGACGTCGGCGCGCGCAAGTTGGCCGAAGGCAACGACGTGGACCTGCGCTACTACAACATCATCTACGACGCCGTGGACGATCTGAAGGCGGCGATGTCCGGCATGCTGGCGCCCGAGAAGCGCGAAGAGGTCATTGGCTCGGCCGAGATCCGCACCGTGTTCGTGGCATCCAAGATTGGCACGGTGGCGGGTTGTATGGTCACCTCCGGCATGGTCACCCGCAGCGCGCACTTCCGCCTGCTGCGCGACAACGTGGTGGTCTACACCGGCGAGATCGACACGCTCAAGCGCCTCAAGGACGACGTGCGCGAAGTCAAGGAAGGCTTCGAGTGCGGTATCAAGCTGAAGAACTACAACGACATCAAGGAAGGCGACCAGCTCGAATTCTTTGAAGTCAAGGAAGTGGCTCGCACGCTGTAAACGATGCCTCGCAAAGCGTCATCCACCCCCAACCGCGGTTTCCGCGTGGCCGACCAGATCCAGCGGGATCTGGCCGAGCTGATCGCGCGCGAGCTCAAGGACCCGCGGGTGGGCATGGTCACGCTCAACGCGGTGGAGGTCACGCCCGACTACGCGCACGCCAAGGTGTTCTTCAGCCTGCTGACGGGCGACCCCGACGAGACCTTGCAAGGCCTCAACGCCGCGGCCGGCTTCTTGCGCAATGGCCTGTTCAAGCGCCTGCACATCCACACCGTGCCGACGCTGCACTTCGTGTTTGACCGCACCACCGAGCGCGCGGCCGACATGAACGCCTTGATTTCCAAGGCCGTTTCCTCTCGTTCAAAGGAAGAATGAGCATGCACGCGCCACGCACACGGGTGCAACGGCGCCCTGTGCATGGGGTGCTGTTGCTCGACAAACCGCTGGGTCTCTCCAGCAACCAGGCCTTGCAGAAGGCCAAGTGGTTGCTGCGCGCGGAGAAGGCGGGCCATACCGGCACCCTGGACCCGCTGGCCAGTGGCGTGCTGCCGCTGTGTTTCGGCGCCGCCACCAAGTTCAGCCAGATTCATCTGGACGCGGACAAGACCTACGAAACCATCGTGCGCCTGGGCGTGAAGACCCGAACAGGCGATGCCGAGGGCGATGTCATCGAGACGCGCGAGGTGGCGTGCACGGTCGGGCAGGTGGTCGAGGTGCTCGACCGTTTTACCGGCCCGATCGCGCAAGTGCCCCCCATGCACAGCGCCCTCAAGAAGGATGGCAAGGCGCTCTACGAGTATGCCCGGGAGGGCGAGACCGTGGAGCGCGAAGCGCGCCACGTCGTCATTCACGACCTGGAACTGCTGGACATGCAGTTGCAGGGTGATGCCCCGCAGTTGCGCTTGCGGGTGCGCTGCAGCAAGGGCACCTACATCCGAACGCTGGGCGAAGACATTGGCGAAGCCCTAGGCTGTGGGGGCCATCTCATCCTCTTGCGCCGCATGGCCACGGGGCCATTCGACGTCTCTCAGTGCATTGCGCTGGACGCGCTGGAATCCCTGAGCGAAGAGGACCGCCTGGGCAAGCTGCTGCCTGTGCAGTCGCTGCTGGAGGGTCATGAGCCCGTCACGCTTGCGGCCGACGATGCCGGTCGCTTCCTCAGTGGCCTGCGACGCCGCGGCGCCTGGGCCGACAGCGCGCGCGTGGCCGTTTTCGGGCCCTTGCCCGTGGCGGCGCCGTCCGAACCGTCTTTTACGTCATCCCCTGTGTTGCTGGGCAGCGCCCACACGAAAGCAGGGGAGCTGATCCCGGGGCGACTGCTGAGCCCCTCTGAAATACAGCAAATCCTGGAAACCTCACCGGAACTCTCATCATGAGCAAACAAATCCGCAACATCGCCATCATCGCCCACGTTGACCATGGCAAGACCACCATGGTGGACCAGCTGCTGCGCCAGTCCGGCACCTTTGCCGAGCACGAGAAGGTGGTCGACACGGTGATGGACAACAACGCCATCGAGCGCGAGCGCGGCATCACCATCCTGGCCAAGAACTGTGCGGTGAGCTGGGAAGGCACGCACATCAACATCGTCGACACGCCCGGCCACGCGGACTTCGGCGGTGAGGTGGAGCGCGCCCTGTCCATGGTGGACGGTGTGGTGCTGCTGATTGACGCGCAGGAAGGCCCGATGCCGCAGACGCGCTTCGTCACCAAGAAGGCGCTGGCCCTGGGCCTCAAGCCCATCGTGGTGGTCAACAAGGTGGACAAGCCGGGTGCCAATCCCGACAAGGTGATCAATGCCGCCTTCGACCTGTTCGACAAGCTCGGTGCCAACGACGAGCAGCTCGACTTCCCCGTGGTGTACGCCTCGGGCATCAACGGCTGGACCTCGCTGGTCGAGGGTGCGCCCGGCGAGCAGTGGGGCCCGGACATGTCGGCCCTGTTCAACACCGTGCTCAAGCACGTGCCCGCGCAGAAGGGCGATCCGAACGCGCCGCTGCAGCTGCAGATCTCCGCACTTGACTTCTCGACCTTCGTGGGCCGCATCGGCGTGGGCCGCATCAGCGCCGGCATCGTCAGGCCCGGCATGGACGTGGCGGTGATGGAAGGCCCCGATGGCAAGACCATCAAGGGCCGCGTCAACCAGGTGCTGACCTTCCAGGGTCTGGACCGCGTGCAGGTGACGGAAGCGGGCCCGGGTGACATCGTGTTGATCAACGGCATTGCCGACATCGGCATCGGCGTGACCATCACCGACCCGCTGAACCCGACGCCACTGCCCATGCTCAAGATCGATGAGCCGACGCTGACCATGAACTTCTGCGTCAACACCAGCCCGCTGGCCGGCCGCGAAGGCAAGTACGTGACCAGCCGCCAGGTCTGGGACCGTTTGCAGAAGGAACTGCAGAGCAACGTCGCGCTGCGCGTGCGTGAAACCAGCGAAGACGGCATTTTTGAAGTGATGGGCCGGGGCGAACTGCACCTGACCATCCTGCTGGAGAACATGCGCCGCGAAGGCTACGAGCTGGCCGTGTCCAAGCCGCGCGTGGTGTTCCGCGAGATCAATGGCGAGCGCCATGAGCCGATCGAGATGGTGACGGCGGACATCGAAGAGCAGCACCAGGGCGGCGTGATGCAGGCCCTGGGCGAGCGCAAGGGCGAGCTGGTGAACATGGAGCCCGATGGCCGTGGCCGCGTGCGCCTGGAGTACCGCATCCCGGCGCGTGGCCTGATTGGTTTCACCAACGAATTCCTGAACCTGACGCGCGGCTCGGGCCTGATCGCCAACATCTTCGACGGTTACGAACCCCACAAGGGCGAGATTGCGAGCCGCAAGAACGGTGTGCTCATCTCGATGGACGATGGTGAAATCTTCACCTATGCCCTGGGCAAGCTCGATGACCGCGGCCGCATGTTCGTGCGAGCCGGCGACCCGGTGTACGAAGGCATGATCGTCGGCATCCACAACCGCGACAACGATCTGGTGGTCAACGCCACGCGCACCAAGCAGCTGACCAACTTCCGTGTCAGCGGCAAGGAAGACGCGATCAAGATCACGCCGCCCATCGAGTGCACGCTGGAGTACGGCGTGGAGTTCATCGAGGACGACGAGCTGGTGGAAATCACGCCCAAGAGCATCCGCCTGCGCAAGCGCCACCTCAAGGAGCACGACCGCAAGCGCGCCAGCCGCGAAGGCTGATCGCTCCGCACAGGCCGTTGTCTCCCGGGACGCGGCCTTTTTTACGAACAGACCATGCCCTTTCGTGCTCTCAGCCGCCTGACGCACACCCAGGCGGTGTTCCTGATGATTGCGGTGACCCTGATGTGGTCGATCGCCGGTGTGGTTTCGCGCCAGCTCGAATCGGCGGCCCGTTTCGAGGTCACGTTCTGGCGCAGCGCCTTCACCACGATTTCGCTGCTGGTGATCCTGCCCTGGTGGCGCGCCAATGACCGCGCGGCGGGGCTGATCGCCAACGAAGCGGGGCAGGGGGTCCTTGAACGCCATTGGGGCGTGCTGGCACGCTCCCGGGCGTTCTGGATCTCGGGTGTCTGCTGGAGCGTGATGTTCACCGCCTTCATGCTGGCGCTGACCTTCACCACGGTGGCCAACGTGCTCATCATCATGTCGGTGGGCCCGCTGTTCACCGCGCTGGTGGCCCGTGCTGTGCTGGGCCAGCGGCTCGCGCTGCGCACCTGGCTGGCCATCGTGGCGGCCGGCGCGGGCATCATGTACATGTACGGCAGCCAGTTCCTGCAGGCCTTCAGCGACCCTGCCACGCAGACCGGTGGCCTGGTGGCGGGCTCGCTCGTGGCGCTGTGCGTGCCGGTGGCCGCCGCCATCAACTGGACGGTGGTTCAGCGCGGCCAGACCCACGGCGAAAAGATCGACCTGGTGCCCTCGGTGCTGCTGGGCGGCATCCTGTCTTCGCTGGCGACACTGCCGCTGGCCCTGCCGTTCGAGGCGACGGGCAAGGACGTGGCTTGGCTGGCCCTGCTCGGGCTGGTGCAGCTGGCCGTTCCTTGCGCACTGGCCGTCGTCTGCGCCCGTTCGCTCAAGGCACCCGAGGTGTCGCTGCTCGCGCTGCTGGAGGTGATCTTCGGCATCCTGCTGGCCTGGGCCGGCGCGGGCGAGGTGCCCGGCCCCGAGGTGTTGACCGGCGGCTCGCTGGTCATTGGCGCGCTGGTGCTCAACGAACTGCTGGGCTGGCGCTCCCGCGTCGGCACCCCGCGTATCCAGACGGTGGACAAACAGCCACAATGATCGACTGACCGGAAGAACAAAGATGACTTCTCTCACACCCGAAACCCATGTCGTTGCCGAACTCCGGGGGCGCGTGGGGTGCATCACGCTCAACCGCCCCAAGGCGCTCAATGCGCTCTCGCTCGACATGATTCGCCGTCTCACGCAGACGCTGCAGGACTGGCGCGACGACGACGCGGTGCTGGCAGTGGTGGTGCGAGGCGTCAACAAGGAGGGTCCTTTCGGCTCGTTCTGCGCGGGAGGCGACATCCGCTTCTTCCACCAGGCCGCCCTGGCCGGTGACTCGGCGCTGGAAGCGTTCTTCACGGAGGAATACGCGCTCAACCACCTGATCCACACCTACCCCAAGCCCTACATCGCGCTGATGGACGGCATCGTGATGGGTGGGGGCATGGGCATCAGCCAGGGCGCGAGCCTGCGCATCGTCACCGAGCGCAGCAAGCTGGCCATGCCTGAGACCAACATCGGCCTGTTCCCCGACGTGGGGGGCGGCTACTTCCTGAGCCGCTGCGCGGGCCGACTGGGCGAGTACCTCGCGCTCACCGGTCTGGTGCTCACCGGTCGCGAGGCCATCACGGCGGGCCTGGCCGACGGCTTCATCGAGTCGGGTCGCCTGCCCGGCCTGTGGGCTTCCCTGGAGCGCACGCCGTTTGAAAACGGTGCTTCCGTGGAGCGTTGGTGCGCCAGCCACCTCAACACCACGGCAGCGCCCGCCCCGTGGCCGGCAAAGGACGTGGACCGGATCTTCGGCCTGCCCGATGTGCCACAGATCGTCGCCGCGCTCGAAGCGAGCGACAGCGACTGGGCCCGGCAGACCGCCGCCACCCTGCGCCAGCGTTCGCCTTTGATGCTGCACGTGGTGCTGGAGCAGATCCGCCGCGCGCGCGGCATGGGCCTGGCCGATGACCTTCGCATGGAGCGCGACATGGTGCACCGCTGCTTCCATCTGCGCCCCGGCGCGGCCAGCGAAACGGTGGAGGGCATCCGCGCCCTGGCGGTCGACAAGGACCATGCTCCGCGCTGGAACCCGGCCTGCATTGAAGACGTGACACCGGCGCAGGTCGCGGCCTTTTTCCAGAGCCCCTGGCCAGCAGACGCGCACCCGCTGCGTCGGCTGGGCTGAGCGCAGCCGCTCAGAGTTGCCGGTACACGGCTTCGGCCAGGGCCATGAGCGCATCGCGGCTCAGCGGGCCGCTCAGGGCGTAGCCGAAACCCTGGTCCACCCAGTAGAAGCCAGGCACCGGCCCTTCCTGAGCGAAACGGAAGGCGGTTTCCCCACCCGCCTCGGTGGGTTCCGTGGTCGGGAAGAGGGCACCCAGGTACAAGGTGACGCGCACACCCTGGGCGTTCTGGAACATGAACTGCGCGCGCGCACCCTGGTCGCCGGGCAGGAGGCGTCCACCGACGAGTTCGTAGCCCTGGGCGTCGAGGCGCGGCACCTTGAGCGCCTTGCCCGTGCGGCGCGACAGCCATTGCACCAGGTGCTCCTGATCTCCGGCGCCGACCTCCACCGGGTGTCGCTTCTCCGGCGAGTACACCGCGTGGGCGACCGATGCATCGCGCGCGAAGGCGGTCAGAGGAGCCGATGGGGCAGATGCCGTTGCGCCTTCGTTCGGCCATTCGTGGTTCGACAAGCGGCCGACACCGAAGGCCAGGACGATGCCAGCGGCCATGCCGCCCCAGCGCCACCAACTCGATACGCGGGCCTGTGCATCGCTGGCGCGGTTCACGGCTTCCAGCATGCCAGGCGGCACAGGTGCCTGCAGCAGGCCGGCATGCAACTGGCGGATGGCGTCGCGCTGGGCTTGCCAGTGGGACAGGCGCTCGCGGCCGTGCGGATCGCCCTGCAGCCGATGCAGCAGCGCGTCCCGCTCGACGCCCTGCACCTGGCCATCGAGCAGGCGGTTGATCTCGGCATCGGTCAAGGGATGGGGGCGCGGGGTATCCATGGTCTTGCGGGCGGCGCTATTTCAGACGCCTTAGGTGAGAGGGTGCATAGGCATCGGGCGGCACACTCTGGGGCGCAGCGCTCATCAATGCCTGCAGGCGGGTGCGGGCGCGCGACAGCCGCGACATCACCGTCCCGATCGGGCTGCCTGTGATGCGCGCCACCTGCTCGTAGCTCATGTCCTCCAGACTCACGAGCAACAGCACCACGCGTTGTTCTTCCGGCAGGCGCAACAGGCAGCGCTGCAGGTCCAAGGCCAGGTCTTGCGCGGCGTCCGGTGCCACCAGCTCCGCCGCCACCTCGTCCGGGTCCACCGGCAGGCCAACGCCTTCGCGGCGTTGTGTCCGGCGCAAGCCGCTGACATGCAGGTTGTGCATGAGGGTGAACAGCCAGGCCCGCAGATCCGTGCCCACCGTCCAAAGCCGCCATTTGGCGCAGGCGCGCTCCAGCGTGTCCTGCACCAGATCATCGGCGGCCCACGGGTCTGCGGTGAGCGCGCGCGCGTAGCGGCGCAGTCCCGGAATCTGGTCGATCAGCGCGGCGCGTTTCATGTCCTGGCGCGTGTGCAGCCGGGGTGGGCAGGGTGGAGCTCAGGGTTTGGCGGTGCGCCAGACGTTGTTGAAGCCATCGCCCGTGCGGTCACCGGGCTTGCTGTCCTTGGCCCAGAAATACAGCGGCTTGCCCTTCAGGGCCCATTGCTTCTGGCCGTCGTCGCGCGTGATCACGGTGTAGTCGCCATGGCCCTTGTCGCTCGCACCGGCCAGCAGCGGCGGCCAGTTGGTGGCGCAGGGCCCATTGCAGACCGACTTGCCACTGCCCGCCACGTCGCGGTCAAAGGTGTAGAGGGTCATGCGGTTGGGGCCGACCAGCACGCCATCGCTGGCCATGGCGGGGGCCGGGGCGGACGACATCGAGGCACAGCCACCCAGCAGGGCAGCTGCCAGGGTCAGAGGAATCAGGCATTTCATGGCGTTCTCCATTGAAGGTAGGGGCAGACAGGCTCTGCACAGGGATGAACGCCGGCCCGCGCGGGTTTATTCCCGCGCCGCGAAGAAAAATCAGCGGCTGCGCGACTTCATCGCGCGCTCGACCTCGCGCTTGCCTTCGCGGTCCTTGATGGTGTCTCGTTTGTCGTGTTCGGCCTTGCCCCTGCCCAGCGCGATCTCGCATTTCACCTTGCCCGTTTTCCAGTGCAGGTTCAGCGGTACCAGGGCATAACCCTTTTGCTCGACCTTGCCGACCAGGCGACGGATCTGCTCCTTGTGCAGCAGCAGCTTCTTGGTGCGCACCGAGTCCGGGCTCACGTGGGATGAGGCTGTGTGCAGCGGATTGATCTGACAGCCGATGAGGAACAGCTCGCCTTCGCGAATCACCACATAGCCGTCGGTGAGCTGCACCTTGCCCTCGCGCAGCGCCTTGACCTCCCAGCCCTCCAGCACCATGCCCGCCTCGAAGCGTTCCTCGATCGCGTAGTTGAAGAGCGCCTTGCGGTTCTCGGCGATGCGGCTGTCAACGCCTTTGGTGGAAGATTCTTTGCTGCTTTTGGTGGACATGAAGCGGAAGGTGTGGCCGTTTCAGGCCAATACAATGAGTTGGATTGTATGAAAACCATTCACAAGTCCGTTTTGCTCTGGCACAGCGCGCATGAAATGTTCGCGCTGGTCACCGATATCGAACGCTATCCTCAGTTCCTGCCGTGGTGCGACCAGGGCGAGGTGCTGGAACAGGACGACGCCGGCATGGTGGCGCGCGTGGGCATTGCCATCAGCGGCCTGCGCCAGAGCTTTACCACCCGCAACACGCACGAGGCCGACCGCAAGGTGCACATGGCGCTGGTCGACGGCCCGTTCTCCCAGCTCGATGGCGTGTGGGAGTTCACCCCCCTGGGCAACGGCGATCAGCGCGCCTGCAAGGTCGATTTCAAACTGAGTTACGGCTTTGCCAGCTCGGCCCTGGCCGCGCTGGTCGGCCCGGTGTTCGACAAGATTGCCGGCAACCTGGTCGATGCTTTCGTCAAGCGGGCCGATCAAGTGCACGGTGCGGACTGACGCCGCCATGAAGGTCACGCTGATGCACGCTCCGGCCCCGCGCAAGGTCGTGGAAACCTCGCTGGACGCGCCCGAGGGTTGCACGCTGCGCGAGGCGCTCATGCAGGCCGGCTGGTTGCAGCGCTTCCCCGAGATGGACACCGGGTTGCTCACGCTCGGCGTCTGGGGGCGCAAGGCCGGCTGGGATCGCGTGCTGCGCGAGGGCGACCGGGTGGAGGTGGTGCGTGGGTTGCGGGTGGACCCGAAAGTGGCCCGCCGCGAACGTTTCATGGGGCAGGGCGCCCGCTCCACGGGCCTGTTCGCCCGTCGGCGCCCAGGGTCGAAGGCCGGTTACTGAGGCTTGGCCTTGGGCATCGGCCCGCAATCGCTGCGCATCACGTCGTCCAGCCGCTTGGTCTCGGCGGCTCTGGCCTTGTCGTCCATGATCTCGCGCTCACCCTTGGCGTTGGTCGTGGCCACACGCACACCGGTATCCAGCGTGGCCTTGGCCTGTCGGGCGCGGTTGCAGTTCTCGGCCCGCGCCTGTGCGATGCGCTGCTCCTCGGCCTTCTGCCGGTTGGCTTCGGCCTGTTCAGCCTGCTTCTTCTTGGCCTCGAGTTCCTTGTCGACTGTGGGCAGCTGAGGAGCCGCAGCCTGCGGCGGCGCACCCGCCGGCGCCACCGCGCCGGTCTCGGCATTGGCGGGAGCGGCCGCTGCTGGCGCGGGCATCGGGGCATTGCCGCCGCCAGGGCGCTTGAGGATGTTCTTGTCCGGCACGCTGGCCGGCGGCGCGGTGTCACTGAACACCTTGCGATCGCCTTCCTTCCAGACCCACTGCGCGGACACAACCGAACAGGCCAGCAGCAGGAATCCCGCCGCCAGAGGGGCTCGCCAGGACGGCTTCGAAAGGCGATTTTTAGGCATTGGCGGAGTTTAGCGGCGGGCCCTTGCCCGCACCGTGGCTTCTGCGGTTTTATCGACCACAAGCCGCAGGAGCGGTAGCTTTTCGAGGCTGAGCGGTACCCGGGGTGGGGCGGGCCGTGCGGGTTTGCCCGAAGGTCGGCCGGCTACAATCGACGCTTTTGGAGCTTTACCCATGCGCCTCCTCGGCAAAGCGCTCACCTTCGACGACGTGTTGCTGGTGCCAGCGTACTCCCAGGTCCTGCCCAAGGACGCCTCGCTTGCCACCCAGTTCTCCCGCAACATCCAGTTGAATCTGCCCCTGGTCTCCGCGGCCATGGACACCGTCACGGAAGCCCGCCTGGCGATCGCCATCGCCCAGGAAGGCGGCATCGGCATCGTTCACAAGAACCTCACGGCGCAGGAACAGGCGGCCCATGTGGCCAAGGTCAAGCGCTACGAGTCGGGCGTGCTGCGCGACCCGGTGGTGATTTCTCCCCAGACCACGATCCGCCAGGTCATGAAACTCTCGGACGACCTGGGTGTCTCCGGTTTTCCCGTCGTCGACGCGGGCAAGGTCGTGGGCATCGTCACGGGCCGCGACCTGCGCTTCGAGACCCGTTACGACCTGCCGGTCAGCGAGATCATGACCCCGCGTGAGCGCCTGGTCACCATGCCCGACGGCACCACGCCCGCCGAGGCCAAGAAGCTGCTCAACAAGCACAAGCTGGAGCGCCTGCTGCTCGTGAACGATGCCTTCGAGCTCAAGGGCCTGATCACGGTGAAAGACATCACCAAGCAGCTCAACTTCCCCAACGCCGCGCGAGACGCCGCTGGCCGGCTGCGCGTGGGCGCGGCGGTGGGCGTGGGCGAGGGCACCGAAGAGCGGGTGGAAGCGCTCGTCAAGGCTGGCGTGGACGCCATCGTGGTCGACACCGCCCACGGCCACAGCAAGGGCGTGATCGACCGCGTGCGCTGGGTCAAGCAAAACTACCCGCAGATCGACGTGATCGGCGGCAACATCGCCACCGGCGCCGCCGCCCTGGCGCTGGTGGAAGCCGGCGCCGACGCCGTCAAGGTCGGCATCGGCCCGGGCTCGATCTGCACCACCCGCATCGTTGCTGGCGTGGGCGTGCCCCAGATCATGGCCATCGACAACGTGGCCACCGCGCTGCGGGGCACGGGCGTGCCGATGATTGCCGACGGCGGCATCCGCTACAGCGGCGACATCGCCAAGGCCATTGCGGCCGGCGCCAACACCGTGATGATGGGCGGCATGTTCGCCGGTACCGAAGAGGCGCCGGGCGAGATCGTGCTCTACCAGGGCCGCAGCTACAAGAGCTACCGGGGCATGGGCTCCATCGGCGCCATGCAGCAGGGCAGTGCCGACCGCTACTTCCAGGAAAGCAGCACCGGCAACCCCAACGCCGACAAGCTGGTGCCCGAGGGCATCGAAGGCCGCGTGCCCTACAAGGGTTCGGTGGTGTCCATCATCTTCCAGATGGCCGGTGGGCTGCGCGCGGCCATGGGCTACTGCGGTTGCCCGAGCATCGAGGACATGCGCGACAAGGCCGAGTTCGTCGAGATCACCTCGGCCGGCATCCGCGAGAGCCACGTGCACGACGTGCAGATCACCAAGGAAGCCCCGAACTACCGGGCGGAATAAGACTCTCCGCCCAGCAGGCCGTCCAGCGAGACGGCCTTTTTGTTTTTCTCGCCGCACCCACCTAAACCCCATGCAGCACCAGAAAATCCTCATCCTTGATTTCGGTTCCCAGGTCACCCAGCTGATTGCCCGCCGCGTGCGCGAAGCGCACGTGTACTGCGAAGTGCACCCCTGCGACGTCAGCAGCGAGTGGGTGCGCGAGTTTGCCGCCGATGGACAGCTCAAGGGCGTGATCCTCTCCGGCAGCCACGCCAGTGTGTACGAGGTGGACGACAAGGCGCCCGAGGCGGTCTACGAGCTGGGCATTCCGGTGCTGGGCATCTGCTACGGCATGCAGACCATGGCGCAGCAGCTGGGCGGCAAGGTGGAAGGCTCGCACACGCGCGAGTTCGGCTACGCGGAAGTGCGCGCCCGGGGCCACACCGCGCTGCTCAAGAACATCGCCGACTTCACCACGCCCGAAGGCCACGGCATGCTCAAGGTGTGGATGAGCCACGGCGACAAGGTCACAGAGCTGCCTCCTGGCTTCAAGCTCATGGCCAGCACGCCGAGCTGCCCGATCGCTGGCATGGCGGACGAGGAGCGGCGTTTCTATGCGGTGCAGTTCCACCCCGAGGTCACGCACACCGTGCAGGGCAGGGCGCTGCTGGAGCGCTTCGTGCTGGAGATCTGTGGCACCAACCCCGACTGGGTGATGCGCGACCACATCGCCGAGGCGGTCGAGAAGATCCGCCAGCAGGTGGGTGACGAGGAAGTCATCCTGGGTCTCTCGGGCGGGGTGGACTCCTCCGTCGCGGCGGCGCTGATCCATCGCGCCATCGGCGACCAGCTCACCTGCGTGTTCGTCGACCACGGCCTGTTGCGCCTGAACGAAGGCGACATGGTGATGGACATGTTTGTCGGCAAGCTGCACGCCAAGGTGATCCGGGTGGACGCGGCCGACCAGTTCCTGGGCCACCTTGCGGGCGTGGCCGATCCGGAGGCCAAGCGCAAGATCATCGGCCGCGAATTCGTCGAGGTGTTCAAGGCCGAAGCCGCCAAACTCATTGCAAGTGGTGCTTCAACAAAAGGCGCCAAGTGGTTGGCACAAGGCACTATTTACCCTGATGTGATCGAATCGGGCGGTGCCAAGAGCAAGAAGGCCGTGACCATCAAGAGCCATCACAACGTGGGCGGCCTGCCTGAGCAGCTCGGCCTGAAGCTGCTCGAACCTTTGCGCGACCTCTTCAAGGATGAGGTTCGCGAACTGGGCGTGGCCTTGGGCCTGCCGCACGACATGGTCTACCGCCACCCCTTCCCGGGCCCGGGCCTGGGCGTGCGCATCCTGGGCGAGGTCAAGAAGGAGTATGCCGACCTGCTGCGCCGGGCCGACGCGATCTTCATCGAGGAATTGCGCTCCACCGTCGACCCGCACAGCGGCAAGACCTGGTACGAACTCACCAGCCAGGCCTTCACCGTGTTCCTGCCCGTCAAGAGCGTGGGCGTGATGGGCGATGGCCGCACCTACGACTACGTGGTGGCGCTGCGCGCGGTGCAGACCAGCGACTTCATGACCGCCGACTGGGCCGAGCTGCCCTACGCGCTGCTCAAGAAGGTCAGCGGCCGCATCATCAACGAGGTGCGCGGCATCAACCGCGTGACCTACGACGTGAGCTCCAAGCCGCCGGCGACCATCGAGTGGGAATGACACCCTGTCAAAGTTCATCTGAAACATGAAAAACCCCCTGCAGGGCATTGATCTGCAGGGGGTTTCTTTCCATCGAGCGAGGGGCGTCAGGCCGACTCGCGCAGCACGAGCTCAAAAGGCAATTCGAAATTGCGGCCCGGCTCGGCCGCGTCGGCCCCGTCGAGCCGCCCGATGAGCAGCTCGGCCGCCATGCGGCCGATCGACAGTTCGGATCGTCGCACCGTGGTCAGGGGCGGCTGCAGCAGCTGGGCCGAGGGAATGTCATCGAAGCCCGCCACGGCCACGTCCTCGGGAACGCGCAGCCCCGCCTCGCGCAGGGCTGACAGGGCGCCAATGGCCAGCAGGTCGTTGGCGGCGAAGACGGCGCTGCATCGGAAGTCGTTGCCGGCCAGTTCGGCCGCCATCGCGCGTGCACCGGCGGCCTGGGTGAAATCGTCGGCGGCGATGGTGCGGGCGCTCAGCCCCGCCTGCCGCATCGCAGACCGGAAGCCGCGCTGCCGCTCCGCGCCCGGGCCGAGCGCGGCGCACAGCAGGGCGATGCGCCGGTGGCCCTTGTCGATCAGGGCCTGCGTCATCGCCTGCGCCGCCGCCGCGTTGTTGATGTAGAGCTTGTCGATGGCGCGCGAGGGCTTGTGCGCCTGGCTTTCGATCTGTACGACGGCGAGGCGTCCCCGCGTGGCCTTGAGCAGGTCGGCTTCCTGCACATGGAAGAAAACAGCCATCACGCCGTCCACATGCCCTTGCGACAGCCATTGAAGCGCCCGCTGCTCGCGCTCAGGCGTGCCATCGGTGTCGAAAATCATGGTGTCGTAGCCGGCCGCATCGGCGGCGGACTGGAACCCGCGGATCAAGGCCGGGTAGGTCGGGTTGGTGATGTCGGGAACGATGCAGGCCAGCGTGCGCGTGCGCGCGGACTGCAGATTGCGGGCCATCCGGTTGGGCACGTAGCCCAGACGTCGGGCCGCCTGCTGGATGCGTTCGCGTGCTTCGGCGGACACCGTGGACGGCTCCACCCCATTGAGCACCAGGGACACGGAGGTTTGCGACAGGCCGGTGGCCAGGGCAATGTCGCGCTGCGTCGGCCGCTTCAGGGGCGCCGGTGGCGCTGAGGGGCCATTGGTGGGCTTCTTCATGTCGGGTTGCCATCCATAATGCGTATTGCTATTTTTGCATGCCATGCTCCCATGAATCCCTCGCGCCGCGCATTCGCCCTCTCTGGCATGAGCGCAGCCTCGCTTGCCGCAGTGCCATGCGTCGGCGCTCTGGCCCGTGCGCAGCCGCTCAGCGTCTTGGTGGCACAACCCGCTGGCGGCGTGACGGATGCCTTTGCCCGCGCCCTGGCCCCGGCGCTGGGTCGCGGACTCGGCCGTGTGCCAGTGGTGGAGAACGTCACCGGTGCCAGCGGCTCCATCGCGGCCAACCGCCTGCTGGCGGCCGCGCACGACGGCTCCACGCTCTTCATCGGGTCGCCCTCGGAGACCGTGCTGGCGCCGCTGACGCTGCGCGCCGTGCGCTACAGGCCGAGTGACTTCCGGCTGCTGGGTCTCGTCAACGATTCGCCGCTGGCGCTGTACGCGCGCACCGGGCTGCAGGCCGACAACCTGGACGCACTCGTCGCCCTGGCGCGGCAAGGGGGCGAGCGGCCCTTGAGCTATGGCAGCACAGGGCAGGGCTCGCTGTTTCACCTGGTGACGGAAATGCTGTTGTCCAGCGCCGGCATCCAGGCCACACACGTGCCCTACCGCGGCGGCATGCCCATGCTGGCCGACCTGCGCAGCGGCGCCATCGATTTCACAGTGCTGCCTGTGGACGCCTTGCTGGGCAGCCTGGTGGCCGAGGGCCGCATGAAGGTGCTCGGCGTGTCGTCCGCGCAGCGGCTGGGTCGATTCCCCGCTGCCCCGACCTTTGACGAAAGCGGGTTGGCGCCCGGCCTGGGTCATCCCAGCATCTGGGTCGGCGTGCTTGTGCCCGCCGCGATGGACCAAGGTCTCAGCGCGCGCCTGCACCAGGTCGTGGTGCAGGCGTTGGGGAGCGCCGAGGTGGGCCATGCCGTCCAGGCCGTCGGCGGGCGTGTGCCGCCCCGCCTGTCGCTGCCACAGGCCGAGCGCTTCTACGCGGCAGACGCGGTGAAGTTGCAGGCCCTCGCCCAGGCCGCGCGCGTCAAGCCCCTGTAAACCCCGCACCGCTTCGAGTTCCGACGATTCGATCGAACTGAATTGATCGTCGTTTGAATATAATACGTATTACAATGACGATTGACCCCTGTCAATTGCAGGGTGGGGAGGGTTTCGCTTCATGAACCACAGGGCTTCGCGGTGAGCACGGTCTCGCCAGAACTATCGGCAGCCGAGCCGGCGCCGCGCGTGCACCCCACCGTGCGGCTGGACTACGGCCTGCGCATCGGCGGGCACGGCTTCTGCGCCGCCGTGGCACTGTCCGTGCTGCAACTGCGGCCCATCGCTGTCGGCACCCTCGCGCTGATCTGCTCCGTCGCCTTGCTGTGGCCGCACCTGGCGTACGCGATCGCCAGCCGCTCGCGCGACAGCAAGGGGGCGGAGCAGCGCAATCTGCTGGTGGACAGCTTCCTGATGGGCGCGTTCAGTTTGCTCAGCGGTCTGGACTTGTGGATTGGCGTGGTGGCGTTCACGGCCATCAACGCGGCCAACCTCAGCATTGGCGGGCTTCGCCTGGGCCTGATGGGCACCGGCTGCTTCCTGTTGGGCGTGCTGGTCGCGGGGGCGGGCGCGGGCTTCGAAGTGCTGCCGGTGTCGCTGCTGGCGCAGGCCATGACGGCGCTGGCCGTGGTGGCCTACACCGCCGCATTCGGCTTGGCCTCCCATTTCCAGACCCGCCAGGCCATTGGTGCCAAGCGGGAGCTCGGCGCGCGCAACGAGGTCATCGAGCAACAGAAGCGGGATCTGGAGCTGTCGCGGCTGGCGGCCGAGCAGGCGAGGGAGCAGGCAGAAGCCGCCAACCGCACCAAGAGCGCATTCCTGGCCAACATGAGCCACGAGCTGCGCACGCCGCTCAACGCCGTCATTGGTTACACCGAGATGCTGGAGGAAGACTTCTCGGACCGGGGTGCGTTCGAGGCCGAGCTGGCCGATCTCGGCCGCATCAAGGGCGCCGCGCGGCATTTGCTGCAGATGATCAACGACGTGCTTGACCTCTCGAAGATTGAGGCCGGCAAGATCGAACTGCACGTCGAGTCCTTTGAACTGGCCGAGCTGCTGGATCAGGTGGTCTCGACCACCCAGCCCCTGCTGGCCACCAACCGCAACACCTTGCAGGTGCAATGCGCGCAGGGCCCGGACCGCATGCAGTCCGACCTGACCAAGCTGCGGCAGGTGTTGATCAACCTGGTGTCGAACGCGGCCAAGTTCACCCAGGACGGGCGCATCCTCATCGAAACGAACCGAGGGCAGGACGAGCAGGGCGGCGCTCTGGTGGTGTTCGAGGTCCGCGACACCGGCATCGGCATGACCCCTTCCCAACTGGGCCGGCTGTTCCAGCCTTTCGTGCAGGCCGATGCCGAGACCACACGCAAGTACGGTGGAACCGGCCTGGGCCTGGCCATCAGCCGCCGGCTGTGCCGGCTGATGGGCGGCGACGTGACCGCCACCAGCACGCCGGGCGAGGGCAGTCTGTTTCGCGCGACCGTGGCCGCCCAGCTGCCCCTGGCCAAAACCTGCGCCACCGATTGACCCACCAGAACTGGAGACCCCCATGCCCAAGATAGCCCACTGGTACTTCCGGACCGCCATCTGCTTCCTGATCGCCGGCATCCTCATCGGCCTGCACATGTCGATGACGCAGAACCACGCGGCGGTGGGCGCCCACGCGCACATCAACCTGCTCGGCTGGGTGACGATGGGGCTGTTCGGCGCGTTTCACGCCCTCAATCCCCTCGGGGCGGGGACGCGCCTGGCCAAGCTGCAGTACGGGATCTACACCGGCGGCGTGGTGGTGATGGCCCCCGCGCTCTACCTGCTGTTGACCGGGCATCCCGCCTGGGAGCCGGTGGTCGCGCTGTCGTCCCTGGCGGTGTTCGTCGGCGTGCTGATGTTCGCCGCCATCGTTTTTCGCGCCCGGCCGGCCTGAACCGTCCATGCCCAGGATCCTGCTGGTCGAGGACAACGAACTCAACCGCGACATGCTGTCGCGGCGCTTGTTGCGGCGCGGCCATGAGGTGGTGATGGCCTTTGACGGGTCGCATGCCCTCATCGTCGCCGCGAGCACCCGCCCGGCGCTCATCCTGATGGACATGGGCCTGCCCGTCATGGACGGTTGGGAGGCCACGCGCCGCCTCAAGGCCCACCCCGAGCTGGGGGCCGTTCCGGTGATCGCGCTCACCGCGCATGCCATGGAAGGGGATCGCCAGCGAGCGCTGGACGCAGGTTGCGACGACTTCGACACCAAGCCGATCGAACTCGACCGCCTGCTGGGCAAGATCGATGCGCTGCTGGCGCGGATCGAGGGGCTGCCGTGACGGTGGCGCTGCCGCGCCTGGGGGAGACCCGGCGCCTGTACGGCGGGGTGCGCGTGAACTACCCGGTGCGCATCGGCGCGCACCTGGCCGCCGGCCTGCTGCTGGGCTCGGTCTTTGCCATGCAGCCGCCGCTCACGCTGTGGTGGGTGCTGGTGGTCAAGTTCACGGCCCAGGGGGAGGTTCGCTTGCGCGTCGACACGCACGAACGCGAGCCGGGCGCGCTGGCGCTTCGCTTCGAAGTGGAAGACACCGGCATCGGCCTCACCGCAGAGGAGATGGACCAGTTGTTCCAGCCTTTCCTGCAGGCCGACCAGCGCACCACGCGTGCCTTTGGCGGCAGCGGCCTGGGTCTGGTGATCAGCCGCCGCCTGTGCCGCCTGATGGGGGGCGACGTCGAGGTCGCCAGCACGCCCGGCCAGGGTTCTTGCTTCACCGCCTGGCTGCCCCAGCCGGTTCGCACCCTGGAGCCTGGCGCATGAGCCGCCTCGCGTGCCCGGCGGACCTGGCCCACCTGCCGGCGCTGCTGGCCCTGGTGACGGCGCTGTGCCAGCGCGAGCGCATCGACGGCGCCACCTGCCAGGACCTTCGCCTCATCGTCGAGGAGGCCTGCGTCAACGTCATGCGCCACGCCTATCCCGAAGGCGAGGCCGGAGCGCTCGCTCTGGAGGCGCGCATCGTGCAGGAGGGGCTTGTCCGCCGCGTTGTGATCACCCTGGAAGACCAGGGCCGTGCCTTCGACCCGCTTTCGGTGGCGCCCGCAGACACCTCGGCCGACGCCGAGGCCCGCGCACCCGGCGGTCTGGGCGTGCACCTGATCCGGCAGCTATCGCAGCGCCAGCACTACCAACGCCACCCGCACCTGGGCAATGTCTTCACCATCGAAAAAGACCTGCCGTTGCCCGCCATCCACCGAACCCAGGAGAACCCCTTGCAGATCACGCTCAACCCCCACGACAAGATCGCGGTGCTGGCCATCACCGGCAGCATCGACAGTCTCAACGCCGACGAGCTCAGCCAGCGCTTCTCGCAGGCCATGGATCAGGGCCATGTGCGCCTGGTCGCTGACTTCTCGCTCGTCAACTACACGAGCAGCGCCGGCCTGAGGTCCTTGCTGGGCGCCGTGAAAGCCTGCCGCCTCGCCGGTGGCGACCTGCGCGTGGCCGCCGTACAGCCCCATGTGAACCGGGTGCTGGAGATCGCCGGCTTCACCAGCATCCTCAACATCTTCCCCGACGTGCGCCACGCCGTGGAGAGCTTCGCGGAGGCCGCATGACGCCGCGCGCCGCGTTGACGACAGGCCCGGCGGTCACGCTGGTGATCGGCTCGGGCAGCGTCAAGTGCGCCGCCGCCATCGGTGTGGTCAAGGCACTGTCGGACGCGGGCATCGGCATCGAACGCGTCGTCGGCTGCAGTGGTGGGGCGCTGTTCGCGGCCGGTGTCGCCATGGGATTCGATGCCGCGACCATGGCCGACATCACCGTGCGCACGTGGACCCGCAAGATCACCGCCAAGCGCAACCACATGGGCTTTCTGCGCCTGCTCGCGCCCCGGCTGTTCGGCTTCCGGTCCGACAGCTTCGGCCTGCGCGACGACGCTCCCATGCTCGCGGCCTTTCGCAGCGTCTTCGGCCAGCAGCGCATCGAGGACACGCCCATCCCGCTGCACATCACCGCCACCGACTTCCTCAACGGCGAACTGGTGGACATCACCCGCGGCGATCTGGTCGAGGCGATCCGCGCCAGCGCCTCCCTGCCGCTGGCGTTCGCGCCGGTGAAACTCGGCGATCGCCTGCTGATCGACGGCTACATGGCCGACCCGCTTCCGGTCAGCGTGGCGATGAAAAACGGCGGCCGCGTGATCGTGGCGGTGGGCTTCGAAAGCCCTTACCAGAACAACATCCGCAGCGCAGGGCGCTTTGCTGCGCAGCTCAGCGCCATCCTGGCGAACAACCTGCTCAAGTCCCGCCTGGCTTTCCAGAGCGCGGCGCACCACGGCGAGATGATCCTGATCCTGCCGGAGTTCAAGCAGCGCGTGGGCCTGTTCGACACCGCCAAGGTGCCGTACCTGATCGAGGAAGGCGAGCAGGCCGCCCTGCAGCAACTGCCCTACCTCCATGCCCTGCTCGACGCAGAGCGCCAACGCCGTGAACCCATCTCGGCCTGAACCGATTCAGCCGCTGGAGCGGCCAATGCGCATCCTGGTGGTCGATGATCTCGCGCTCAACCGCGACCTGCTGGCGCGCCGCATCCAGCGGCTGGGCCATGAGGCCGGCATCGCCGTCAACGGACGCGATGCGCTCGACCAGCTCGGGCAGCAGGAGTGGGATCTGGTGCTGCTGGACATCACCATGCCCGAGATGGACGGCTACGAAACCCTCAGCCGCATCCGGGCCAGCCCGAAATCCGCTCAATTGCCCGTCGTGATGGTCTCGGCCATCGACGAAACCGAAAGCGTTGTGCGCTGCCTGGAACTGGGCGCCGACGACTACTTGCCCAAGCCCTTCAACCCGGTGGTGCTGCAGGCGCGCATCGAGTCCTCGCTGGCCAAGAAGCGCCTGCAGGACCACAAGAGCCAGCTGCTGCAGGCCCTCTCGCGCGAACTCCAGATCGGCCAGCGCATCCAGCAGGGCTTCCTGCCGATGGCGTTGCCCAGCGTGGCGGGCTGGTCACTGGGCGCGAGCTGCACGCCGGCCCGCCAGGTCGGCGGAGACTTCTACGACGCCTATGCATTGCCGGGCGGCGCGTTGGCCTGCGTGGTGGCCGACGTGTGTGACAAGGGCGTGGGCGCGGCGCTCTACATGGCGCTCTTTCGCACGCTGCTGCGCGCCCTGGCCACACAGGCAGCGACCGACGAACCGCTGCCGCAGACACTGGTGCGCAGCGTGGCCTTCGTCAACGATTACATCGCCACTGTGCACGGCCACGAGAACATGTTCGCCACCGTGTTCTTCGCACTGCTGGAGCCGGGCAGCGGGCGCATGCATTACCTCAATGCCGGCCATGAGGCGCCCTTCATCCAGCAGGCACCCACGGAGGCTGCGTTGCGGCTGGACGCCACCGGCCCGGCCGTGGGGCTGGAGGCCGGCCGTCGCTGCACCGTGCAGACCGTCTGCCTGCAGCCCGGTGCCCGGCTGCTCGTGTACACCGATGGGGCCAGCGACGCGCTCGGTGCGTCGGGGCCCCTGGGCGAGGCGGCCCTGGCGCAGGTGCTGGCGCGCGAATCCGGCTCGGCGCAGGCCCTGGTCGACGCCGCTTGCGCGCAGCTCGCGGCCCACGTGGGCAGCTTCGAGCCGCACGACGACGTGACGCTGTTTTGTCTGGCGCGCGAAGGCACGCGAAGGGCGGGTGGATGACGCCAAGCATTCGACCGCCTGTCTTCGTGCGCCGCGTTCGAATCGAAGACTCGCAAACCATGCAGGGCTTCGTGCTGGGGCTCAGCAGCGCATCGCGCCGCAACCGCTTTCACGGCAGCGTGAACGGAGCCTCGCCCAAGCTGATCGCTTACCTGGTCGACGCCGACGGCGTGCGCCACGCGGCCTGGGTGGCCTGCATCTGGGGCCCGGACGGCGAGGCCATCGTCGGCGAAGCGGGCTGGTATGTGGTCGATGCCGAACAGGGCAGCGCCGAGCTGGCCCTGAGCGTGCTCGACGGCTGGCAGGGCTCCGGCGTGGCCAGCCGCCTGATGACCACCCTCATCGCCGGCGCGCGCCAAGCCGGCCTGCGCCACCTTTACGGCGACGTGCTCGACGTCAACCTGCGCATGCTCGCCTTCATGCGAAAGCACGGCCTGGAGGCCGGTTTCGACGAGCCGCCCGACCGGGGCGTGGAGCGGGTCAGCTGCGTGTTGAGATAGCGTGCGCAGTCCGCGCGGTATGGGCATTTGCCAACGGAGGTGATATTCTGCGGCGGGCGGTGTCAGAGGCCCCGGCGGCCCGGGAACCCCGTGACTTCCAGTGCCTGAGGAGGGATGCGGAATGTCGATCCAATACACCTTCACGCCCTACGGCACCATCCAGATCCAGTGCGGGCAGGACTGGATTGAAGTCAAGCTCCCCGGCGGTGGCGGGGGCGGCGCCCGACCCGACGCCACCGCCAGCCCGCCACCGGCCGCCTCGCCAGCGGCATCCCCATCGCCCCCACCACCGCCTCGACCGCCCGCGCCCGAGCCGGCCACGCCGCCGGGGGTGATGTTCATCGAATCCAGCACGCAAGCGCCGTTTGACGCCCGGGATCTCTTCACGGTCGATGTGGTGGGCGTGGAGCGCTGGAAGCTCGCCGAATTCAAGGGCCTCGATCCCGAAAGCCTGGAGCGCCTGGTGCGACAGCGGGTGACGCGCGTCAAGCCCCTGCGCCTGGGCGCCATCAGGGTGCTGGACGTGGATGTCGGCACGATGTCGTCGCCCGATGCCAGCCATGAACTGGCCCGGCTGCAGAACTTGCTGAAAGAACCAGACCTGGGCCTGGACGTGCTGCGCTTCTGGCAGAACGACCCGCTGGAGTAGCGCGCCATGGCCGTCGCCGACCCCTATGCCGTCGCCAAGGCCAGCCTGCGCGACAACGTCAAGACCCTGATCGCGGTCTTCGGCGGCATCGCTGGCGTGCTGCTGGCAGGCGCGCCGTTTTCCGGCTACGGCGCGCTCGAACCGTTCAGCCCGCGCTGGATCGTGGCCTCGGTGGCCTTGCTGGCGTCGCTGCTGTTGCTGGGCTGGTCCGTGCGCCGCCTGCTGTTCGTGCTCACCCCCGATCTGGCCTACACCCATCTCCTGATCGACACCACCCAGGACGCCGAAATCCTCGCGGTGCAAGCCGAGTTCGCCCGGCGCAAGGAGGAGCTGCTGCCCAGGCGCGACCCCAACGACCCGAACAGCCCGCGCATCGACTCGTTGAGCCGCCTGATCGACGAGAAGCGCCAGGCCTGGGCGCACTACCAGGCCGACACCACGAAAGCCGATCGCAAGGAAGCATACGACCGACTCGCCGACGCGCTGGCGGCCATCAACCACTGGAGCGCGTTCACGCGCCTGCATGTGCGTGTGTCCAAAGGCACGGACACCGTCTTCTGGGCCGGTCTGGCGGCGATCGTCTTCATCGCCGTGTTCGCCGTGGCCTCCAACGCGCCCAAGCAGGACGCGGCCAGCGCGCCCACCGTCTACGTGGTGCTGCCGTCGAGCCCATCGCCAGTGGCCGCGGCCGATCCCTTGCCGGTGCTGCCGCCGCTGCTGTTCGCGAGCGGCAAGGCCGAACTCTCTGCGCAGGCTGTGGCCGACATCGACAAGGCCCGCGACCACCTGCGCGCGCACCCGGACGTGGGCATCCTGATCGTGGCCCACACCGACACCGTCGGGGGTGACGCGCTCAACGACGCGCTCGCCATGCGACGCGCCCGCAGCGTGGCCGAACTGCTGCGCGAGCAAGGCGGCATTGGGGCAGCGCGCATTTTCGTCGCGCCGCTGGCCAAGAAGGATCTCCCCGCGCTGACCGGGCAGGACACCGAGAAGGCGGCCAACCGGACCGTCAGGATGATCCTCATCCCCTTGCCACCTCAGCGCCCGAGATGAGCCGCGCGATCGACCGCCCGCTCGGCCTGCTGCGCTCTTTCCTGGTCTACCGCGCCATCCCCTGGCGCAGCGCCCAGCTGCGCCGTTTCTACCGCCGCTTTCTGCCAGCCGGAGGGCTGGCGTTCGACGTCGGCGCCCATGCCGGCAACCGCGTGGCCGCGTTTCGCCAACTCGGTGCGCGCGTGGTCGCGCTGGAGCCACAACCCGATTTCGTGCGGCTGCTGGGGCGCCGCTTCGGCCACGATGCGCAGGTGGCGCTGCTGCCGCAGGCCCTGGGCCGCGCGCCTGGCCAGGCCCGCCTGTTGGCCAGCCCGCGCACGCCCAGCGTGGCCACGCTCTCCACCGATTTCGTGCGGCGCGCGGGGGCGGCCCCGTCGTTTCGGCGGGTGCGCTGGGAAGCTGGGCCACTCGTGCCCGTGACCACGCTGGACGCGCTCATCGCCACGCATGGGCGGCCCGACTTCGTGAAGATCGATGTCGAGGGCTTCGAGCTGGAGGTGCTCATGGGCCTGAGCCAGCCCCTGCCGGCGCTGTCCTTCGA
Organism: Hydrogenophaga sp.; assembly: GCF_026125825.1. Taxonomy (GTDB): domain Bacteria; phylum Pseudomonadota; class Gammaproteobacteria; order Burkholderiales; family Burkholderiaceae_C; genus Hydrogenophaga. Next base: position 165,979 of record NZ_JAHCKK010000002.1, on the reverse strand, counting down.
ATTCGTGCCGGCCGTGCGCGACGTGGCGCTGGGCTGCATCGACCGGCTGGAAGCGTTGGCTGGGCCGGGGCGTTACCGCTATGCCGTGTCGCTGGGCGAGCAGCAGCGGCTGCTCAGGCCCGAAGGCGAGGGCGCCGGGGCCATGCGCGACTGGCTGCAGGCCCTGCCAGCGCATGCGCCCTCGGGCGACGTGCACGCCTGGCTCATGGCCTGACGCCTTTCAGGACCCGGGGTGCGGCGGGCTGCTCGCGGGCGCGCCCACATGCTCGAAGCCCCGCACCTCGCTCGCCCCAGGCGCGTCGAACGCCGCCAGCAGCACCTCGGTCAGCCGGTGCATCGGCCCCAGCGCCTGGGCCGGCGGCGCAAGGCCGGGCACGAACCCGTTGCCCAGCAGGCGCTGCAGCAGGGCGCGGTCCTCGCTGATCACGTGCACCGGCACCTCCCACGACAGCGCCGGCCCGCTCACCAGTGCGGGCGGCTGGTGGTCGCCCACCACCACCACCACCTGAGGCCGGTCCGGGCGCTGCTTGAGGTAGTCGGCCAGCCAGGCGTGCTGGTAGCGCAGGCTGTCCAGATAGGGCTGCAGGGGCTCGCGCACCGCCAGCGGGGCGGCCAGCGCGGCAGAGACCTGCGCTGCGCTGTACGTTTCGGGGCCGGTCCGCAGCGAGCCGCCTGGCACGAACGGCGCGAGCGGGTGGAACGGGGCATGGGTGCTGGTGGTGGGGAACACCACGAAGCGCGGCGCGCGATCCGCAGCGGGCGCGAGCTCCTGCGTGTGCAGCAGCGCCAGCGCCGCCTGATCGGGAATGCGCCAGTAACCGAAGTCGGGCCCGCTGTAGCCCATGTCGGCGTCCTTCGCGAGGCGGTCGAAGCCGTAGAACGCGCCCTCGGGCCAGGGGCGCTTGAGGCCCGGCATCCAGCCCACCGTGCGGTAGCCGTGGCGCGCGAAATGGCGCACCAGCGTGGGCCGGTCGCTGGCGAGCAGCAGGTCGTGGCCGCCCGGGTCGCTGGTGTCCACGCCGGCCAGCAGCGCAGCGTGCGAGCGCCATGAGGCACCGCCGAAGGTGGGCGCGGTCACGCGCGCGCTCACCACGGTACGCCCGCCCGCCTGGATGGCCTCGTCCAGCGCCACGCGCGCCGCCGCCAGCCCGGCAGCCTGCTCCGGCCGGTCGAAGCTCACCGTGCCGTAGGACTCGGCGAACACCAGCAGCACGTCTGCGGGGCCCCGCGGCCCCACCAGGCCCGAGAGGTCGCCGTCGAAAGCCGGGCTCGCGCCCAGCACCGACTCGGCCGATGCCGGCCAGGCCACGCGCGCCAGCAACTGGCCCTGGTGCAGCAGCGTGGGGGTGAGCGGCAGCGAAAAGAACCAGCGCGTGTCGCGCTCACCGGGCACGTAGGCGGCGAAGCTGAGGCTGCAGGCCGCCACGGAGCCCAGCAGCCAGGGCCTGGGGCGCTCCCAGGCCAGGCATTGCGCCAGCACCTCGATCGCCCGGCGCACCAGGCCCACCAGCAGCGCCGCGCCCAGTGGCAGCGCCAGCGCCAGGCCCAGCCACTGCCAGGTCGGCAAGGTCTGGGCGGCCAGCCGCAGCAACTCGGCCGCGTGGCGCCCATCCCAATACACATTGACCGGCCGACCCAGCACGGCCGGGGCCGTCACGTCGGCGTAGCGCACCAGCGCCAGGAAGACGAAGCCCAGCGCCAGCGCGGTCGCCGCGCGCGCCGAGAGCCGGCCGCGCCAGAGCACCCAGCCCATCAGCGCCGCCACGGCCAGGCACAACTCGAACGACAGGCGGGGCATGGTGCGCCCGCCAAAACCCGGCCAGCGGTTTTCAAAGGTCCACAGCGCGTTCAGCAGCGCGAACGCCAGGCCAAAGCGCAGCAGCCACGGCCACCAGCGCGGCGGCGCGGCGCGCGCCCCGCTCACTGGCGCACCGCTTCAAACTCGATGATCAGCGGCACGTCGTCACCCACCCAGCCATTGGACACGGCGTAGTTCATGCCGTAGGCGCTGCGCTTGAAGCTGCCGCGCGCCGACACACCCATGGTGTAAGGCTTGCGCAGCGGGCCGCCCATGGGCGACTCGGCGCTCTTGTTCCAGGTCGCCTGCAGCGTCAGCGGCAGCGACTTGCCCAGCAGCTCCAGCTGCCCGTTGATCTCGAAGTTGCGCTCGCTGGTGCGCCGTGCGCTGCCGGCCGTGAACACCATGCGGGGAAACTCGCCGCTGTTGAGGAAATCCGGCCCCTTCAGGTGCTCGTCGCGCTTGCGCTGGTTGCTGAAGACGCTGGCCGTCTCCACCTCGATGCGCACGTCCGACAGCGTGGCCGTCGCCTCGTCAAAGCGGTAGCTGCCGCGCGCCGAGCGGAACAGGCCCAGCACCTTGGCGTAGCCGATGTGGTCCACCAGGAAGGCGATGGTGATGTGGTCCGGGTCCAGCTCGTACCGGGCCGCCTGGGCGTGCGCGGGCGCGGCGGCCAGGAGCGAGGCGCACAGCGCCAGTGGCAGGAGGAGGGACGACAAGGAAAAAACAGAAGTGCGCATGGCTCAGGTCTCCTTGAGGGTGGGGCGCTGGCGCGCCAGGGTCCGGATGTCGATGGCGAAAGAGAGGCTCAGCAAGGCCAGGCTGGCAGCGGCCAGCCAGGCCGCCAGCCCGGGCGGCACGATGGGGCCCAGGCAGACAATGAGCGCGGTGATCTGCACCACGCACACCGTCTGGCGGCGTTTGCTCGGCGGCAGCGTGCCAGCCAGCCAGGGCCACGGCCGGGAGGCGGCCACGAAGGCGTAGCGCATCAGCCCCGAGGCCAGCACCCAGGGCCCGGCCTGACCGGCCTGCAGCACCAGCGCGCACAGCACCAGGGTGAAGGCCGCGTCGGTCTCCATGTCGAAACGGGCGCCAAACGCGCTGGCCAGCCCGCTGCGCCGGGCCAGCGCGCCGTCCACCGCGTCCAGCAGGGCCGTGGCGGTGGCCGTCACCACCAGCCCCCACGCCACCGGGGCCATCGAAGCCAGGGGCGGGCGCGGAAGGGCCTCGCCCACCAGGGCCGCGAGCAGGGCCATCGAACCCAGCCGCGCCAGCGTCACGCGGTTGGCGGCGCCAAAGCGGGGGTGCCGGTGGTGGGGCAGCGCGCGCCACACCAGCCAGGCGCCCAGGCCGTACACGAGCCAGGTCTTGGCCATGTAGTCCAGGCCCAGGCCGCCCGCCGCGCCCAGCGCGCTGGCCAGCACGCCCACCAGCGCAGCCACCACCGCCAGGTCGCGCGCGGCGTCACGCCGCAGGCCGGCGAGGCCCGCGTTGGCGCCGAGGGAAGCTCCGTTGATCTTCATGGGTGGTGGCGGCCATCATGGCACGCTCCCCCATCCGACACCACCCGGGTCGATTCGTTCACCGGCGCCGGGCCGCACCCGGCGTGCGCGCGTCAGGTGCCGCCCAGGCGAAGAGCCAGGGCCGCCAGCGTGACCGCCAGAACCGGCAGCGTCAGCACCACGCCCACCCGGAAGTAGTAACCCCAGGCGATGGTGACCCCCTTGCGCGCCAGCACGTGCAGCCACAGCAGCGTGGCCAGGCTGCCGATGGGCGTGATCTTGGGGCCCAGGTCGCAGCCGATGAGGTTCGCGTAGACCATGGCCTCCCTCACCACGCCGGTGGCGGCGGACTGCTCGATGGACAGCGCGCCCACCAGCACCGTGGGCATGTTGTTCATCACCGACGACAGCGCGGCCGCCAGGAAACCCGTGCCCATGGCCGCGCCCCACACGCCGCCCTGGGCGAAGCTGTCCAGCAGCGTGGCAAGGTGGCCGGTCAAGCCGGCGTTGCGCAGGCCGTAGACGACCAGGTACATGCCCAGCGAAAACACCACGATCTGCCAGGGCGCGTCCTTCAACACCTTGCGCGTTCCGATGACGTGGCCCCGGGCCGCCACGGCCAGCAGGATGACCGCACCGACCGCGGCCACCGCGCTCACCGGCACGCCCAACGGTTCCAGCCCGAAAAAGCCCACCAGCAAGAGCGCCAGCACCCCCCATCCGGCGCGGAACGTGTTCAGGTCGCGGATGGCGGCGGCGGGCACCTTGAGCTGGCGCACGTCGTAGGTGGCCGGCAGGTCGCGGCGGAAGAAGCCATAGAGCACCGCCAGGCTGGCGGCCACGGACGCCAGGTTCACCGGCACCATCACGGCGGCGTAGCGGTTGAAACCGATGTCGAAGAAATCGGCCGAGACAATGTTCACGAGGTTGGACACCACCAGGGGCAGGCTGGCCGTGTCGGCGATGAAGCCCGCCGCCATGACGAAGGCCAGCGTGGTGGCCGGCGAGAAACCCAGCGCGAGCAGCATCGCCATGACGATGGGCGTCAGGATCAGGGCAGCCCCATCGTTGGCGAAGAGCGCAGCGACCACCGCGCCCAGCAGCACGATGAGGGCAAACAGGCGATGGCCCCGCCCGCCGCCCCAGCGCGCAAAGTGCAGGGCAGCCCACTCGAAGAAACCCGCCTCGTCCAGCACCAGGCTGATGACGATGACCGCCACGAAGGTCGCCGTGGCGTTCCAGACGATGTTCCAGACCACGGGAATGTCGGCCAGTTGAACGACACCCGCCAGCAGCGCCACCAGGGCGCCGAGCAGCGCGCTCCAGCCGATCCCCAGGCCCCGGGGTTGCCAGATGACGAGGAGCAGCGTGACCGCAAAAATCAGGACGGCGGTGGGCATACCGGCTCAGCGCTGGGCCAGTTCGCGCGCGGTGCGCTGCAGCGCCAGGCGGTCCACGCTGGCCGGCGGCAGGTTGACCAGCAGCTCCAGTCGCCGGCGGATGGCCAGCAGGGTTTCGCGGAAGGCCTCCAGTTGCTGCTCGTGCGTGCCCTTGGTCTCCGACGGGTCGGCGTAACCCCAGTGCGCGGTGGCGGGCTGGCCGGGCCAGTAAGGGCAGGTCTCGCCTGCGGCGTTGTCGCACACCGTGATGACGAGGTCCATGTGGGGCGCATCCGCCGACCCGAACTCATCCCAGTTTTTGCTGTGCAGACCTTCGGTGGAAATGCCCGCGCGCCGCAGGACCTCCAGAGCCAGTGGATGGGGTTGCTGGTTCTCGCGCGGGCTGCTGCCGGCCGAGAAGGCCCGGAAGCGGCCCTTGCCAAGGTGGTTCAGCGTGGCCTCGGCCAGGATGCTGCGGGCCGAGTTGTGTGTGCAGAGGAAGAGCACGTTCATAGGAGGGTGCGTGGTCATGGTGGAGGTCGTTGAAAGATCAGCAGGGACAGGCGGGCTCGCCGTCCACGGCGCAGGCCGCGCCCTGGCAGCAGTTGTCGGTGAGGTAGCCGAGCAGCCCGTTCATCTGCTCGAAGGCGGCGCGGTAGACCAGGTGGCGGCTGGAGCGCTCCTGCGTCACCAGCCCCGCCGAAGTCAGCTCCTTCAGGTGGAACGACAGCGTGGTGTTGGGAATGCCCAGCGCCTCGCTCATCACGCCCGGCGTGAGCCCTGCCTGGCCATTGACCACCAGGGCGCGGAACACCCGCAGGCGAAGCGGGTGGGCCAGGGCGCCGAGCGCGCGGATGACGTCGGTTTCGTTCATGGCTGGATCATACGATATTTCGACTAATGTGGAAATGTCGTCATGGGTCAAACTACCTCACTCCCAGCGCCACCCCATTTCTCGCAGGCCCATGCCCATCGCCGCCGATCCGTCCGCCGCCATTGCCGCCCAGGCCTGCTGGGTGATCGCCCCCGGCCGCGCCGAAATCCGCGACGAGACCCTGCCACCGCTGCCCGATGGCATGGCCCGCGTGCGCACCCTGCACACCGGCGTGAGCCGGGGCACCGAGGGCCTGGTGTTCCGGGGCGAGGTGCCGGCCAGCGAGGCGCAGCGCATGCGCGCGCCGTTCCAGGCGGGGGACTTTCCCGGCCCGGTGAAATACGGCTATGTGAACGTGGGGGTGGTCGAAGCCGGCCCGCCCGAGCTGCTGGGGCGCGAGGTGTTCTGCCTGCACCCGCACCAGACCATGTTCCAGGTGCCCGCGGCCGCGCTGGTGCCATTGCCCGCCGGCGTGCCCGCCGCGCGCGCCGTGTTGGCTGCCAACCTGGAGACCGCCATCAACGCGCTGTGGGACGCCCAGCCCAACCCGGGCGACCGCATCGCCGTGGTGGGTGGCGGCACACTGGGCCTGCTGGTGGCCTGGCTCGCGGCGCGCCTGCCCGAGGGCCGCGTGCAAGTGGTCGACACCAACCCCGCGCGCGCGGGCATCGCGGCCGCGCTCGGTGCCGGCTTTGCCTTGCCGGAAGCCGCGCAGCCGCAGGCCGATCTGGTCATCCACACCAGTGGCCAGTCGGCCGGGCTGGCCACCGCCCTGGGCCTGGCCGCGTTCGAAGCCACCGTGCTCGAACTCAGCTGGTACGGCAGCCGCCTCGTCAGCGTGCCGCTGGGCGAGGCCTTCCACTCCCAGCGGCTCACGCTCAAGAGCTCGCAGGTCGGCCATGTGGCCCGGCGCCAGCGCGACCGCTGGAGCCACCGCCAGCGCCTGGAACTCGCGCTCTCGCTGCTCACCGAGCCGGCACTGGACGCGCTCGTCACCCACGCCGCGCCCTTCGCCGAGCTGCCGCAGGTGCTCGCGCGCCTGGCCGGCACCGATGCGCCCGACACCTTGTGCCAGCGCATCGACTACCCTGCCTGAACCTTCCCGCCCTTCAAAGGACCCTCCACCGATGTACGCCGTCAACGTCAGAGACCACTTCATGATCGCCCACAGCTTCCAGGGAGCGGTGTTCGGACCGGCGCAGCGCATGCACGGCGCCACCTACGTGGTCGACCTCGAGCTGCGCCGCGAGTCGCTGGACGCCGATGGCATCGTGGTCGACATCGGCCTGGCCACGCAGGTCCTGCGCGAAACCCTGGCCGTGCTCAATTTCCAGAACCTGGACGACATGCCCGAGTTCAAGGGGCGCAACACCACCACCGAGTTCCTGGCGCGCGTGATCTTCGACCACATCGCCGTGCGCATCGCCGCCGGTGCGCTCGGCGCGCAGGCGCTGCCTGACGCGCAGTCGGCCGGCCTGCAGCAGATGAAAGTGACCTTGCACGAATCGCATGTGGCGTGGGCCTCTTACGAAGGCCGCTTGCCGGTCTGAGCCATGGCCGGCCCGCGCACCTTCCACTTTCTGCTGCCGGGCGACTGGCACATTCCCACCGGCGGCTACACCTACGACCGCCGGCTCTCGCTGGCCCTGGGCGAGCAGGGCTGGACGGTGCTGCCGCAGGTGCTCGACGGCGCCTGGCCCTGGCCCGACGACAGCGACCTCTCGGCCGCGCTGGCCCGGATCGCGGCCCTGCCCGATGGGGCCCTGGTGATCGCCGACGGCCTGGCCTTCGGCGCGCTGGCGCGCGCCGTGCGGCCGCACGCCCGCCGCCTGCGCTGGGTCGCCCATGTGCACCACCCGCTGCACCTGGAAACCGGCCTGAGCGCCGCGGACAGCGCGCAGCTGCGCGCGGCCGAAGCGCAGGCCCTGCAACTGGCGCGGCAGGTGGTGGTGCCCAGCCGCCGCACCCTCGACGACGTGGCCGACCTGGGCGTCCCGCCCGAGCGCATCGCCGTGGTGGAGCCCGGCACCGACCCTGCGCCCCTGCCACCGCCCAAGGCCCGGCCGGCGGGCCCGGTGCAATTGCTCTGCGTGGCCACGCTCACGCCCCGCAAGGGCCATGCGCTGCTTCTGCAGGCGCTTGCCGGCCTCACGCGGCTGCCGTGGGTGCTGCACCTCGTGGGCAGCGCCGAACGCGACCCCGGCACCGCCGCGCGCCTGCAGGCGCTGGCCGCGCCGCTGGGCGAGCGCGTCGTCTGGCACGGCGAGCTGCCGGGCCCGGCGCTGCGCGCCCACTACCTGGCGGCCGATGTCTTCGTGCTGCCCTCGCTTTATGAAGGCTACGGCATGGTCATCGCCGAAGCCGTCGCCCATGGCCTGCCCGTCGTCACCACCGATGGCGGGGCGCTGGCCCACACCCTGCCTGCCGGTGCGGGCCTGCAGGTGAGCGCCGGTGACGGGCCCGCCCTGCAGGCCGCGCTGGAGCGCGTGCTGTCCGATGCCGGGCTGCGCGAGCACCTGGCCGCTGGCGCGCGCCAAGCCGCCGCCGCGCTGCCCACCTGGGCGCAGCAGGCCGCTCGCTATGCGGCCGTGCTGGAGGCCGTGGCATGAGCGGCGCCCGTTTCAGCGCCGACTGGCTGCAACAGCGCGAGCCCTTCGACACCGCAGCGCGCGACGAGGCCGCCCGGCACCTGCAACTGGCCGCGCGGCTCCATGCCATGGCCCCACCGGCGGGCACGCCCTGGCGCGTGATCGACCTGGGCTGCGGGACCGGCGCGAACCAGCGCTGGCTCGCCCCCCGCCTGGGCGGGCCGCAGCAATGGCTGGTGGTCGACCACGACGCCGCGCTGCTGCACGGCTGGCCCTCCAGCGCCAGCGGCCCCGGCTTCGAGGTCGCCAGCGTCTGCCGTCAACTGGACCTCGCGCGCCACCTGGACACCTTGCCCTGGCACGCGGCCCACCTCGTCACCGCGTCGGCCTTGCTCGACCTCGTGAGCGCCGACTGGTTGCAGCGGCTGGTGTCGCACGCCGTGGCCGCCCGCGCGGCCATGCTCTTCACCCTCAACGTGGACGGCCACCACGAATGGGACCCCGCCGACCCGCTGGACTCGACCGTGGACCGGCTGTTCGCGCAGCACCAGCGGCGCGACAAGGGCTTTGGCCCCGCGCTCGGCGCCGCTGCCGTGCCGGCCTTGCGCCGCGCGTTGCAGGGCAGCGGCTACCGCGTGTTCAGCGCGGCCAGCGACTGGCGCATCCACAGCCTGGAAAGCGCCCACGCTGGCGCGCTGCAGCACGCGCTCATCGACGGCATCGCCCACGCCGCGTGCGAGCAGGAGCCTGCGGCCCTCGCCGCGCTGGAGGCGTGGCGCCAGCGGCGGCACGCCCAGGCCGCGTCCGGCCGCCTGCGGGTGGGGCACGTGGACCTGCTGGCCCTGGGGTGAAGCGCGTCTTGCGGAAGTGCCGGCCAGTCACCGGCTCGAGCAACACCCATCGTCTTTCATCCTCACGCCCCGTCCACCGCGCCTGGCGGTGCTGATCGATGCCGAAAACCTCAGCGCGCGATACGCCGCGCCGCTCATGGAGAGGGCCGCCACCTTCGGCAAGCCCACCGTGCGCTGCGCGTATGGTCAATGGACCGGGCCACAGCTCACCCCCTGGAAGAACGTGCTGCACACGCTCGCCATCCAGCCGTGCCATCAGTTCCGCTGCACCAAGGGCAAGAACGCGAGCGACAGTCTGCTGGTGATGGACGCGATGGAGCTGTTGCTCACCGGCGCGGTGGACGGTTTCTGCCTCGTGTCGTCGGGCAGCGATTACACGGGGCTGGTCGGGCGCATCCAGCAACGGGGTCTGCCGGCCTACGGTTTCGGCCTGCGCTGCGCCTCGCCGGCCTTCATGGCCGCTTGCGACGAGTTCGTGGTGCTCGACGAGGCCAGCGCCCTAAGCGCGGCGTGATCGGCTGAGGTCCAGGTCCCACAGCATGTCCTCGCCCAGGGGCAGGGTGCGCGTGGGCGGGCGAGGGCAGTCGGCCATGACATCGTGCGCGGGTGCGCGCAGGCCGCGCCGGCCCTGGCCGATGAGCACGGGCGCGATGATGAGGTGCAGGCGGCTGAGCACGTCGGCGGTGAAAAAGCGCGAGACCGTCATGCCGCCGCCTTCGACGAACAGCACGCGCAGGCCTCGCGCGGCCAGGGCGTTTGCAACGAGCGCGGGGCGGTAGCCGTCGCCTTGCGCGTCGAGCAGGCCGTCCACCGCCAGAACCTCGGCCGGCGCGCCGACCAGGCGCTCGCGGGCCAGCGCGGCGTGCCGCGCATCGCAGACCCAGAGGCTGGGGCCTTGCCCATCGCGGAACACGCGCGAGCGGCCGTCCAGGCGCACGGCGGGGTCCACCACCACGCGCACCGGCTGCGGGCCGGGCACGCGGCGCGTGGTGAGCTGGGGGTTGTCGATGGCGACCGTGCCGGCGCCGACGAGCACCGCGTCGCACAGTGCGCGCAGGCGGTGCAGGTGCAGCAGGCAGTGCGGGCCGTTGACGTAGTAGGAGTCGCCGGTGACCGTGGCCACGAAACCGTCGAGGCTCTGGCCGAGCTGGGCCACGGCCCAGGGGGTGTCGCGGCCACCGTGGCGCGCATCGAGCAAGGGTTTGTAGAGCGTGAACAGCTCGGCGCTTCGCGAGCTCTCGGCGCTCGCCAGTTGCCAGCCGTGCTCTGCGCACCAGTGCAGCGGCTGGGCGGCCTGCCCGGTGGTGCGGGCGTGCAGCATCTGCTGCCAGAGGGCGGGCCAGTCGGCGGGGATGTCCGGGGCGGTCGTGGCGTCCGTGGGTGGTGGCATGGCGGCCATCATCGCATTGCGCGACAGGTGCCGGGCCGTGGGGTCATTTCCACTGCGGGGTGTAGTAGAGGTCGTCGGTGGCGCTGCCGGCGGCCCCGGCGTTCCAGGGGGCCATGGGCAGGGCCGCGGCGATCCACAGCGCGGCCAGCAGCTGGGGCAGCAGGGCGGCCGGCGCCATCCACAGCCCGGAAGAAGGCCGCCACCATGACCACAGGCCCGGCACGGCGGTGGCCACCGCCACCATCAGCGCCAGCTGGGCCAGCAACAGCGAACCGCCGAGCCCAGCCGCCGCCGCCAGGCCCAGGCAGGCCAGGGTGAGCACGGCTGCGAAGGCGATGCCGCGCCACCAGGGGCGAGCGGTGGGCAGGCCACGGGTGGCTCGCCACAGCAACAGTGCGGCGATCGCGGTGCCCGCCAGCGCGATCCAGGGCAATTTCTGTGCGCGGGCCGCGGCGGGCCAGTCGAACCCGGGGAAGACGGCGAACGCCACCAGCAGGCCCAGGGCGGCGCCGAGCGCGGCCCGGTTGGGCCCGGCCGCGCGCAGCAGGGCGGCCACGCCCGCGATGCACAGCAGCAGGGGCAGCACAAGACTTTGAAAGGCGGGGTGGTTCAGGAGGTTCATGGTGGTGTGGCGATGGTCGGGGCGGTTCCAGGTCGCCGCATGGCGATGCGCAGGGCCCTGCGCTCATGATAGGAGCGGGCGCGGCGTCTGCGAACCGGCGTTACAGTGATCTGTTCCCCAAGAGGCCGCGCCATGTATCTGCCACCCCAGTTCACCGCCAAGGACCCCGCCATCGCCCTGGAGCTGATGCGCGCGCATCCGTTTGCCAGCCTGATCTCCACCGACGACGAGGGCCTGCCCTTCGTCACCCACCTCCCGCTGCACCTGCTGCAGGAGGAGGGCGGCCTCACGCTGCTGGGCCACTGCGCCAAGCCCAATGCGCACGGGCGCTATCTGACGGCCCGCCCGCGCGCGGTGGTGGCTTTTCTCGGGCCGCACGCCTACATGACGCCGCGCGTCTACCCGGACCTGGCCCGCGTGCCGACCTGGAGTTACCTGGCGGTGCATGCCACGGTGCAGGCGCGCGTGCTGGAGGCCTTCGACGACAAGGACCGCCTGCTCAAGCACCTGATCCACGACCACGACCCGGCCTACGCCCCCCAGTGGCGCGGGCTGGACGAAGACTTCCAGCACCGGCTGATGCAAGGCATCACCGCTTTCGAGCTGCGGGTGACGGATCTTCAGTGCAAGGTCAAGCTCAACCAGCACCGGCCCGAGTCGCACGCCGCGATGCTGGCGGCCTATGAGGCCGGCAATGCGAACGAACAGGCGCTGGCCGGCTGGATGCGCCGGCTGGGCATGGCGGCCTGAGCCCTCAGCGCCGCGCGGCCGTCTGGCGCAGCGCGGTGGAGGCCGCGGCGAACTGCTGGGTCGCCTGGCGCAGCAGCGACTGATCGGACGAAACCACGAAGCAGTCGATGCCGCGTTCGCGGAACGCGATGGCTTCGGCCTCGTTGGGCACGAACATGGCCGCGCTCACGCCTGCGGCCTTGGCCGCTTCGATGATGCGGCCGCAGGCCTCGGAGACGGCGGGCGCGCGGTTGTCGTCCAGCCCCATCGACAGGGCGAGGTCGGCCCGGCCGATGAAGAGGCCGTCCACCCCGGGGGTGGACGCGATGTCGAAGGCTTCGGTGACGCCGTCGGGGCTTTCGATCTGGCACAGGATGAGGGCCTGGTCGCCCGCGTCCAGCGCGTCGGCCATGCGCAGGGTGCCGTAGCCGGCGCAGCGCGGCGAGATGGAAAAGCCCCGGCTGCCCTGGCGGTAGCGCGCGCGCGCGACCACTTCGCGGGCCTGGGCGGCGCTGTCCACGCGCGGCACCAGCAGGCCGGCGGCGCCCAGGTCGAGCACCGACTGGATGGTGGCGGGCGCGTTGTCGGGGATGCGCACGAGCACCGGGATGCCGCTGGCGCGCCCGGCCATCATGTGGCGGTCCAGCGCGAGGCGGTCAAAGGGCGCGTGCTCGGCGTCCACGACCACAAAGTCGAGGTCGGTGGTGCCCAGGATCTCGGTGATCTGGGGCGAGTCGGTTTTCACGAACGTGCCCAGCGTGAGCGCGCGCTGGCGGATGTGGCCCCGGGTTTTCATCGGACGGTGTTTCCTCTGGGTGGGATGCGGGCGGTGTTGCCCGAGCCGCCATGGTCGCCACGCCAGCCGGGCGCGGCAAGCGCCATGGCGCGACTTTCCGCAGGTCAGAAAGGCGCGCCGGTGTCGGGGCTCTGGGGCAGGCGCGCGCCGTAGGCCTGGCTCACGGCGGTGGCGGCCTGCTGCAGCTGCGGTGCGCACTGCGCCACCGTCGCCGGCGTCATGAGGTTGCCAAAGGTGGTCATGCCCATGAGCCCCACGACCTCGGTGCGGTGCATCACCGGCGTGGCCAGGGTGGCCGTGCGCCGCTGCGGGTTGGGTTGGCGCACCGCGTAGCCTTGCTGGCGGATGGCCGCGAGTTCCTGCAGCAGCAGTTCCTCGTGGCCCAGCCGGCTGCCGCCGGGTGAGGCGCGCAGCATGTCGAACAGGATCTCGCGCTCCACTTCGGGGCAGAAGGCCAGGTAGGCCCGGCCCATGGCGGTGTCGGCCAGGCCCAGGCGGCGGCCGATGGTGGTGGCGTGCGCGGCGATCGGGCTGTAGGGCATGCCGCTGTAGCGCACGACGATGGCGTCGCCATCGAGCACGCCCAGCGCCACCGGCCATTTGATGGCCTTGGTCAGGCGCAGCGCCAGGGGCGAGCCCACTTCGACCAGCAGCGACTTCTCGGTGAAGCCGCCGCTCATTTCCAGGATCTTCTCCGTGAGCCGGTAGACGCCCACGCCGCCTTCGAGCCGCACATAACCCTCGAGCTGCAGCGTGTGCAGGATGCGGAAGATGGTGGACTTGGGCAGCGCGGTCTGCAGGTGCAGGCCGTGCAAGCTCCAGGTGGGCTGCGTGTTCATGATGCGCAGGATCTGCAGCGCGCGCGAGATGGCCCGGATCGATCCGCTGGGGTGGTCGTCAGGGGCGTCGGGGTCGTCGGCCATGGGCATCGTCGTCGGACCGCTCCCGCAGGGGCGGGAGGGGGAGCGGATCATACCCGTGAGCTCCATGGCAAGGCCCCGGTTCAATACCACAGGGCCTTGTCGACGCGGTTGGCGAGTTCGCGCCCGGCGAGGAAGCGCTCGCAGTTGTCGCACAGGATCGCGTAGCGGCGCTCGTTGTAGTAGGGCCCCCACATGGCCACATGCGGCGTGATGAACACGCCCGGCTGCGTCCACAGCGGGTGGCCGGCGGGCAGGGGCTCCTGCTCGAACACGTCGAGACCGGCGCCGCCCAGTTCACCGGCCTGCAGCGCGGCAAGGAGATCGTCCAGCCGGGTGGTCATGCCGCGCCCGATGTTGATGAAGAAGGCGCCGCGCTTCATGCGCTGCAAGCGCGCGCGGTCGAACAGCCCTTGCGTCTCGGGCGTGTGCGGCACGGTGACGATGACGAAATCGGCGCGCGGCAGCAGTTCGTCCAGCGCCTGCGCCGGGTGCAGCTCGGCCATGCCCTCGGGTGGTGCGGTGCGCTGCGCGTCGGTGCCGATCACGTGCACGCCGAAGGCGGCGAGCAGGCGCGCAGTTTCCGCGCCGATGCCGCCCACGCCCACGATCAGGGCGGTGGCTTCGGGCAGGTACACCGTGCCCTCGTAGCGCGGCGGCTGGCGCCATTCGCCGCGCTGCTGCTGCGGGATGAATCGGTGCAGCGCGCGCGAGAAGGCCAGCACGAAGGACATGATGTGCGCGCTGATGTGGTCGTTGAAGATGCCGCGCACATTGGTCACGGTCAGGGGGTGGCTCACCAGCTCGGGGAAGAAGTAGCCGGTGGGCGGCGCGGCCAGCGGGGAGTGCAGCCAGCGCAGGCGCGGCGCGGCCGCCAGCAGCGCGGGCGAGAGCGTGCCCACGGCGGCGTCGGCCTGCCCGATGGCTGCCAGGGCCTCGCCCTCGGTCTCGGCCACGACGATCGCCAGCCCGGGCAGGGCCGTGGCCAGCCGCTGCGCCCACTCGCGGGTGGCGGGTATCTGCGGCGGGAGCATCAGCAAGGTGGTGGGCATGGCGGCTTACTCCAGCTTGATGCCGGCCTGCTTGATCACCTTGCCCCACTTGTCGTTTTCCTGGCGCAGGAAGGCCGCATAGCCCTCAGGCGTGCCGCCGACCGGGGAGACGCCGCTGGCGGCCATGCGATCGAGCAGCTCCTTGCTCTTGAGCGCGGTGTTCATGGCGGCGTTGAGCTTGTCGATGCGCGCGGCTGGCGTGCCCTTGGCGACGTGCAGGCCGACCTGCGTGGTGGCTTCGTAGCCAGGGTAGCCGGACTCGGCGATGGTGGGCACGTCGGGGTAGGCGGAGACGCGCTTGGGGCCGGTGAGCGCGAGGATGCGCAGCTTGCCCGATTTCACCTGCGGGTCGGCGAAGGACACCGAGGCGACCATGAAATCGATCTGGCCGGTGAGCAGGTCCAGCACGGCGGCGGACTCGCCCTTGTAGTGCACGGTGCCGATGTCCAGCCCGGCCGCGATCTTGAACAGCTCGCCGGCCAGGTGGTTGGAGGTGCCGTTGCCCGGCGTGCCGTAGAACATGCCGCCCGGTTTGCCCTTCGCCTTGGCGATCAGCGCGGCCAGGTTGGCTGCGCCCTTGTCGGCGTTGACGAGGATGGTCTGCTCGATGCGCAGCACGTGGCCCACCGGTGGCAGGTCGGTGGCCACCTTGTACGGCAGCTTGGCGTCCATCAGCGGCAGGATGACGGTGCTGCCGGTGGCGCAGAAGCAGATCGAGTAGCCGTCAGGCGCGGAGCGCGCCACGTTGCCGGTGGCGATCGAGCCTCCCGCGCCCGGCATGTTTTCCACCACCACCGTCTGGCCAAGGGCCTTGGCCATTTCGCCGCCGACGAGGCGGCCGAACAGGTCCATGGTGCCGCCTGCGGCGAACGGCACCACGAGGCGGATGGGCTTGCTGGGAAAGTCATCGGCCTGCGCCTGTGCGGCAGATGCGCCCAGCGCGAGGGCCGCGCCGGCCAGCGCGCCGAGCAGGGTACGTTGAAGTGATTGCATGGATGTCTCCGGGTCTCGATGGGTAGAAAGGGGATGGATCGATGATTCCCGAGCGGCTCTGGGGGTGTCAACGACACTGGGCCCGCTTTCCGGCAGGCAGAAAACGGCGGCGTTCGCATTGCTTCGCCGGCGCGGACCGGGGGATGATCGCTGCATTCCTGATCCCTTCCTCGCTCCCGCCATGTCACTTCCACCCGCTGCCTCTGCTTCCCCTGGTGTCCGTCCGCGCAGTTTCGCGGCCTTCCTGGAGCATCCCGCGCTCACCCTCCGGGGCAACCGCCACCGCCGCATGCGCGCGCAGAACTTCATCGTGGAATGGATCGAGGCGGGCACCGAGCCCTTCGAGGTCGAGAGCACGGCCGAGATGCTGCTCATCTTTCCCGACGCGGGTGCGGTCATCTCGCCAGCCGGGCAGGGGCCCGGCGTGGTGGTGCCCCAAGCGGGCAGCGTGTGCGTGCTGGCCGCCGGCCGCTCCAGCGTGAGGCTGTCCGCGCCCGGCACCTGCGCGGTGATTGCCTCCCACCGGCCGGACATCGAGCCGGCCACGGTGCTCAACGAGGCCGCGTATGCGCAGCCGGACGCGCGCATCAAGCCCACGGGCCAGCCCTTTCGCCGCCGGCCTGGTGCGCCGCTGGTGCAGGTGTTCGACATGGCCCAGGTGCCCGCGCCGGCCGACAACCCGCGCCTGAAGATGCTGCAGACCGACACGCTGAGCATCAACTGGGTGTCGTACCACGGCGTGCGCGACCGCAAGGCGCTCAGCCCGCACAGCCACAGCGACCTGGAGCAGGGCTCGCTCGCGCTGGCGGGGAATTTCATCCACCACCTGCGCGTGAACTGGGGCAAGGACGCCAACCTCTGGCGCGACGACGAGCACCTGGCCGCGCCTTCTCCCTCGCTGGTGGTGGTGCCGGTGGATCTGGTGCACACCACCGAAGGCGTGGGCGATGGCCACCACCTGCTGATCGACCTGTTCAGCCCGCCGCGCGCGGACTTCATCGCGCGCGGCTGGGTGCACAACGCGGGCGACTACAGCGCCAGCGTCACGGCGGCGTGAACGCGCACCACGATTGGCGGCGCGACACGCGCAAGCCGGCGGTGGTGCTGCCTGCGTTGTCGTGCGACTGCGCGGTCCATGTCTTCGACCCCGCGCGCGTGGACCTGCTGCTGCCCGGCCGCCGCTACGAGCCGCCGGTGGCCTGGCTCGATGAACTGCGCACGCTGCACGCGCGCCTGGGTGTGCAGCGCGCGGTGCTGGTGCAGCCCTCGGTGTATGGCAGCGACCACGCGGTGCTGCTCAGCGCCTTGCGCGCGGACCCGGCGTGCTACCGGGGCGTGGCGCTGCTGGACGACAGCGTGTCCGACGCGGCCTGCGAGGAGCTGCAGGCGGCCGGTGTGCGCAGCGCGCGCTTCAACATCCTCTCGCGCTTTGGCGCGGCCTTCGACAGCACCGCCTTTTGCCGCCAGGTGCGCCGGGCCGAGGCGCTGGGCTGGAGCGTTTCGCTGCACGCGACGGCCGCTGAGCTGGCGCAGCACGCGCGCCTCCTGCTGGACCTGCGCACCGAGGTGGTGGTGGACCACCTGGCCTACCTGACTGCCGCCGACCTCGATGGCGAAGGTTTGCGCTTCCTGCGCGAGGCCGTCGCGCGGGGCAACTGGTGGGTGAAGGTCTCGCGCGTGGACCACCGCTTCGCGCCGCCCTACGACGGCGCGCTGGCGCTGATCCGGCGCGTGATCCAGCTCCATCCCGGGCGCATGCTGTGGGCCACCGACTGGCCGCACCCGCTGTACGACGTGGCCACAACCACCATGCCCAACGACGCCGACCTGGTCGAGCTGTTCGCGCGCGCCGTGCCCGACGCCGCCGTGCGCGAGCAGATCCTCGTCCACAACCCCGCCCGTGTGTTTGGTTTTCCAGACGCCTGAACCCCCATTCCCGAGAAGCCCTGCCTTATGACCGACCGACCCCACGAACCCGTCCTGATCTGGGAACGCGTGATGCCCGACGATCCCAGCATCCCCTGGCTGCGCGAGCAGGGCTTCGACGTGCGCCTGGGCCAACCCAACCGCGATCCCGACTACCGCCGCCACCTGGAAGCCGACTTCATCGCCGATGCGAAGGGCTGCCAGGGCGCGCTGATCTCCGGCGGCATCCGCGTCACCCGCGAGGTGTTGGCGGCCTTGCCCGGCCTCAAGGTGATCAGCAAGATCGGCGTCGGCGTGGACACGGTGGACGTCGCGGCCGCAAGCGAGCTGGGCATCGCGGTGTGCAACACGCCCGGCGGCAACGACGCCGTGGCGGTGGCCGAACACGCGCTGACCCTGCTGCTGGCGCTGCGCAAGCAACTGCACGTGTGGACCCGCGAGTACCTGCAGGGCGGCGGATGGCGCACGCCCAGGGTGTTTGCGGGCGGCCTGGACGGCAGCACGCTGGGCATCGTGGGCTTTGGCCGCATCGGCCGCGCGCTGGCGCAGCGGGTGGCGGGCTGGAACGTGCGCGTGCTCGTGCACGACCCCTTGGCCCGCGACTTGCCCCCCGGTGTGCAGGCCGTGGGCATGGACGAGCTGCTGGCGCACAGCGACGCGGTATCGCTCCATTGCCCGGCGCTGCCCGGCGACCGGCCGCTGCTCGATGCGGCGGCGCTGGCGCAGATGAAAGCCGGCGCGGTGCTGATCAACACGGCGCGCGCCACGCTGGTGGAGCGGTCCGCGCTCATTGCCGCGCTGGACGCCGGTCGCCTGGCCGGCGCGGCGTTTGACGTGTTCGACCCGGAACCCCCGGCGCACGACGACCCCTTGCTGGCCCACCCCCGCGTGCTGAACACGCCGCACGTGGCCTCGTGGACCTGGGAAGGTTTCTTCGGCCGCCGCCAGCAGGCCGCCGACAACCTCGCCAAGGTGGTGCGCGGGGAACCGGGCGCCGCCATCGTCAACCCCATTCGCTGATTCCTTCGAGACCCTTCTGCCATGTACATCGACCTCGACACCGCGACCGATTTCAAGCGCTCGCTGTTCAACGCCATCGTCGCGCCCCGGCCCATCGGCTGGATCAGCACGGTCAGCGCGGACGGCCGCGTCAACCTTGCGCCGTTCTCGCATTTCAACCTGGTGTCCACCGCGCCGCCGGTGGTGATGTTCTCCTGCAACGCGCCCGACGACCGCGAGGTGAAGGACACCATCGCCAACGTGCGCGCCACCGGGGAGTTCGTCACCAACCTCGTGACCTGGGACCTGCGCGAGCAGATGAACCTGTCTTCGTTCAACGCGCCCCACGGCACCGACGAGTTCGAGATCGCCGGGCTCGAGAAGGCCGCCAGCAGCAAGGTGCGCCCGCCCCGGGTGGCGGCCTCGCCGGCCTGCATGGAATGCCGGTTGCTGCAGATCGTGAACATCGATCCCATCGGCCCGGGCGACACGTTCAGCAACGTGGTGTTCGGCCGCGTGGTGGCATTGCACCTGGACGACCAGTTCATCGAGCCCGGCGGGCGTTTCGACGTGGTGCGCACCCGCCCGCTCACGCGCCTGGGCGGCAACCAGTACGCCTCTACCGGGCCTGTCGTGGAGCTGGGCCGTCCCAACCCGCCGCGGGCCTGAGGCCTCAGCGCGCCGCCATGCGGTGCACCGTGACGCGGCCGGCCGGCAGGGGCCGCGTGGGCACGATGTCGGCCAGCGTGACGCCGTCGAGCCGCGCGAGGAAGTCCTGCAGGGCGCTGTGCAGCACGCCGGTCAGCGCGCAATCGCCCGTGCGCACGCAGGTGTTGCCGGTGGAGAAGCATTCGACGAGGTGGAAGTCGGGCTCCATGTCGCGCACCACCTCGCCCAGGCCGATCTCGTGGGGTTCGCGGGCCAGCCGCATGCCGCCACCTTTGCCGCGCACGGTCTCGATCCAGCCCAGCAGGCCGAGGTGGTGCGTGACCTTCATGAGGTGGGCTTCGGAGATGCCGTGGGCCTGCGCGGCCTCGGCGATGGTGCACAGCCGCCCGGGTTGCTGGGCGAGGTACATCAGCAGCCGCAGGGCGTAGTCGGTCATGGTGGTCAGGCGCACGGCGGGCCTCCGTCGAGCACCAGGTCGGCGGGCATGGCGTGCGGCCGGTGGCTCATCTGGTAGCCGTACCAGAGGCTTTGCGCGATGCGTTGCGCCATGGCGAAGGCCTGCTCGCCCATGGCGCGGTTGGGCAGGGCGCCGGTGGTCTCGCGAAACAGCGCCAGCCAGCGCTGGAACAGGGCCGGGCTCAGGCCGGGCAGGGCCGCGTGGCGCGGCATGGGCGCGCCGCTGAAGCGCCCGGTGCGGCGCAGGATCGAAGACCAGAAGTCCACCAGGTGCGCCAGGTGGCGGTCCCAATCGTGGATGTGGGCGTCGAAGATGGGGCCGAGCACCTCGTCATGCCGCACCTTGTCGTAGAAGGCGTGGACCATGCTCGAAACCTCTTCCTCGGTGCAGACCGCCATGACGCTCATGATGTTTCCCCAGCACGGACCCCGCGCCCTCGGCGCGCAAAAAGATCCATCTAGAATCAATCTTATGGGAGATCGGGCGCCCCTGCGCGCGCCAGGGCCGCGATGCGGCGCTTCCTTGATCCATCTCAAGACGTCTGGAGACCCGATTGAACCCCGATGGCCAGCCTCCTGTCGCGCGCTTCCAGGGCGCCACCCGTTTTCTCGCGGCGTTCTGGCCGGCGCCGGTGCGCGTGGACGCCCGGGAGCGCTGGCGCAGCGTGGCCGGGGCGGGCCTGGGCATCCTCTTCACGGCGCTGGTGAGCCGCTGGTGGGCCGGAGGCAGTGCCCTGGGGCCCTGGCTGGTGGCGCCGTTGGGCGCCAGCGCGGTGCTGGTCTTTGCGCTGCCCGCGAGCCCGATGGCCCAGCCCTGGTCGGTGGTGGGGGGAAACACGCTCTCGGCGCTGGTGGGCGCGGCCTGCGCGATGCTGGTGCCCGATCCGGCCTGGGCGGCGGCGCTGGCGGTGGCGGCGGCGATTGCCCTGATGTTTGCGCTGCGCTGCCTGCACCCACCCGGCGGCGCGACCGCGCTGCTGACCTCGCTGGGCGCGATGGGCTTTCATTTCGCGGCCTTCCCGATGTTCGTGAACTCGCTGCTGCTGGTGGTCGCGGGCGTGGTCTACAACAGCCTGAGCGGGCGGCGCTACCCCCACGGTCAGGTGCGAGCCTCTCAGGAGCCGACCGCCGTCGCGGCCCGCTTCAGCGCGGCCGATCTCGACGCGGCCCTGGCGCACTACAACCAGGTGCTGGACGTCAGCCGCGACGATCTGGAGGGACTGCTTCACCACGCCGAATCCGCGGCCTACCAGCGCAACTTCGGCAGCCTGCGCTGCGGCGACATCATGACGCCCGAGCCGATCGCGGTGTCCTTTGGCACGCCGCTGCGCGAAGCCTGGGGGTTGATGCGCCAGCACCGCATCAAGGCCCTGCCCGTGGTGGACCGGGCGCGGCGCATCGTGGGCATCGTGACGGTTTCGGATTTCATGCGGCATGCCGAGCTGGACCGGCACGAGGGCATCGGCGAGCGCCTGCGCGCGCTGATGAAGCGCAGCGGCGCGGTGCATTCGGACAAGCCGGAAGTGGTGGGCCAGCTGATGACGCGCGAGGTGCGCGTGGCCAGCGTCAATCGCCACGTGAGCGAGCTGGTGCCCCTGTTCTCGGAAGGTGGACATCACCACATTCCCATCATCGACACCGAGCGCCGGCTGGCCGGAATCATCACGGAGTCGGACCTGGTCAGGGCGCTGCACCGCGTGGCGCAGCCAGCGGCTTGACTCAGATCAAGCCATGGGCACGGCCTGAACGCCCTGGCCCTGAACTGGCCCTAGTCTTCAGGCTTTGCCCTGAATCCCGTTTGAAAGGAGTTTTCGAGTGAGCACACCTGCCACCCCGCGCCACATTCTGCTGGCCACCGACCTCAGCAGCCGCAGCGATCGCGCCCTGGACCGCGCCGCGCGCCTGGCGCGCGAGTGGGATGCGCGCCTGGTCGCGCTGACCGTGGTCGAGCCCGAGCCGGCCGAAGCGCCCACCTCGGTGCTGTCGCGCGCTTCGGGCCTGAGCAGTGGCGCGGTGCGCCGGGCCATGGTGGAGCAGCGCCTGCGCGCAGACCTCGCGGGCGAGCACGCCGACCTCGCGCTGGTGCCCCGGGTGGAGCCGGGCCTGGTCACGGATACCGTGCTCACGGTGGCCTCGGCCGAAGGCTGCGGGCTGATCGTGACCGGTGTGGCACGCAACGAGGCGCTCAGCCGCGTGGTGCTGGGTTCGACCGTCGATGCCCTGGCGCGCCGTTCGCCCGTGCCCTTGCTCGTGGTGCGCAACCGGCCGCGCGCGGCCTACAGCCATGTGATCGTGGCCAGCGATTTCACAGCGGCCTCGCGCCACACCCTGCATACGGCCGCCATGCTGTTTCCGCAGGCCGAGCTCACACTGTTTCACGCCTTCAACAACCCTTACCCGGCGATCGCGGGGGTGGACACCGCGCGCGTGCGCGCCGACGGCCTGGCGCAGGCCCAGCGCGAGGCCGAGGCCTTCATCCAGTCCTGCGAGTGGCCCGAGGCGGGGAACCTGCGCACCTGGCTGGAGCATGGCGACGCCGGCCTGCTGCTGAATGCCCATGGTCAGGCGCACCCGGCGGATCTGGTGGTGCTGGGCACGCAGCAGCGCCGTGGCGTGCTGGGCCTGCTGCTGGGCAGCGTGGCGCAGCGCGCGCTGGAAATGGCCGAAAACGACGTGCTGGTGGTGCCACCGGCGGCCACCTGAGTCCAACGGTTCCGACGGACGGACCGGTCTGGGGCATCCGGACAACAGTTGGGGGACACCCGGGTGGACCGGTCCGATACCGATACTTACACTGGTGGGGTATGAACTTTCCGCGCGCGGTGCTGTCCATTCTGCGCCTGCACCAAGCCCTGACCACCTTGCACCCATTGCCCCCACGCCCATCGCGCTTCTCGCTGCCCCTGCAACTGGCCCTGGCCGGTGCGCTGGGCATCGGCTCCTTGGCCACTGCGCAGGCCGAAACACCCGCAGCGTCCCTGGCAGCGCCGACCGTGCAGCTGGCGGTGGCCGCGCCGGCGAGCCCGGCCGTGGCGCTTCCCCCGGTCGCCCGGCAGCTCGCGGCGGTCGATCCGCGCTGGAGTTCGAGTTTCGAGGCCTTCGCCGCTGCCGACCTGAAGCAGGCGCCGCAACCAGGCGGCGTGGTCTTCGTGGGCAGCTCGTCGATCCGCCTGTGGAACGACCTGGAGACCAGCTTTGCCGAGCAGCCCGTGGTCATCAAGCGCGGCTTTGGCGGCTCGCAGCTGCTGGACTGCGTGAAGCTGGTGGACCGGCTGGTGCTGCCCTACAAGCCCCGCATGGTGGTGGTGTACGCGGGTGAGAACGACCTCTCCGAAGGCGCCACGCCGCGCGACGTGCTGGAGCGTTTCACGGCCTTCGTGCGCGCGGTCAAGGCCGACCTGCCCGAGAGCCGCATCGCCTTCGTCTCCATCAAGCCCAGCCCCTCGCGCGCGGGCATGCTGGCGGCGGTGCGTGAGACCAACGAGCTCATCAAGGCCTACAGCGTGACCGAGCCAAGCCTGGACTTCATCGACGTGTTCTCGTCCATGCTGGGCGCCGATGGGCAACCCCGCCCCGAGCTGTTCCTGGGCGACCGCCTGCACCTCAATGCCGAGGGCTACGCGCTGTGGCAGCGCATCATCGCCCTGCACCTGAAGGGCTGAGTCGGCCGGCGTGCTTTGCGGCGCGGCGGTCCCGGCCCAGCGACACGCGGGCCACGGCCCACAGGGCGTAGAACGCCACAAACAGAATCAGCAGGTCCACCGACCAGGGTCTGGCGGGTTGGGTGGCGCCGAACGCGGCCAGCGCCAGCAGGGCCACCACCAGGTGGGCGCAGAACACCGGCAAGGCCGCCTTGCCCAGGGTCTCCAGCGGCCGCCAGCGCGGCAGGTGCCGCTTGAGCCAGGGGCCGAAATGCATGGCCAGCACCAGCAGGGCCAGCAGGTTGACGAGGCGCAGTGGCCCGAGGTGCCATTTGTCGAACATCAGGTTGACCGCCGAGCCGTTGGGCATGGGCGTCTGGCCCACCGCGTGGCGCCAGAGAAAGGCGCTGAGCGCCAGCGCCAGGGCGGCGAGCAGCATCCAGCGGGGAAAGCGCGTGGCGGTGTGGTCCGGGCGGCTGTGTTCGGTGCCCATCCACAGGCCCATGGTCCACAGGAACTGCCAGGCGAAGATTTCAAACGCGCCCATGTCGCGGTAGCGCACCGGCATGTCGAACCAGCCGAAGGCCAGCTGGTAGAGCGCCGGGCCCAGGCCGAACTGGGCGCCGAACCACAGCGCGAGGCTCAGCGCCATCACCGCGCCCCAGCCGTGCTGCCGGCCGTGCAGCAGCACCAGGGGGCTGAGCAGCATGAACACGATGTAGATCGGCAGGATGTCCAGCAGCGCCGGGCTGTAAAGCAGCAGGCCGGCGCTCAGCGTGGCGACGACCGGCCGTTCGAGGAAGAAGGCGAGCAGGTCGGTCACGGCGCCTTCGCGCAGCGCCAGGCCCAGGCCGGCGATGGCCGTGAAGGCAAACAGCACGAGGGCGAGCTGGCAGGCGTAGAGCTTGAGCGCGCGGTTGAAGAAGGCGTTGGTCATGGCCTGCTCGCCTTGCCTGTCGGCCTTGGCGGAGTACACCCGCCCGGCCATGTAAGCCGACAGCAGCACGAAGCCTTCGGCGGCCGATACGTAGCCCAGCGGCTGACCCAGGGGGTCCGCAAGTTTCGTGGGCAGGTGGGTGAGGGTCATCAGCACGAGCATCAAGCCGCGCATGGCGTCCAGTTCCCACTGGCGATCTTCCTGGCTCATGGCGTGGGCATGGGGGCAGGCGGCGTGCCTGCCGGTTGAATCAATGCCTGATCGGGGGCGCGCCGCGCCGCAAAGTTCCCCGGCGCGCGGCCCGCCGTCAAGGCGTCTGGGAACGCGCGCGCCAGAACACCCCGGGGCGCCGGCCGGGGCGCCCGCGCGCTTGCGCCAGCATGGCCACCGCGAACAGGCCGGCGAAGGCGGCCAGCAGCAGCGCGATGTCGGTGGTCCAGGGGCGCACCACCTGGGTCGAGCCAAAGAAGGCGAGGGTGAACAGCGCGATCACGATGTGCGCGCAGAACACCGAGAGGGAATGCCGGCCCAGCAGCTCCAGCGCGTGAAGTCGTGGCAGCACACGCACCAGCCAGGGGCCGCAGGCCATGAGCAGCACGAAGACGCTGGCGAAGTTCAGCACCCGCATGGGGCCGAGCGACCATTTGTCGAGCAGCACGCCGACGGCGGGCAGCCAGGGCAGGGGGTCCTGGCCCGCGATGTGGCGCCAGGCGAGCATGGCACCGGCGTAAACGGCCGCCGGCGCCAGCACCCAGCCTGGCAGGCGCGGCCAGGCTTGTTCGCGCGCCCCCAGGCACAGGCCCGCCACCCACAGGGCCTGCCACGCCAGCCAGTGGAAGGCGCCCATGTCCTTGTACGGAATGGGCAGGCCGGTCAGCGCCACGACCAGCTCGTGCACGCCCCGGCCGAGCCCCCATTGCTCACCCAGCCAGAGCAGGCCGCTGGCGGCGAGCACGCCGAGCCAGCCGTGTTGCAGGCCCCGGCGCAGCAGCCACGGGCTGGCCAGCATCATGACGATGTAGAGCGGCAGGATGTCCAGCAGCGGCGGGTTGTGCAGCAGCAAGGCGGCACCGACCACGGCGGCCTGCGGGTCAATGAAAAAGAACTCGAGCAGGCCGGTGACGCCCCCTTGCCGGTTGAACACCCCCAGCCAGGCGATCACGGTGAACGCCAGGAGCAGCAGGCCCAGCTGGCACAGGTAGAGCTTGAGGGCCCGCTCATGGAAGGCGGCCTGCATGGCCGGCAGCCCGTCGCGCCGCGCGCGGCGGCCATAGACGCGCCCGGCCATGAAGGCCGACAGGAACACGAAACCCTCTGCCGCCGAGACAAAGCCGAACGGCTGACCCGATGGCAACGAGTACATCGTCGGCATGTGGGTCAGCGTCATCAGGACGAGCATCAGGCCCCGCAGGGCGTCGAGCTCCCAGCGGCGTTGCGGGGCGTGTGGCATCAGGGAAAACCAGTAGAGGCCGCGATCATGCCAGAGGGGCGATGCGCCGGCCCCGCCAGGCCTGCAGAAACCCCCACGACAAGCCCAGCACAGCGGCCACCAGCGAGGCCAGAAGCACGCCCAGCTTGGCCGCGCCGAGCAATTGGGGATCGTCGAAGGCCAGTGTGGCGATGAAGATGGACATGGTGAATCCGATGCCTGCCAGCAGGCCCACGAGGCCCACGCCGGACCAGGTCACGCCGCTGGGCAGGCGGCACAGGCCCAGGCGCACGGCCAGCCAGCTGGCACCAAGCACGCCCAGCGGCTTGCCCAGCACCAGCGCCAGCACCACGCCCAGGGTCACGGCCTGCGCGTTGCCGCTGGCCAGGTCCACACCGTCGAGCGTGACGCCCGCGTTGGCCAGCGCGAACAGGGGCATCACGCCGTAGGCGACCCAGGGGTGCAGCGCCATCTGCACGCGCAGCACCGGTGCCTGCCCGCGCATGCGCACCGGCAGCACGGGCGTCATGAGGCCGAGCACCACGCCGGCCAGCGTGGGGTGTGCGCCGGTCTGCAGCAGGCCCAGCCAGAGCACGGCGCCCGGCAAGACGTAGGCCCAGGCCGAGCCGATGCCGATCTGTTGCAGGCCCAGCACCATGGCCACGCCCAGGCCGGCCACCAGCAGGCCGCTGAAGTCCAGGCCGCCGGAGTAGAAGAAAGCGATGATGAGCACCGCCACGATGTCGTCGATGATGGCCAGGGCCAGCAGCAGCACACGCACGTTGCCCGGGATGGAGCGGCCCAGCAGCGCCAGCACGCCCACGGCGAATGCGATGTCGGTGGCGGTGGGCACGGCCCAGCCGCGCAGCGTGGTGGGGTCGGTGTTGAGCGCCGTGTAGATCAGCGCGGGCACCAGGACGCCACCCAGCGCGGCGGCCAGGGGCAGGGCGGCGAGCTGGAAGCTGGCCAGCGCGCCTTCGTGGATCTCGCGCCGGATCTCCATGCCCACGACCAGGAAGAACACCGCCATGAGGGCGTCGTTGATCCAGAAATGCAGCGACTGCTCAGAAACATAGGGGCCGATGCCGATCGTCAGTGGCGCGTGCCAGATGGCGTGGTAGCTGGCCGAGGCGGGCGAGTTGGCCCAGATCAGGGCGACGGCGGCTGCCAGCAGCAGCACGACGCCGCTGACGGCTTCGATGTGAAGGAAACGGGAGAGGGCGGCGAAAGCGCGGTCGGCAACAAGCTGGGCGCGCGGCGGGTTCTGCCGGCTAGGGGCTCGGTTCATGGTCGTGGCAACTCCGCGCGGCGGCCCGACCAGCGCTTGAACCTGTTTCGCTGCGACAGGCAGCGGGAACACCCAGCCTCGGATTTTACCCGATGGGGTATGGGCCCTGGCCTACACTCGCCGCATGCCCGACACGCCCGTTCCCGACGACGCTCGCTTCATGCGCCTGGCGCTGGCCGAAGCCCAGGCCGCTGCCCTGGCCGGCGAGGTGCCGGTGGGGGCGGTGGTGGTGAAGGATGGCCGCGTGATCGCCACCGGCCGCAACGCCCCCATCGACGGCCACGACCCGACCGCGCATGCCGAGATCGTCGCCTTGCGCGCGGCCGCCCAGGCGCTGGGCAACTACCGGCTCGAGGGGTGTTCGCTTTACGTGACGCTGGAGCCCTGTGCCATGTGCAGCGGAGCCATGCTGCACGCGCGCCTGGCCCGCGTGGTGTTCGGCGCGGCCGACCCCAAGACCGGTGCGGCCGGCTCGGTGCTCGATCTGTTCGGGCACGCCAGGATCAACCACCAGACCGCCGTGCAAGGCGGTGTGCTGGCCCAGGAGGGCGCGCAATTGCTGCGCGATTTCTTCAAGGAGCGTCGAGTGAACCCCCATCCCCTGCGAGACGATGCCCTGCGCACGCCCGATGAGCGTTTCCAGAACCTGCCGGGCTACCCCTGGCCGCCGCATTACCTGAGCGATCTGCCCGCGCTGGGTGGCCTGCGCCTGCACTACCTCGACGAAGGCCCGCAGGACGCACCCCTGACCTGGCTCTGCCTGCACGGCAACCCGGCCTGGAGCTACCTGTACCGGCACATGATCCCGGCGTTCCTGGCCAGTGGCGCGCGCGTGGTCGCGCCCGACCTGATCGGATTCGGCCGCAGCGACAAGCCCAAGAAGGACGGTGCGCACTCGTTCACCTGGCACCGTCAGGTGCTGCTGGAATTCGTCGAGCGCCTGGACCTGCGCAACGTGGTGCTGGTGGTGCAGGACTGGGGCGGGCTGCTGGGCCTGACCCTGCCCGTTGCCGCGCCCCAGCGCTACCGGGGGCTGCTGGTGATGAACACCACGCTGGCCACCGGTGAGGCGCCGCTCTCGCCTGGCTTCGTGGCCTGGCGCGACATGTGCGCGCAGAACCCCGAGTTCGACGTGGCCCGCCTGTTCGCGCGCGGCAACCCGCAGATGAGCGCGGCCGAATGCGCGGCCTACAACGCGCCGTTCCCGGACCGGGGACACCGCGCGGCGCTGCGGGCCTTTCCTCCCATGGTGCCCGAGCGCGCCGACGACGATGGCGCGGCCATCAGCCGCCAGGCACGGGACTTCTGGTCCAGCGAATGGCAGGGCCGCAGCCTCATGGCCATCGGCCAGCAGGACCCCGTGCTCGGCGATGCGGTCATGCAGGCCTTGCACGCGCAGATCCGCCACTGCCCCGAACCCATGCGCTTGCCGCAGGCGGGTCACTTCGTGCAGGAGCATGGCCAGGCCATCGCCCAGGCCGCGGTGCGCCATTTCGCCGCGGTCGCACCCGGATAATCGAGCCCTTTTTCGCCCAACACCATGAGCCACGGTCACACGCCCGCCTGCAGCCCCGATTGCCACCACAGCCACCACCACGGCGCCAAGCACATCTACATCTACTCGCCCTCCAGCGCAGTGCGCGACAAGGCGGCCTTCCGCCGTGGCGTGGCGCGGCTCAAGGCGCTGGGCCATGAGGTGGAGATCGACGAGGCGGCCCTGTCCAGCCACATGCGTTTCGCGGGCGATGACGCCACGCGCCTGGCCGCGATCGGGCGCGCTGCCGCCAGCGGCGCGGACGTCGCCCTGATATCGCGCGGAGGCTACGGGCTCACGCGCATCCTGGGCGAGCTGCCTTTCAGGAAGATCGCCAAGGCGATCGAACGCGGCACCCAGTTCGTGGGCCTGAGCGACTTCACGGCGCTGCAGATGGCGGTGCTGGCCAAGACCGGCGCCGTCACCTGGGGTGGCCCGGCGCTGGGCGAGGATTTCGGAGCCGAAGTGCCGGACGACATCATGGAAGCCTGCTTCGACGACCTGCTCGTGGGCCATGGCGAAGGTGCCGGCTGGCGGCTGCCCGCCTCGGACGCCCAGGCTGTGCCGCGCAAAGGCAAGGACGCCGAAGCGCCCGCGGCTTTGCTTGCGCGGTGCCACGCTGGCCGGGGCGGCAACCTCAACCTCATCTGCGCGCTCGTGGGCACCCCGTACCTGCCTTCGATCCCGGGCGGCGTCCTGTTCCTCGAGGATGCGAACGAGCACCCCTACCGCATCGAGCGACAACTCACGCAGTTGCTCAACGCGGGGATCATCGGCCAGCAAAAGGCGGTGCTGATGGGCTCGTTCAACCGATTCAAGCTGGTGCCGGGCTACGACCGGGGTTTCAAGCTGCAGACGGTGATCGACTGGCTGCGCACGCGCACCAAGACGCCGGTGCTCACCGGCCTGCCCTTCGGGCACGTGCCGACCAAGGTGCTGCTGCCCGTGGGGCGCAAGATCGATCTGATGGTGGAAGGGCGCGATGCCCTGATCTACTGGGGCTGAAGGCCTTGCGGGGTACTCAGGGTCGACGCGTGCGCCCGGCGTCGATCAGGCTCTTGGGCACCAGGCCCTGGAACACCGGAGAAAGGCTCTGCACGCGATGCACCGCCAGCGCTTCGCCATGCAGCTGGCTCAGCACCGCCACCATCTCGGCGCGCGCGAACCACAGGGCATGCGCGTCGTGCAGGTACTTGAGCTTGCGCGTGAGCTGCGGATTGGCCTTGGCCCCTTCTTCGCCCAGCACCGCGAGCAT
Organism: Hydrogenophaga sp.; assembly: GCF_026125825.1. Classification (GTDB taxonomy): domain Bacteria; phylum Pseudomonadota; class Gammaproteobacteria; order Burkholderiales; family Burkholderiaceae_C; genus Hydrogenophaga. Next base: position 136,351 of record NZ_JAHCKK010000002.1, on the reverse strand, counting down.
GGCTTCGCGCACCGGCTCCAGGGACTCGGGCGAGTCCTTGCGCGTCTCGGGGCTGAGAAGGGCGGAAATGCTGTTGCGGATACCGGGTTTGAACCAGCGCATGGAAGTGGCCTCAACGACTTTGTATTAATTGGATACAGGATACGTCGCGTCACCAAGGATGTGCAATCGGGAATGTTTGACAGCACTCAAAAAACAACAAATAAATCATATGTTTATCGTCGATTTTTGATTGACTTTATGAGGTTTGTAATACCTTTTTACGCATTCGTTAACAATCTGCTCCGAGGGGCGGCTTGAAGCGGGTCGGGGCGGGTGCGGTTTTCTCTTGCCGCCCGCGTGTGGTTTCGGGGCCCGCAAGAGCGGTGTCCCGACACTTATTCACACACTGGGTGGTGTGTTGTAATCCAGCGGATATGTCTTCTCTCGTATGGCTGAACTGACAATTGCTTTTGTGGATCTGACGGGTAGCGTCTCGGTGTTTGAAACACTGGGCAACGACCGCGCCACCAAGGCCGTCACCAAGCTGACCCAGTGGATTGGTTCCATGGGGGTGGAGAACGGGGGCACCGTGGTCAAGATGCTGGGCGACGGCGTGCTGATGTCGTTTGCCAACAACCGCAACGCGGTGGACGCAATGGTGTTGATCCAGCAGGAACACGCCAAACGGGTTATGCAATGGCCCGACCGCCTCAAACTCATGATGCAGATCGGCATGGCGCGCGGCCAGGTCGTGGTGGTCGATGGCGATTGCTTCGGCGACGCGGTCAATGTGGCTTCGCGCCTGAGCGATCTGGCCGGCCCCGAGCAGATCATGGCCACCGACACGGTGATCCGCAAACTCGGGCCCCGCCATGGCGTGCGCAACCGCAGCCTGGGGCCGATGCGCATCAAGGGCCGGGTGGAGCCCTGCGAGGTGTTCCGCGTCGAATGGCAGCCCGAGATGCTGTCCGAGTTCCTGACGCTGCCGGCCGACCTGCACGCCCTGAGCCCGATGAAGGAGTCCGTGTTCGGGGGCTTCGAGCTGTCCTGGCTCGACGCCACGCAGGCGTTCAGCCTGACCGACCTGCCGATGAAGATCGGCCGCGTGCCGGAGGCCGATTTCGTGGTGAGCGACCCGCGCGTGTCTCGCATGCACGCCAGCATCGACATCCGCTCGGGCAACTACGTGCTCGAAGACATCAGCAGCTACGGCACCTGGGTGCGGTTTGGCGCGGGCGACAACGTGATCGCCCTGCGGCGCCAGGAGTGCCTGCTGCACAGCGATGGCGAGATCGCCATGGGCGCGCCTTTCAGCGATTTCAGCGCGCCCACGGTGCGCTTCCGGCTGGTCGATGGCCAGATGCTGATCGGGCCGATCGGCATCGAGAAGTAAGCAGGCGCGGCAGACGAGGCCGCAAGGCGGCGCACGGGATGCCCGCGCGCCGTCGGGATGACAACAACAGTGGGGACATTTCGTGCGCTGGATCAAACGACTCTTTGCCTTGCTGTCATTGCTGGTGGTGCTTGCCATCGCACTGGCCGCTTTCTACGGCTGGCGCAGCCTGCCCAAGACCGATGGCAGCCTCAACCTGGCCGGGCTGTCCGCGCCGGTGAAGGTGCACCGCGACGCGAGCGATGTCACGCACATCCTGGCCGGCAAGCCTCGCGATGCGTGGATGGCCATGGGGTACGTGCACGCGCAGGAGCGCGGCTGGCAGCTGGAGTTCAACCGGCGCATCATGCGCGGGACCTTGTCCGAGGTGCTGGGGCCGACCACGCTGGAGACGGACAAGCTCATGCGCACGCTGGGCATCCGCCACGCCGCGCAGCGGCAGCTCCAAGCCCTGCCGGCCGATGCCCGCGAAGCCTTGCAAGCCTACAGCGACGGCGTGAACGCCTTCTTCGCCCACACCGAACAGCTGCCGTCGCCAGAGTTCCTGCTGCTCGGGATCAGCCCGCGCGACGAGGCGGCCGCGGGGCGCTACTGGGATCCGGTGGACTGCGTGGCCTGGTCGCTCATGATGGCGCTGGACCTGGGTGGCAACTGGGGCAATGAGTTCGCGCGGTTCACCGCGCTGGAGGCGATCGACACCAAGGCCTTGTGGGAGCTGTTCCCGCCGTACCCGGGCGAGCAGCCCGCCGCCACGGCCGACCTGGCCCGGCTCTACCGGGAGCTCGGGGTCTACCGAGGCAAACCCGTGACGACCTCGAAGGCGGACGCGCCGGCCGAGTCCAGCCTCGTGGCTTTCGCGCGTGGTCAGATCGGCTCGGAGCTGCAGCGCTGGGCCGACGAACTGGGCAACATCGAGGGCAAGGGCTCGAACAACTGGGTGGTCAACGGCTCGCGCACCGCCTCGGGCATGCCCTTGCTGGCCAACGACCCACACCTGGGCCTGAGCGCGCCGGCCATCTGGTACTTCGCGCGGCTGCAGGCGCCCGACGCCGATGGCATCAAGGGCATGGACGTGATCGGTGCCACGCTGCCGGGCACGCCCTTCGTGGTGCTTGGCCGCACGCAGCAGGTGGCCTGGGGCTTCACCAACACCGGCCCGGACGTGCAGGACCTCTACCTGGAGCAGATCAACCCCGCCAACCCCGCGCAGTACCGTGTGCCATCGACCACCGGTGAGCCGGCCTGGAGCAACTTCGGCCTGCGCATGGAGACCATCCGCGTCAAGGGACAAGCCGACGTGAGCCACATGGTGCGCAGCACCCGCCACGGCCCTGTGCTGAGCGATGCGCAGGCGCGCCACGGCGAGGTGATGGACACCCAGCGCTTCGTGCTCGCGTTGCGCTGGACCGCGCTGGACGCCGACAACCGCAACGTGGTCGCCACCCTGGAGTCGAACCGCGCGCAATCGGTCGACGAACTGCAGAAGGCCTTGCGCGATTTCCACTCGCCGATGCAGAGCGTGGTGATGGCCGACCGCAGCGGGCGCATTGCCTACAAGGCTGCGGGCCGTGTGCCCTTGCGCGCACCGGAGAACGACATCCGCGGCGTCGCGCCCGCGCCGGGCTGGGACCCGCGCTACGACTGGACCGGCTGGCTGCCCTACGAGGAGACGCCGCAGGACGACGGTGCGCGCGGCTGGATCGCCACCGCCAACCAGCGCATCCACGCGGCGGACTACCCGCACTTCCTGACCCAGGATTGGGCTGTGCCCTACCGCCAGGAGCGCATCGAGGCCATGCTGGCGCAGACGCCGAAACACACGCTGGATTCGTTCCGCGCCATGCACGCCGACCAGCAATCGGCCGCCACGGTGCGCCTGTTGCCTTTCCTGCAAAAGGCCGTGTCGGACCACCCGCTGGCGGCCGACGCGCAGGCCGTGCTGCGCGATTTCAAGGGCGAGATGCGCGCCGATGCCGCCGCGCCGCTGATCTACAGCGCCTGGGTCGACGCCTTCACGCGCCGCGTGGTCGGCGAACGCCTGGGGCGGGCCCGCTTCGAAGGCATGTACGGCAAGCGGCTCTTTCGCAACGCGGTGGAGGGCATCCTGGAGCGCGACGATGCAGGCTGGTGCGGCACCGCGGGTTGTGCGGCGGCCAGTGGCCTGGCCCTGACGGATGCGCTGAACAAACTGCAGGCGGTGCACGGCAACGACCTGCGTGCCTGGCGCTGGGGCGACGCCCACCCCGCGATTTCGGCCCACCGCCCGTTTGGCAACGTCAAACCGCTGGCGGCGCTCTTTGATGTGCGCACCCCCACCGGAGGCGATCCCTTCACCGTGAACGTGGGGCAGTACCACCTGGACAAGGCCGACGCGCCCTATGCCAATCGCCACGCGGCCAGCCTGCGCGCGGTCTACGACCTCGCGGACCTGGACAACTCGCGATTCATCTACCAGACCGGGCAGAGCGGCAATGTGTTTTCGGGCCGCTACCGCGACATGAGCGATGCCTGGGTGTCGGTGCGGTACCGCGTGCTGACGATGAAGCCGGCGCAGTGGCGCTCGACGCTGGAGCTGCGGCCACCGGCCGCGCCCTGAGGCCTACTTCAGGGTGCCCGAGAGGAACTGCGCGAGCCGTTCGCTCTTGGGCCGGGCCAGCACCTCGCGGGGCACGCCCTGTTCCTCGATGCAGCCCTTGTGCAGGAAGATGAGGTGCGATGACACCTCGCGGGCGAAGCCCATCTCGTGCGTCACGACCACCATGGTGCGGCCTTCCTCGGCCAGCAGCTTCATGACGCGCAGCACCTCGCCCACCAGTTCGGGGTCGAGCGCGCTGGTGGGTTCGTCGAACAGCATCACGTCGGGCTCGACCGCTAGCGCCCGCGCGATCGCCACGCGCTGCTGCTGGCCGCCGCTCATGTGCGAAGGGTAGCGGTCTTCCACGCCCTTGAGGCCCACGCGCTCCAGGTAGCGGCGCGCGGTGTCCACCGCCTGGTCCTTGGGGATGCCCAGCACGTGGACCGGCGCCTCGATGATGTTTTGCAGCACCGTCATGTGGGCCCAGAGGTTGAAGTGCTGGAACACCATGGCCAGCTTGGTGCGCAGGCGCTGCAGCTGCGCGGCGTTGACGGCGCGCAGTTCGCCATGGCGGTCGGCCTTGAGCTGCAGTTCTTCGCCGCCGAGCACGATGCGCCCGCTGTTGGGGTGCTCCAGCAGGTTGATGCAGCGCAGCAGCGTGCTCTTGCCCGAGCCCGAGCTGCCGATGAGGCTGATCACGTCGCCCGCGTTGGCCTGCAGGGACACGCCCTTGAGCACTTCGTTGGAGCCAAAGCGCTTGTGGATGTCCTGCACCTCCAGCAGCGGGCGGCCGGGCGTTCGGTTGGCGGTGGGTTCTGCAGTCATGTTCGATGCCGATGAAAAATAAGACTCAGGCCCCGAGCAGGTCGCCTGAGCGGAACGGCGTCTCGCCAGCGATCTTGCCGACCTCGCCGCCTGAAACCACGTAACGTTCGCGCACCGCGGCGTACAGCACGCCAGCGACCTCGGCACGCACTTCGTGCACCCGCGCGGCCCCGGCGGCGGTGGGGTCGATGACCTCGGCCACCACATCGCCCACCGCCAGCGTGGCGCCGGGTTGCACGAGGAAGACCAGCACACCGGGCACGGGCGAGCGCAGCGTCTGCGAACCCGCCAGCGGCGTGGGCTGGCAAGCCAGAGGCGGCAGCGGGGCCGGCGCGCCGGCAGCCAGCACCCCGGCGTGCGCCAGGAAAGCGAGGATGGCCTGCGCGTCCTGGCGGGCATGGGCGTGCGAGACATCGGCCTCGCCACGCAGTTCCACCGTCGTGCTCGCGCAGGCCTGGGGCAGGGGGGCCGAGACGCCCGCATCCCGCAAGGCAGCGGCCAGTTGCCACCAGAGACCGGAGAGGCGTTCGTCGAACGGCCCGCCGCCCGATTCCCTGGCCAGCAGCACGGCCTGGCAGCCCAGCAGGCGCGCCAGCGGCTCAAAGGGCGGCCAGCACGCCTCTTCGCTGTAGAGGTGCATCACGGCCTCGGTGTCGCAATGCAGGTCCAGCACCAGGTCGGCGTCGTGCGAGAGCCGCAGCAATTGCCGGCGCTGGCTTTCGAGTTCGCTCGCCGGCACCCACTCCTCGAGCCACTGCCCGACCAGTCGGCGCACGGTGGCCACGTTGGCCTTCGGGTCGTCGCCCATGCGGGGAATGGCATCGGCCAGCACGGCGGCGGCCATGTCCGGGTAGTGCCGGTTGAAGTTCTGTGCGGTGTCGAACTCGAAGCGGCCCATGGCGCGGTGGTCCAGCCGCTGGCTCAGGCCGATTGGATTGGCCGCCGGCACCAGGACGACCTCGCCCCGCAACTGGCCGGCCTTTTCTGCGGCTTCCAGATGCTGGCGCAGGTGGTGGGCCACCAGCATGCCGGGCAGTTCCTCGGCATGCAGGCTGGCCTGGATATACACCTTGGGCCGCGCGCCGGCCGTGCCAAAGTGAAACCCGACGAGGGTCTTCTGGCTGCCCAGGCTGGGGCTCAGCAGGGGGTACTCGGTCCGTTGCATGGGGCGACCTGGTTTTCTCGGCGATCAATGGCCGCGCGGGGCCAGATGGGCCAGGAAGCGCCTCTCGGCCAGCTTGAACACGCCCACCAGGCTGAACGTGATGGTGAGGTAGATCGCGGCCGCGAAGATGTAGGCCTCGAACGGCAGGTAGTAGTCGGAGTAGATGCGGCTGGCGGCGGCGGTCACGTCCAGCATCGCCGGCACCGTGCTGGCCAGGCTGGTGGCGTGCAACATCATCACCACCTCGTTGCTGTAGGCCGGCAGGGTGCGCCGCATGGCACTGGGCAGGACGATGCGGCGCATGGCCATGGCCGGGCTCATGCCCATGGCCTGCGCGGCCTCGATCTCGCCGGCGGCGGTCTCGCGGATCGCTCCCGCCAGCATCTCGGCGGTGTAGCCCGCCGTGTTCAGGCTGAAGGCCAGCAGCGCGCAGAAGAACGGCTCCTTGAAATGCGTCCAAGGCCACACGTCGTTCCAGCGCGCCTGGATCCAGTCCAGCTGCGCCAGCCCGTAGTAGATGAGGTAGAGCTGGATCAGCAGCGGCGTGCCGCGGATCACATAGGTGTAGGCGCCGACGACCCAGCGCAGTGGCGCGATGGAGCTGGTGAGTGCCAGCGCAAACAGCAGCGCGAGCACCGCGCCCACGCCCAGCGAGGACAGCAGCAGCCACAAGGTGGTCACCAGGCCTTCGCCGTACATGGCGAGGTTGGCCGGCTGGAAGATGACTTCCCACTTCATGTGCGGGACCCCATCAGGTGTGCGCCCGTTTCACGCCAAGGCTGAAGCGCCGCTCGAGGCGGCGCAGCGCCCAGAGCGACACCGAGGTGTAGATCAGGAACAGCGCCGCGGCAAACAGGAAAAAGGTGAAGGGTTCACGGGTGGCCGCGCTGGCCTGCTTGGCCAGGTAGGTCATTTCCTTGAGGCCGATCAGGCTGATCAGCGCGGTGGCCTTGATCAGCACAAGCCAGTTGTTGGTGAAGCCGGGCAGGGCGTAGCGCACCATCTGCGGGGCGGTGATGCGCAGGAAGGTGCGCACCGGCCCCATGCCAAACGCCCAGGCGGCTTCCATCTGGCCCTTGGGAATCGAGAGGATGGCGCCACGGAAGGTCTCCGTCATGTACGCGCCGTAGATGAAGCCGATGGTGAGCACGCCGGCGAGAAACGGATTGATGTCCACCGAGCCTTTGCTGCCCGAGGCCGCCAGCAAGTGGTTGAGGCCGATGGTGCCGCCGTAGAAGATCAGCAGCATCAGCACCAGCTCGGGAATGCCCCGAACCAGCGTGGTGTAGACGGTGGCCAGCCCCACAAGCAGGGGGCGGCCGGAGAGCTTGGCCACCGCGCCCAGCAGGCCCAGCAGGATGGCCACCAGCAAGGCGGCCAGTGAAACGCCCACCGTGAGGAGGGCGCCCTGCAGGATCGAGGCGAAGTAGCCGGACAAAACGGGGACGGTCAGTTACCGTACACGTCGAAGTCGAAGTACTTCTTGGCGATCGTGTCGTAGACGCCGTTGGAGCGGATGGTCTTGATGGCCGCGTTGAGTTCGTCCTTGAGCGCGGTCTCGCCCTTGCGCAGCGCCACGCCCACGCCGGTGCCGTAGTACTTCGCTTCGTTCAGCACGGGGCCGACGAAGCCGTAGCCCGCGCCTTCAGGCTTGCGCAGGAAACCGCCGTTGACTTCCACCTGATCGGCCACGGTGCCGTCCAGACGGCCGGACTTGATGTCGAGGTAGACCTGGTCCTGGGCTTCGTAGGGCACGATGCTCACGCCAGCGGGCTTGAGCTCACCCATGGCGTACTTCTCTTGCGTGCTGCCCTTGAGCACGCCGATCTTCTTGCCCTTGAGCGAAGCGGGATCGGTGTAGGCCGTGCCGGTCTTGACCACGATGCGGCTGGGGGTGAAGTAGTACTTGTCCGTGAAGTCCACCACCTGCAGGCGCTCCTCTGTGATGGACATGGAGCTGATGATCGCGTCGTACTTCTTGGCTTGCAGGCCAGGGATCATGCTGTCCCACACCTGTTCGACATACACGCACTTGCGCTTGATCTGGTTGCACAGGGCCTCGGCGATGTCCACGTCGAAGCCGGTGGGCTTGCCGTCGGCGGTCTTGAAGGTGAAGGGTTCGTAGGTCGGGTCGATCGCCACCTTGAGTTCCGGCATCTCGGCCGGGGCGGGGGCGGGTGCCGCAGCAGGTGCAGCCGGCGCGGCTTGGGGTGCCGGCGTCTCGGTCTTGCCGCAACCGACCAGGGCGGCGGCGCCAATCAGGCTCAGGGAAAGGAAGAGGGTCTTCATGAAATGTCTTTCGTTTGAACGCCGCTCAATGCGGCAGTGACGGGCTTTCACATTGTAAATCTGCGTCCATCGGCGCAAGGAGGGGCGAGCCCGGTGTTTCCCCGTATAGCGTTAGCAACAACCGAGCCGGCCCATGTTGGTGCATCGGGGTAGTATCCGCATCGCTTTTGTTGTTGTCAAATGAGAATCAATCGTATTTATAGGGTACACTGCAAGCACTGACCACCGAGGAGCCGATGCCATGCAGACCTTGTCGATCACCCGTCCGCTGTTGCGCGTGCCGCGACGTGCAGCCGCCGTGCCCGCCGTCGATGCGGGCGAGGGGCACGCCCCAACCCAGGCCGCGCCGAGCGCGACAGAAGGGCTTGCGAGCATCGACAGCCTGTCGCTGCTGCAGGGCGGCAAGTGCGTTCAGATCGCGCACAACGGATCGATGTACAAGCTGCAATCCACCAAGCTGGGCAAACTGATCCTGACCAAGTAGATTTTTTTCGTGGGGCGACCCTGGAGCCTGGCTCTGAGGTGTCGTTTTTTGCTAGCCATCGGTGATGCCGGCCAGCCATGCATTTTTTCCCCACGCGCAGTTCAAGCAGAATCCGGATGCACCGCCCATGACATCCGGGGAACCATGACCGATTCCACTACTTCCTTTCTGGCCGCTCGCGATTTCCTGCTGACACACCGACTGGATCACGAGCGTGCCTATCGCGATTTCCAGTGGCCCGTGCTGGGCGAGTTCAACTGGGCGCTCGACCACTTCGACATCCTGGCGCGCGGCAACGAGGCGACCGCGCTGCACATCGTGGGCGACGACGGCAGCGAGGTGAAGCGCAGCTTCTCCGAGATGGCGATGCGCTCATCGCAGGTGGCCAATCACCTGCGCGCCCTTGGCGTGAAGCGCGGCGACCGCGTCCTGCTCATGCTGGGCAACGAACTGCCGTTGTGGGAGGTGATGCTCGCGGCGATGAAGCTGGGTGCGGTGCTGATCCCGGCCACCGCCTTGCTGACCGCCGACGACCTGCGCGACCGGCTGGAACGTGGACAGGTGCGGCACGTTGTCGCGGCCAGTGCACAGGCCGCCAAGTTCGACGGTCTTGCCGGCGACTACACCCGCATCAGCGTGGGCGAGGGCGTGGCCGGCTGGCGCCGCCTGGAAGACTCGGCACAGGCCGACCACGTGTTCACGCCCGACGGCCCCACCCGCGCCACCGATCCACTGCTGCTCTACTTCACGTCGGGCACCACCTCCAAACCCAAACTGGTGTTGCACACGCACGAGAGCTACCCCGTCGGGCACCTCTCCACCATGTACTGGATCGGCCTGTTGCCCGGTGACGTGCACCTCAACATTTCATCGCCGGGTTGGGCCAAGCACGCCTGGAGCTGCTTCTTTGCGCCCTGGAACGCGGGGGCCTGCGTCTTCATCTACAACAGCGCGCGATTCAACGCGGCCGGCCTGCTGTCGGTGCTCGAGCGCCACCGCGTGACCAGCCTGTGCGCACCCCCCACGGTGTGGCGCATGCTGATCCAGGAGGATCTGGCGGCCTGTCGCAAGCGCCTGAGCCTGCGCGAGCTGATCGGCGCGGGCGAGCCGCTCAATCCCGAGATCATCGAGCAGGTGCGCGCCGCCTGGGGGCTGGACCTGCGCGACGGCTATGGCCAGACGGAAACCACGGCCCAGGTGGGCAACCCGCCCGGCCAGTTGCTCAAGCCGGGCTCCATGGGGCGGGCGCTGCCGGGCTACCGCATCGAGCTGCTCGACGTGGACGGGCAGCCCGCGAGCGAGGGCGAGGTGTCGCTGCCGCTGGCTCAGCGCCCGCTCGGCCTGATGGCCGGTTACCAGGGCAGCGACTCGCAGCAAAGCCATGCGATGCGCGAGGGCCACTACCACACGGGCGACATCGCGCAGCGCGATGCCGACGGCTACATCACCTTCGTGGGCCGTGCCGACGACGTCTTCAAGGCCTCCGACTACCGCATCAGTCCCTTTGAACTGGAAAGCGCCTTGATGGAGCACGAGGCGGTGATGGAAGTGGCCGTGGTGCCCAGCCCCGATCCGGTGCGCCTGGCGGTGCCCAAGGCCTACCTGATCCTTCGACCGGGCGTGGAGGCCAGCCCGGCGTTGGCGGAGGCCATCTTTGCGTTCTCGCGCGAGCACCTCGCGCCGTACAAGCGCATCCGGCGGCTGGAGTTTGTGCAGGAGCTGCCCAAGACCGTGTCGGGCAAGATCCGGCGCGTGCAGTTGCGCACCGAAGAGTCGCAGCGGGTGGCCACGGGCTCGCGCGGCGGCCAGGCCTTCCAGGAAGACGACTTCCCGGCGCTGGCGCGGCGCTGATGCTCAAGGCCAGCGCGAGCGGGCCGGCACCAGGTGGATTTCGGTCGTGGCGTCCTGTGCCAGCACCACCGTGTAGCTGCGGCGGTCTTCGCCGGTCAGCGCGGTGACGTGGTAGGTGCCCGTCGGCAGCACCATGTCGATCAAGGTGTCCGGGTTGGTGAGGGTGAGCAGGCGGCGTCCGGGCAGGTCGCGGATTTCCAGTGTGGTCAGGGCCGCGTCCATGCTGGGCGAGCCCCGCACGCGCGCCAGCGCGCGCCGCCAAAGTGCGGAAGCGGACCAGCGGGCCTCGCCAGCGCAGGCATGGATCAGCAGCCGCGACCGGGTGGCCGGGCATTCTGCATGGGTGTCGGCGTCCATCATGGCTGCATGCTCGCCCCCCGGCCGCCGTGCCATGTGTCGCCCCCCAGGGCGCTGTGTGCCATCTGACATAAACGGCGGCGGGGCTCGCGCGTCAGGGGATCAGGTCGGCCAGGGTGCGGGCGAGTTCGTCGCGCCGCAGGGGTTTCATGAGAACGCGGGTCACGCCCGACTCGCGGGCACGGCGGGCCAGGAGCGCGCCGCCATAGCCGCTCACCAGCACGATCGGCAAGCGCAGCCCGCGCGAGCGCAGGTCGCTGGCGAGCTGCGTACCGGCAAGGCCGGGCATGCGTTCATCGGTAATGACGGCGGCAAATCGCCCAGGCGCCTCGGTCAGCGCCTGCAGTGCCTCGCCCGCATGCTCGAAGCACACCGGCTCGTAGCCCAGGCCGGTCAGCAGCTCAGCCGCCATCGCCAGCAGCAGGGGTTCGTCGTCCACCACCAGCAGACGCTGGCCGGCGCCGGAGGGCACCGCGGTGGACACGGCTGTCGATTCGGGAAGCGCGTCGGCGCACTCGGGCAGGTACAGCGTGAAGCGCGCGCCCTGGCCTGGTCGGCTGTCGACGTCGATCCCCCCGCCAAATTCCGTCACCACGCCAAAAACCACCGCCAGGCCCAGCCCGGTGCCGCCCTGGGGACCTCGCGCCGAGAAGAAGGGCTCGAACAGGTGCTCCATGACTTCGGGGGTGATGCCCACGCCCTGGTCGGTCACGCTCAGCGCCACATACTCGCCCGGGGCCAAGGGCGAATGCGACAGCACCTGCGGCGCGGCGATGCGGCGGCGTTCGAGCCGAATGCTGAGCATGCCGCCATCGGGCATGGCCTGCATGGCGTTGGTGCACAGGTTCATGACCGCCTCGAAGACCTGCGTGGCGTCGCCACGCAGCCGTGCGCCGGGCGCGGCAAGCATGCGCTCAAGCACCACGCCCGGGCGCAGCGAGGCGGTCAGCAACGTCAGCACCTCCTCGACCACCGGCTCCAGCTCGAAGACGGTGGAGGCGCGCGCACCGCCGCGGCTGAACGAGAGGATGCGCTCGATGAGCAACTGGCCGCGCTGGGCGGCTTGCAGCACCTTGTCCAGGTGGCGGGCCTGGTCGCTGCCGGGCGCGGCGGCGTCCTGCGCCATCTCGCCATACCCCACGATGCCGGCCAGCACGTTGTTGAAGTCGTGCGAGACGCCCCCGGCCAGCGCGCCCAGGGCTTCGAGGCGGCTGGTGCGCGCCAGCTGCACCTGCAGGGCCTGTTGCGCAGCCAGCCGCTGCCGTTCGGACCGCGTCACGAAATGCACGGCCGCTGCCATGGTGACCAGCAGAAACGCCAGTGCGGCGATGGACAACTGCAGCGCGCCGCGCCAGCCTTGCAGCACGGCGCCGAGTTCCCGTGACACCACGACATCCAGGCCGTAGCGCGGCACGCGGTGCGAGCCGACGAGGTGCTCGCTGCCGTCGGCGAAGCGCTCACGGGCCAGGCGAGGGCCCTGCGCCTGGTCGGACTTGCCCGCGCGCAGAAGCCCGACGTTGACCCCCGCGAGCAGCACGCCATCGCTTCGGAAGATGGCCATGCGCGCGTCGGCCGCGGGCAGTGCAACGCCAAAGGCACCCAGCAGCTGGTTGGCCGGCATGGCGGCAACGATCCAGCCACCCGGGTGGCCGTGCAAGGCGCCCACCCGAAGCGCCAGCGCCACCTGGGCCTGTGCACCCCCGGCCGGGGTGAAGGGCTGGCTCAGCGCGCAAGTCCCTTCGCCCAGCGACGCAAGATGGGGAAGAAAGGTCCGCACGTCAGGGGGAGGCGTGGCCTCGGACGACGCCATCGGGGCGAGGTCCTTGTCCAGCAGCCAGAGGGTGGTCACCAGGGGCATCAAGGCCGCGCGCGTCTGCAGCGCCTGCAGTGTCTGGTCATCGTCCAGGGGCAGCCGGCGCCGGCCGAGTTCCAGGGCCAGCGCCTGCAGGCCCTCTTCGGCACCCTGCAAGCCGCGATCGAGCTCGTCTGTCAGGGCCAGGGAGAGCAAGGCCATTTCCCGTCCCTGGCTCTCCAGCGCGCTGCGGTGCAACTGCCAGAGCGCCAGCGAGGTGACCGCCACAAGCAGCAACCACAGGGCCAGTGCGAACAGCCACGGAAGCCCTGCGGTTCGCGGCCGGGGGTCGGCGTCGGGGGACGATCGGTTCAGCGAGGCACCTGTGCGCATGGGGGCCCAGTATGCGCCGCTGCGTGGGCCGCGGGCGTGGCTTGCGCTACATTGGACGCCACACGATGAGCACCACCACCGTTCCCCACATTCTCGTGATCGACGACGACGCGGACGTGCGCGATCTCGTGGTCGAATACCTCGGCAAGAACGACATGCGCGTGAGCGCCGGGCGTTCGGGGGCCGAGATGTTCGCCCTGTTCGACCGCGAGGCCATCGATCTCGTGCTGCTGGACCTCAAGCTGCCCGGAGAGGATGGCATGCACCTGGCCCGCGCATTGCGCGAGCGGGCCACCGTGCCCATCGTGTTGCTGACCGGGCGCAGCGAGGAGGCCGATCGCGTGATGGGCCTGGAGCTGGGCGCGGACGACTATGTCACCAAGCCCTTCAGCCCGCGCGAACTGCTCGCCCGCGTGCGCGCGGTGCTGCGCCGCTACCAGGTGCAGGCCACGCTGCCCGAGCGCGACAACACGCGGCGGGCCTACCGCTTTTCGGGTTGGGAGCTGAACCTGCGCACGCGCCGGCTGTTGTCGCCCGCAGGCCAGTCGGTGGAGCTCTCCAACGGCGAGTTCAGCCTGCTCAATGCGCTGTGCCGGGCGCCACGGCGCGTGCTCAGCCGCGATCAGCTGCTCTCGATGTCGCGCCTGCACGAGGCCGAGGTCTACGACCGAACGATCGATGTGCAGATCCGCCGCCTGCGCCTGAAGATCGAACCGGACGCCACACGGCCCACGCTGATCCTCACCGAACGCGGCGCGGGTTACCTGCTGGCCAGCGAGGTCGAGACGCTGTTCTGATTTCAGGCCGAGCCAAGGATTTGAAGGGATACTGCGCTGGCCTGGCCCGGGCGGTTTTGCATGGAGCGCAGCGGCAGATGACCCGTCACATGTGCGTATCGGCCGCCGCCGCGCGGCGCCCCCCTCTGAAGCGGCCGTCTCATGTTTCGTGACCTTCTGCCCGGCCATTGGCTCACCCTCCATGGCCTGGCCGTGTCGTTGGCGGTCCTCGTCTACATCTTCAGTTCGCACCTGATGCGCCAGCGCCGGCCGCCCGCGTCGGCCATTGCGTGGGTCTTGTTCATCGTGCTGCTGCCCTACGTGGCCCTGCCGGCGTTCCTGCTGCTGGGCTCGCGCAAACTCGCGCGCCCGTTGTCCACGCCGCTGTCCGTGCCGCGTCCCCGGGCGACAGGGGCGACAGGGGCGCCATGGGCGGCCGACACCATCGTTTCGCTGGGGCAGCCCGCGCCCGCCGCCTACCACGAACTGAGGCTGCACAGCGATGGTCGCCAGGCCCTGGACGCCCTGTTGCGCGCGATCGAGGGCGCCCAGGCCTCGCTCGATGTGTGCACCTTCATCCTGGGGCGCGAGGGGCCCGGGCTGCGGGTGGTCGAGCGATTGACCGCCAAGGCGGTTCAGGGCGTTCGCGTGCGCCTGCTGCTCGACGGCATGGGCAGCCTGATGCAGCGCCCGCCCGGCCTCGATCGCCTGATCGCTGCCGGGGCCGAGGTCGTGCGCTTCGTGCCGCCGCTGCGCTCGCCGCTCCAGGGTCGCACCAACCTGCGCGACCACCGCAAGATGCTGATCGCCGACGCCGGCCTGCCCTCGGCCCGCCTCTGGTGCGGCGGCCGCAACCTGGCGGCCGAGTACTTCATGGGGTCGCCCGGGCAGGCGCCCTGGCGCGATCTGAGCTTCGATCTGGGGGGCGCGCTGGTGCAGCAGGCAAGCGACCTCTTCGAACACGACTGGCGCTTTGCCCGGGGCCTGCCGGCCCGGCCTCGCAACGCCGCTCCAGGCGCGGTGCACGCCCTCGAAGGGGCCCAGCTGGTTGCATCGGGCCCGGACCAGGCGGACGACACCGTGCTGGCCTTGCTGCTGACGGCGACCTACCGGGCCGAGGCGCGCATCGCGCTGGCCACGCCTTATTTCGTGCCCGACGCGGCGCTGCTGATGGCCCTGTGCCTGGCCGCGCGGCGCGGCGTGTTGGTCGATCTCCTGGTGCCCGCGCGGTCCAACCATCGGCTCTCGGACATGGCGCGGGGCAGGGCCTTGCGCACGCTCGCCCAGGCCGGCGGTCGCATCTGGCTCGCGCCCGGGATGATGCACGCCAAGCTGGCGGTGTTCGATCGGACGCTGGCCCTGTGCGGATCGGCCAACCTGGACAGCCGCAGCCTGCTGCTGAACTACGAGCTCATGTGCGCATTTCATCCGTCTGCCGATGTGCAGCGGTTCGAAGACTGGTTCGACCAGGAGCGCGGCGCAGCGCAACCTTACGTCCCCACGCAGCCGGGCCTGGTGCGCGACATCGGTGAAGGCATGCTCCTGTGGCTGGGCTTCCAGCTCTGACGCACGGGTTGGGCCCATCTGCGCGATTGCAAGTGAAATGTGCCGGGGGGTGGATTGACACCAGAGACGCCAGTCCGTCCGCCAGCATGGGGGCCGTGGTTGACGAAACGCAGCATCGACCGCAATCCAAGACCGCTGCGAACCTGGAGCTTCGAATGAAATTACGTACCGTCCTCATCTCCGCCGCGATGGCCGCCATGGGGGCCAGTGCTTTTGCGCAAAGCACCATGGACAGTGCGCCCAAGCCCGCGGCACCAGCGGCCATGCCAGGCCAGGCAGGCGCGCCTGCGACCCCCGCGATGCCCAAGGCCATGCCGGCCGAGAAGCAAAAGGCGGCCAAGGCCACGCACAAGAAGCACGCGGCCAAGAAGACCGCACACAAGAAGAAAGCCAGCGCGACCGGGCAAAAAGCCGCCGGTTGACGCGCCCAAGGGACGGGGTGCGGGCCGCGCTGCGCCGCCCCCATCGATGCCACGACGCCGCAGATGACAAATGTCATCTGCGGCGTCGGCGTTTGCAACCTCCCGTTGCCACGCCCGCCGCAGAGTGAAACGCATCCCAACCACCGACCAGAAAGGCCGAACATGTCCAACAACCTCCCCGCGCTCCTGCTCGTTGACGCGATGGTCGGCGCCACGGCCTACACGCCGGCGCTTCATGAATCGGGCGGTGTTGCGCCGTCGTTGCAAGCCATGGACCATGTCCGCCGAGCGCAGGTCGACGTCTATTGCAGCCACGACAGCCTGGCCATCTCGGCCATCCGGGAGGCCCGGCGCGCGCTGCACGCCGCGGCCGCTGCCGCTGCCGGCGTGGCCGATGCCCTGGTCGCGCTGGACGAGGCGTCCTGGTTCATCCGCCATCACGAATTCCTGCGCGCAGAGGATGCGCTTGAAACGGCGCTGGATCTCATGCGCGCCATGTCGGATCGGACGCCGAGGGTCTCATGAACCCGCCGACCGATCCGGGCACGGGCGACGGGCCTGCGAGCCATGGCGCGCGGGGGCTGGCCATCCCCGAACTCGTCGCCGAGGTGTACGAGACCGCTTTGCCCGCCGAGCGCGGCCACATGCTCGAGCAGTTGCTGCGCCCCCTGGGCGTGCTCTCGCTGGTGGCCATCGCCGATGGCGTCTTCGCGAAGATCCGCTTTCGCGGCGGCTGGCAGGAATTGCACGTGCGGATGGAGGACCTCCGTGGCGTGCGGCCCGACGACATCGTCGCGCTGGTCGATCACGCGCAGCAGGTGAGCATCGAAGCGGTCGACGGTCTGGCCCGGCTGGTGCTCGCATCGCCCGGCCTTTCCGGTTCGGCCGCGGCGATGCTGCTGGTGGGCCTGCTGCTGCAGCGATCTCGCCTGCGCCAGGCGGGCAGCGCCAGCGGACCGGTCGAGCCTGGCACCTAGGCCAAGTCCTCGCCGAGCGGGCGACGGAGGCGTCTGGCGGTCTATAAATAAACAGACGCGGCGGTTTATTATTGGGGTTCCGAATCCCCAATCAAGGACCGCCATGAATGTGCTGATCGTCTATGCCCACCCGGAACCACGGTCCTTCGGAAGGGCCTTGCTGGAGCGCTCGGTCGAGACCTTGCAGTCATGTGGCCACGAGGTCGTGGTCTCCGACCTGTACGCGATGGGTTTCAACCCTGTCGCCACGGGCCATGATTTCACCGAGCGGCGTTTTCCCGATGCCTTGCAATACGACCGCGAGCAGAAACAATCCTCGCAGCGCCACACCTTTGCGACCGACATCCAGGCCGAGCTGGACAAGCTCCTGGCCTGCGACCTGCTGATCCTGCAATTCCCGCTGTGGTGGTTCTCGGTGCCCGCGATCCTCAAGGGCTGGATCGACCGCGTCTTCGTCAACGGCACGGTGTACGGGGCGGGCGGCATGCGCTTTGACCAAGGCGGCCTCAAGGGCCGCAAGGCGATGCTGGCTTTCACCACCGGCTGCTTCCCCGACATGATGGAAGCCGACGGCCTGCTGGGCCAGCGCGATGTGATTCTGTGGCACCTGCAGCACGGCACCTTCGGCTACGGCGGGCTGCAGGTGCTGCAGCCCTTCGTGGGCTTTTCGATCCAGTACACCGACGAGGCGCAGCGGCGCGCCTACCTCGATGCCTACGAGGCGCGCCTGCGCGTCATCGAGCACGAAGAAGCGATGCCCTCGCACCCCCTGGCCGAATTTGGCGCCGACTGGCGCCTCAAACCCGGCATCGCCCCGCGCACCGCCGGTCACCGGCGCCTGTCCGAGGAGGCCTGACCCATGCCGCAGGCCACCTGGAGCGACCTCGATATCGAAGCCCTGCTGACCCTGGACCGCCAGACCGACGGGCGCTGGCGCAGCCGCCATGGCGATGCCAACCTCAACGGCCGCTCGTATGGCGGCCAGTTGCTGGGGCAGGCCATGATGGCCGCGCTGATGGACATGCCCCCAGGGCGCGAGGCCACGATGATGCAGTTTCTCTTCCTGCAAGGTGCGATGCCGCAGGAGCCGGTGGACTTCGGCGTGACGGTGCTGCAGGAGGGCAAGCGCTTCAGCTCGCGGCACGTGCGCGCCGCCCAGGGCAATGGCCGCACGGTGCTCGATGCCCAGGTCACCTGCGCCGTGCCACTGGAGGCGCCGACCCACGCCAGCCCCAGCACCGCGCCGCCGGGCGAGCGGGCGCAGGACCTGCCCCGGTTCGACGAATTGGACCGGGCGCTGGTGGGCGACCTCACGCGGCTGGGCGGCTACTCGCAGGACCGCAAGCCCAGCATCGACTTCCGCGTGCCCGACCCGTCAAGGCAGCTGGCCGAGACCCACATGAACGGGCGCTTTCGCTTCTGGATGCGCGCGATCCAGCCGCTGCCGGACGACGCGCGCCTGCACGCCGCCGCCTTCGCCTACCTCTCCGACTGGTGGCTCAACTTCGCTGCCCTCGGCCTGCACCTGCGCGATCTGAACGGACGCCCGCTCTACATCTCCAGCCTGAACCACGCGCTGTGGCTGCACCGCCCGGTGCGCGCCGACCAGTGGCTGCACGTGGACTGCACCAGCCCCTGCGCGCAGGCCGGGCGGGGCCTGTCCATCGGGGCGGTGCACGACCAGCAGGGCCGCCAGCTGGCGACCCTGACGCAGGAATGCCTGATGGCCTACGCCTAGGCGGTGTTCACACCTGTTCGGCCGGCAGGTGCACCACGATGCCGTCCAGCGCCGGACTCATGCGCAACTGGCAGCACAGCCGGCTGGTCTCGCGCGGCTCGGGCACCCCTTCCAGCATGAAGGCCTCGGTCTCTGAGATGGGGGGCAGGTGGGGCGCCCAGGCGCTGTCGATGTAGCCGTGGCAGGTGGCGCAACTGCAGGAACCGCCGCAGTCGCCCAGGATGCCGGGCACCCCGTTGTCCACCGCGATCTGCATCAGGCTGCGCTGGCTGGGGGCGTCGATGCGGCGGACGCTGCCGTCGTGTTCGATGAAAGTGACGATGGGCATGGCAGTGAATTCCTTTTCGGTGAAGCCTTGGACGATGGCTTGACATAGTCCGTCTCGTCGGACTATTATTGCACCATCGCAAACGGACAACAAGACCGTTGCGCCCCGACACCACGGAGATGACACCTTGAGCAACTGCGCCCCTGTGATTCCCATTGCGCCCGCTGCCGCGACCGGCCCGGCCATCCGCTGGGACGACCTCATCCGCGATGACCACGTGCACGGCTCCCTGTACACCGACCTTGCGATCTACCAGGCCGAGCTGCAGAAGATCTGGTACCGCACCTGGGTGTATGTGGGGCACGAAAGCGAGGTGCCCCATGCCAACGACTACGTGGTGAAGTCGATCGGCCCCGAGCCCATCCTGATGACGCGCGACAAGGCCGGCCAGATTCACTTGCTGCACAACCGATGCCCCCACCGCGGCAACCGGGTCTGCATGACGGAGAAGGGCAATGCGCGCTCGTTCACCTGCCCGTACCACGGCTGGACCTTCGGCAACGACGGCGCGCTGCGCGGCTACCCGTTTCCCTCGGGCTACGAGGGCGCCGACCGCTCCAAGCTCGGCCTGGGCAAGGTGGCTCGCGTCGCCTCGCACCGGGGTTTCGTGTTTGGCTCGTTCGCACAGGAGGGCGAGTCGTTGCTGGAGCACCTGGGTGCGGCCGCAGGCGCGATCGATGCGCTGTGCCTGAATTCGCCCGAGGGCGAGGTGGAGGTCACGGCGGGTTACCTCAAGCACAAGGTCAAGGCCAACTGGAAGTTCCTGGTGGAGAACGAAACCGACGGGTACCACCCTTCGTTCGTGCACGCCTCGATCTTCGAGGTGGCGCAGAGTGGCATTGGCACGCTCTACGACAGCGACTCCACCGCCGTCTCGCGCGACTTCGGCAAGGGCCACACCGAGAACGACCTGCGCCCCGAGTTCCGCAAGCGCGATGTGCCCATGGGCTGGTTCGGCACCACGGCCGACCGGCTGCCGGCCTACGTCGCGCAGATGGAAGCCGCCTACGGCAAGGACAAGGCGCGCGCGATCATGATCGACGGCACGCCGCACATCATGATCTTCCCCAACCTGTTCATCGCGGAGATCCAGCTCTTCGTGTTGCAGCCGCTGTCGGTGGACCACACGGTGCAGCACGTCACCGCCATCCAGTTCAAGGGTGCGCCCGACATCAACCGCCGGCTGCGCCAGCAGACCATGGGCTCGGTGGGGCCGGCCGGCTTTCTGCTGGCCGACGACGCGGCGATGTACGAGCGCACACAGCTCGGCGTGCAGTCGAGCAACCCGGAATGGCTCTACCTCGGCCGGGGCCGCCACCGCGAGCGCCTGGACGAGAACGGCTACCGCATCAGCGACAACACCGATGAAACCCCCTCGCGCGGCATCTGGCGCCACTACAAATCCATGATGGAGGCCGCATGAGTTCCGTGCCCGATGCCCGCTCGCTGCTTGACGAGGTGACGCAGTTCATCTACCGCGAGGCGCGCTACCAGGACGACCACGCCTACGACGAGTGGGAGGCCCTCTGGACCGACGACGGCGTCTACTGGATCCCGGCGAATGGGGAGGGCGGCGATCCCGAGCAGGAGATGTCCATCATCTACGACAACCGCTCGCGCATCGCGCTGCGCATCCGCCAGTTCCACACCGGCAAGCGCTACAGCCAGACGCCCCAGTCGCGCCTGCGGCGGGTGGTCTCGAACGTGGAGATCCTCAAGCAGGATGGCGCGGAACTGCTGGTGACCTCCAACGCCATGGTGTTCGAGTCCTCCCCGGCGCGGGGCGACACCATCTGGGCCTCGCGCAACGAGCACACACTGCGCCGCGAGGGCGGTGCCCTGCGGATGGCGCGCAAGAAGGTGGTGCTGGTCAACAACGAGACCGCGCTGTATTCGATGGCCTTCCTCATCTAGCGCACCCGCAGGAGACACCCCATGGCACCCGAAGACAAGCACACGCCGCCGCCTCAGATGCGGATCGCCGAAGGACCGGCCCTGCTGGCCCTGCACGCCGATGGCGTGGCCCACATCCGCCTGAACCGGCCCGAAGCCGCCAACGGCCTGGACATGGCCATGCTGAAAGCCCTGCACGAGGTGATGACGGCGGTGCACGGCGATGGCCGCGTGCGCGCGGTGCTGATCACCGGCGAGGGCAGGAATTTCTGCGCCGGTGGCGACGTGCACACCTTTCTCTCCAAGGGTGAGGCGCTGCCCGATTACATCCGCATGGCCACGTCCTACCTGCAGATCGTCGCCTCCATGATGATGCGGCTCAACGCTCCGGTGGTCAGCGCGGTGCAGGGCTTTGCGGCCGGTGGCGGTGGCATGGGCCTGGTGTGCTCGTCCGACTTCGTGGTCGCGGGCGCCTCGGCGAAATTCCTCGCCGGCGCCACGCGCGTGGGCATGGTGCCGGATGCGGGCGTCTCGGTCACGCTCACCCACCTCGTGGGCCTGCGCAAGGCGATGGAGATCCTGATGCTCAACCCGGTGATCACCGCGCCGCAGGCCCTGGCCATGGGCCTGATCACCCGCGTCGTGGACGACGAACAGCTGCAGGACGAAGCCTTCACGCTGGCGCGCCAGCTCGCCGCTGGCGCGCCAGCCGCGCTGGCGGGCACCAAGCGGCTGCTGTGGAACGGTCTGAGCAGCGGCGTGGACGCCTGCATGCCCGAAGAAAACCGCATGCAGGCCCATCTCTCGGGCATGGCCGACGCGCGCGAAGGCCTGGCCGCCGTGATCGAGAAGCGCGCCCCCCACTTCACGGGTCGCTAGGATGAAACACCCCCGCAGCTCCCGCTTCGGTTCGAAGGCGTGCTGAGATGAGCCCTCCGACTCCGCCCCTCGCGGGCCGCAAAGCCTTCGTCACCGGTGGCGCCAAGGGCATCGGCGCGGCCATCGCGCGCCGCCTGGCCGCCGACGGCGCGATGGTGACCATCGCCGACCTCGACATCGACGCCGCGCAGGCGCTGGCCGACGGCATCTGGGCGCACGCCGTGCGGCTCGATGTGACCGACTTCGAGCAGGTCGCCGCCGTGCTGCAGGCGCACGGCCCCGTGGACATCCTGGTGAACAACGCCGGCGTGGATCAGCATGCCTTCTTCACCCGCACCACGCCGCAGGACTGGCGCCGCCTGATCGCGGTCAACCTCGAATCGGTGTTCGCCACCACGCACGCGGCCTTGCCGGCCATGCGCGCCGCAGGGCATGGGCGCATCATCAACATCGCTTCCGAAGCCGGTCGCCTGGGCTCGCGAGGCGGCGCGGTGTATGCCGCTGCCAAGGGTGGCGTGATCGCCTTCACGCGCTCCATCGCGCGCGAGAACGGCGACAAGGGCATCACCGCCAACGTCATCGCGCCCGGCCCCATCGACACCCCGCTGCTGCGCCAGGCGCTGGAGCAGGGCGGCGACAAGCTGCTGGCGGCCATGACCGGCGCCACGCTGGCCGGCCGCCTGGGCACGCCCGACGAGGTGGCCGCCGCCGTGGCCTTCCTGGCTCGCGCAGACGCGGCGTTCATCACCGGCGAGGTGCTGGGCGTGTCGGGCGGCATGGGGTGCGGCGCATGAGCGGTGCGGTCGACCAGGTGATCGAGCGCGTGCGCCGGGTCTACGGCAGCTGGAAGCGCGACACCCCAGTGGCTCAGATGCGCCAGGACTGGGACACGCTCTTTGGCGGCACACCGGTGGACGCGACCATCGACGACGTGAATGCCGATGGCGTGGAGGCCCAGTGGGTCAGCGCACCCGGGGCCGATGCGCAGCGCGCGGTGCTGTACTTCCATGGCGGCGGTTTCCAGGTGGGCTCGCTGGTCTCGCACCGCGAGCTGATGGCCCGGCTCTCCGCCGCCGCGCAATGCCGCGTGCTGGGCGTGGCCTACCGCCTCGCGCCCGAACACCGGTACCCCGCCGCGCTCGACGATGCGTCGGCGGCGTGGCAATGGCTGATCGGCCAGGGCTTCGAGGCCCGGCACATCGCGCTTGCGGGTGACTCCGCCGGGGGCGGCCTGGCGCTGAGCCTGCTGCTGCGCCTGCGCGACGCCGGCCAGCCGCTGCCCGCTGCCGCCGTGCTCATGTCCGCGTGGACCGACCTCACGGCCTCGGGTGCGAGCTACGGCACGCGCGCCGCCAGCGACCCCATCCACCAGCGGCCCATGATCGTGGCCATGGCCCGCAACTACCTGGGCAAGGAGGGCAACCCGGCCGACCCGCTGGTCTCGCCCCTGTTCGCCGACCTCCAGGGGCTGCCGCCGCTGCTGGCCCAGGTGGGCGACCGCGAGACCGTGCTCGACGACTCGCGCGACTTCGTGGCGCGCGCCAAAGAGGCCGGTGTGGACGCCACCCTGCAGGTGTGGGACCACATGATCCACGTGTTCCAGCAATTTCCCGCGCAGCTGCCCGAAGCGCGCGCGGCCCTCCAGGACCTGGGCCGCTTTCTGCGGCAACACCTCGAAAGAATAGACACATGACAGCAGGCATCACCGGATACGGCAGCTACATCCCTCGGCTGCGCCTGAGCCGCCAGGCCGTGGCCCAGGCCAACGCCTGGTACGCACCGCAGTTCGCGGGCCGCAAGGGAACGCGTTCCATGGCCAACTGGGACGAGGACAGCATCACCATGGCGGTGGCCGCGGCGCGCGACTGCCTGGGCGCGGCCGATGACCGCAGCCACATCGACAGCGTGCAGCTCGTCTCCAGCACGCTGCCCTTTGCCGAGCGGCTCAACGCCGGCGTGGTCTGCGAAGCGCTCACGCTGGACGAAAACGTGCAGGCCGTGGACATGGGCGGCTCCCCCAGCGCCGCGCTGAGCGCCTTGGTCGCCGGGCTGGACCGCGTGAACGCGCGCGGCGGCAACACCCTGGTGATCGCCACCGACCACCGCAAGACCCGCGCCGCCAGCTCGCAGGAGCTCGATTGCGGCGACGGCGCCGCCGCCGTCACCCTCGGGCACGAGAACGTGATCGCCGAAGTGCTCGGCAGTGCCACGCTCACCGTCGATTTCGTGGACCACTTCCGCATGGCCGGCGAAGACATCGACTACCACTGGGAGGAGCGCTGGGTGCGCGACGAAGGCATCAGCAAGCTGGGGCCCCGCGCCATCGCCGCCGCGCTGCAGAAGGCCGGTGTGGCCGCCGCCGCCGTGGACCACTTCATCTTCCCCACCACCTTCGCCAAGATGGATGCGCAACTGGCCAAGGCCTGCGGCATCCGCGCCGAGGCGGTGGCCGACTCGCTGGCCGCCACGGTGGGCGAGACCGGCACGCCGCACGCGCTGCTGATGCTCGCGGCGGTGCTGGAGCGCGCGCAGGCGGGCCAGCACATCCTGCTGGCGCAGTTCGGTGCCGGCGCACAGGCCGTGGTGCTGCGGGTGACGCCGGCCATCGCGGCCTTCCGCCCGGCGCGCGGCGTCTCGGGCTGGCTCGCGCGCGGCGTGGAAGAACAGAGCTACACCAAGTTCCTCTCGTTTCGCGAGCAGCTTCGCCTGGAGCGCGGCATGCGCGGCGAGCAGGACCGCAAGACCGCGCTGAGCACCGCCTACCGCCACCGCGCCGCCATCCTGGGCCTGGTGGCCGGGCGCTGCGAGGTCACCGGTTCTGTGCACTTCCCGCCCTCGCGCATTTCCTACGACCAGGGCAAGCCGCTGCAGGACACGCAGAAGCCTCACAAGCTCGCCGAGCGGCGTGGCCAGGTGCTGAGCTGGTCTGCCGAGTCGCTCTCGTTCCACCGGGCGCCACCGCACCAATACGGCCAGGTCGACTTCGAGGGGGGCGGCCGCATCCTCATGGAGTTCACCGACGTGGCCAAGGGCGACATCGCCTCGGGCACCGAGGTCGAGATGTGTTTCCGCATCAAGGACATCGACGAACTGCGCGGTTTCACGCGCTATTTCTGGAAGGCCACGCCCGTGGCCCGCGCCGCCGACACCACCGCATCCAAGGAGTAAGCCATGCCCATCGGCATCAAGGACAAAGTCGCCATTCTCGGCATGGGGTGCAGCAAGTTCGGGGAGCGCTGGGACGCCAGCCCCGAAGACCTCATGGTCGAGGCCTACAACGAGGCCATGGCCGACGCCGGGATCGTGCCCGAGCAGCTCGACGCCGCCTGGTACTCCACCCACATGGACGACGTGGGCACCGGCCGGGGCGGCACGCCCATGGGCATCGCCCTGCGCCTGCCCAACATCGGCGTGACGCGGGTCGAGAACTTCTGCGCCGGTGGCTCCGAGGCCATCCGCGCGGCGGTGTACGCCGTGGCGGCGGGCGCCTGCGACATCGCCATCGCGCTCGGTGTGGAGAAACTGAAAGACACCGGCTACGGCGGACTGCCGGTCTCGGCCGTGGGCACCTACATCCCGCAGTGGTACCCCAACGCCGTGGCCCCGGCCAACTTCGCGCAACTGGCCTCGGCCTACCAGCGCAAGCACCGCGTGGACCCGGCCCTGCTCAAGCGCGCCATCGCGCGCGTCTCCATCAAAAGCCACGCCAACGGCGCGAAGAACCCCAAGGCCCACTTCCGCCAGGCCGTGACCGAAGAGCAGGTGCTCAAGGCGCCCATCATCGCCGAGCCCCTGGGCCTGTACGACTGCGCGGGGGTCTCCGACGGGGCGGCGGCCGTCATTGTCACGCGGCCCGAGATCGCGCGAGCGATGGGCAAGCGCGACCTCGTGACCTTCAAGGCCCTGCAGGTCGCGGTGTCCAACGGCTGGGAGATGCACTCGAACGAGTGGGATGGCAGCTACGTGCACACCGCGCGCATCGCCGCCCGCAAGGCTTACGCCGAGGCCGGCATCGCCAACCCCGCCAGGGAAGTGAGCATGACCGAGGTGCACGACTGCTTCTCCATCACCGAACTCGTGACCATGGAAGACCTGGGCCTGTCCGGCGAGGGCGAAGCGGTGCGCGATTTCCTCGACGGCAAGTTCGACGCCGATGGCGCCATCCCCTGCCAGATCGACGGCGGCCTCAAGTGCTTTGGCCACCCCATCGGCGCCAGCGGCATCCGCATGCTCTACGAGATGTACCTCCAGCTGCAGGGCCGGGCCGGCCCGCGCCAGTTGAAAGACCCGAAGATCGGCCTCACCCACAACCTGGGCGGGCAGCCTTCGCAAAACGTGTGCTCGGTCTCCATCGTCGGCCTCGAGGGCGCATGATGAGCGGGCCCGTCGTGCTGGTGGACCGCCCCGCGCCGCACGTGGCGCGGCTGCTCATCAACCGCCCTGACAAGCGCAACGCCATCGATTTCGACGTGCGCCAGCAGCTCACCGAAGCGCTGGCCGCGCTGCTGGGCGATGGCACCGTGCGCGCCATCGTCTTCGGTGGCGCACAAGGTGTGTTCTCCGCCGGGGGCGACGTGCCCAGCATGGTGGGCCTGAGCGAGGCCCAGGCGCGCGAGCGCATGCGCCACATCCACCGGCTGTGCCAGCTCATCGCCGAGGCTGGTGTGCCGGTGGTCAGCGCCATCGAAGGCATCGGCGCGGGCGCGGCCGTGGGCCTGGCCCTGATGGGCGACCGCATCGTGGTCGGCGAGGGCACCAAGATCCTGTTCCCGTTTCTCAAGCTCGGCCTTGTGCCCGACTGGGGCCAGCTGCTCACGCTGCCGCGCCGCGTGGGCCTGCCGGTGGCGCGCCGCGTCCTCACCGAGGGCGTGCCGGTGAGCGGCAACGAGGCGCATCGCATCGGACTGGCGGACACGCTGGTGGCCGACGCCCAGGTGATGGCCACCGCCGTCGCCCAGGCCGCCGAGCTGGCGCTGCTGCCGCGCGAGGCCTTCGCGCGCATGAAGGCGCGGCTGAACCACCCCTCCACCTCGCTGGCCGAGGAACTGGCGCGGGAAGAAAACGACCAGGCCGTCTGCCTGCAGGGCGACGATTTCGTCGAAGGGCACGATGCCTATGTGAACAAGCGCGTGGCGGATTTCGTGGCGCGGCCGGGGGTGAAACGATGAGCCGTGAAGAAGCCGTGCGGGTGCTGCGAGAGGGTGCGGTGGGCACCGTCGTCCTCAACCGGCCCGAGAAGCGCAACGCGCTCGACCTGAGCATGCGCGCGGCCATTGCGCAGGCGGTGCGCACGCTGGCCGACGACGACGCGGTGCGCGCGATCGTGATCACGGGCGGGGAGGGCGTGTTCGCCGCGGGCGCCGACCTCAACCTGCTGGTGGACAAGGGCGCGCAGGACGTGGCCGACATCGACCTGGGCCAGTACTGGGCGCCAGTGGCTGGCTGCGGCAAACCCACCATCGCGGCGGTGAGCGGTTTCGCGCTGGGCGCGGGTTGCGAGCTGTCCATGATGTGCGACTTCATCGTGGCCGATGCCAGCGCGCGGTTCGGCCAGCCCGAACTGGCCGTGGGCATCATGCCCGGGGCGGGGGGCACGCAGCGCCTGGTGCGCACGGTGGGCAAGCAGGTGGCCTCGCTCATGCTGCTGACCGGCGAGATGATCAGCGGCGAACGCGCCTTCCAGCTCGGCCTGGTGGCCGAGCTGGCCGCCGAGGGCAAGGCCCTGGAGCGCGCCACCGAACTGGCGCGCAAGGCCGCCCGCATGCCGCCCAAGGCCGTGCGCGCCACGCGCAGCGTGCTGCGCCAGGGTGCCGACCTGCCGCTGGAGGCGGCGCTCTCGCTGGAGAACCGCGAGTTCCTGCTGCTGTTCGACACCGCCGACAAGACCGAGGGCATGCGCGCCTTCCTCGACAAACGCAAGCCCGACTTCAAGGGCCAATGAAGCCATGACCTCCAACAACGTGAAACCGCTCACTCTGGGCGTGGTCGGCGCCGGCGCCATGGGGCGCGGCATCGTTCAGCTGTTCGCCCAGGCGGGCCACCGCGTGCGCTGCTTCGACGCCGCGCCCGGTGCCGCCGGCAAGGCCGTCGAGTTTGCGCTCGGCATGATCGGCCGTGGCGTGGAAAAAGGCCGTCTCAGTGCCGAGGCCTTCGAGGCCATCCGCGCGAAGGTCTCGGCCTGCGACGAGATCGCCGGGCTCGCGGGCTGCGACGTGGTGATCGAAGCCATCGTGGAAGACCTGGCCGTCAAGCGCCAACTCTTCGCGGCGCTCGAAGACGTGGTTGAGCCGACCACCGTGCTGGCGAGCAACACCTCGTCGCTCACCGTGGCCGACATGGCCGCCGTCTGCCGCCACCCGTCGCGCGTGGCGGGCCTGCATTTCTTCAACCCGGTGCCGCTCATGAAGGTGGCCGAGGTGATCGCCGCGCTGCGGACCTCGCCGCAGACGGTCCAGACCCTGAGCGAGCTGGTGAACGGTGCGGGCCACCGCGCCGTGGTCACGGCCGACCAGCCCGGGTTCCTGGTGAACCACGCCGGGCGTGGCCTCTACACCGAAGGCCTGCGGGTGCTCGAAGAACAGGTCGCCTCGCCGGCCGATGTGGACGACGTGCTGCGCGAAGGCGCGGGTTTCCGCATGGGCCCCTTCGAGCTGCTGGACCTCACCGGCCTGGACGTGTCGAGCAAGGTCATGGCCTCGATCTACGAGCAGTTCCAGCACGAGCCGCGCTTTCGCCCCTCCTCGCTGGTGGCGCCGCGCGTGGCCGCCGGCCTGTTCGGTCGCAAGACAGGCGAGGGCTGGTACACCTACGACGGCGACACCCGCCGCGCCGGGCCCGCGCGCACCGGGCCAGCGCCGCGCGCGGGGGCGGCCGTGTGGATCGCTCCGCAGGCCAGCGGACGCGCCGGGCTGGCGGCCCAGCTCAGCGGCGCGGGCGCGCGGCTCACCGACGACGCGGCCCAGGCCGAGGTCTGCATCGTGCAGCCCTGGGGCGGTGACGCCAGCCACGCGGCCGCCGAGCTCGGCCTGGACGCTTCGCGCACCGTGGCCGTTGACCCGCTGGTGCCGCTGGCCCTGCGGCGCACGCTCATGCTCACCGCACTCACCTCGGCTGCCGCGCGCGACACCGCCTGGGGCCTGCTGGCCGCTGATGGCGTGCCGGTCACGGTCATCAACGACAGCCCGGGCTTCATCGCCCAGCGCGTGCTCGCCACCATCGTCAACATCGCGGCCCACATTGCGCAGCGCGGCATCGCCAGCGTGGCCGACATCGAGGACGCGGTGAAACTCGGCCTGGGGTATCCGCACGGGCCGCTCGCCTGGGGCGAGCGCATCGGCGGCGCGCGCATCCTGGAGATCCTTCGCACCCTGCAGGCCCAGACCGGCGACCCGCGCTACCGGCCCAGCCCCTGGCTGGTGCGGCGCGTGGCGCTGGGGGTGTCCCTGCTGACACCCGAGGCGGCGCGCGCATGAACATCGACATGGCGCACTTGCGCGAATGGATCGGGCGTGAGCAAGTCGCCGAACAGGCGCTGGAGCCCTTTCCCGCCGTCGCCCTGAGCGGGCTGCTGGACCACGCCACCCCTGCGGCCGCAGGCGATGCGCTGCCGCTGCCCTGGCACTGGCTGTACTTTCTGGAGGCGCCTTCGCGCGCCGCCACCGGTGTCGACGGCCATCCGCAGCGCGGCGGCTTCCTGCCGCCGGTGCCGCTGCCGCGCCGCATGTGGGCGGCGGGCGCGCTGCAGTGCGAGCACCCCCTGCGCCTGGGCGCGACCGCGCGCAAGACCTCCACCGTGCGCAGCGTGGACCTGAAGGAGGGCCGCAGCGGCCCGCTGGTCTTCGTCACCGTGGACCACCGGCTGGAGCAGGATGGCCGCGTCTGCATCCAGGAGACGCAGAACATCGTCTACCGCGAAGCCCCCACCGGCCCCGCGCCGTTGCCGGCGGGCGAGAAGGCCGCGAAAGCGGCGCAGTGGTCGGCCATGCTCAGTCCCGATCCCGCGCTGCTGTTCCGCTTCTCTGCACTCACCTACAACGGCCACCGCATCCACTACGACCGCGACTACGCGGTGCGCGAGGAGTTCTACCCCGCGCTGGTCGTGCACGGCCCCTTGCTGGCCACCGCGCTGCTGGACCTGCTGGCGCGCGGGCGGCCGGGTGTGCCCGTGCGGTCGTTTTCATTCCGCGCCCTGCACCCCGCGTTCGACACCGACACGCTGCAGCTCTGCGCGGCGGCCGACGGCGACACGGTCGAGCTCTGGACGCAGGACGCGCTCGGCCAGGTGGGCATGGCGGCCCGCGCCACGCTGGGTTGAGCCTGGCCATGCGCAACGACCCGATCTGGCGCTCCATGCTGTTCGTGCCCGCGCACGTGCCGCGCTTTGTCGAGCGCGCGCATGCGCGCGGCGCCGATGCCTGCGTGCTCGACCTCGAAGACAGCGTGCCGCTGGCGCTGAAGGCCCAGGCGCGCGATGCCGTGCCGCGAGCCGCCGCCGCCATCGCGGCCCATGGCACGCCGGTGCTGGTGCGCGTGAACCAGCCCTGGGAGATCGCCGCGCCCGACATCGACGCCGCGGTGGGCCCGGCCGTGAGCGCGCTGGTGCTGCCCAAGGTAAACGACGACGCCACCGTGCGCGAAGTGGCGCGGCGCATCGACCGCGCGGAGGCGCAGCGCGGCCTGCCTGCAGGGCACACGCGGCTGATTGCGCTGATCGAAGACGTGCAGGCCCTCTCGGAGCTGGACGCCATCGCGCGCAGCACGCCGCGCATGCTGGGCATGATGCTCGGCCCCGAGGACTTCTCGGCCTGCGCCGGCATGGCGCCGGTGCGCGAGGCGCTGATGCTGCCCAACCAGATGGTGCTGTTTGCCTGCCGGCGCGCCGGCATCCTGCCTTTCGGCTTCCCCTGCTCCATCGCCGACTATGGCGACGCCCAGGCCTTCGCGCAGACCATCCGCCTGGCCCGCCAGCTCGGCTTCGTGGGCGGCCTGTGCATCCACCCCACACAAGTCGCGGTGATGAACGCCGGCTTTTCCCCTTCTCGCGAAGACATCGAACACGCGCGCGGCGCCATCGACGCCTTCGAGGCCGCCGAGCGCGAGGGCCGCGGCGCGGCCGAGTACCGCTCGAAGATGGTCGATCTGCCGGTGGTGGCCCGCGCCCGCGAAACCCTGCGCCGCGCCGCCCTGAGCGCCCCCCTTTCCATCCCACAGGAGACAAACCCATGAACACACACAACACGGTGTACGACGCGGTCGTGATCGGTGCCGGCGCCGGCGGGCTCAGCGCCGCAGCGCGCCTGGTGGCCGCCGGCCGCAAGGTGCTGGTCGTCGAGAGCCTGGGCCGCGTCGGCGGCCGCGCATCGAGCGAGCAGATCGACGGCTTCACCGTCAACATCGGCGCCATCGCCATCGAGCGCGGCGGCGTGTTCGAGGAAACCTTCGGTCTGCTGGGCGTGCCGCTGGACATCCGCGAGCCCAGCCCGGCCACCGTGTTCCTCATCGACGGCAAGATCATCAACGTGGCCAAGGGCGGCTGGGGCATGCTGCTGGGCACCTTCACCAAGCAGGCCGCCAAGATCGGCACCAAGTTCGCCGACGCCCGCGCCGGCGACCTGCCCGAGGCCAAGATGAGCACCAAGGAGTGGCTCAGCCAGTACACGAAGAACGAGACCGTGCACGCGATCTTCCGCAACCTGTGCGCCGCCATCTTCGCCGCCAACGACGACGAGGTGCCCGCGCGCGCCTTCCTCACCTACTTTGCGGTGAAGGGCGCGTTCAAGCGCTTCGGCTTCTGCCCGCGCGGCACCGTGGGCCTGTGGAACGACCTGGCCGACGGCATCCGAAAGGCCGGCGGCGAGATCTGGCTCGACGCGCCGGTGACCCAGCTGCACACCCAGGACGGCCTGGCCAGCGGCGTGACCGTGATGAAGGAGGGCGTGGCCACGCGCATCCAGGCGCGCACCGTGATCAGCAACATCGGCCCGCGCGCCACGGTGGACCTGCCCGGCGGCGAAGCCTTCGGCGCCGACTACATCGAGCTCGCGCACACCGCGCCCCGGCCTTCGGCCAACATCGTCATCAACTTCGCCACGCAGCAGCGGCTGGTGGACGTGCCCGGCCTGGTCACCTTCGGCAAGACGCGCCGCCTGTGCAACATGGGCGAACTCACCGCCACCTGCCCCGAGCTCGCGCCGGCCGGCTGGTACCAGTACGTGGCCTACGCCGTGCCACGCCCGGCCATCGGTGACTTCGACGAGAAGACCGAGATCGAGGCCTCGCTGCAGGACCTGCGCGACGAGTTCCCCGGCTTCGCGCAGGCCAAGATGCTGTCGGTGCGCGTGATGCGCGACGGCTGGCCGGCCCAGCGCTCCTGCGCCGGCTTCGACATGCCTCAAACCACGCCCCTGGCCAACCTCTGGCACGTGGGCGATGCGGTGAAAGACTACGGCGACGGCGGCACCCAGGCCTGTGCCTACACCGGCCGCGAAGCCGCGCGCCTGGCCCAGGCCCACCTCGACAGCGCCCGCGTGGCGGCGGCGGCGTGATGGCTGCCGCGGAACTGGCACCCCAGGTGGACCGGGCGCGCGCGCTGCTGGCGCGGCTGCGCCCGCTGTTCGAGCACGGCGTGGCCGCGCTGGCCAGGGCCTGCGCCCCGGGCGGCAAGCTCGACAGCGCGAAGCTGGACGAGCAGCAGGTCGCGACCTTCGAGATCGCCTGGGCCAGCGCCGACCTGCTGGCCGCCGAGACCGCGCTGGCGCGGCTCGATGGTGATGCGCTGCAGTCGCAACTGGCCCTGATCTTCGCGGTGGACGCCATCGCCGCGCTGCTGCCGCGCCTGGAGGCGCTGCACATCGAATTCGGCCTGCCGCTTGCGCCCCTGCAGCAGCTGGGTGCCGATGCCGATTGGGCCGCACTGCGCGGTGCGGCCTGTGGCGCGCAGGCGCTCACGGCGGCGGGCCGTGCCCTGGTGGCCGCCGGTGACGCGGTGGAACTGGGCAGCGTGGCGCTGCAAGACCCGGTGGTGATGGCGCAGGACGCCTTCCGCCGCTTCGCCGCCGACGTGGTCTCGCCACAGGCCGAGCACATCCACCGGCACGACGAAACCGTGCCCGAATCGCTGCTGCAGCCCATGCGCGACATGGGCGTGTTCGGCCTGTCCATTCCGGAGTCGCACGGCGGCACCGGACCCGACGAGGGCGAGGACGCGACCATGATGGTGGTCGTCACCGAAGCCTTGTCCGAAGCCTCGCTGGCCGCGGCCGGCAGCCTGATCACGCGGCCCGAGATCCTGAGCCGCGCGCTCATCAGCGGCGGCACCGACGAGCAGAAGGCCACCTGGCTGCCGCGCATCGCGGCGGGCGACCCGCTGTGCGCCATCGCCATCACCGAGCCCGACTACGGCTCCGACGTGGCCAGCCTGGCGCTCAAGGGCACGCGCACCGAAGGTGGCTGGCTGCTCAGCGGTGCCAAGACCTGGTGCACCTTCGCGGGCAAGGCCGGCCTGCTGATGGTGGTCGCGCGCACCCACCCCGACCGATCGGCCGGCCACCGGGGCCTGAGCGTGCTGCTGGTGGAAAAGCCTTCCTATGACGGCCATGCCTTCGACTTCGAGCAGCCCGGCGGCGGGCGCCTGCGCGGCAAGGCCATCCCCACCATCGGCTACCGCGGCATGCACTCGTTCGACCTGGCCTTCGACCAGTTCTTGGTGCCCGATGCCCATGTCATCGGCGGCGAGGGGGGCCTGGGCAAGGGCTTCTACTTCACCATGGCCGGCATGGTCGGCGGGCGCATGCAGACCTCGGCCCGAGCCTGTGGCGTGATGCGCGCGGCGCTGCGCGCCTCGATGCGCTACACGGCCGATCGCAAGGTGTTCGGCGCGCCGCTGCAGGACTATGCGCTCACCCTGGCCAAGCTCGCGCGCATGGCCGCGCGGCTGGCGGCCTGCCGCACGCTGGCCTATGCGATCGCCGAGCAACTCAACGCCGGCGCAGGGCGCATGGAAGCCAGCCTGGTCAAGCTGCTGGCCTGCCGCTCGGCCGAGATGGTCACGCGCGAGGCACTGCAGTTGCACGGCGGCATGGGTTACGCCGAGGAAAGCGCGGTGAGCCGCTACTTCGTGGATGCCCGCGTGCTCTCCATCTTCGAGGGCGCGGAGGAAACCCTGGCGCTCAAGGTCATCGGCCGCAGCCTGCTGGAAGACGCACTTTCATCATGAAACCCATTCTCAGCGGCATGCGCGTCATCGAAGCCGCCGCCTTCGTGGCCGCGCCCCTGGGCGGCATGACGCTCGCGCAAATGGGCGCCGACGTGATCCGCATCGACACCCTGGGTGGCGGGCTGGACTACAAGCGCTGGCCCGTGACCCAGGACGACGTGAGCCTCTTTTGGTGCGGCCTCAACAAGTCCAAGCGCTCGGTCGCGCTGGACCTGGGCCAGCCCGAGGCGCGCGAAATCGCCATGGCGCTGATCACCGCGCCCGGCGAGGACGCGGGCATCCTGCTCACCAACTTTCCGCCGCGCGGCTGGCTCGACCACGACAAGCTCAGGGAGCGGCGCGCCGACCTGATCCAGCTCACGGTGCAGGGCGACCGGCACGGCGGTTCGGCGGTGGACTACACCATCAACTCGCGCGTGGGCATTCCCTACATCACCGGTGACGAGCGCGGTGCGGCCACGAACGAAGCCGTCAACCACGTGCTGCCGGCCTGGGACCTGGTCACCGGCCAGATGGCGGCCGTGGGCCTGCTGGCCGCCGAGCGCCACCGCCTCAAGACCGGCCAGGGCCAGCACGTGAAGCTGCCTCTCGAAGACGTGGCGCTGGCGGCCGTGAGCCACCTCGGCCTGATCGCGGAGGCGCAGCTCGGCCAACATCGTGAACGCCACGGTAACGAGTTGTTTGGCGCTTTCGGCCGCGACTTCTTGACGGCCGACGGTGAGCGCGTGATCGTCGTCGGCCTGACCTTGAAGCAATGGCAGGCGATCTGCGAGGCCATGGGCTTGACGCAAGCCGTGAAGGCACTGGGCGAGCGCCTGGGCCTGGACCTGGACCTGGAAGGCCACCGCTTTCGCGCGCGCAAGGAGCTGGGCGCGCTGGTGGAGGCGTGGATGTGCCGGCACACCCTGGCCGAGGCGGCGGCGGCACTGACGAAGCAGGGCGCGTGCTGGGGCAAGTACCAGACCCTCGCGCAGCTGGTCACGCAGGATGAAGCCTGCTCGCCGGCCAACCCGATGTTCACCACGATCGACCAGCCCGGGGTCGGGCCCCACCTCGCGGCGGGCCTGCCGTTGAACTTCTCCGGCATGCAGCGCCTGCAGGCGGGCACCGCGCCCACGCTGGGCCAACACACGGATCAGGTGCTCTACGAACTCCTTGGGGTCTCCCAGGCGCAGTTTGGTGTTCTTCGCGAACGTGGCGTGGTGTAGTTACGTCAGAATAGCCGGCTCAAAAACCTGAGCTGGAACACGATGGCCCGATCACTCGCAAGGAACCACGACCACAAGCGCCAGAAGATCCTCGATGTCGCCGCGGCGCTCTTCGCCAGCACCAGCTACGAAAGTGCCCGCCTGCAGGACATCGCGGCGGCGGCGGGCATGTCCAAGTCTGCGCTGTACCACTATTTCCCCGGCAAGGAGGTCCTGCTGCTGGAGATCATCACCGAGCACATCATGCGCTCGGTGGCCGAGCTGGAGGCGATCGCGCAGGGCCCGGGCACTAGCCGGGAGCGCCTGATCCATCTGGTGCGGGCCATGGTGACGCGGGCCGCCGAGAAGCGCCACGAGCACACGGTGCTGACCAACGACCTCAAGTTCCTGCCGCCGCTGCAGCAGCAGGAAATCAAGCTCGAACAGGCCAAGGCGCTGGACTTCGTGGTGGACCTGCTCACGGACATCAACCCCAACCTCATGCGGCGGCGGCGCGAGAGCGCGGCCTATGCGCTGTTCCTCTATGGCTCGATGATCTCGACGGCAAGCTGGTTCCGCCGCAGTGGCGGCATGACGCCGCACGAACTCGCGGACCGCCTGACCGAGGTCTACCTCAAGGGCTTCGATGGCGGGGAGCATCCGCCGGGCTATAGCTGAACTGCGTGGCCGCCACGCCCACGCCGGCCATCACCGCGCCGGCGATCTTCAGGGCGCTGAAGGTTTCGCCCAGCGCCAGCCACGAGATGAAGCCGGCCACGGGCGGCAACAGGTAGAGCAGGGGGGCGGTGCGCGCCACGCCGAGGTGGTCGTTGAGCCAGCCCCAGGCCAGCCAGCCGGCGAACGACGCCACCGCCAGCGACCACAGCAGCCCCCACCAGATCGCCGCCGGCAGGCTGGCCCAGGGCACCTGCAGCGCCTGCGGCGCGTTGATGAGCAGCATCGGCACCATCGCCAGCAGCGTGGTGTAGGCCATGACCAGCGTGACGCCGTGGCGGCTGAACAGCCGTGACGCGGCCACGGTGTGGGCAGAGAACAGCAGGGCGGCGAGCAACAGCAGCAGATCGCCCAGGCCCTGCGTGCGCCCGGGCAGCGTGACCGGCGGCTCCCCGGCAAGCCCGTGCCACAGCCCGATGGGCGAAGGCAGGGCGCTCCACGTGAACTTGTCCGACAGGAACACCAGCACGCCCGCCATCGCCAGGGCCACACCGCCCAGCTGCAGGCGGGTGAAGCGCTGGCTGTGCAGGACGTGCACCAGCAACAGCGTGAACATGGGTCCGAGCGCAGAGATGAGGGCGCTGGAGAAGGCGGTGGACAGGTGCATGGCCTGCGTCATCACGTTGACGTGCGCGACGTGGCCGAGCGCGGCCAGGCCCGCCAGGCCCAGCCAGTCGCGCCGCTCCAGCTTTGGCCAGCGCCAGCCGTGGCGCCACAGCAGGAGGGCGACGGCACAGGCCGGCGTGACGAGGTAGCGCGCGAAGACCAGGGCGTCTGGCCCGATCTGCGCCATCACCGCTTTCTGGACGCTGTAGTTGCTGCCCCACAGCAGCATCAAGGCCAGCGCCACCGCCAGGGCGAGCCGGCGGCGCGGAGCGCCGGCGTCCGGCGGGTTGTCGGGCTTTCGGGTCATTAAAACCGTCCTAAGAGTCTGGTT
Organism: Hydrogenophaga sp.; assembly: GCF_026125825.1. Classification (GTDB taxonomy): domain Bacteria; phylum Pseudomonadota; class Gammaproteobacteria; order Burkholderiales; family Burkholderiaceae_C; genus Hydrogenophaga. Next base: position 99,593 of record NZ_JAHCKK010000002.1, on the reverse strand, counting down.
AGAAATCTGTCAAGTAGCAGCGATGTCGCATGATTCGACTGGTGATACGGGAAATCCCTAGGGAATTTTTTCATCCATTTTATTTCTTAAACCGTCCCGTCGGTCTATTATATAGCCCGTCAGTCGTTGGTCGTCCTCACGTCAATCCACCAGGAGACAAGCATGCGTTTTTCCCTTCCCCGGCTCGCCGCCGCCCTCGCTTTGACCGGTGCCTTCGCCGCGGGCGCACCCGCCGTGGCGCAGACCACCACCCTGAAATACTCCAACTGGCTGCCGCCCGGGCAGGCCATGCGCGTGGAGGTGGTGGAGCCGTGGATCGCCGAGGTCGAGAAAGCCACGCAGGGGCGCGTGAAGATCGAGACCGCGCCCAAGGTGGTGGGCACGCTGCCGGCGCAGTTCGATGTGGCCCGTGACGGGCAGGCCGATCTGGTGATCTTCATTCCGGGCTATACGCCCAACCGTTTCGACCTGCTCGAGGTGCTGCAGCTGCCCTTCGTGAGCGACAACCCCGAGGTGTACGCACCGCTGGCCGACCGCTTCTACCGCAAGCACCTGGCCTCCTACAACGAATTCAAGGGCGTGCACCCGCTGTCGGTCTACGTCGTCTCGCCCGGCCAGATCTTCAACTCCAAGCGCCCGCTGCGCAGCGTCGCGGACTTCAAGGGCCTGAAGATGCGCAGCCCGCAGACCAGCGCCACCCAGGCGCTCACGCTGCTGGGCGCGGTGCCGATCTCCAAACCCGTGAGCGAGACCTATGAGCTGCTGTCCTCCGGCGTGATTGACGGCACCTTCATGCCGCCCGAGTCGATTCCCGCGTTCAAGCTGACCGAGCTTGTGCCCTACGCCACCATCGTGCCGGGCGCGGTCTACAACACCGTGCTGGTGCTGGGCATCAACGAGGACAAGTGGAAGTCGCTGCGGGCCGAAGACCGCGAGGCGATCTCCCGCATCTCGGGCGATGTGTTCGCGCGCCAGATCGGCCGCGCCTACGCCAATGGCGACAAGGCCGCCTTCGAGACCATGCGCAAGGCCGGCAAGCCCGCCGAGGTGTTCCCGGCCCCTGCGCTGGCAGAGATGAAGCAGGTGCTGCTGCCCATCGAGCGCGAGTGGATGGACAAGGCGAAGAAGAAGGGCATGGCCGATCCGCAGAAGGTGCTTGACCAGCTGCGCGCCGACATCGCCGCCGCCCGATAAGCCGCCATGATCGCACAAGCCACCGGTGGGCGCACGGTCCGCGCCCTGGAAGCGATCGGCGCGGTCGCGTTGCTGGTCCTCATGGTCACCGTCTTCATCGACGTCGTGGGGCGCAACCTGTTCAACGCGCCGCTGCCCTGGGGCACGGAGTTGCTCGAGATGGTGCTGGCCCTGATGATCTTTGCGATCTATCCCCTGCTGGCGATCGGCTTCGGCCACATCACCGTGGACCTGATCCAGCTGCCCGAGCGCATGCACAAGGTGCAGCGCGTGCTCGGCAGCGCAATCGGTGCCGTGGTGTTCGCGCTGATCGCCTGGTGCATGGTCCGCCAGGCGCTGCGCGCGGCCAGCTACGGCGAGGCCACGCCGCTGCTGGGGGTGCCGCTCTCCTGGGTGCTCGGCGGCATCGGGGCCATGGCGGTGGTCAGCACGCTGGCGTTCCTGCTGGCTGCCGCGCGCTCCATTCGCCCACCCCGCGCGCCCGCCGCGCCGCACGCCACCGAGGTGATCTGATGCTCGCCGCCTGTCTGGGTTTTCTTGTGGCGTTCGCGTTCATCCTGTTCCAGGTGCCGATCGCCACGGCACTGGCCTTTGCCGGTTTCGGCGGCTACGTCCTGCTCAACGGCCTCACGCCCGCGCTGAGCATGGTGGCCACGGTCACCAAGGACAGCACGCTGGTGTATTCGCTGATCGTGCTGCCGCTGTTCGTGCTGATGGGCAACCTCGTGGCCGGTGCCGGCATCTCGGGCGACCTGTTCCGTGCGGCTCAGGCCTTCATCGGCAAGCGCCGCGGCGGCCTGGCCATGGCGACCGTGGTGGCCTGCGGCGGCTTTGGCGCCATCTGCGGCTCCAGCGTGGCCACGGCGGCGACGATGGGCAAGGTGGCCATCCCTTCCATGCGCAAGCTCGGCTATGGCGACTCGCTCTCGTCGGCTGCGGTCGCCGCAGGCGGCACGCTGGGCATCCTGATCCCGCCCAGCGTGATCATGGTGGTGTACGGCGTGGCCACGCAGACCCACATCGGCATGCTCTTTGCCGCCGGCATCGTGCCCGGCCTGATCGCCATCGGCGGCTACATGGCGGCGGTGAAATGGTCGGTCTGGCGCAAGCCCGAACTCGCGCCGCTGGCCGAGGACAAGGAGCCGGTCAGCAAGCTGGCGCTGCTGCGCACGCTGTGGCCGGTGGCGCTGATCTTCGGCGTGGTCATGGGCGGCATCTATGGCGGATTCTTCACCTCCATCGAAGCCTCGGGCATCGGCGCGACGGCGGCGCTGGTGTTCGCGCTGACGCACCACTCGCTCAAGCTCAAGGACATCTATGCGATCCTGGTCGACACCGCGCGCACCTCGGCCATGATGTTCGCCATCATCCTGGGCGCTGCGCTGTTCGGCGAGTTCGTGAACCTCACCGGCGTGCACGAAGGCCTGCTGCAGGTGGTCAAGGCCAGCGGCCTGCCGCCGTTCGGGATCATCCTGCTCATGATCGTGCTGTACATCCTGCTCGGCACGGTGCTGGAGAGCCTGTCGATGATCCTGCTGACCGTGCCCATCTTCTTTCCGATCGTCCTGGCCCTGGGCTACGACCCGGTGTGGTTCGGCATCCTGGTCGTGATGGTGGTGGAGATCGGCCTGATCACCCCGCCCATCGGCGTGAACCTGTTCGTGATCCGCTCGGTCATGCCCGACATCCCCATGATGACCGTGGTGCGTGGCGTGATTCCGTTCATCGTCGCCGACGTGCTGCGCATCCTGCTCATTGCCGCCGTGCCGGCGCTCTCCCTGTGGTTGCCCAACCTGCTGTTCAAGGCAGCCGCCTGATAACGTGAAACCTGTCTTCGATCCCTCGGCGCCCGAACTGCCGGTGCGCCTTCAATCGTGGCTGTCCGCGCGCTGGGGCAAGCCGGTCCAGGTGAGCGGGCTGACGCGCTTTCCGGCCGGCATGTCCTGGGTGACCCTCGGGTTCACCGCCGAGTCGCCCGGTGAGCCGCCGCTGGAACTCATCCTGCGCGTGGGCGACCCGGGCGGCCTGTTCTCCCCCTACAGCTCGCGGCCCGAGTACGAGGCGCTGGCCGCCCTGGCCAGCGTGCCCGGCCTGCCGATTCCCAAGGTCTACGGGCACAGCGACGATCCGGCCATCCTCGGCGCGCCCTTCGTGGTCACGCAGCGCGTGGCCGGCGACACCCCCACGCCCTGGCGCGGCGCGCACGAGCGCGGCGAAGCCGCCAACCGGTCGCTGGGCCAGGACTTCGCCGATGCCCTGGGGGCCATCCACGCTTTCGACTGGACCACCACGCCGCTGGCCGCCTGGGCGCAGGACGGCGCCATCACACCGCAGACCACCGCGCTGCACGAGACGCGCCAGTGGGCGCGCCATGCCCAGCTGGGCAGCGGGCCGACGCCGCCGCAGATGCACTACGCCATGCGCTGGCTGGAGTCCAACGCGCCCCAAGCCGAGCGCATCACCATCGTGCACGGCGACTACCGGGTGGGCAACTTCCTGCAGCAGGACGGCCGCATCACCGCCATCCTCGACTGGGAGCTGGTGCACCTGGGCGACCCGCACGCCGATCTGGCCTGGGCCGGGCTGCGCACCTTCGCGGCCGGCACCAGGCGCATCGGCGGGCTGATCGAGCCCGAGGTGTTCCACCAGCGCTGGGAGGCCAAGACCGGCCTGCGGGTGCGGCCCGAGGTGGTGCGTTACTACGAGGTGCAGGTGCAATTCAAGATGGCCGCCATGCTGATGGGCGCCATGATCCGCGTGCAGACCGGGCGCTCGCGCGACGTGCGCATGGCCGCGATGGGCTTTCAGCTCACCTCCACGCTGATGGAACTCAACAAGCTGATCGCGGAGGCCGCATGAACCAGCCGCTGGACGCCCTGATGGGCAGCATCTGCCGCGCGCTGCGCGAGGAGGTTCTTCCGGAGTTGCGGAGCGACCACGCGCGCTCGCAGCTGGCCGGGGTGCTGGACGTGCTGGGCAAGGTGGAGCGCATGGTGGTCTGGTCGCCCGACGTGGCGCGCGAACAGCTCGAACTGCTCGAAGCCTGCCTCGCACAGGCGGCGGCCCGACTGGCCGCCGCTGGGCAGGCCGCGCCCCGCGGCATCGCGCCCCCATCGCCGCGACCACCTGAGACCCAGGCCGCGCTGCTGGCCGCGCTGGCCGACGCCGAGCGCCGCTTTGGCTTGTTCACGGACTGGCTGTTCTCGCCACCGGCAGGCCTGAGCACCTCGCTCAACCATGAGCTGCACGAACAGCTGCGCATGGCCCTTCGCCACACGCTCAAGGCGCAGCGTCGCCTGGTGCCCAGTGCCGACTTTTCATCGATGACCGCGCCGCGCCCAGCGGCCGACACCCAAGGAGTTTGCCCATGATGTCTGCCCAGGACGACCTGATCGGTCACCAGGCCCCCGCACCATTCGCGCAGCGCGCCGGCCAGGGCGACCCCCGCTTCACCGAGCGCTACTGGTACACGCTGCACCCGGTCGAGGGCTCGGTCGATGGCGTGCCCATGATCCTGGACATCGGCATGGGCTATTACCCCAACAAGGGCGTGATGGACGTGTTCGCCGGCATCACCGTGGGCCGCCAGCAGCACAACTTCCGCGCCTCGCGCGCGCTGGGCGCCACGCCGCTGGAGGCCGGCGCCGGGCCGCTGCGCATCCAGGTGGTGCAAGGCATGGCGCGGCACCGCCTCACACTCGCCGACAACGGCTCGGGCTTGAGCTTCGAGCTGGACTTCGAGGCCAGCTTCCCCGCTGCGCAGGAAAAGCAGAACTTTCGCGAGCGCAAGGGCGTGGTGGAAGAGGACATGGTGCGCATCTCCCAGTTCGGCCGCTGGCGCGGCTGGTTCGCCATCGGCGGCCAGCGCCACGAAGTGACGCCGCAGACCTGGTGGGGCCAGCGCGACCATTCCTGGGGCATCCGCTCCGAGATGCGCACCGACGAGTCCGCGCCACCGGTGCAGCAGCACAGCGGCTTCTTCTGGACCTGGTCGATGTTCCAGTTCGAAGACCTGGGCTTCTCCATCTTCCTCAAGGAGCGCGAGCCGGGACAGCCGCACTACCTCTCGGCCACCGAATTCGTGCGCGGGCCCGACGGCCGCGTGACGCACCGCGAGGCCATCGCCGTCGAGCACGACCTGGTCTGGGCCGACGATCCGCTGGGCCAGACCATCGAGTCCGGCGACTTCACGCTGCGTTTTGCCGAAGGCCCGCCGCGCTGCGTGCGCATGCAAGGGCTGGCCGCGCGCTTCTACTTGAAAGGGGGCCTGTACGGTGGCTTCCAAGGCTGGAACCACGGCGACCCCAAGGGCGACTACCACGCCGACCACGACGTGTGGGACCTGGACGATCCGGCCACGCGCGCGCGGGCCCGCACACTGGGCGACCACGTGGTGCGCGCCACCTGCGACGGCCGCACCGGCATCGGCATCAGCGAATACGGCGTGGCGCAGGGCTATGCTCGCTACCCCGGGCCGCAGCAGCACCCCGCGCTCTGAAGCCGCACAAGAACCGCAGGAGACCTTCCCACCATGCAGATGACCCAGGCCCTTGCACGCGCCGTGCAGACCCGGCGCCACCACACCGCCACGATCTTTGAGGGCCGACAACGCACCTGGGCCGAGGTCGGCGAGCGCGTGCCGCGCGCCGCCGCCGCCTTGCGCGCGCTGGGCCTCCAGCCCGGCGATCGGCTCGGCATCCTCGCGATGAACAGCGACAACTACATCGAGATCTTCTTCGCCGCGGCCTGGGCCAACCTGGTGCTGGTGCCGCTGAACACGCGCTGGGCCGTGCCCGAGAACATCTACACGCTGGGCGACGCGCAATGCCAGGCCCTGATCGTGGACGACGCCTTCGTGCCGCAGGTGCCGCAGCTGCTCGCCGGCCATTCGATGGCGCACGTGATCCACGCGGGGGAGGGCGCCACGCCCGAGGGCATGCGGGGCTACGAAGCCCTGATCGCCGCCACGCCGCCCATGGCCGATGAGTGCGGCAAGGACGACGAGCTCTGCGGCATCTACTACACCGGGGGCACCACCGGCCACCCCAAGGGCGTGATGCTCTCGCACAAGAACTTCATCTCGGCCTCGGTCAACTGGATCGCCACCCTGCACTTCGGCGAAGACACGGTCTACATGCACTCGGCCGGCCTGTTCCACCTGGCGGGCTGCTCGCCGGCCATCGCGCTCACGCTGGCCGGTGGCACGCACGTGTGCCTGCCCAAGTTCGACGCCGTGCTGGCTTTCGAGGCCATCCAGGCGCACCGGGTCAACTACTGCCTCTTCGTGCCGACCATGGTGAACATGATGATCAACCACCCGGCCTTTGCGCGGTACGACCTCAGCAGCGTGCGCTATTGCGAGTACGGCGCCTCGCCCATGCCGGTGCCGGTGCTGGCCGCCGCCATGGAGAAGCTGCCGACGTGGGAGTTCATCCAGGGCTACGGCATGACAGAGTCGGCCGCGCTCACCGTGAGCCTGCCCTGGCGCTACCACTTCGACCAGCCCGGCATGCCCAGCAAGCGCCTGGCCGCCGGCCGCGCGGCCTACGGCGTGGACGTGCGCGTCGTTGACGAGGAGGGCAACGAAGTGCCGCGAGGCACGCACGGCGAGATCGCGGTGCGCGGCCCCCAGGTCATGCTCGGCTACTGGCGCAAGCCCGAGGCCACCGCCGCCGCGCTGCGCAACGGCTGGCTGCGCACGGGCGACGCGGCCTACATGGACGAGGACGGTTTCGTCTACATCGTCGACCGCGTGAAGGACATGATCATCAGCGGCGGCGAGAACATCTACTCGCGCGAGGTCGAGAACGCGGTGCACGCGCACCCGGCGGTGCGCGACTGCGCCGTCATCGGCATTCCCAACGCGCAATGGGGCGAGTCGGTGCATGCGGTGGTCGTGCTCAAAGACGGGCACAGCGCCAGCGCGCAGGACATCATCGCCCACTGCCGCACGCTGATCGCGGGCTACAAGGTGCCGCGCTCGGTGGACTTCAGCGACGCGCTGCCGCTCTCCGGCGCTGGCAAGATCATGAAGAACGTGCTGCGCGAACCGTTCTGGCGCGGCAAGAGCAAATCGGTGAACTGAGCCGGCGGCCTCCTCAACCGCCGCTGCGAAAGCCGTCGAGGAACAGGGCCGAAATGCGCTCGGCCAGCTCGGCGGGCGTGATCGGGCCGTTCCTCTCGTACCAGGTGAAGGTCCAGATCACCATGCCGAACAGCAGCAGGGCATAAGGTGAATTCACCTCGGCGCGCGCCATGCGCTCGGGGTTGATCTCGCGCAGCAGGCCCACCATCAGCTGCATGAGCTCCTGCTCCAGCGTGCGCACGTCCTCGCGCTGCACCGGGGGCAGGAACTTGATGTCGTTCATCAGCACGAGGTGGTGGTTGCGCGACTTCGCGCCTTCCTGCACGAACGAGGCGACGAAGCGCTGGAAGCGCTCGGCCGCCGGGCGCGGCTCCTGCGCGATGGCGCTGAGCTCGGCCACCTGCCCGGTGATGTGCTCCTTCACGATGGCGTAGAGCAGGTCTTCCTTGCTGGCGAAGTAGTGGTACAGGTGCGACTTGGACGCGCCGCAGGCGGCGGCCACGTCGCTCATCGTCGCGCCGTCGAAACCCTTCTGCGCGATCAGTGCCACCGCGCGGTCGAGGATGACCTGCTTCTTGAGCTCGTAGTCGTTGGCCCGCACGCGCGTCATCTGGAATGCCCCCTGGGCTGGGTGGTGAGCGGTTGCATGTTCCTCTGTTCCCTTTTATATTTAGACCGACGAGACGGACTATAAGTCCAATGCCGCCACCACGCCATAGGGAAAGCATGGATCACACGGAAGAGACATTGATCGTCATCGGCGCGGGCCACGCCGGTGTGGAACTGGCCTTCGCAGCGCGCCAGCAAGGCTGGGCCGGCCCCATCGTGCTGCTGGGCGAAGAGCCGCACCTGCCTTACCACCGACCGCCGCTCTCCAAAGCCTTTCTCTGCGGCACGGCCGATGCGGCGTCGCTCGCGCTGCGCCAGGCCAGCGCCTTCGAGAACGCCGACATCACCCTCCAGCGGGGTGCGCGCGTGCGCGCCATCGACCGCGCCGCACACCGCGTGCTGCTGGCCGACGGCAGCGCGCTGGCCTACACCAAGCTGGCGCTGTGCACCGGCGGGCGCGCGCGAGCGCTCGACGTGCCGGGCCTGGAAGGCGCTGCGCCGCCCAACCTGCTGAGCCTGCGCACGCAGGCCGACGCGCAGGCGATCGCCGCCGCGGTGCGGGAGGGCGCGCGCGTGGTCATCATCGGCGCGGGCTATGTGGGCCTGGAAGTCGCCGCCTCGGCGCGCAAGCTCGGTGCCCATGTCACCGTGCTCGAAGCGCAAGCCCGCGTGCTGGCCCGGGTCACCGGCGCCACGCTCTCCGCCTTCTACGAAACGGTGCACCGGGAAGCCGGCGTGGACCTGCGCACCAGCGCCTCGGTGCGCGCGATCGAGCGCGATGCTTCGGGTGCGGTCGCCGCGGTGCTCTGCGGCGACGGCCAGCGGCTGCCGGCCGACGTGGTGATCGTGGGCATCGGCATGCAGGCGGACACCGCGCTGGCCGAAGCGGCCGGCCTGCGGGTGGAGGGCGGCATCGTGGTGGACGAGCACTCGGTCACCTCGGACCCGGACATCGTCGCCGCCGGCGACTGCACGGTGCACGACAGCGCGCTCTACGGCCGGCGCGTGCGCCTGGAGTCGGTGCCCAACGCGCTGGAGCAGGCGCGCGCCGCCGCAGGCTGGCTGTGCGGCAAGCCCCGGGCCAACCACGCCGTGCCGTGGTTCTGGTCCGACCAGTACGACCTCAAGCTGCAGATGACCGGCCTGGCCGACGGGCACGACACCTGCGTCGTGCGAGGTTCCCTGGTAGACCACAGCTTCTGCGCCTTCTACCTGCGCGCGGGCCGCCTGATCGCGGTCGACGCCGTCAACCGGCCGGCCGATTTCATGCTCGCCAAAAAGGCGGTGGCCGCGGGCGTGCAGGCCGATCCCCTGGCCCTGGCCGACACCGGCGTGCCTTTGAAAGAACTGCTGGCCACCGCCACGCCGGCCTAGGGTTTGTCCTAGACCGAACCGAACTTCATCACCCCATAATCGCGCCAATCAAAGACCGACGCGACGGACTAATTATCAGATTCCGACGGCCTTGACCGACCCACGCAACGACCTCCAGACGCCACGCCCCATGTCGCTACCATCCACCGCCGCCGCCCCGCCCCCAGGGACGGCGCCCGCCCAGGCCACCGTGCTGGCGGTCCACAACATCCAGATCGTCTATGGCGGCGCCATCGAGGCCGTGCGCGATGTCTCGCTCGAAGTGCAGGCCGGCCAGATCGTCGCGCTGCTCGGCTCCAACGGCGCGGGCAAGTCGACCGTGCTCAAGGCCATCTCGGCGGTGCTCGATGCCGAAGACGGCGAGATCGAGAAGGGCTCGATCCAGCTCTTTGGCCAGCACATCGAGAAAGCCGCGGCCCCCGAGATCGTGCGCCGCGGCCTGGTGCAGGTGCCCGAAGGCCGGCGCCTGTTCGCCACGCTCACGGTGGAGGAAAACCTGCTCGTGGGTGCGCACCTGCAAAGCCGACAGGTGCTCGACGAGGAGCGCGAGAACGTGTTCCGCCTGTTCCCCCGGCTGGCCGAGAAGCGCGCGGTGGTCGCGGGCTACCTCTCGGGTGGCGAGCAGCAGATGGTGGCCATCGGCCGCGCCCTCATGAGCCGGCCCAAGGTGCTCGCGCTGGACGAGCCCTCGCTCGGCCTGGCGCCGCTGATCGTCTCCGAAATCTTCTCGGCGATCGAAACCCTGCGCGACACCCAGGGCCTGACCATCCTGCTGGTGGAGCAGAACGCGACGCGCGCGCTGGCCATCGCCGACTACGCCTACATCATGGAAAACGGCCGCGTGGTGCTCGATGGCACCAGCGAAGCGCTGCGCCGCAACGCCGACGTGCGCGAGTTCTACCTCGGTCTGAGCGCGGCCCAGGGCCGCACCAGCATGCGCGACGTCAAACACTACAAGCGCCGCAAGAGGTGGCTGTCATGAGCGCACAACCCATTCTCGACGTGCGCGGCGCCACCAAGAAATTCGGCGGCGTGACCGCGGTCAACAACGTGAGCCTGCGCGTGATGCCGGGCGAGATCGTCAGCCTGATCGGCCCCAATGGCGCGGGCAAGACGACCACCTTCAACCTGATCAGCGGCGTGCTCGGCCTGAGCGCGGGCGAGGTGTTTTTCCAGGGCCAGGACACGGCGCGCCTGCGCTCGTCGGAATACGCGCGCGCCGGCATCGGCCGCACCTTCCAGAACCTGGCGCTGTTCAAGCACGGCACGGTGGTGGAGAACCTGCTCACCGGTCGCCACGTGCACTTCAACTACACGGTGCTGGAGTCGCTGCTCTTCTGGGGCCGGCCCCGGCGCGAGGAGATCGCGGCGCGGCGCAAGGTCGAGGAAATCATCGAGTTCCTGGAGATCGAGGAACTGCGCGACAAGCCGGTCTCGCAACTGGCCTACGGCCAGCAAAAGCGGGTGGAGCTCGGGCGGGCCCTGGCCTGCGAGCCCAGCCTGTTGCTGCTGGACGAGATCGTCGCGGGCATGAACCGCGAGGAAAAAGAGGACATCGCGCGTTTCACGCTCGACATCCGGGACGAATTCGGGATTTCGGTGCTCATGATCGAACACGACATGCAGGTGGTGATGGACCTGTCGGACCGCGTCTACGTGCTGGACTTCGGCATGCTGATCGCAGAGGGCACACCGGCCGAGGTGGCCGCCAACCCGGCGGTGCTGCAGGCCTACCTGGGCGGGGAGGCGGCACATGCTTGACCACGACCGGCTCATTCGCGGCGAGGCCACCATGCCCGGCCTGCTGCGCCTGCAGGCCAGCGAGCGCGGCTCGCAGGTGGCGCTGCGCGAGAAGATCCACGGCATCTGGCAGGGCCGCACCTGGCTCGAGTACTACCAGACCGCGCGCCGCGTGGCGCACGGCCTGACCCGGCTCGGCCTGCAGCGCGGCGATCGCATCATCATCGCGGCCGAAGACGTGCCCGAGTGGTTCTACGCCGACCTGGGCGCGCAGATGATCGGCGTGCAAGTGGTCGGCATCTACCCCACCAACCCCTGGGCCGAGGTGCAGTACATCGCCGGCCACTGCCAGGCCAGGCTGGCGGTGACGGGCGACCAGGAGCAGACCGACAAAGTGCTCGACGCCCTGCGCGAAGGCCCTGGCCTGCCGCACCTGGAGCACATCTTCTGCGTGGACATGAAAGGCCTGCGCCGCTACGAAAACGGCCGCCCGCACGCCTTCGAGCACCTGCTCGAGCTGGGCGACCAGCTGGTGGCCGAGGACCCGCTGGCCGAGCAACGCCTGGATGGGCAGATCGATGCCCTGGTGCCCGACGACGTCAACATCCTGGTCTACACCTCCGGCACCACCGGGCCGCCCAAGGGCGCGATGCTCACCCACCGCAACTTCGTCTACGGCGCCTACGCCTACATGGTGGCGCGCCAGATGACGGGCAAGCCCTTCGAATCGGTCTGCTACCTGCCGCTGTGCCACGTGGCCGAGCGCACCTATTCGACGGTGCAGCACCTGATCTCGGGCGGTTGCGTGAACTTCGCGGAGTCGGTGGACACCGTGGCGACCAACATCCGCGAGATCGGCCCCACCTTCTTCCTGGGCGTGCCGCGCATCTGGGAGAAGCTGCAGCAGGGCTTCGAGTTCCGCATGAAAGACAGCGGGCGCGCGCAGCGCTGGCTCTACCGCCTGGGCATGCGGCGCGGGCGCGCGCTGTCGGACCGCCGGGCCGAGCACGGCCACCTCCAGCGCCTGAGCGACCGGCTCGAATTCGGGCTGTGGTACCTGCTGCTGTTTCGCAACATGCAGCGCCACATGGGGCTCAACCGCACGCACACCCGGATGTGCGGCGGTGCCTCGGTCTCGCCCGAGACGCTGAAGTTCTTCGACATCATCGGCCTGCCGGTGGGGCAGGGCTACGGCCTCACCGAAGCCGGTGGCCTGGCTTTCGTGCAGGTGCCGGGGCGCCCCTTCATCCGCGGCAGCTGCGGCCCGGCCATGGAAGGCGTGGAATGGCGCCTGGGCGAGGACAACGAGGTCTTCGTGCGTTCGCCCGGTGTCTTCAAGGGCTACCTGTTCGACGACAAGGGCACTGGCGACATCCTCTCGGCCGACGGCTGGATCGCCACCGGCGACATCGTGGAGAAACACGGCGACGGCGAGATCGCGGTGGTCGACCGCAAGAAGGCCATCATCATCACCAGCGGCGGCAAGAACATCGCGCCCTCGGAGATCGAGAACGCGATCAAGGACAGCCCCTACATCCGCGAAGCCATCGTGGTGGGCGAGGGCCGCAAGTTCCTCGGCGGCCTGCTGCAGATCGACTTCGACACCGTGGGCCGCTGGGCCGCCGAGCGCGACCTGCAGTACACGACCTACAAGTCGCTCACCCTGCTGCCCGAGGTGATCGAGCTGGTGCAGGGCGTGGTCGACGAAGTCAACTCGCGCTTTGCCCGCGTGGAGAACGTGCGCAAGTTCGTGCTGCTGGAAAAGGAGCTCGACCACGACGACGGCGAGCTCACCGCGACGCAGAAAGTGCGCCGTGGCCTCATCAACAAGAAGTTCGCTCGCGAGCTCGAGATCATCTATGGGAGCGCGCCATGAACTACTTCATCGAACTGCTGGTCTCCGGCCTGGCAGTGGGCGCGATCTACGGCCTGGTGGCCATGGGCTTTGCCGTGATCTACAAGGCCACCGGCATCGTGAACTTCGCCCAGGGCGAGGTGGGCATGCTCAGCGCCTACATCACCTGGTCTCTGGCGACCTCGCTGGGCACCGGCAGCCTGGCCACGGTGGCGCTGGCGATCGTGGTGGGCGCGGTGCTGGGCCTGCTGTGCGAGCGCCTGATCATGCGGCCGATGCTGGGCGAGCCGGTGCTCTCGGTGGTGCTGGTCACGGTCGGCCTGGCCGTGGTGCTGCGCTCCATCGTCACCATCGTCTGGGGTGCTTCCCCGCACAAGTTCGAGGTGGCGGGCGCGGACGAGCTGGTGAACCTGGGCGGCATCGGGCTGCGCGTGAGCCAGCTGGGCGTGCTGGCGGCCCTGGTGCTGGCGGTGGCGGGCTTCTGGTACTTCCTGGGCCACAGCCGCTTCGGTGTGGCGATGCGCGCCGTGGCGGCCGACGAAAAGACGGCGCGCCTCATGGGCGTGTCCACCGCGCGGGTGCAGGCCGTGGCCTGGGCCTCGGCCTCGGCGCTGGCGGGACTGGCCGGCGCGCTGTTCGCGGTGATCTACGGCCTCACACCCACCATCTACGAACTCGGCCTCAAGGCCTTTCCCGCCACCGTGCTGGGCGGCTTCGACTCGGTGCTGGGCTCGGGCGTGAGCGGTCTGATCATCGGCGTGCTTGAGAACATGACGGGCGGCTACCTCTCCAGCTCCCTCAAGGAAATCGCGGGCTTCATGCTGATCCTCGTGGTGCTCATGGTGCGGCCTTTCGGGCTGTTTGGCGAAAAACGAATCGAGAGAGTCTGATGCGCAGCGGATACTTCAAAGAGCACTACAGCGGGCTGGTCGTCCTCACGGACTCGCCCGTGGTGAAGGCGTGGGTCGCGGTCCTGATGGCGGCGCTGGTGGCGGCCCCGTTCCTGCTGGGCAACTTCGCGCTCTCGCACGTGACCATCATCCTCTTCACCCTGATCGGGGTGCTGGGTCTGACGGTCCTCACCGGGTTCGCGGGCCTGATCTCGCTGGGCCACGTGGGCTTCCTGATGCTGGGCGCGTACTCGTACGCCATCGGCGTCACGCGCCTGGGCCTGCCGCCCGAGCTGGCACTGCTGGCCGCGGCGGTGGTGCCGGCCTTCTTCGGGCTGCTGGTGGGCCTGCCTTCGCTTCGCTTGCACGGGCTGTACCTGGCGATCACCACGCTGGCCTTCAGCCACATCGTGGCCACCGCCATCCTGGCCGGCGGCAAGTTCACCGGGGCGGGGCGCGGCATCATGGTGATGCGCCCGACGATGTTCGGCCTGGACCTCTCCAGCGACCGTGCCTTCTACTGGTTCTGCCTGCTCATGTGCACGCTGGCCGTGCTGGTCACGCTCAACCTGCGCCGCTCGGTGCTGGGCCGCGCGCTGGTGGCGCTGCGGGACAACGACATCGCTGCGCGCACCATGGGCGTCAACCTGGTGCGCTACAAGCTGCTGGCCTTCCTGATCAGCGCCGCGCTCACCGGCCTGGCCGGCGCCATCATGGGCATGTACCTGAGCATCGTCAGCGTCGAGGCGTTTCCCTTCCTGCTGTCGATCGAGGCGCTGGCGATCATCATCGTCGGGGGCCTGGGCTCGGTGCTGGGCGCGGTGCTGGGCACGGTCTTCATCGTGACACTCCCCGAGGTCTTCAGCTCGCTGGTGCAACTGCTCGGCGGGCGCCTGCAGGACGTGATGACCACCAGCGCGCACGAAGTCAAGAGCGTGCTCTACGGCCTGGCCATCATCGGTTTCCTGCGCTTCGACCCGCGCGGCCTGCGCGGCATCTGGCACGACATCCGCCACACCTGGGTGTTCTGGCCCTTGCGTTACTGACGACCCCCTCACCCCAACCACAGGAGACAACACCATGATGAAAAAGCACAGCCTCACCCGACTCGCGGCGCTCGCGCTGCTGACGGCCGGCACCTGCGCCAGCGCCCAGGCCCAGCAGCAGGGCGTGACCGACACCGAGATCGTGCTCGGCGACATCCTGCCGCTGACCGGCCCGCCCGCGCTGCTGGGCGTGGCGCACAACCTGGGCGTGAAGGCGGCCATCGCCGAAGCCAACGCCGCTGGCGGCATCCACGGCCGCAAGCTGCGCCTGATCTCCGAGGACGACGGCTATGTGCCCTCGCGCACCATCCAGGGTGTGCGCAAGCTCATCAACAGCGACAAGGTGTTTGCGCTGACCTCGGTCTCCGGCACGGCGCAGGCCCAGGCGGCGATGCCGCTGATCCAGCAGGCTGGCCTGCCGGCGATGGCGCCGATCACCACCTACGAAGGGCTGTACAAGCCCACCATCAAGAACGTGTTCGCGGTGGGCTACGACATGTCCAACGCGGTGGAGGAGTTGGCCGCCCGCATGGCCGACCGGTATCCGGGCAAGAAGTGGGCCCTGATCTCGCAGGACGACGACTACGGCGAGAACGTGCGCGAAGGTTTCGAGCGCGCGGCCAAGGCCAAGAAGCTGCAGGTGGTGTCGACCCAGATCTACAAGAAGGGCCAGACCGACTTCTCTTCGGAGATCCTGAAGGTGAAGCAGGCGGGTGCCGAGATTCTGCTGGCCGGCGGTGTGCTGGGCGAGAACGTGACGATGGTCAAGGAGCTGGAGCGCATCAACCACAAGATCCCGGTGGGGGTGACCTATGTGTCGCGCGTGCCGGCGAGTGCGAAGCTGATGGGGGCGGCGGCCGAGAACGTGTACACGGTGGACTACGTGTACCTGGAGAGCTCGCCGCAGGGCAAGGCGTTCACCGACAAGATCAGCAAGCACCTGAGCCCGGAGGAAATGGGCCGCGTGAACCGCTACACCTACACCGGCTACTCGGCCACGCGCGCGCTGTTCGATGCGATGGGGCGTTGCGGCAAGGCGCTGACCTGGGATTGCACGAATGCCGAGTTGGCCAAGGTGAACAACCTGGACACCGGTGCGATGACGCCGATCGGTTTCACGGCCACCAACCACCTGGCGGCGCCCAAGCTCTTTCTCTTGAAAGCGGATCCGGCGGCTTCGACGTACAAGGCTGTCGAGTAATTTCTCGCGGGCCAAGGCGTAACCTGAATTCACGTTGCGATCGAATCGGTCGCACTCTCGACGGGTGGTGGGGTCCGTGGGCGCAGGCGCCGATTCGCGGTTGCCACAGAAGCGGCTTGAAACAGCGGTGTTGATGAAGTGGTCTTGGCGTGCCCGGGAGCATGGCCGCGAGCAGCGCCGGAGAACGCGGGCCCCACCACCCGTCAGCGCGAGGTGCCAGCGCGAGGTCCCAGCGCAAGCCTACTTCTCGGCCATGAAGCCCAGCAGGAAGAGCCGCGTGATGCGCTCGCACAGCTCGTCGGACTTCATCGGGCCGCCGGGGCGGTACCAGTAGTCGGTCCAGTTCAGCATGCCCAGCAGCATCATCGCGTAGGGCTTGTAGACGCCGTCGGCCAGACCGGGGTTGACCTCGCGCAGCAGGTCGGCCACCTGGTCGGTCACCTTCTTCTCCAGCTGGCGCAGCGGCGTCTGCATCGCCTTGGGCAGAAACTTCACGTCGTTCATCGCGATGACGTGGCGCCGCCTCGATTGCGCCGACTTCTGCGCGTACGTCTGCACAAACGCGGCGAAGCGCTCCTTCACCGGCCGCTCGCCCGCCACCGCCTCATCCACGCTCGCGATCACCCGTTCCAGGTGCTCCGTCAGCATCGCGCTGAGCAGATCGTCCTTGGTCGGGAAGTAGTGGTACAGCATGGACTTGGTCGCGCCGCAGGCCTGCGCGATGTCCTGCATCTTGGCGTTGGGGTAACCCACCTTCGCAAAAAGCGCGGCGGCGCTGTCCATGATGGATTGGCTCTTGGCGTCGTAGTCGTCGGATCGCACGCGTGGCATGTCTGTTCCCTCTCAGAGGCCTGAGAGTGTACCCCGTTGAATTTCCCCGCCCGCCTCGCGCACAGGGCTTTAAATAACCCGACGTGTCGGACTATAATGCGGCCAGAACACTTTGGAGACCCTTCCCATGACCCTGCCGTACTTCAGCGAACCCGACATCGTCGACGAGGACCTGCGCATGGTGCGCGAGCAGTTGCGCCGCTATGTGGACGAGGTGATCGTTCCCAACGGCGACGCGTGGGAGGCCAGCGGCGAGATCCCGCGCCACGTCTTCACCGACCTGGGCGCCATGGGCTTCCTGGGCATGCGCCACCCGGTCGAGTACGGCGGCGGCGGGCTGGGGGCGCTGTCCTCGCTGGTGCTGGGCGAGGAGCTCTCGCGCTCCACCTACGGCGGCGTGGCCTCCGCGCTCACGGTGCACAGCGACATGTCGCTCTCGCACATCGCGCACCGGGGCACGCACGAGCAGAAACAGCGCTACCTGCCGGCGGCCTGCGCGGGCGAAAAGGTGGGCGTGATCTGCGTGACGGAGGCGCACGCCGGCTCCGACGTGGCCGGCCTGAAGACGCGCGCCGAACGCAACGACACCGGCTGGGTCATCAACGGCTCCAAGATGTTCATCACCAACGCGGTGTTCGGCGACATCTACATCGTCGCCGCGCGCACCGACCCGCACGCCAAGGGCAGCAAGGGCCTCTCGCTGTTCATCGTGGAAAAGGGCAACCCGGGCCTGAAGATCGCGCGCAAGCTGGACAAGCACGGCTGGCGCTCGTCGGACACCGCCGAGCTCTACCTGGAAGACCTGCACGTGCCGCACGACGCGCTGCTCGGCGAGGAGGGCAAGGGCTTCTACTACATCATGAGCACCTTCCAGAACGAGCGCCTGGTCATCGGCGCGCTCAGCTCGGGCACCGCCTCGCGCGCCATCGAGCTGACGGTGGAGTACGTCAAGCAGCGCCAGGCCTTTGGCAAGTCGCTGTGGGACCAGCAGGTGGTGCGCAACAAGCTGGCCTGGATGGCTTCGAAGACAGCGGCCGTGCGCTCGCTCACCTACCAGTGCGCGCAGATGATCGACGAGGGCAAGGACATCGTGCGCGAGGTCTCCATGCTCAAGTGCTTCGCCGCCGAGACCCTGCAGGAGGTGGTGCACACCTGCCTGCAGCTGCACGGCGGCACGGGCTACATGATCGGCACGCCGGTGGAGCGCATGGCGCGCGACGCGCGCATCCTCACCATCGGGGGCGGCGCCACCGAGGTGATGCTCGAAGAAGTCGCCAAGCGCATGTGACCGGGGGCAGGGCACCATGAGCGGACCTCTGCAAGGCGTCACCGTCATCGAACTCGCCGGCATCGGACCGGGCCCCTTCGCCGGCATGATGCTGGCCGACATGGGGGCCGAGGTGATCCGGGTCGACCGCATCTCCCCGCCCGGTGGCGGCAGCGCACTCGACGCGCTGATGCGCAACGACAGCGTGGTGGACCGCGGGCGCCGCTCCATCGCGCTCAACATGAAGGCCCCGGGCGCGGTGGAGACCGTGCTCGGGCTGGTGGAGCGCGCCGACATCCTGATCGAGGGCTTTCGCCCGGGGGTGACCGAGAAGCTGGGCGTCGGGCCCAAGGACTGCCTGGCGCGCAACCCGAGGCTGGTCTACGGCCGCATGACGGGCTGGGGCCAGACCGGGCCGCTGTCGCAGAGCGGCCGGCCACGATCTGAACTACATCGCGCTCTCGGGTGCGGTGCACGCCATGGGCCCGGCCGAGCGGCCGCCGGCCGTGCCGCTGAACCTGGTGGGTGACTACGGTGGTGGCGGCATGCTGCTCGCGCTGGGGGTGGTCGCCGCGCTCTACGAAGCCCAGCGCTCGGGCCAGGGCCAGGTGGTGGATGCCGCCATCGCCGACGGCGCGGCCGTGCTCATGGCCGCGCAGTACGGCCTGCAGGCCAAGGGCTTCTGGCACAACGAGCGCGAGAGCAACTTCCTCGACGGCTCGGCACACTTCTACGGCAACTACCTTTGTGCGGACGGGCGCTTCCTGTCCGTCGGCGCCATCGAACCCCAGTTCTACCGGCTCCTGCTGGAGAAGTGCGGTGTCACGGACCCGCATTTTGCGAAGCAATGGGAGCGCGCCGAGTGGCCCGCGCTGCGCGAGAAGCTGGCGGCGCTGTTTCTGCAGAAAAGCCGCGACGCCTGGTGCGAACTGCTCGAAGGCAGCGACGCCTGTGTGGCACCCGTGCTCAGCATGGCCGAGGCGCCCGCACACCCGCACAACCGGGCGCGCGGCATCTTCGTGGCGCAGGGCGGTGTGGTGCAACCCGCGCCCGCGCCGCGCTTCGACCGGACGCCCAGCGAGCTGCCGCCAGCCGCGCCCCCCATCGGCCGCGACAGCCGGGAGATCCTGCGCTGGCTCGGGCGCAGCGACGAGGCCATCGACGCGCTGGTGGCGGCCGGCGTGGTGCATGGCGCGCCCAGCTGAGATGGCCCACACCCCGCCACCCCCGGTGACGCGCCGCCAGGTGCACCTGCGGCGCATCCGCTGCGAAGGCTTCGAGCGCAGCGACGGGCTCTTCGACATCGTGGGCACGCTGATCGACACCAAGCCGTTCCCGATCGAGCTGGAAGAAAAGTCGCTGGCACAGGACCAGCCCATCCACCACATGACGCTGTGCCTGACCATCGACCGCGAGCGGCTGATCCACGGCGTGCAGGCGCACACCGTGGAGGGGCCGCACGCGGTTTGCGGCGCCATCGCCGAGAGCTATGGCCGCCTGGTCGGGCAGCGCATCCAGCCCGGCTTCATCCTGGTGGCCAAGCGCCTGTTCCGGGCCGAGCTGGGTTGCACCCACATGACCGAGCTGCTGCCGCCCATGGCCACCACCGCGTTCCAGATGCTGTGGAGCGGCGCGGACGACGTGACCGATCGCAACCCACCCGAGCACCGCCACTCGCCCCTGGGCGGCTGCCATGCGCTTAAGCGGGATGGCGAGTTCGTGCGGCTGCATTTCCCTGACCAGTACACCGGCCCGGCCGGAGGAGACCTGCCATGAGTGGCGCACCCGCGGTGCTGTTCGACGTGGCCGATGGCATCGCCACCCTGACCCTGAATGAGGCCGCTCAGATGAACCCGATCAGCCTGGGCATGCGGCAGGGCTGCCTTCAGGCGCTGGAACGGGTGCGCGAGGACACCTCGGTGCGCGCCCTCATCGTCACCGGCAGCGGCAAGGCCTTCTGCTCGGGGGCGAAGCTCTCGGACTTCGATCCCGAGCGGCTGGCCCATGGCAGCACCAGCGCGGGCCGCGCGATCGGCGACATGATGGCCGAGGCAGGCAACCCGCTGGTGGTGGGACTGCGCACGCTGCGCGTGCCGGTGGTCTGCGCCGTCAATGGTGCGGCAGCCGGCGGTGGCGTGGGCCTGGCGCTGGCGGCCGACATCGTGGTCGCGGCGCGCTCCGCGTTTTTCTACCTGCCGTTCGCCCCGGCGCTGGGCCTGGTGCCCGACCTCGGCGCGAGCTGGACGCTGCCGCGCGCCGTGGGCCGCGCCCGCGCGCTCGGACTGACGCTGCTGGGCAACCGGCTCGGCGCGCAGGAGGCGGCGCAATGGGGGCTGATCTGGGCTTGCGTGGACGACGCCGACTTGCCCGCCGAGAGCCTGCGGCTGGCGCAGCGGCTCGCCTGCCTGCCTGCCCACGCGGTGCACGAGGTGCGCGGGCTCTACGAGCAGTCCGGGCGCCACAGCTTCGAACAGCAGGTGGCCCTGGAGCGCGAGCGCCAGATGGCGCTGGCGGAGCGGCCTGCCTTCGCCGAAGGCGTGCGCGCCTTCCTGGAGAAGCGCGAACCCCGTTTCTGAGAGCGCAACGAGCAGAACAAAAAGGGGAGGGCAACCCCCGCGCTGAGACGGCCACCCTGGGGAGACCTGCATGAAGACAGCGGGATGCACTGCACCGCATGGGGCGACTTCCATGGCCTGAGCGCCTGCCGCGACCTGTTGAGCGCTTTCCAGATGACGGCGCGGTGCACGACCTGGGCCTGTGGCACCCGTACGAAACCGCGCAGCCCGACACCTTCGTCGGCATGTACCAGTTCGGGGTGCAGAAGCCCGTCTGAGCGCGGCCGTCGGTTGGCTTGCGCGCCCAGACTCGGGCCCCCTCAAACGGTGCGCGAGGGCACCAGGGGCATGAGCAGGTAGCTCGCCTTCTGACCACCCGTGTACACCGTGTTGTCACCCCCGAACACCTCGGCCGGGCGGTCCTCGGGGTGGTCGTGGCGCATGCGCCCTGGCGGCGCGACGATGAAGTCATGCCCTTGCAAGGTCAGCACCAGCCGCCACCCCTTGGGGAAGACCATGCTGGTGGGCCAGATCTCGACATCGAGGGCGACCGCCTGGCCTGGTGTGAGCTTCTCCACCTCGTCGTGCGTGTGCCATGGCCGATGGGGCTGGCTGCGTGCCGGATCGGTCTTGCGCCGCGACGCGCGCAGCCAGCCCTGCGCCATGGGCACCTGCTCGTGTGCACCGATGAAGGTCGCCTCCTTGCCCTCGGGGTCGAACACGCGCAGCACGGCAAACACATCCATGTCGCTGGTCGAGGAGGACACCCACAGCCGCAGGCTGGCCGGGCCGGTGAACTCCGTCTCGTGTTCAAAAGGCGCGGTCGAAAAGCTGACGCTGTCTTTCATCGCGCGGTAGCTTGCCGCGCCATCGGCGGCCGGTGGCTCGGCGCCCAGCTGGCCGGTGGGTGCGTCCAGGTAGAAGCGCGTCCACGCGGTGCGGGCCAGCGGCCACTCGTGCTCCTGGCGGATCGTGGCGGTGCCGTCGGGTCGGCGGATGGCCAACTGCACGCGCGGCTCGCGTTGCCAGCCGTTGTCCTCGCCGCGCAGGAAATGATTGAAGAACCGCTTCTGCAAGGCCACGTAGTGCGGCAGGTAGAAGCTCTCGTAATGGGTGCCGATGTGGGCGAACAGCCATTTCTGCGCCGAGCCCGCGTGCAGGAAGCCCTCCATGTTGCCCCGCAGGTGCATGCCGGGCCCACCCCAGTTGGCGGCCGAGAGCACGGGCACGTCGATGGCTTCGAGGCGGGGCGCGCGAGCGCGGTTCCAGGCGTCGTCCAGAGGATGCGCGAGCCGGTCGGCCGGGTGATCGGCGCGGTTGCCTTTGAGGATGTCTTCCGAAAGCGCTGGTCCGGTGGTGCGCTCGCCGGTGAGCCGGTCGCGGTGCGTGCTCTGGCCGCTGCCGAACTGGTTGGCCAGCACCTGGCGCGGCCACCAGGCAAAGGTGAAGCTGTTGCTGAAGATGCCGCCGTGGTGACCGCCATCGCGGTAGAAGTCGCTGGAGCCTTCCCACGGCACGATGGCGGCCAGGTGCGGCGGGCGCAACGCAGCCACCTGCCACTGCTTGATGGCCAGGTAGGACACGCCGATGAGGCCCACCTTGCCATTGGACCAATCTTGCACGCCGGCCCATTCGATCCATTCGTAGAAATCGCGCGTCTCCACCGGACCGAAAGGGTCCAGGTAGCCCTCGGATCGACCCGTGCCCCGCGAGTCCACCTGGATGACCACAAAGCCGTCGGGCACCCAGCGCTCCGGGTCCACGACTTCCCAACGCAGAAAACGGCCCGTGGAGCCCTGGCGGTCCAGGTCCGGATAAAGGGACTTGAGCACGTGCCACTGCGGAGTGAACGCGTCCTCGAAGTGCACGTCCTTGCCGTAGGCGCCCATGGCCATGACCACCGGGTAGCGTCCCGGCGCCTGCGGGCGAAAGACGTTGGCGCGCAGCACCACGCCGTCGGACATCGTCAGCGCCACGTCGCGCTCAAACACCAGGCCAGTGTCGAAAGTCGTGCTTGTGTGAGGGATGTTCATGTCGGTTGTTCTGCTGAGGGTCATTGCATCGGCACGTTGGCCAGTTTCACGATGCGCGCGAACTTTTCCATCTCTGCCTGGAAGAAGCGGGCGAATTCATCGGGGGTGCCGGTGACGGGCGCACTGTCCCAGGAGATCATCTTGTCCCGCACCTCGGGCGTCTGCATGGCCTTGTTGATCTCCTGAGAAAGGCGCTCGATGATCGGCCGGGGCGTTTTCCCCGGCGCGAACAGGCCCACCCATCCGCCGTTGTAGTCCATGCCCGGCACGCCGCTCTCGGCCATGGTGGGCACGTCGGGAAAGGCCGCAATGCGCTGGGCGCTGGTCACCGCCAGCGGCCGCACCTGCCCAGAGCGCACCGCCAGCGTGGCCGCCGTGGTGCTCAGGAAGCAGGCCGACACCTCGCCCGACAACACCGCATTGAGCGCCGGAGCCGCGCCCTTGTAAGGCACGTGCAGCATGTGCGTGCCTGCCGTGGCGTTGAGCAACTCGCCGGCCAGGTGCAAGGTGTTGCCGGTGCCGGGCGAACCGAACGACACCTTGCCATCGGGTTTGCGCGCCAGCGCGAGGAATTCCGCAAATGTCCGGGCGGGAAAGGCGGGGTTGACGACCAGGGTGAGCGCCGGCGCCACGCTGAACAGGCTCACCGGCGTGAAATCCTGGACGGTGTCGTAAGGCAACTTGCGGTAGATGCTGGGGTTGATGGCGTGCGAGCCCGTGGTCACCAGCAGGTTGTAGCCGTCGGGTGCGGCTTTCGCGATGGCTTCGCCCGCGATGATGCCGTTGGCGCCGACGCGGTTGTCGATCACCACGCCCTGGCCCAGCTGCCTGCCGAGCTGGACGGCGATCAGGCGCGCCATCAGATCAGGGCTGCCGCCGGCGGAGAAGGGCACCAGCATCCGGATGGGACGTTGGGGAAAATCGCCCTGCGCCCAGACGGGCAAGGCGTGGACGGCGCCCAGTGCGGCGAAGGTCCTGAGGCAATGTCTGCGGTTGTTCATGAGGGGTCTCCTGGGAGCTGGATGGGGCGTGCCGCTCGCGCGGTGGGCACCGCGCGAGCGCCAAGGGTGCTCAGTTGGGTTGGGCGCCGGTTTCTTTGACCACGCGGGCCCACTTCGCCAACTCCTTGTGCAGGTACTCGCGCGACTCGGCGACGCTGCCGCCCAGCGGTTCAAAGCCGGTGGCGGCCAGCCGGGCCAGGAAGTCGGGGTCCTGCTGCAGGCGCGCCACTTCGCGGTTGAGGCGCTGCAGGATCGCGTCGGGCGTCTTCGCAGGCGCGAACACGCCCACCCAGGTCACATCCTCGAAGCCGGGGAAACCCGATTCGGCCACGGTGGGCACGTCCGGCAGCGCGGCCGATCGCTTGGATCCGGTCACCACCAGACCCCGCACGCGGCCGGACTTGACCAGCTCGACGGCCGCCGGCAGCGCCACACTGGCCAACTGCGTCTGCGCGCCCATGATGGCGTTGAGCGCCGGCCCCGCGCCCTGGAACGGCACGTGGGTGACGGGCACCTTGCCCAGCACCTTGAACAGGTACTCGGCCGTCAGGTGAGGTGTGGTGCCCGCGCCGGCGGTGCCGTAGTTGTAGCTGCCGCCTTTGGCGTCTTCCATCACCTCCTTGAGGTTGCGCGGCTTGAGCGAGGGCGCGATCGCGATCAGGTTGGGGCTGGAGGCGACCAGGGAGGCCAGCGTCAGGTCCTTCTCGGCGTCGAAACCCAGGTTGCGCTGCATCGACGGGTTCACCGCGTAAGAGCTGGTGTTGATGAGCAGGGTGTAGCCATCGGGCTCCGCGCGCGCCACCACCGCCGAGGCCACGCTGCCGCCGGCGCCCGGGCGGTTGTCCACCACCACGCTCTGGCCGAACGCCTCGCCCAGCTTCTGGCCCAGCAGGCGGGCGATGATGTCGGCCGGCCCTGCGGGCGCGAACGCGACGACGAGGCGAACCGGCTTGGTGGGCCAGGGGGCCTTGGCGGCGGGCTGCTGGGCCAGACCGAGGGCCGGCAGGCCCAGCAGGGTGACCGCCAGCAGGGTCCTGGCAAGGGGTCGAGGTTGCATGGTTTGTCTCCTGTTGTTGTGATGGAAAGGGGCGCGCGCTCAGACCGTCTTCAACACATGGCGGGCCATTTCCTCGCGGGTGCAGATCCAGACGTCGCCTGCGGCCTTGACCCTGGCCATGATTTCGTCATAGACCCAGGCGCCCGAGGGCCGGCCCATGACGTGCGTGTGCGCCGTGACGTCCAGCATCAGCGGCACGGACTCGGCGCGCATCGCGGCGAAGGTGTCTTCGAAGGTGTCGAGCATGTGGCGCGGACCCTGGCCGTACCGGATGCAGGTGGGCAGGTCGTTCACGTCCATCGTCAGCGGGATGCCGACGATGCGCTGCCCGCCGAAATCCATCACATAGGGGCGGTCGTCGTCGTTCACGTCGCCGTGGTGCAGGTAGCCGGCCTCGGCCAGCAGGCGGGAGCTGATGGGGCTGCCGGTGCCGCGCGGGCTGATCCAGCCGGTGGGCGCGATGCCGGCCGTCCTGGTCAGCAGATCGTGGTTGCGCTGCAGGTTGGCGCGCTCGCCAGCCTCGTCGAAGTACACCGGGATCACGTCCATGCCCCACGAGTGGTTGATGACCTCGTGGCCCAGTTCGGCGAGCTTGCGCACCGTGGCCGGGTCGCGCTCGCAGATCACGCCGTTGACCATGATGCTGGTTTTCACACCGTGTTTTTCAGCGATGGCCAGCAGGCGGTGGATGCCGCGAGTGAGGCCGAAGGAGGCCCACGAATGCGCGTTGGTGTCGAAGAAGCCTGGCTTGAGCACATTGCCCATGGGGCCGATGCCAGGCGCCTGCCCGTCCGACCAAGCCTCGTAGGCGATGTTGAAAATCACGGCGAGCTGGTGGCCACCGGGCCAGCGGAAGTCGTCGGGCAATCGGGTCACGCGGGGTTCCATCAGTTCGTCTCCTGGGCAATGGGGTTGGACAGCAGGCCGACGCCGTCGATCTCGATCTCGATGCGGTCGCCGGGCTGCATCCACACGGGGGGCTTGCGCGCATAGCCGACGCCCGCTGGCGTGCCCATGGCGATCACGTCGCCAGGCTCGAGGGTGAGCACCTCCGAGAGCAGCACCAGTGCGTGCGCCACCGACACCACCATGTGGCTGGTGTTGTCGCTCTGCATCACACGGCCGTTCAGGCGCGATTCGATCTTCAGCCCGCTGGCTCCCGGTGGCAGGTCGGCCGCCGGCACCAGCCAGGGGCCGAACGCGCCGGTGCCGTCGAAGTTCTTGCCGATCGTCCATTGCGGCGTGCGGCGCTGGTAGTCGCGCAGCGTGCCATCGTTGAAGCACGCATAGCCGGCCACGGCCTGCAGCGCGTTGGCCTCGGTGAGGTGCCGCGCGCGCTGTCCGACCACCACGGCCAGTTCGGCTTCGAAATCCAGCTTGTCGGACACGCGGGGCCGCACCAGGGGTGCCTCGTGCGCGATCAGCGAGGTGGCGCCGCGCATGAAGAAGGCCGGGTACTCGGGCGCCGCATTGCCGCCCTCGGCCGCATGGGCGGCGTAGTTCAGGCCCAGGCAGATCACCTTGCCCGGCCGGGGCACGGGCGTGAGCCACTGGACGCTCGAGGCATCCAGGCGGGCGCCTCCTGCCAGCGCCGCCGCGCTGGCCCCACCCGCCAGCAGCGCCAGCCAGGCCGCGGGGTCCTCACCCGAGGGCGCGAGGCCCAGGTCGATGAGGTCGTCGCCCTGTTGGACGGCCCAATGGGCCGGCCCGCCGGGCTGCGTTGCAATGCGCGCAAACTTTGGCATGATGTCGATAAATCCTTTGAATCGGTGTTTTGTCGACAAAATTATGCGACCGTTGCTGTTGTCGATAATTAAGTGAAAACCCTATGCAGACTGAAACTTTGAGCGAGATGTCGACGCCCACGCTGGCCCGCACCACGTACGACCGGCTGCGGGCGGATGTGCTGTCCGGCCGGTGGCAACCGGGCCGCAAGCTGCTGATGCACGAGTTGCGCGAGCACTACCAGGTGGGTGCGAGTCCGTTGCGAGAAGCGCTCAACCGGCTGGCGAGCGAGGAATGGGTGGTGCACAGCGACCAGCGCGGCTTCAGCGTGGCGCAGGCCACGCAGGCGCAGCTGGACGACCTGGTGTCCACGCGCATCGCAGTCGAGTCGCTGGCGCTGGCGCAGGCGTTTGCGAAACGGACGCCGGCCTGGGAAGAGAAGATCGTGCTGGCCTTCCACCGCCTGTCGCGAACGCCGCGCTCGGTCGGGGAGGCCGACTACGAGGAGAACCCGGAATGGGAGCGGCTTCACCGGGCGTTCCACCTGGCCCTGCTCGAGGGGTGTGGATCGCCGTTGCTGCTGGGTTTCTGCGAGCAGCTGTACGACCAGGCCTACCGCTACCGGCAGCTCGCGGCGCGCAAGGCCTACAAGCGCCGCAACGAACTCGATGAGCACCGCGCCATGTTCGACGCGGTCATGGGCTCACAGCTGGAAGCGGCGCAGCGCCTCATGGCCGAACACTACCGGCGCACGGCGGGCATCTTCTTCGAGGCCGGCGCCACGCGCGCATCGTCCTGAGTCCGCGCCGCACCCGATCGCCCTACGGCTGGCCATGAACGCCGGGCACGCTGGCGGCCTCATGGCATTGCCCGGAACTTGACGCAGATCAATCGGACCGGGGGAGGCCGGCGTCAAGCTGGCGCCCTGTGCCCACCGCGCCGAGCCGGATGCGCGAGGCGCGGTTTCAGGAGGGCAGGCATGAGTGTCGAGACCGATGCAGGCGACCCCCTTGGGGTGCGCGCCAGGCCGGATGCCGATCGGTGCAACCGGCTTCGCAGCATGGTCAGGCGGGAGGACGACCGGCTGCTGCCAGACTTCGTGGTGGCGTGAAGGGCGAAGATGGAGTTCAAGGACTACTACAAGGTGCTGGGCGTGCCGCGCGACGCCAGCGCCAGCGACATCAAGAAGGCCTACCGCCGGCTGGCGCGCAAATACCATCCGGACGTGAGCAAGGCAGCGGACGCGGCCGAGCGCATGAGCGAGATCAACGAGGCCAACGCGGTGCTCTGCGACGTGGAGAAGCGAGCCGCCTACGACGCGATTGGCCAGGGCCGGCAGGCGGGCGAGCGCTTCACGCCGCCACCGGGGTGGGACGAAGGGTTCGAGTTCAGCGGCGCCGGCTCGCCGCTGGACGAGGGCGATCACAGCGCCTTCTTCGAGGAACTGTTCGGGCGGATGGGGCGCCAGACGCGGCCGCCGCCTCGGGGGCGGGCAGGCGACGGCGCGCACCGTGCGCGTGGCGAAGACCACCATGCCGCGATCCTGCTCGACATCGAAGACGCCTGGCAGGGCGCGCGGCGCCAGATCTCCCTCAAGTCTCCCCGCCTCGATGCCGAGGGTCGCGCGCACCTGGTGGAGCGCACCCTGGAGGTCACGATCCCGCCGGGCGTGAAGGCCGGGCAGCTGATCCGGCTGGCGGGACAAGGCTCGCCGGGGTGGGGCGGCGGCGCGGCGGGCGATCTGCTGCTGGAGGTGCACTTCCGCCCGCATCCCCGCTTCCAGCTGGAGGGGGCCGATCTGCTCATGGCGCTGCCGCTGGCGCCCTGGGAAGCGGCCCTGGGTGCGGTGGTGCCGGTGAGTCTGCCCGGTGGCCGCAGCCTGAAGGTGCGCGTGCCGGCGGGCACGCAGAGCGGCCAGGTGATCACGGTGCGCGGTCGCGGCCTGCCGGCCCGACAACCCGGCGACCTGGACCTGCGCGTGGAGGTGATCCTGCCCAGCGCCCATGACCCCCGGGCCAGGGCGCTCTACGAGCAGATGGCCCGCGCCCTGCCGGAGTTCGACGCGAGAAAGCAGCACGCCGCGGCTGAGGATGCGGCGGTGAGCGAAGGTGCGCGATGAGAGACCCCCTGGACCCCTTGCACGCGGCGCTGGACGACGTCTGGTTCGACCTCGCGGAACTCTGCCGCCTGGCCGGCGTGACCGAACCCTGGGTGCGCCAGCGCCTGGCGGATGGTTTGCTCAAGCCCGCCGACAGCCCGGCCCGGGAGGTGTCGCACTTCGATGTCCATGACCTGCGCCGGGCCCGGCGCATGGCCAGCCTGGAGCGCGACTTCGATGCCGTGCCGGAGCTGGCGTCGCTGGTGATCGATCTGGAACAGGAACTCGCCCGCGTGCGCGCCCGGCTGCGGCGCCTGGGTGGATGAACGGCCGCAGCGCCGCGCACGGCTTAAGGCGGCGCCAATCTGCGCCTGCGACCATCGGTGCCGATGAACGATCTGTCCCCCCGCGCGAAGGCGCACCCAACCAGCCAGGCGGCGGCACCGCTGCGCCGCGGCTTGTCGCTCGCTGGCGCGGGGTTGGCCATCGGGATCGCCGTGCTGCTGGTCCTGGGTGTCGACTGCGCGGTCTATCTGGCCTTCTCGGGTGAGCCGCCGTCGCTGGCCGTGCTGTGGCAGCAGGCCTCCCGGTGGCTCTGCGGACTGCTGCGCACCTGCTCCGCATAATGGGAGCCGGTCCGACGACCGGTGCGGACAGGGGGTGAACCGTTCATGCGTGTGCTTTTCGTGGAAGACGACGTCCTGCTGGGGCAGGCCCTGGCGGCGGGCTTGCGCCAGCTCGGTCATGCCGCCGATTGGTTCACCAATGGCAAGGACGCCGACGGCGCGCTGCTGGCCGCCCCTTATGACGCCCTGGTGCTGGACCTGGGCCTGCCCGGCGGCGACGGCCTGGTCTGGCTGCGGCGCTGGCGCGATCGCGGCCTTGCGCTGCCCGTGCTGGTGCTCACCGCGCGCGACGGCATCGACCAGCGCATCGCCGGCCTGGACTCCGGCGCAGACGATTACCTGCTCAAGCCCATCACGATCGACGAACTGGCCGCGCGCCTGCGCGCCTTGCTGCGCCGCGCATCGGGCCGCTCGCAGCCGACCTGGCGGCACGGGGACCTCGAATACGACCCGGCCAGCAAGCTGGTGCGCTGGCGGGGGCAGGGCGTGGAGCTCACCGCGCGCGAGCTGGCGCTGCTCGAAGCCCTGATGCTGGACCCGCAGCGTGTGCTGTCCAAATCGCTGCTGCGCGAGAAACTCTACGACTGGAGCGAGGCCGAACCCGAGGGCAATTCGCTCGAGGTGCACATCCATCACTTGCGCCGCAAGATCGACCCCGGCATTGTCCGCACCGTGCGCGGCGTGGGCTATGCGCTGGGCACACCGGAGGCGGCGCCATGAGCCTGCAACGCCGCCTGATGGTGTACTTGCTGGTCTGCGCGCCCCTGGTCTGGGCGGCCGCCGTGTGGATGTCGGTGAACCGCTCGCGCCACGAGGTCAATGAGCTGTACGACACCGAATTGATCCGGCTGGCCCGGCAGATCCAGGCCACCATGTTGCCTTCGCTGCCGCTGCAGGGCGGGGCGAACCTGCCCCCGCTGCCGCAGGCCGGCCAGGCCGACAGCGGTGAAGGCGACGTGCGCGATCTGGCCGTGGCCGTGTGGGATCGCGAGGGACAGATCGTGCTGGCAGACCGCGAAGGCGGCAGCCTGCCGTTTCGCGCCCATGCCGTCGGCTTCGTGGATGACGTGGTGGACGGCCAGCCCTGGCGCATCTACTACCTTCAGTCCACCTCCGGCCAATGGCTGGTGGCCGTGGGCCAGGGGGCCTACGAGCGCGACGAGGTGGTGTTCGCGCTGGTCGCCAGCCAGGTCCTGCCCTGGCTGCTGGTGCTGCCGCTGCTGCTCCTGGCCATGGCCTGGGCGGTGCGCCGTGCGCTGGCTCCGATTCATGCGCTCACGGGCGACCTGCACACCCGCGACGGTGGCGACCTCGCCCCGCTGCCCGATGCGCGCGCGCCGGCCGAACTCAAACCCCTGCTGGGCGCGATGAACAGCCTGTTCGCGCGCATCGACAGCCTCTTGACGCGCGAGCGGCGCTTCACCGCCGACGCAGCGCACGAACTGCGCACGCCGCTGGCGGTGCTGCGCGCACAGTGGGACGTGGTCAAGCGCTCCACCAGCGACCAGGAGCGCAGGCTGGCCGAGCAGCAGATGGACGCCGGCCTCACGCGCATGGACCGGCTGGTGACGCAGATGCTGGCGCTGTCGCGCGCCGAAACGGCCACGGCCGAACTCCTCAGCACGGAGATCGACTGGCCCCCGATCGTCGAACAGGTCATGAGCGACTGCCTGGAGCTGGCCGACCGCCGCCGCATCGAACTGGCCTGTGAATGGCCGGCGTCGAACAGGCCGCCCTTGCCGCTGATCGGCAACACCCACCTGATGACGGTGCTGTTGCGCAACCTGCTCGACAACGCGGCGTGCTACGCTCCGCCGGGCAGCACCGTGCTGCTGCGCATGGGCAGCACGCAGATGGAGGTGGAAAACGCCGGTGGCCCGCTCTCGGCGGAGCAACTGGCCGGCCTGGGCCAGCGCTTCCACCGGCCGCCGGGGCAGGAGGAAGGCGGCAGCGGGCTGGGCGTGTCGATCGCGCAGCGCATCGCGGCGCTGCATGGCCTGGAGATCGTGTACGACGCCGGGGCGCACGGCGACGCGGTGCGCGCCACCGTGCGCTTTGCGCGCGTCACTTCTCCTTGATCTTGTCGAGCAGCTGGCGCGCTTCCTCGCGCCGGCCCGTGTCCGCCACCTGGCGCCCCGCGCGCGGCGGCGCCTGCAGGGCCCGCTCCAGGTAGACGGCCGCTTTCTCCGGCTGCTTGGTCTCGACGAGGTATTCCCCGTAGAAGAAGTTGGGGTCGATGCCCTTGGGGTTGATGGACAGCGCCTTCTGCAGCAGTTCGCCCGCCTTGGCCTTGTCGCCAAAGGCCATGGGCCAGCCGGGCACCTTGTAGTAGAGCACCCCCAGGCTGTTGTAGGCCGAGCCCTCCAGCGCGTTGCCGTCGATCTGGATCGCCGCTTCGTAGAGCGCCTTGGCCTGCTTGACCAGGCCCAACGCGCCGAGCCCGCCTTTTTCGCCCGCGTGGGAGCTCACGATGATGCCTTCCCACACCAGCGGCTCGCTGCGGCCGGGGAAGGACTCGCTGACCTTGTGCGCCTTGGCGGCCAGCGCCTCGAAGCGCTTCTCGCGCTCGCCCGAGGCCGTCTGGTAACGGATGACTTCCCAGTCGCGCTGCAGGTCGGCGACGGCGTCATCGACCGGGGCGGCCTGCGCCATCAGGGGAGCGGCGCCGGCAGCGGCCAGCAGGGCGGCGCAGGCTGCGCGCAGGAAGGTGTGTCGGTCAATTCGCATTTTTCATTTCCTCACGGGTGGACTGGATGGGGGTTTTCAAGCGGATGGGCAGGCTGGCACGGTGCTTCTCGAAGGCACCGTCCAGCAGGGATGGCATGAGGCCGTTGAGGCGCACGCCCAGCTTTTCCGGAAAACCGAGAAAGCGCTCGGCCGTGCCGGCCTCGAGCATGCGCAGCAGCGCCTGCGCCACCACCTCGGGTGGGTCCATCGCCGTACCGGTCGCCTGGTTGTAGTCGGCGACCTCGGCGGTGTTGAAACCCGTGCGCGTGCTTCGCGGCCCCAGGTACTGCACGCGCACCGAGGTGTCGGCCAGTTCTCGGCGCAGCGCCTGCGCGAAACCTCGCAAGCCGAATTTGCTGGCGCAGTAGACGCTAAAGCCGGGCAAGCCCATCGCGCCCAGGACGGAGCCCACGCAGATGACCTGTGCGCGGGGAAGGCTTCGAAGATGGGGCAGGAGGGCCTGCGTGAGCGCCATCGGTGCGAGCAGGTTGGTGTGGAGGATCCGCGACATCCGATCGGGCGCCGAGGCCTCGAACCGGCCGAACTCCGCGACGCCGGCGCAGTGGATGACCACATTGCACCCCCACTCGGTCGCCTGCCTGGCCAGCAAGGCGATGGAGTCCATGCGCTGCAGGTCCACTTCGTGCCAGTCCACTTTCGCCGTCGGCAGGCGCTGCTGGAGTGCGCGCGCCTGGGCGGACAGCCGCGCGGGCGAGCGGCCCGTCAGCAGCAGCGGCGCGCCCGCCTGCGCAAGGGCGAGCGCGACGGCCTGCCCGATGCCACCGTTGGCGCCAGTGAGCAGGACGCGGGCTTGCGAGGCCTTCATGCCGCGACCCCCTCGGCCGCCTTGTGCACCTTCGGCAGCGGCAGCCCACGGAACACATCGCCGTACAGGCGGAAGAAGACGCGCGCCGCGTGAACGATGTCGGCCTGGTCCGTGGGATCGGTGATCTGGTCCATCAGCAACTGGAAGTGCTGCACATGTTCCTGGTCCAGCGTGCCATGCGAGCGCAGGTAGCTGAAGGCGGCATCGGGCAGGGCCAGCGGCTTCTGGATCTGGTCGGCCGCCAGCAGCGCCAGCGACACGCTGGTGCCCTCCAGCACATGAACCATGCCGAAAAAGCCCAGCGGATTGCGCCGCGCGATGGTGTCGTAGGCATAGGCCACCATCACCTCGGTGGCGATGCCGGGGCGGCTGTGGCGCACGTCGCTGGTGTCGCCGCAGGCGCGGACGTCGTCCAGGATCCACTCATCGTGGCCGCGCTCTTCCTCGATGTACTCGTCCAGCGCCGGGGCGAGCCATTCGCGTCCCGCCGGAATGCGCGCGCGAAACGCCTGCATCAACGGCACGGTGTGGCTGACGTGGTGGTAAGCCTCGCGAAGGAAGGCGACGTAGCTGGGCAGCGACACCTCGCCGCGCAGGCAGCCCTGGATGATGGGGGCGGACAGCAGCGACATGCGGTCGTGTTCGGTCTGCGCCAGCAGTTGTGCGTAAAAGCTCATGAATGCTCCGTGGAGGGGGTGAAAGAGGGAATCTCGTCGGTCAGGGCGTCGGCGTGCGCCTGGAAGATGGCGGCGCGCTGAGGCCGGCCGTTGGCCGTGGCCATGCCGGATGCGGCGTCGAAGGCGCGCCGGGCGCGCACCCACCGGTGCACGCGGGCGTAGTCGGGCAGCCGGGCGTTGGCCGCGTCCACCGCCGCCTGCAGCGCCGCATCGGGCAACTGGGCGTTCAGGGGCCAGAGCACGGCACTGAGCGTGGGCTGGTCGTCGCCGAACACCACGGCCACGGCGATGCCGGCCTCTTGCAGGGCGCCTTCGACCCATTCGGGCGAAACGTTGCGCCCGAAGGAGGTGATCAGCACGTTCTTGCGCCGGCCGTGCACGTGCAGGAAGCCGTTCTCGTCGATCGAGCCGAGGTCGCCGCTGGGCCACCATTCAGGCACCGGGCGCGGGTCGCCCAGGTAGCCTGCGAAGAGGCTGCCGGCGACTTCCACTTCCCCTTCGCTGCTGATGCGCAACCGCGCATGGGGCAGGGCCCGCCCGGCGCTGCCGGCAAGGTCCGCCCCGGGCAGGTTGAGCGTCTGCACGGAGGCGCCTTCGGACAGACCGTAGCCTTCGTGGGCCGGAATGCCCAGGGCACGGCTGGCCGCCACCAGGCCCGCGCCCACGGACGCGCCACCCACGGCGACGAAGCGCAGTCCTTGCGGTGCGCGCTGCCGCGTGGCGGCGAGGTAGCCCACCCACATGCGCAGCATCTGCGGCAGCAGGATCAGGCTGTCGGGGCGAAAGCGCAACACGGCTGCGTGGAACTCGGCGGCATCGAAGCTGGACGAGCCGGTCAGCCCGACTTGCGACAGCGGCACCACGATGCAGGTGGTGCCGTTCATCAACGGCGCGCTCAGCCCCGCGATGTTTTCCAGCAGCACCGCGAACGGCAGCACGCACAGGTGGCGCTGGATGCGCAGCGGCGCCAGGGCCTCGACCACGCCGCGCGACACGCCTTCGATGGTCGATGCACGCAGGCAAACGCCCTTGGGCATGCCGGTCGTGCCCGAGGTGAAGGTGATCTTGGCCGTGCCCTCGGGCATGGGCACGGCCCGGGCTGGCAGGCGCCACAGGGCCAGCGCCTGGCCGGTCACGGTGCTCGGTGTTGCCGAGCCCTGCGGCCACGGCGCCATGGCGGGCATGAGCATGGCATCGGCGCCCGTCGCCTGCAGCGCATGGGTGATCTGCTCGCGGGTGAAAAACACCGGCAGGGGGACGTGGACGATGCCGGCGCGCTCGGCGGCGCGGTCGGCCACCACCCAGGCCACCGAGTTGTCCAGCAGGGTGGCCAGCACCTTCACGCCCTGCGCGCGCAGCACGCTGGTGAAGTCGGCGATGGACAGCTCCAGCTCGGCGGCGCTCCAGGTGCGGGTGCCATCGTCCAGCACGGCGGGGCTCTGCAGCACGGTGGTCATTGCAGGGTCCCCCCATGGCGGGTCGACAGACGCCGCATCGCCTGGGGCAGGTGCCCTGCCAGCACCAGGGGGCTGTGCTCGTAGTAGCTTCCCCAATGCACGGCCTCGTCGCCCAGGGCGGCAGGGTCGGCAACGCCCAGGGTCAGCGGGGTCACCCCGATGCGAAGAAAGAGCAGGCGCAGCTCGTGGGTCAAGGTGCTCACGACCCACTGGAAGTCGTGCTGGGCGAGGTGCACGCCCAGCATCAGGATGAGGCGGCGCCCCTCGCCCGCGCGCGAGGCCGCCAGATGGCCGACCTCGACGATGGTGTGCCGAGCCGGGACGGCCCCATGACCCGAGGCGAGCAGGGTCTCCACCGGCGCGTCGAGGTAGCGCTCAAGGAACAGGGGTGACTTGTGCGCCTGGCGGTAGCCGGCGGCCGCGACGATGCCCGTGGCATCGCGCAGGTAGGCAAGCACCGGTGCGAAGTGGCGGACCTGCGCGCCGTAGCGGCGGGCGTACACGTCGTGGATGAAGGACTCCACCTCGGCCCGGTCGGGATCGTTCTCCCGGCAGATGCTCAAGCGGGGCGGCGTGGCCACCGTGGGTGGCGATTCAGGGTCTGCGGACATGCTGGGCGAAGCCATTGGCATAAAAACTCCTCTGAGGAGCCGCCATGGTGCGCGCCCAAAATTTGCGCCAGATTAAGCCGGTGGCTTCATCGGTGGCGTGCCGATCCCGATGCGGCCGGCGCGCGTTCGTGGTCGGCGCCCAGCAGGCCGAAGTGATCCAGGAACCGGTTGAGCGGGGCAGGAATGCGGATGCAACAGCAGCCGAACCCCGCCGCGCCGCCGGCCGTGCCTCACGGCTCCAGCACCGCTGCACCCTGGAGGCGGCCGGCCCGCAGGTCGTCCAGCGCCTCGTTGGCGCGCTCCAGGGGGTAGTGGGAGACCGCGACCTGCAGGGGATGCGCCGCGGCAAATGCCAGGAAGCCGGCGGCGTCGGCGCGCGTGAGGTGGGCCACCGACAGCAGCTGCCGTTCTTCCCATAGCCAGGCGTAGGGGAAGGCCGGGATGTCGCTCATGTGGATGCCGCCGCACACGACGCGCCCGCCCTTGCGCACCGCGCGCAGGGCCAGCGGCACCAGGGCGCCCACGGGCGCAAAGATGATCGCCGCATCCAGTGCAACGGGCGCAGGTTCGTCCGAGCCGCCTGCCCAGACCGCACCGAGCGCCAGGGCGAAGGCCTGGGCCTGGGCATCGCCGGGGCGGGTGAAGCCGTAGACCTGGCGGCCCTGGTGCCGCGCCACCTGGCCCACCAGGTGTGCCGCAGCGCCGAAGCCATACAGCCCGATCGTGCGCGCCTCCTCGCCGGCCAGGCGAAGCGCGCGCCAGCCGATCGAGCCCGCGCACAGGAGCGGCGCCAGCTGCGCCGCATCGCCCTGCAGGGCTTGTGGCAGCGCAAGGCAGAACGCGGCTTCGGCGACCACGTGCGTGGCGAAGCCACCGTCTCTGCCATGGCCGGTGAACACCGGGTGGTCACACAGGTTCTCGCGTTGCGTGAGACAGAAATCGCAATGCCCGCAGACATGGCCCAGCCAGGGGACGCCCACGCGGTCGCCCTGGCGCAGCGTGTGCACGTCGCGGCCCAGCGCCTCGACGATGCCGACGATCTCATGGCCGGGGACCAGGGGCAGGCGGGGCACCGCCAATTCGGCATCGACGATGTGCAGATCGGTTCGGCACACCGCGCAGGCCAGGACGCGCAGGCGCACTTCCGTCGGCCCCGGCGATGGAACCGGCCGCTGCTGCAGGCGCAGGGGCGAGCCCGCCTGCTCCAGGACCATGGCGCGCATCATGGCCGGCGGCAATGAGTTCAGGGGCCGGTGGCCAGGCCCATGGCGGCCTGGTGCTGCCGGTGGCGAGCCAGCGCCACCAGCTGCGCCGAGGTCGGGTGGTCCACGATCTCCCAGCCGCTGATGCGCGGCGCCAGGGCCGGCCGGTGCTTCTCGATGAAGTGGCGCAGATCGGCCTGGATCTTGTGGGCGCCGGTCAGGAGGATGGAATCCAGGCCGGCCACGGCATCGCAGACCTCGGCGAAGAACTCGTGTTCGGTCCGCACGGTGCTGCGGTGCTGGCGGGTGGGGTGAGCGTGCGCCCGAAGGTGGCGCTCGCGCATGTTTTCGCGATCGAATTCGATGACATGGGCGGTGTGGTGATCCATCCAGATCACGGCATGGAGGAAGCTCATGGGGGGCTCCAGTGGCGGCGAATCGGCGCCGCAGGGTGGGGTCGAAGGAGGGTGGGTGGCACGTCGATCACCTTATGGCACAGGTGGGCCCCGCGGGTTGATGCAACGCAAGCCTGGCGCACCGGGGCGTTCCTGCGCCTTGATGTTGCGCAAACCGCCGGGCGGGCCGGGGCCGTAACCTGCTTGCGTCCTTTTCTCAGGAGCCCTTCATGCAAACGCCCCGTTCCATCCTGCTGCACATCGACAGTTCCGCGCGGTCGGCGGCCCGCACCGCCCTGGCCCGGCAGCTGGCGGAAGATTTCGATGCCGAGGTCATTGCCCAGCCTTGCATGCTGACCTCCCTGGCGCGCTATCCCTACGCGGTCGACGGCGCCGCGGCGGCGGTGGAGCTGCTGATGTCGCTGGACAAGGAGGGGCTGGACAGCGCCCATGCCACCTTCCTCCAGGCCGCGGCCGGTTCGCCCCGGCTGCAGTGGGCCGAGCCCCTGGCGGACGGGCCGTGGGGCTTTGCCCGCCGGGCGCTCTATGCCGACCTGATGATCCTGGGCCAGCGCGAGGAGGACGATCCTTCCAGCGCCGAGGTGCCCGCCGACTTCCTGCCCAGCGTGCTCGTCGAAAGCGGGCGCCCGGCGCTCATCCTGCCGTACGCGGGCGAGACCCGCAGCGTGGGCCGCACGGTGCTGGTGGCGTGGAAGGAGACCCGCGAGGCCGCGCGCGCCGTCTCCGCCGCGTTGCCCTGGCTCCGGCGTGCGGCCCAGGTGCACGTGGTGGCCTACGGCGACGGCATCGACGATTCCCTGCGGGCGCTGGAGCGCTATCTGGCCGCGCAAGGGGTGTCGGCTGCCCTGCACACCGGCGGGGTGGAGGAGGGCGACATGGGCAACGCCCTGCTGTCGCGGGCGGCGGACCTGGGCGCGGATCTGCTGGTCATGGGCAGCTACGGTCACAGCCGGGCGCGCGAGTGGGTGCTGGGCGGCGCGACCCGCACCATCCTGCAGACCATGACCTTGCCGGTGCTGATGGCGCATTGACGGGGACGGGGTGGGCCCGCCGTTGCACGGCGGACACCGATGGTTCACCCAGCGTTACGCAACGAGCCGGTTCGTTGTCAGCGTGTTGCCAGGCGATGCCTAGCATCGACCCGATCCCTCTGACAACACGACCAGGAGCCGCCATGCACACCCTCGCTCGACCCTTCACGCCCGACCGCCCGGCCACGCCAGCGCCGAGCCGCCAGATATCGGACACGCTCGACCTGCTGGGCGAGCAGTTCGATCCCAAGCGCCGCGTGGTGCACGCGGGGGACGCCATCTACCGCGCCGGAGAGCGCTTTGGCAACCTGTACATCCTGAATTCGGGCCTGTGCAAGATCGTGAGCCTGGCCGCCGATGGGCGCGAGCAACTGGTCAGCCTGAACTTTCGCGGCGACTGGCTGGGCTTCGATGGCATTGCCGATGGGTACCACAGCTCGGACGCCATCGCCATGGACACCGGGGAGGTCTGGGCCGTGCCCTACCTGGCCTTGATGGACGCGAGCAAGGGATGCCCGGCGGTGTTGCACGCGCTGCACGCGGCCATGAGCCAGGCCATTGCGCGCGACCACGGTTCGCTGATGTCGGTCTGCACGCTGCCAGCGGTGGCGCGCGTGGCCGATTTCCTGCTCAACTGGGCCAGCTCGCTGGCCCAGCGCGGCATCCGCACCGATCAGATCACCCTGCGCATGACCCGGGCCGAGATCGGCAACCACCTGGGCATGACGCTGGAATCGGTCAGCCGCGCGCTCTCGCGCCTGGCCCGGGACCACGTCATCGGATTCACCGAGCAGGGCCGGCGCGACATCCAGATTCCGGACCTGAGTGCCTTGTCCGCGTTCGTGCAGCGCCACCTGGCACCCGCGCCGGTCACCTTGCAATGAGCCGGCCTTCTCAGGTGCTGGCGAGCGCCCGCGCCATGGCGCGGGCCAGTTCGGCCTTGGAGTAGGGCTTGCGCAGCACTTCCCAGCGCAGAGGGTCACCGTCGTGGTCCGGCGCCGGGTTCACGGGAAACCCCGACATCAGCAGCACGGCCAGCCCGGGAAACCGCTGTTGCGCCTCGGCGGCCAGGCGCGTGCCGCGCATGCCGGCGCCCAGGGCGATGTCGCTCAGCAGCAAGCCAAAGGGCTGCTGCTGCGCGCTCATGATCGCCAGCGCCTGGCGCGCGGTCGCGGCGGCGACCACCTCGCAGTGCAGGCTTTCCAGAAACGCCTGAACGACCTTGCGCACTTCGGCATCGTCTTCCACCAGCATCACCCGAAGCCCGGCGGGCAGGGTTTGGACCACCTCGTCCTCGCTGGCGGCGGCCAGGGCCGCGCGCATCGCCGGCAGGTAGATCGTGACGGTGGTGCCGTGGCCCGGGCTGCTGTCGATCGTGATCGCGCCGCGCGACTGATGGACGAAGCCATAGACGGTGCTCAGGCCCAGCCCCGTGCCCCGGCCGGCCTCCTTGGTGGTGAAGAAGGGCTCGAAGGCCCGCTCCTTGACGCTCTCGGCCATGCCGGTGCCCGTGTCCGAGAGCGCGATCGCCACATAGCTGCCCCGGGAGGTCGTGGGGTGCTCGCCCCGGAGCGTCACCGGCAAGGCGTCGCAGGTCTCGAGGTGAAAGCGCAGCGTGCCTCCATCGGGCATGGCATCGCGCGCATTGAGGGCGATGTTGAGCAGGGCGGACTCCAGCTGGACGGGGTCCGCCAGCACGCAGGGGACACCCGGCGCGGCATCGACCTCGATGCGGATGCGCTGGTCGAAGGTGCGCAACAGCATGCCCGTGAGCGACTGCAGCAGGGTGTGGGGGTCGATGGTGCTGGGTTGCAGCACCTGCCGGCGCGAGAACGCCAGCAGCTTGCCGGTGAGCTCGGCGCCCCGGCGGGTGGCCCGGGTGGCCGCGGCGACGAGCTGCTGGGCATGGCCGTCGCCGGCCAGCGCCGGCGACTCCTCCAGCACCTGCAGATTGCCCTGGATGACGGTGAGCAGGTTGTTGAAATCGTGCGCGATGCCGCCCGTGAGCTGCCCCACGCTCTCCATGCGCTGCGAGTGGCTGAGCGCTTCTTCCGACTGCACGCGCTGCAGGCTGGTGGCCAGCAGGCTGGAGAGCGATTCCAGGAACCGCATTTCCTCGACGCCAAAGCGATCCACCTCCCGGGAGCGGGCGGACAGCATGCCGATCACGCGCCCGCGGTCGGACAGAGGCACCGCCATCGCGCTCACCAACCCGCACTCGAGGTACAGGGGCGGCACGGCAAAGCGGTTCTCATGGCGGTAGTCCGACACCACCACCGGCTCGGCGCTGGTGGCCGTGTAACCCAGCGGCGTGTGCGGGGCGTTGTCCATGCGGGTGCCGATGTGCTCGCCCGGCAGCAGGCCGACGCCCCCGACCAGCATGAACGCCTGCCGCCTGGCGTCGAGCAGCCAGACCGCGGCCACGTCGATCTGCAGCGCGGTGGTGATGATGCCGGGAACGTGCTCCAGCATCACCGGCAGGTCTCGCGTGTCCACGGCCAGGCGCCCGACCTGGGCGAGGTGCTCGCTGTACCGGGCGCGCTGCAAGGCCTGCTGCACGCGGGGGTAGGCCCCGATGTCGCGGATCGCCGCCACGACGAACGGATGGCCGTGGCTTTGCAGCGGGCTCAGCGCAATCTCCACCATGACCTCGCTGCCGTCCTTGCGCTGGGCCGTGAGGTCCATGCGCCGGCCCATCGGCCGTGGCGTGGGAGCCTGCCCGTAGACCTCGCGGTAGGAGGCGTGGCGGGAGCGCACCTGCTGGGGCACGAGCGCCTCCACCGGCAGGCCCACCAGTTCCTCGACGCTGTAGCCCAGCAGCGCGGTGGCCGCGGCGTTGGCCATCGCGATCAGGCCCGCGCTGTCCACCACCAGCAGGGCGTCCGGGTAAGCCAGGAAGATCGTGCGGAAAACGTCGTCCGCGCCGTCGCCGGGCAGGGGCGGTTGCGCGCCGGCGTCAGCCATGGGCCACGGCGGGCACCAGGATGTACCCGGCACCGCGCACGGACTTGATGATTTCGGCCTCGCCCGGCTGCGCCTGCAGCTTCCGTCGCAACCGCCCGACCTGCACGTCGATGGTGCGATCGAACGGCGCCGCCTCGCGGCCCCGGGTGTGTTCGAGCAGGAAGTCGCGCGAGAGCACGCGCCCCGGATGCTGGGCAAAGGTGCTGAGCAGGTCGAACTCGCCGCCGGTGAGCGCCACCTCGGTGCCCTGCGGGCTGCGCAGGCTGCGGGCCTGCAAGTCCAGGCGCCAGCCCGCGAATTGCAGCGGGGCCGTGGCGGCAGGCGCGACGGGCTGAGCGAACAGCCGTCGCAGCACGGCCTTGATGCGGGCCACCAGCTCGCGCAGGTCAAACGGCTTGGTCACGTAGTCGTCCGCACCCACCTCCAGGCCCACGACCTTGTCCACCGCGTCGCCGCGGCCGGTGACGATGATCACGCCCGTCTGCCAGCGGCCGCGAAGGCGGCGCGCGATGGAGAACCCGTCATCGCCGGGCAGGCCCAGGTCCAGCAGCACGAGATCGGCGGGATCGCGCTCCATCAGCTCGATCAGCGCATCCCCATCGTGAACCTGGGACACACGAAAGCCGTGGGCCGGCAGGTAGTTGGCCAGGAGCTGGGTGATGTCGACTTCGTCGTCGAGGACCGCAATATGAGGGGCTGATTTCATGCAGGGGCACGCAAAAAACTCGCCAAACCCCCCGGGGGTACCTGAAGGGCTCCGAGAGGGTAGCACGGACAGCTTTCGCGTGGCTTGCGATGGCGAGCCCCGGGCGGCGTCACCCGCTGGGCGAGGGCGCCGCGGTGGGGCAGGCGTGGGTCTCCAGCACCACGCGCACGACGTCCGGGTCGGGCGAGCCATCCGGATCGGCTTGCAGGCCCAGGGCGCGCGCAAGGCGCAGCATGCGGGTGTTCTCGCGCAGCACCAGGCCCACCAGGCGGCGGGTGCCCCGCTCCCGGGCGTGTTCGATGAGGCGCTGCAAGAGCAGGGTGCCCAGGCCCCGGCCTTTGAGGTCGGAGCGCACGATGATGGCGAACTCCGCCTCCACGCCGTCCGGATCGCTCAGGGCGCGCGCCACCCCCAGCGTCTGCGGCGTGCCATGCTCGTCGCGCGCCTCGGCCACGAACGCCATCTCGCGGTCGTAGTCGATCTGCGTCAGGCGCGCGAGCTCGCTGCGCGGCAGGTCGTGGCGGGAGTAGAAGATGCGCAGGCGCACGTCCTGCGGGTCCAGGGACTCGAGAAAGCGCCGATGCTGCAACTCGTCTTCGGGGCGGATGGGCCGCACCACCAGGGGTTGTCCGTCCCAGCGGCATTCGCGCACCCATTGCGACGGGTAGGGCAGGATGGCAAACCGCGCGGCGCCCGCCCCAGGCGTGGCGCCCACGCGCACCCGCGCATCGAGCGCCAGGGCGCCGCTTTCGTCGAGCCACAAGGGGTTGATGTCCAGCTCGGCCAGCGCGGGCAGGTCGGCCTGCATGCGCGCGACCGCCACCAGCACGTCGCAAAGCGCGTCGAGGTGCGCGGGCGGGTGATCGCGAAAGCCCGCCAGCAGCCTGGCCACGCGGGTGCGCGACACCAGATCGCGCGCCAGCGCCCGGTTCAGCGGCGGCAGGGCCATGGCCGTGTCGTCGATCACCTCGACCGCCGTGCCGCCCTGCCCGAAGAGCACCACGGGGCCGAACACCGGGTCCACGCTGGCGCCGACGATCAGCTCCTGGGCGTGCGGGCGCCGCACCATCGGCTGGACCGTGAACCCTTCGATGCGCGCTTGCGGGCGCGCGGCACGCACCGACTGCAGCATCGCGTTGACCGCGCCGGCCAGGGCCGTGTCGCTGTCCAGTCCGAGCCGCACCCCGCCGACATCCGACTTGTGGGTGATGTCGGGCGACAGGATCTTGAGCGTCACCGGATACCCCAGGCTGCGCGCGGCCTCCACCGCCGCCTGCGGCGTGGCGGCCACCGCCACCGAGGGGACGGTGGCGATGCCATAGGCCGCCAGCAGCCCGCGCGCTTCCCGCTCGCCCAGCCACTCGCGCCCCTGGGCGGTGGCCGCGTCGAAGGTGGCGCGCACGGCGGCGACGTCGGGGTTGACGCTGGGCCCTGCGCCCGGCATCTCCATCAGCGTGGCCTGGTTCTGCCGGTAGGTCTGCAACATCGCGAAGGCACGCACCGCTTCTTCGGGGGTGGCGTAGTCGGCCACGCCCGCCTCTTCGAAATGCCGGCGGGCCTGTGCCACCGAATCCCCGCCGAGCCAGGCGCTCATCACCCGATCGGTGTTCGCGCGCACCAGCGGCAGGCAGGCGCGCGCGATGTCTTCGCTGCGCACGATGGCGGTGGGCGCATGCATGAACAGCACGGCGCCGGCCGACTCGTCGGCCAGCAGGGTGGAGAGGGTCTGCGTGTAGCGCTCGATCGGCGCATCGCCGATGATGTCGATCGGATTGGCATGCGACCAATGGGCAGGCAGCACGGCATCGAGCCGCGCCATCAGGGCCGCGCCGGGTTCGCTGAGCACGACGCCCTGGTGGGCGGCCGCGTCAGCGGCCATGACGCCCGCGCCACCGCCATTGGTCATGATGGTGAGCGTGGCGTTCGGCTTGCCCCGAAACCGCGACAGGGTTTCCGCCGCGATGAACAGCTCCTGCAGCGTATCGA
This sequence comes from Hydrogenophaga sp., assembly GCF_026125825.1. Lineage (GTDB taxonomy): Bacteria > Pseudomonadota > Gammaproteobacteria > Burkholderiales > Burkholderiaceae_C > Hydrogenophaga. The sequence goes on along the minus strand of NZ_JAHCKK010000002.1, from coordinate 55,803 downwards.
CGCGCAGCATGCCGGCGCGGCGGATGGCCGCGTCGTACACCTTGTCCGAGCCGGCCAGCGCGCCGGTGTGGGAGGCCGCCGCCTTCACCCCGTTGCCCGCCCGCCCGGCCTTGACCACGATCACCGGCTTGTTGCGCGCCGCCGCGCGCGCGGCGGACATGAATTTCCTCGGCGACTCGATCGACTCCACATAGAGCAGGATCGACCGCGTGCGGGCGTCGTTGGCGAGGTGGTCCAGCAGATCGCCGAAGTCGACATCGGCATGGTCGCCCAGCGAGATCAGGTGCGACAGCCCCACGCCGTGGCTGCGCGTCCAGTCCAGCACGGCGGTGACCAGCGCGCCCGATTGCGAGACGAACGCCACATCGCCCGCCAGCGCGTCGGTGTGGGCAAAGCTCGCATTGAGGCCGATGTGGGGACTCAGCAGGCCCAGGCAATTGGGGCCCAGCAGGCGCAGCGTGAACGGGCGCGCGGCGTTCAATGCCGCGCGCTTGTCTTGCGCGCTCAGTCCCGCGGTGATGATCACCGCCGCGCGGGTGCCCAGCTGGCCGAGTTGCGCCACCAGCGCCGCCACCGTGGGCGCCGGGGTGCAGATCACGGCCAGGTCCGGCGCGGCGGGCAAGCGGTCCACCGAGGGGAAGATGGGCACGCCATCGAGTTCGGCGTGGCGGGGATTGACGCCGTACACCGCCCCGGTGAACGGCCCGCTGCGCAGGTTTCGCCACACGGTCGCGCCCACGCTGCCGGGCCGCACGGAGGCGCCCACCACGGCGACGGAGGACGGTGACAGCAGGCGATCAAGGTAGCGAATCGTCACGGGGCCTCCCTGAAATAGGCGCATGGTGATCGATGGTCCCCGGTGGGGGCTTGACGCAAGTCAATTCGAGCAGTCGATCACGCTGGCGCGGGCGGCTGCGCGGCGGGATTGATCTCCGTCAAGCGCACGCGGGTTCAAGCGCCCATCATGGCACCTATGCCATGGACACCCAATTGATCGCAGCGCTTCGCAAGGTGTTGATTCGCGAGACGGGGCAGTCGGTCGAACTGATCGAGACGCACCTCTCGTGGGTTCTTCTGACACCGGTGTACGCCTACAAACTCAAGAAGCCGGTGCGCCTGCCGTTCGCGGACTTCAGCAGCGCCCAGGCGAGAAAGCACTTCTGCGAGGAAGAGTTGCGCCTGAACCGGCGTTTCGCGCCGAGCATCTATCTGGACGTCGTGCCGGTGCGCGGCTCGCGCAAGACCCCCCGGCTTGACGGGGGCAACGGCGCGCAAGCCATCGACCATGTGGTCCGGATGCGCCGCTTTCCCCAGTCGTCGCTGCTGCGCAACCTGCTGGTCTCGGGCGGGCTCGAGCCCCACTGGCTCGACGGGCTGGCCCGGCGGCTGGCCGGCCTGCACGCGGCCGCGCCGGTGGCGCCGTCGGCCGGCTGGGGCAGTCCTCAGCGCGTCGTCCGCTCGGCGGCGGATGTGCTGGCCTCGCTGCAGACCCCGCCCGGCGATCCGCGCCTTGCGGCGCTTCGGGCCTGGCTGCAGGCGCAGGCAAGCGCCTTGCTGCCCGCGTGGGCCGAACGCCAGCGCGGCGGCTCGATCCGCGAATGCCATGGCGATCTGCACATGGGCAACGTCGCCCTGATCGATGGCGAGCTGATGCCCTTCGACTGCATCGAGTTCGACCCCGGGCTGCGCTGGATCGATGTGATGAGCGACGTGGCCTTTCTCACCATGGACCTCAAGGCCCACGGCCGCGCGGACCTGGCATGCCGCTTTCTCGATGCCTGGCTGCAGTGCAGCGGGGACCACGCCGGCTTGCGGGTGCTGCCGTTCTACGAGGTCTACCGGGCGCTGGTCCGCGCCATGACCGCCGACCTGAGCGGGTCGGTGCCGCAGCGCGGGCCCGCGCCCGATTACCTGGCGTGCGCGGCGCAGTGGGCCAGCCCGACGCCGGGCACCGCCCGGCTGCTGATCACGCATGGTTTGTCGGGTTCGGGGAAATCCACGCTGGCGGCGCAACTGCTGCGCGCCGCAGGCGCCATCCGGATCCGGTCGGACGTGGAGCGAAAGCGCCTGTTCGGACTGGGACCGCTGGAGCGCTCCTCGGCGATGGGGATCGACATCTACACCGAGCAGGCCACGCAAGACACCTTTGACAGCCTGCGCCAGCGGGCCGGCGAGGCGCTGCGGGCGGGCTACCCGGTGATCGTGGATGCGGCCTTTCTGCGCGTGCATGAGCGGCGCCGGTTCCAGGCCTTGGCGGCCGAACTGCGGGTGCCTTTCTCGATTCTGGACTGCACCGCCAGCGCGGCGACCTTGCGCCAGCGCGTGGCGGCCCGCGCCGCCACCGGCACCGACGCCTCGGAGGCGGACGTGGCCGTGCTGGAGCGCCAGCTCGCGAGCCAGCAGCCCCTGGAAGCGGACGAGCAGGCGCTGGCGATGGCGGTGCCCACGGACCAGGCGGTGGACGTCGATGCCCTCGTGCGCCGCTGGCGCGCGGCCGCGGCACCGCGCTGAATCAGGAGGCTTCGGTGGACAGGGTGGTCGGGCGGACCACCGCCTGCGATGTCTGCGAGCTTTGCACGGCCGTGCCAAAGGCCTGCAGCCGGGCCGCGCAACTGCCGTCTTCCGCTTCCCGCGCGGTGACGGCCGTGGCCATCAGCGGGGTGCGGCCCAGCAGGTCGGCGATTTCGGCCACCGCGTTGGCCGCGCCACGGCTGCCCATGACCGAGACCACCGCGACATCGGGCAACCGCGCCCGTTCCCGGACAACGAAGCTGCGCATGGGCCCGGCCAGCTGCAACGCCCAGATGGGCGAGACCAGGACCACCGTGCCGAAGTCGCCGGGTGCCGGGCCCTCGTACCGGATGGGGGGATGGCGGTGCAGCAGCGAGTCGAGCACGCAGCGCCAGGTGCCCCAGGCGCCGCGGCGGGGCCGGGTCTCGACCACCGTGCCCAGGGTCCAGTTCTGCTGCCCGCACATCAGCCTGGCCACGCCCAGCGAGGTGCCGGTGTACGAATAGACGACCACCAATACGTTCTTGTTCATGCCGGCCTTCTCCTTCAAGGGCATCGCCAATCTAGGCCAGGCGGTGGCCGTCCGCCTTGACTTTGCGCAAGCGATGGCCGATGCGCCAGCGCCGGCAGGCCTTGTGCAGCTCGCTCACCCACCACACGCTGCTGGCCATGCCGATGCACAGCAGCCATTGCCCGGCCGACAGCGGGGCCGTGCCGAAGGCCGGGTTCAGCGCGCGCCATTGCACCACCATGACCTGCAGCAGCGCGCCGAGCAGCACCGCCGCCCAGAGCCAACGGTTGTCGAAAAGGCCGATGAAGGCGCTGGCGGTGTCCGATCGCGCACTGAATGCGTTGAAAAGCTGGGCCAGCACCAGCACGGTGAAGGCCCCCGTGCGGGCGACGTCCAGGCCGTGGCCGCCTTGGAACAGGCCGCCGGGGAGCAGAAGGTCGAGCGTGAGCAGGGTGGCGATCGCCATGGTGAGGCCTGTGAGGCCCACGGTGAACCACATGGAGGCGTCGATCACCCGCTCGCCCGGCTGGCGGGGCTGCCGCGCCATGACGTCGCCGGCGTGCGGATCGACCCCCATGGCCAGTGCGGGGCCGGTGTCGGTGATCAGGTTGATCCACAGGATCTGGGTGGCCAGCAGCGGGAGCGCGACCCCGCCTGCGGCGTCCACCAGCCCGAGCGAGCGCGCCAGAACGATGCCCAGGAACACGGTGAGCACCTCGCCCAGGTTGGACGACAGCAGGTAGCGCAGAAACTTGCGGATGTTGTCCAGGATGCCGCGGCCCTCGCGCACCGCCGCAACGAGGGTGGCGAAGTTGTCGTCGGCCAGGATCATCTTGCTGGCCTCTTTGGTGACCTCCGTGCCCGTGATCCCCATGGCCACGCCGATGTCGGCCGATTGCAGGGCCGGTGCATCGTTGACGCCGTCACCCGTCATGGCCACCACATGCCCCTGTGCCTGCAGCGCGTCCACGATCCGCAGCTTGTGCGCGGGCGCGACCCGCGCGAACACGCTCACCGAGCGCACGGCTTCTCCGAGCGCCGCGTCGTCGAGCCGATCGATGTCGGTGCCGGTGAGGGCGGTGGCGCCGGCCTGGATGATGCCCAGGTCCTCGGCGATGCGGTCGGCGGTGCGCGGGTGGTCGCCCGTGATCATGATGATGCGGATGCCGGCCGCCTGTGCCGCCTGGATGGCTGGCGCCACCTCCGTGCGCGGCGGATCGATGATGCCCACCGTGCCCAGGAAGACGAGGTCGTGTTCCAGCGCCTCGCCGGCCTGCGCGTCCTCGCCAGGGTCGAGCGCCCGGTAGGCCACCGAGAGGGTGCGCAGGGCCGCGTCCGAGAGTTGCTCCACCTCGGCCAGCACCCGCGCCTTCGTCTGCGGCTCCAGGGGCCGGGCGTCCATGCCCACCCGCAGGCGCGTGCACCGCTGGAGCAGCACGTCGGGAGCGCCCTTGCAGATCAGCACCCGCTCATCGGCATGCTCATGATCGAGCGCGACCACCGACATCCTTTTCCGCTCCGAGGTGAAGGGCACCTCGGCGATGCGCTCGAAACGCGCCGCGCGCCGCTCGTGGCTGCCCAGCTTGCGCTCGGCCACCAGGAAGGCGGCCTCGGTGGGGGCGCCCTGGATCAGCCAGTGGCCATCGGCGTCTTGCCGCAGGGCCGCATTGCCCGCCAGGCCGCCCCCGCTGAGCACGGCGACCACCTCGCTGTGCAGCGCGCCGGGTTGCAGCGCCTGGCCGTGGTGGTGCATCCGGCCCTGGGGCGAGTAACCCACGCCGTCGGCCGTGCTGCGGCCCGATGCCGTGGCCACCTGCTGGATGGTCATTTCGGCCCGCGTGAGCGTGCCCGTCTTGTCGGTGCAGATCACCGAGGCGGACCCGAGCGTTTCGACCGAGGACAGCTTCTTGACGATGGCCTTGTGGCCCGCCATGCGCTGCACCCCCAGGGCCAGCACCAGGGAGAGAATGGCCGGCAGCCCTTCCGGTATGGCGGCCACGGCCAGGGAGACGCCCATCATCAGCACCGGGACCGCGTCGGTCCAGGCATGGATGTCGGCGCGCCAGAGCTGCGTCAGGATCACGATGGCGGCGATGACCAGCACGGCCGCACCCAGCACCTGTCCGATGTGGCGCACTTCCTTCTGCAGTGGCGTCGCCTCGGCGGGGGTCTCGGCCAGCAAGTGGGCGATCTGGCCCATTTCCGTCTGCATGCCGATGGCCGTGACCAGTGCGCGGCCGTTGCCCTGGCGCACCTCCGTGCCGCGGAACACCATGTTGTGGCGCTCCGCCAAAGGCATGGCCTGCGCAAGATCCGAGGCCTGCTTGGCAACGGCCTCGCTTTCCCCGGTGAGGGACGACTGCTGCACCAGCAAGGCGTGCGCGTCGATCAACCGGGCGTCCGCTCCCACGCGGTCGCCTTCGCCAAGCAGCAGGATGTCGCCGACCACGAGCTCGCTGCTGGGAATGCGCTGGGCGTGGCCGTCGCGCCAGACGCCGGAGGTGGCCGACGCCAGCCGCGCCAGCGCCGCCGCCGCCCGCTGGGACCGGGCTTCCTGCCAGAAACCCAGCACCGCGTTGAGCGCCACGATGGCAAGGATCACCAGCCCGTCGATGGGCCAGCCGCCCCGGGCTTGCACCCACCAGGCGGCGGTGGAGACGCCTGCCGCCGCCAGGAGCAGGTAGACCAGCGGGTCCCTGAGCTGGTCGAGCAGCTCGCGCCACCTCGCGCGCGGCGGCGCCACATCGAAGGCATTGGGCCCCTGCCGTTGGCGCCGCCTTGCGGCTTCGGCCGCAGAGAGCCCGCGCGCCGCGTCCACGTCCGCCTGGGCCAGCAGTGCCTCCAGCGTGGCACGGGAGGCCTCGGCAGAGGCAAGGCCGCGCGACAGGAAGCTCATGTATCAGGTCGCGGGGGCTGGCACCACCCGCGTGCCGGACCGGTGCGCCAGGATGGCGCAGGCGTCCTCCAGGGCACCGATGCCTGCCAGGCCACCGGTGCGGTTGACGAAATCGCAAGCGGCCTGCACCTTGGGGCCCATGGAGCCCGCCGCGAAGGCCATGGCGGCGAGATCCCGCGTGGTCACCTCGCCCAGCGCGCGTTGCGCCGGCGTTCCCCAGCCGGTGTACACCGCCGGCACGTCGGTGAGCATGAGCAGGGCGTCGGCGTTCAGCTCGGCGGCCAGCAGGCCGCTGGCGTGGTCCTTGTCGATCACGGCCTCCACACCGACGTAGGTGCCGTCCGCGCGCCGCGCCACCGGAATGCCGCCACCGCCCGTGCAGATCACGGTGACGGCCTGCTCGACCAGCAGGCGGATGACCTCGATCTCCAGGATGCGCACGGGCCTGGGCGATGCCACGACGCGGCGCCAGGCGCTGCCGTCGCGCGCGACGCTCCAGCCGCGCTGCGCGGCCAGCTGGCCCGCCTCGGCCTCGGTGTAGACAGGCCCCACGGGCTTGCTCGGCGAGCGAAAGGCGGTATCGCCGGGGTCCACCTCGACCTGGGTCAGCAAGGTGGCAAAGCGCGCCGGCCCGGCATGGGCGTTGTCGAGTTCCCGCTGCAGCACGTAGCCGATCATTCCCTCGGTTTCCGCGCCCAGCACATCCAGCGGGAACGCCGCCTTTCCCGCCGCCTCCCCCTGCAGCGCGAGCAGACCCACCTGGGGCCCGTTGCCGTGCGTGATGACGAGCTGGTGCCCCTGCGCCATGAGCTGCGCCAGCGAATGGGCGGCGCGGCGGATGTTCTCCCGCTGCGTCGACGCGCGGACCGGCTCGCCCCGCCGAAGCAGGGCGTTGCCGCCCAGCGCCACCACGACCCGTGCCATATCAGTGTTCCACCGCGCCGATGGCGCACAGGGCGAGGCTCATCTCAGCCTGCCAGGGTGGCCACGAGCACCGCCTTGATCGTGTGCATGCGGTTCTCGGCCTGGTCGAACACGATGGAGGCCGGGCTCTCGAACACCTCGTCGGTGACCTCCATGGCGGTGATGCCGTGCAGGCGGGCGATCTGCGCGCCCACCTCGGTCTCGGTGTTGTGAAAGGCGGGCAGGCAGTGCATGAAGCGCACGCGGGGGTTGCCGGTGAGCGACAGGGTTTGGGCATTGACCTGGTAGGGCAGCAGCAGCCGGATGCGCTCGGCCCAGACCGACTCGGGTTCGCCCATGGACACCCAGACGTCGGTGTAGAGGAAGTCACAACCCTTCACGCCCTCGGCCACGTCTTCGGTGAGCAGGACGCGCGCGCCGCTGTCCGACGCCAGGGCCTTGGCCTCGTCGACGATGTCCTGATCCGGCCACAGGCTGCGCGGCCCGCACAGCCGCACGTCCATGCCCATCTTGGCCGCGCCGGTCAGCAGCGTGGCCCCCATGTTGTTGCCGGTGTCGCCCAGAAAGCACAAGGTCATCTCCCGCAAGGGCTTTTCGCCGTGCTCGAGCATGGTCAGGAAGTCGGCCAGGATCTGCGTCGGGTGAAACTGGTCGGTGAGTCCGTTGTAGACCGGCACCCCGGCCCATGCGGCCAGGGTCTCCACCACCGCCTGCCCATGGCCGCGGTACTCGATCGCGTCGTACACGCGCCCGAGCACGCGCGCCGTGTCCTTCATCGATTCCTTGTGGCCGATGTGGCTGCCCGAGGGGCCGAGGTAGGTGACGGTCGCCCCCTGGTCGTGGGCCGCCACCTCGAAGCCGACGCGGGTGCGCGTGGAGTCCTTTTCGAAGATCAGCGCGATCTCCTTGCCCCGCAGCAGCGGGCGCTCGGTGCCGGTGTACTTGGCGGTCTTGAGGTCGGCGGCGAGCTTGAGCAGGAAGCCGATGTCGCCCGCCGAAAAGTCGCGCAGGCTCAGGAAGCTGCGCTGGTGAAGGTTGAAGGCCATGGTCTGTCTTTCGTGGAGGGGTGGGTTCGAGGCGCTCAGGCCTCGCGCCACACGGGGCAGGTCATGCAGTGCCCGCCGCCCCGGCCTCGGCCGAGCTCGCCGCCGCGGATGGTGATGACCTCGATGCCCGCCTTGCGCAACAGGGTGTTGGTGTGGGTGTTGCGGTCGTAGCCGATCACCACGCCCGGTTCGAGCGCCACGACGTTGTTGCCGTCGTCCCACTGTTCGCGCGCCTGCTCGTAGCCGTCGCCACCGGTCGGGATGACGCGCAACTGCTTCAACCCCAGGCATTGCGCCACCACATCGAACAGGGGGCGGCTCTCGCGCCGGTAGTCGATGCCGCCGTGCCCGTCAGGATGCAGGCTGTGGCAGACGATTTGCGCGGCCACGTCGACGAAACTGGTCACGGTGTCCCGGTCGCAGAACGAGAACACCGTGTCCAGGTGCATGGCGGCGCGCGAAGGCGGCATCTGGCAGGCCACCACGCGCGAGGCGGCACCGGCGGCGAACAGCGCCTGCGCGAGCTGCCCCACCGCCTGCGGCGTGCTGCGCTCGCCCATGCCCACCAGGACCACGCCGTGGCCGATGGGCATGATGTCGCCTCCCTCCAGGGTGGCCGGGCCGTGGTCCACGTCGGGGTCGCCCCACCACACCCGCACGCCCGGTTGCGCGAACAGGGGATGGAAGCGGTACACGGCCGCGGTCAGCAGGGTCTCTTGCCGGCGTGCCGGCCAGTGCATGGGGTTGAGCGTCACACCGCCGTAGATCCAGGCACTGGTGTCGCGGGTGAACATGAGGTTGGGCAGCGGCGGCAGGACGAAGCCGTCGGGGCCGAGGTAAGGGCCGAACATGCCGTGGGGCTTGAAGGGCAGGTCGTGCACCGCCACGCCGCCGACCAGGTAACGCGCCAATGCCTCGGGTGGGAGTTCCCACAGCCAGCCCTTGAGCTCATCGAGCATGCCCACGCCCACGTGGTCGGGCGTGACCTTGCGCTGCAGCACCCAGTCCCGCGCGGCGGGCAGGGCCAGGGTCTCGCCCAGCAGCTGCCCCATCTCCAGCACCTCCACGCCGCGATCCTGCATTTTCGAGACGAAGTCGAAATGGTCGGTGCGCGCCTGCTGGACCCAGAACACGTCGTCAAACAGCATGGCCTCGCGGTTGGCCGGTGTGAGCCGTTCGTGCGCGAGGCCGGGCGAGCCGACCAGCACGCGCCGGAGCTTGCCGACTTCCGAGTGCACCCCGAGCCGGGGCGCATCGGCCTGCGGTGAGGGGGGCGCGGTCACAGGAGCACCGCCGCGCTCAGCGACGCCATGCTCAGCAGTGCCAGCATCAACATCAGCGGCCAGATGAAGCGGACCCAGCGCTGGAACGGCACCCGCCCGATGGCCAGGGCGCCGACCACCACGGCATAGGTGGGGGTGACGAGGTTGGTGATGCCGATCGCGGTCTGGAAGGCCGTCACGGCGAGGTGGCGCGGCACGCCGGCGAAGTCCGACAGCGGCGCCAGAATGGGCATGCTCAGCACCGCCAGCCCCGAGGTGGACGGCACGAGCAGGCTGAGCAGGCCTTCGGTGGCGAAGAGGGCGTTGACGAAGGCCACGTCGGACATGCCGCCAATCCACCCCTCGAAGGCGTGCAGGATGGTGTCGGTGATCTTGCCCTGGTCCATGATGACCACGATGCCGCGCGCCAGCCCGATGACGAGCGCCACGCCCAGGAGTTCGCGCGATCCATCGACGAACGCGGTGGTGAAGGGTTTCTCGCCCATCCAGTCCACCAGCCCGATGGCGATGGCCGAGGCCAGGAACAGGGCCGACATTTCGGCCATCCACCAGCCGCGCAGCGCCACGCCCCAGACCATGGCGATGAAGGTGGCGCCGAACATGATCAGGATGAGCTGTTGCCGCTTGCTGAGCACCGCGTCGCGGTGGTCGTCCCGATGGCGCAGGAAGTGGGCTTCGTTGGAGGCCTTGAGTTCGGCCACCAGGGAGGTGGCGGGGTCCTTGCGCACGCGCTCGGCGTACCGCATCACGTAGGCCACGCAGATCAGCCAGCCCAGGGCGAGGATGGCCAGCCGCAGGGCCATGCCCTGTGTGAACGGAATGCCCGCCGCGTTGGACGCGATGGCGGTGGAAAAGGGGTTGATGGTGGAACCCAGCACCCCGACGCCCGCACCCACCATGATCACGGCCACGCCGGTGAGCGCGTCGTAGCCCACCGCGATCATCAGCGGCAGCAGCAGCACGTAGAACGCCAGCGTCTCCTCCGCCATGCCGTAGGTCGTGCCCCCGGCGGCAAAGAGCAGCATCAAGACCGGGATCATCCATTTTTCGCGGCCTTTGAGGCGCAGCATCACGCGCTCGATGCCGGTGTTGATGGCCCCGGTGGCATTCACCACGCCCAGGAAGCCGCCGATGATCAGCACGAAGAGCGAGACGTCGATGGCATTGGCCATGCCCGAGGCCTGGTTGTAGAAGCCCGAAATCGGCGCCATCAGCACATCGAGAACGCCCTGGTGCGCGGCTTCCACCACCTTGTAGGTGCCCGGCACGGGCGCATCCTTGCCCAGGGCCTGGTTGGCAACGCGTTCGTACTGGCCTGCAGGCAGGACCCAGGTGAGCGCCGCCATCACCACGATGAGTCCGAAGAGGATGGTGTAGGCGGTGGGAAACCGGTCTTGAAAGGCGGGCGCGGGTGTCAGCCGTGCGCCCGGACGGGCGGTGTGGTCCATGGTGTTTGCCTCCTGTGATGCGGTCACCGCTCCCTCGCAAGGGCAGGGGCTGGCGTGGCATCTGCCTTCCATGTTGGACCTGGTGCCGCCGCCGCACCTTGACAAGCGTCAAGGAGACACGGGGGCTGGGCCCTGCTCATTCGATCCACATCGGAATGAACATGCGAACGCCATCGCGATCGATCAGCAGGGCCAGTTGCATCGGCCGCTGCAGCACGGCACGCTGGGCGTCATCGGCGCTCAGAACGGGCTTGAGGTTGATGGCCAGGAGGACATCGCCCGCGAGCAGGCCGGCCTGCTCGCTGAAACCGCTGACCTCATCCACCCAGACGCCGCTGGAGACGCCCAGCAGGTGGCGCTCCTGGCTGGACAGTGCTCGCAGCCGCCAGCCCATGTCTTGCGGCTGCTGGGTGTCCGCGTCGCGCTGGTCGTCGGCGTCCGTGGCCTCGTCCAGGCGCACCAGCAGCTCGCGCGCGGCGCGCGCGCGCCACAGCCCCAGGCGGACCTGTTCCCCGGGCGATGCCATGCTGAGGTGCCCGATCAGGTCGCCGGTGCGCTCCAGGGGCTTGCCGTTGTAGGTGGTGATGATGTCGCCGGCCTTCAGGCCTGCCTGCGCGGCGGCGCTGCCCACGGCGACGCCAGCGACGAGCGCGCCTTGCGGCCGGTCCTGTCCAAAGACGGTCGCCAGCGGCCGATCCAGATTCTGGACCGTGGCACCCAGGTAGGCATGCGGCACGCGCCCGTGGGCGAGGATCTTGTCCTTGACCCGCAGCACCACGTCGATGGGCACGGCGAACGACAGGCCCTGCGAGCCCCCGGAGATGGAGTAGATCGTGGCGTTCATGCCGACCACCGCCGCCTGGGCGTCGAGCAGCGGGCCGCCCGAGTGGCCGGGATTGACCGGGGCATCGGTCTGGATGTGGGGCACGGCCGTGACCCCGGCGATGGAGCGCCCCATGGCACTGACGACGCCGTGCGACAGGCTTTGCTCCAGGCCGAACGGCGCACCGATGGCCACCACCGCGTCGCCGACCTGCAGCTGCTCCACATGCCCGGGCTCGATGACCGGCAGGCCGCGGGCCGCGATGCGCAAGACCGCGACATCCGTCAGGGGATCGCTGCCCAGCACGGTGGCGCGGAACTCCCGGCGATCGCTCAGGCGCACGGTGACCCGCCGCGCGCCGGTGATGACATGCGCGCTCGTGAGCACCAGCCCGTCGGCGCCGATGATGAAACCCGAGCCTTGTCCGTGGAAAGGCAAGGGGCCCTTGAAGGGCAGCGAGGGCAGTCGGGCGTCGGCGGGCCCGTCGAGCAGGGAAGGTGTCTTCATGCCGTCCACCAAAATGCCCACCACCGCCGGCCCCGCGTGTTTCATGATCGCGCGGTAGTTGGGCGTGAAGCCGACCGACAGGGCCGGCGCGGCATCGCCCGGCTCGTCGGCCCGGGCGGTTGCGGCACCGGCCAGGATGCCGAACGCCGTCGCCAGCGCCAGCCACCGGGCGATGGAACGGCGGGCCGGGTCTCGAAGCGCACGCGGATCGGCCAAGCTGGTTTGCAAGAAGGTCTCCATGGGATAGCGCCAACCGTAGTCGGCGCGGGCTGGTCGCGTCTTGACAAGCATCAAGCCGTGGGCGCAGGCGCGGCGGCATTGACCGTTGTCAATGGCCCGTGCGGCGCTTGTGCCTATCTTGGTTTCTTTTGATGCGGAGAATCCACGATGAAAGCCAGCACTTCACTGATCGCATGCAGCGTCCTCCTCTTGGCCGGTGCGGCTCAGGCGGCCTCCGGAACCGGCTCCCCGCCATCGGCGGCGCCGGCGGCGGGCGCCGCGCAAGCCGAGGCAGAAAAACCGGTGGATGCCGGCAGGCTTCGCCAGGCCGACGCCGCCGCCCAGAAGATGGCGGAACACGCCAAGGCCGCGGCCGCGCGCAGCAAGGCGGCCATCGGCGACTGGTCTCAACGCACGGCGCAGTTGATCGTGCGCCTGGCCCACAAGGCCGATGAGGCGGCGCGCGAGGCGGCCCGGCGCTGGAAGGTGGAGGCCGACGCCGCGCGGGGCGTGGCGCGCGAGGACATCGCGCGGGCGCAACAGGCGGTCGACCAGGCCGCCAGCGCCACGCAGGAGGCCTTGAACCGCGCCAAGGAGACCGCGAAAGCCGACGTTCAGCGCAGCAAGGAAGAGGCGGAAAAGGCCGCGGCCGCGGCGCGCGAGGCCTTCGAGAAGGCCGAGACCGCCACGCGGGAGGCGGCCAGGGCGGCCAAGGAGGCCGCGAGCAAGGCCTTGAAGCGCCCGGCGAAGGGCGCCTGACGGCTGGCGCACCCGCCGGGTGGGGCGGCGAGGCCCTCTTGAAACTCTCTGGCCCCGCCCCTAATTGACCAGCCGGAAGCGCTGGAGACGCCTCCAGCGCTCTGTTCAACCCTTGAATGGAGGTTTCGCCATGTACCGATCCCTGTTCCCGCGCGATGTGTTCGCCGAGATGGATCGCCTGCAACGCGAGATGCAGCAGGCCTTCGATCTGTCTCCCACCATCCGCGGGTTCGCCCGCAACGGCTTTCCCGCCCTGAATGTGGGCGGCACGCCCAAGACCATTGAGATCTATGCCTTTGCCCCCGGCGTCGACCCGGGCTCGCTGGAGGTCCAGCTCGAGCGCGGCCTGCTCAGCGTGGCGGGCGAGCGCAAGAGCTCGCTGCCCGCACCGGACACCAAGGCCGCCGTGCACATCAACGAGCGGTTCGAAGGCCGCTTTCGCCGGGTGATCACGCTGCCGGAAGATGCCGACCCCGAGCAGGTCGAGGCCAGGCTGAGCGATGGCGTGCTGCGCATCACCGTGCAGCGCCGCGCTTCGGCCCAGCCCCGGCGCATCGAGATCCATTGAAGCACGCGCAGCACGAAAGGAGCACGACCATGAGCAACGAAGTCCAGACCACCCGCACGGCGGTGCGCAACGAGGCCGGCCCGAGCGAGCGTTCGCGCTACAGCGACGCGGCACTGACGCCGCCGGTGGACGTGATCGAGGATGTCCACGGCATCACCCTCTACGCCGACCTGCCCGGTGTGAGCCGGGAGAACCTGAACCTGAACATCGAATCGGACACCCTGACCATCGAGGCGCAAGCCGATCTTGCGGTGCCGCAGGACCTCGCCTCGCACCACACCGAGGTGGGCCTGGCCCGGTTCAAGCGCGTGTTCACGCTGAGCAAGGAGCTCGACACCGAGAAGGTGACGGCCGAGCTGGCGCAGGGTGTGCTGAAACTGCGCATTCCCAAGGCGGAGCACGCGCAGGCGCGGCGCATCGAGGTGCAGGTGGCCTGAGCACGCCGGCAGCGGCCTGCCTCAGGCCATCGCGTCAGCCGCCCAGGCCATCGTCCTCGCCCCGGATCACCAGGACGGGGAGGGTGGACAGGCGGATGACGCTTTCTGCGCCGCTGCCGAGCAGCACGCGGCTCAGGCCGCGCCGGCCGTGCGTGCCGACGACGATCAGGTCCGCCTGCCACGCGGAGGCTTCCTGCGCCACGGCGTCGCCCAGGCGTTTGCCCGGCGCGCTCAGCAGATGGGTGTCGGCTTCGACACCGGCGGACTTGGCCATGGCAAGCGCATCGTCCAGGATCTTCTGCCCCTGCTCGCGCGCGATTCGCACCAGTTCGCCGGAGTACTCGTAGCCGCTGGCGAACGCGAGTTCGTCGATGGCGTGCAAGACCCGCACGCGGCCGCCGTGTTCACGGGCCATGTCGAGTGCGGCGACGAGCGCCTTGTTGGAGGTCTGGCTGCCGTCGAAGGGAACCAGGATGCGCTTGTAAGACATGAGGGAACCTTTTCTGGAGAGGGTTGAGGGAAAGGGGGGGCTCAGGCCGACACCTCGAGTTGGTCCACGACGCGTGTCACGCCCTTGGCGCTCCAGGCCGTGCCCACGGCCGCCTCGCGCTCGCGCAGGGAATCGACCTTGCCGCGCAGGGTGACCACGCCGCCGTCGACCTGGATCGAGATGTTGCGGGCCTCGCGCTGGGCGTGGCGCATGAGGGCGGACGAGATGCCCTCGGCGATGTCCGAGGTGTTCACATGAGGGCGGATGCGGATGTCGTTCGTGATGTCCTTGACGCCCAGCAGCGGACGCACGCACTGCTCGGCGCTGGCGACCTGGTAGGCCCAGTCCAGTTCGCCGCTGAGGGTCACATGGCCGTCCTCCACCTCGATCTGCACCCGCTCCTCGGGCACCATGGAGTGCCATCGCATCGCGTTCAGGGCGGCCTGGGCGATGTCGGTGTCACTGGGCCTGGCGCCGGCTGCGAGCTTGACTTCGAGGTCCATGGCGATCCCGCGCACGCCCGACACGCGGCGCACCGCGCGCTCGATGGCTTGCTTTTGCATGTAGTTGTCGACCTGGCCGCTGACGGTGACCACGCCGTCCCTGACGGCGATGCCGATGCCGGCGCGCTCGCCCACCGAGGTGTCCCAGGCGAGTTCGGACGTCACGTCCGACTTGAGCAATGCATCTGTCTTCACGCTGTGTCTCCTTGCGCGGTCCATCCCGCGAGATCTCCAATCTAGGCCACATGGAAATGGGGACCTTGATTTAGCTCAATCACATTGGAGAGCGTGCCGTGGCTGCGGGCCAGGGCCCCGCCCCTAAGGCGCGAGCACGCGCACGCGGCGGCCGTCGGCCACGCCGGGGGGTGGATAGACGATGACGCGCTCGCCCGGTTCGAGGCCGGCACGGACCCAGGCCATGCTGCCGTTTCGCGCGACGATCTGCACCGTTCGCAGGCGGGCTCTGCCGCCGTCCAGCACGTAGACGGCCATGTCGGCATCGGTGCGGGGGAAAAGGGCGCCCACGGGCACCATCACCGCGTCGTCGGTGCTGACGGTGATCACCCGCACGGTCACGCGGAATCCATCGCCCAGGGCAAGCCATGGCGCAGGGGGATCGGTGATGTCGATCAGCACCTTGACGCGCTGCTCTTCGATGCCCAGTGCAGAGACCTTGGTGAAGGCGGCGGGCTCGACGCGGCGCACCTGTGCCTGCACGGGCGGGCCGCCCCAGCGCTCGATCGAAACGCGGGTACCGGGCTTGGCCTGAACGGCGTCCGTGGTGAGCAGCTCGGCCACCACTTCCATTTGCGAGGGGTCGCCGATGTCGATCAGCGCGGCACCGGCGGCGACGGTGTTTTCGCTGGGCAGCGGCACCCGCAGCACCACGCCCGAGACGGGTGCGCGAACCGCCAGGGGCCGGCCGGCCGGCGCGCCAGCGCTCGCGGGCCGCACGGACGCCTGAGCCTGTTCGAGTTCGTGCGCCGCCACGTCGCGCGCGGCCTGGGCGGCCTCGCGTTCACGCCGCGCGCCATCGAGCGCGAGCCGCGCACTGTCCAGCCGTGAAGCGGCGATGAACCCGTCGCGCGCGAGCTTTTCGGTGCGCTGGAGTTCGAGCCTGGCCTCGTCCTGCGCCACGAGGGCGCGCTCCACCCGCGCCTGCGCGCCCGCGACGGCGGCCTCAGCGGCCCGGGCGCGCGCCGTCGCTTCGCGCAGGCTGCGCTCGTCGTACAGGGAGGGCATGACGGGCGTGAGCACGGCCACCGTGTCGCCGGCCTGCACGCGATCGCCCTCGCGCAGCGTCACGCGCGACAGATGGGCCGCCACCGGCGCGGAGACCACGTAGCGATCCCGCAGCCGGGTGCGCCCGTCTTCCTCGATGGCGTGTTCGAAGTGGCCCCGCGCCACGGGGGCGGCCTCGACCTCCACGGGCCGCGGCGCCAGGGCCCAGCCCAGCACGGCCAGGACAGCCAGGCCGGCGGCGCCATACAGGGCCAGTCGCAGTTTGGACATCGTCTTCACTCCCTTGTTTTCAGTGCGGCCACCATGTCCAGGCGGTCGATGCGCCGCCGCACCACCAGGGCGCTGACCACGCCGGCGGCCACGACGGCCAGGGCGGCCCAGGCATAGGTGCGGGGCTGGATCTCCACCGGGAAAAGAAACTGATCGGATCGCATCAGCTCCACGATGGTGTGGGTCAGCCCCCAGCCCAAGAGCATGCCCAGCGGCAGGGCCACGGCGATGCCCAATGCCAGCTCGCCCAGCAGCAGAAGCGAGACTTCCGCCCGGGTGAAGCCCAGCACCCGCAGGCTGGCCAGCTCCCAGGTGCGCTCGGCCAGCGCGATGCGCGCGTTGTTGTAGACCACGCCCACCGCGATCACGATCGCAAACACGGTGAGGATGGAACTCATGATGAGGATGTTGCGCCCGCTGACCTCCTGCATGTTGCGCAGCAGGGTGGACTTGCTGAACGCGCCAGCGATGCGCGGGAGATCGCGCGTGGACTCCAGCACCTGGGGCAGGGCGCCTTGGGCCACCCGCAGGCTGAAGTTGTTGGCGACATGCCCTTCGCCCAGCAGCTCGAGCAGGGCGTCGCGCTCCATGAAGCTGTTGAGGCCCATCATGTCGCGCACCGTGCGTTCCACGACCACTTGGCGCGTCTGCCGGCGCCCCTCGCGGACCTGCATGGTCACGGTGTCGCCGGGTCGCAGGCCGAGCTTGTCCGCCAGCCGATCGGTCATCAGCACGCCGTGGGTGCCGGCGGCCGCCACCTGGCGGTCCACATCCACCACGCGCTGGAGCTGGGGCGAGGCCGACAGCCCGTCGACCAGGCTGTTTTCGCTGCGCGAGCCGTTGCTGAAGCGGACCGCCACCCGGTAGCCCGCTTCGACCTGCAGCACGCCGGGCAAGCGCGCCAGCTCGCGCGCCGCGCTCTCGTCCACCTGGTCGTTGGCCCACACGATGAGATCGCCGCGCATCGCCAGGTTGAACTGCGTGTGAATGATCGCGTCCATCGCATCGCGGAAGAAGTTGCCCATGATGACGATGGCCACGGCCGCAGCGATGCCGCCGGTGGTGACGGCCGCGCGCAGGGGTTTGCGCTCGACGTTGCGCAAGATCATGCGCAGCGCCGGCGTCGGGTGTATCCCAGGCAGGCGCTCCAGCCAGGCGCGGTGGTAGCGGCCGGGTGCGGGTGGCTGCATGGCTTCGGCCGGGGAGAGCCGAACCGTGGCCGCGATCGCCGTGAGGGTGCCCAGCACGGCCGTCAGCGACACGATGGCCAGGGCCGCCGCCGCCAGGGAGAGGGGAATGCGGTGTTCGAAGCTCGGGAAGTGAAAGAAGTCCGCGTAAAGACGCGTCAAGCCCTCTCCGAGCCAGTGCCCCAGCGCGAGCCCCAGCAGGTAGCCGCCCCCCACCATGGGCGCGACCAGCTTGAGGTAGTGGAGCGCGATGCTGCGGTTCGCATAGCCCAGGGCCTTGAGGGCGGCGACCTGTTCGCGCTGTGTTGCGACCAGGCGCGCGGTGACGACATGGAGCAGAAAGCCGGCGACGGCCAGAAAGATGGCCGGCAGCACCGTGCCCAGGACCCGTTGCTCCTTGATTTCGTTGTCGAGCATGGCATGGGACGCCTGCTCGTCGCGGCCATGCGCGGGCGAGCCCCCCAGGGGGGCGAGTTGCCTCGTGACCGCATCGATCACCGCACCATGAGACGCCTGAGGCGCCAGCTTGAGCGTGACCCGTGTGAACGCGCCGGCCATGTCCAGCGCCGCGGCCAGCTCGTTGCGATCCAGCCAGAAGACGCCGAAGGAGCGCAGGTCCGGTGCGCCCATCATGCCGCCGAAAATGTATTCGGGCGACAACGCGGTCCCGGTGATGCGCAGCGTCCTGCGCTTGCCATTGACGAGCGCGCTGACCGCCGCGCCGGGCGCGAGCTGGTGGGCCTGCGCGAAACTCTCGGTCACCACCGTTTCCAGTTCGCCGCTTCGGGTGCCGCCTTCGGCCCATCGCCCCGAGCGCAGGAGAACCCGGTTGAGGCGGGGCGGCACGTGGGGATCCAGGCCGATCAGCTGTCCCATCACGGGGTCCACGCTGCCCGGCACGCTCACCCGCGCCATGGACTCCACCGTGGTCTGCACGTCGATCACGCCTGGCAGCTCGGCCAGGCGCGGCGCGAGCGAGTCGGGCGCTCGCCGCACCGCCGCGAAGACATCGCCAAAGCGGCCCTGGACATAGAAGGCATCGCGCGCGCTGGCCAGGGAGTCCACGGCAGAGAGCATGGCGAGGAAGCCACCGATGCCGCTGGCCACGACGAGAGCGATGGTCAGTGCCTGGCTCCACAGCAGCCGCAGATCGCGGAAGAATTTGCGGTCCAGGGCCTTCATCGCGATCACCAGGACAGTTCGGCGGGCGTGAGCCGGCGCACAGGTGTCTCGATGCTGGCGACGCGGCCATCGGCCAGGCGCACGACGCGGTCGGCCATGCCGGCGATGGCCGCGTTGTGCGTGATCACGATGGCGGTGGTGCCCAATTCCACGTTGATGCGGGCAATGACTTCCAGCACCAGTTTGCCGGTGGCGTAGTCCAGCGCGCCTGTCGGCTCATCGCACAGCAGCAATTGCGGTCGCTTGGCGATGGCGCGGGCGATCGCCACGCGTTGCTGCTCGCCCCCGGAGAGCTGGGACGGGAAGTGGTTGCGGCGAGGCGTGAGCGCCACCAGCGCAAGCGCTTCGTCCACCGGCATCGGGTCCCGCGAGATCTCGGTGACCAGCGCCACGTTCTCGGCCACTGTCAGGCTGGGCATGAGGTTGTAGAACTGGAAGATGAAGCCGACGTGCTCGCGGCGGTAGCGGGTGAGCCTGTCGTCACTGGCCGCCGTGAGGTCCTCATCGAGAAACGACACCGTGCCCGAACTGGGGCGGTCCAGGCCGCCCAGAATGTTCAGCAAGGTCGATTTCCCGCTACCGGAGGCGCCGAGCAGGACCATGAACTCCCCCTCGCGCACATCGAGATCCACCGCCCTGAGCGCGTACACGGCCGTCTCCCCGCTGCCGTAGGTCTTGCTCAGCGCGCGGGCACGCAAGACCGGGCCGCCTGCTTCTGGGTGGGGCCGATCGCTGGCGTCGTCGGTCACCGGATCCTCGCAAGCACGGTTCTGCGCCAGTGCCACGGAGCTCCCGGCCGGGTCAGCTGCGCGAGGAATGCTCGTGCAGCGCCTGGCACGCCGTGCAATACAGGGCCTGCGGCATGGCCAGCAGTCGCTGTTCGGCGACCGGTTCGCCGCATTCGGCGCAGAACCCATAGCTGCCATCGTCCAGGCGCCGCTGGGCTGCCAGGACCGTCGCCAGCTCATCGGCCGCGTGCGCCATCTGCACGTCCTCCACGGCCGAGGAGGCGCCTTGCGCCGCAAGTTCCTTGAAGTCGGTGACTTCGGCCTCACCCGTCGCCGATGTCAGGGCGCGTGCATCGTCGGCTTGGAGCAGGGCGCGCAGTTCGGCTTCGCGCTGCTGCAGACGCGTGAGCAGTTGCTGATACAGGGGGCTTCTTGTCGCGTTCATGGTGAGACCTCGCAAAGGATGGCCTCATTGTTGGGGCGGTGCCCGGTGCGGGCTTTGATCCTTGTCAACCGCGTTCCCTGCAAGCGGCAACGGGCGCCGCCGCGTGTCGCGCCAGGGGCCCGAGCCCCCGCGCTGGGCTAGGTCGGGTAGGTTTCAAGGTAGTCGGGCATGCACACCTTCCAGCCCAGGCCGCGTTCGATGCGCTGGCGCATGGCATCGGATGCCGCCGGCTCGCCATGGGTGATGAATGTGGCCGTCGGTGCCGTCTTCATCCCGCGCAGCCAGGTCTCGATCTCAGCGGCATCCGCGTGGGCGGAGGCGCAGGCCAGCTGCGCGACCTTGCAACGGATCGGCACATCCTCCCCGTGGATTCGCACGCTCTTGGCGCCCCCTGCCAGCGAGGCGCCGCGCGTGCCTCCCGCCTGGAAACCGGTCAAGAGGATCGTGTTGCGCTTGTCGGGCCCGAACCGTTTGATGTGATGCAAGACCCGTCCACCGGTGGCCATCCCGCTGCCGGCGATGATGACCATCGGGCCGCCGCGCGTCGTCAGTGCGCGGGACTCCTCGGGCGATCGCACCTGGACGGCGCTCTTGGGCAGCGCGCGGCACTGCTCGGGCGTGAGGCGCAGCTCCTGCGCGTGGTGCACGAAGACGGTGGTGGCGTCCTGGGCCATCGGGCTGTCAAGGTACACGGGAAGAGGGGGGATCGCGCCGCGCTGCAGCAGCACATGAATCATGTGCAAGAGCGTCTGTGCGCGCCCGACGGCGAACGCCGGCACCACCAGGGTGCCGCCGCGCGACGCGGTGCGCTGGATGACGTCCGCCAACTGGGCCATCGGATCGACGACCGGATGCAGGCGATCGCCGTACGTGGACTCGACCACCAGGCGGTCCGCCTGCACGATCGGGTCTGGCGCACGCATGAGAACGTCGGCGGGTCGCCCGAGGTCGCCTGAGAACAGCAGGGACGAGACGCCGTTGTCCAGCAGCACCGACGCCGCGCCGGGAATGTGGCCGGCGCGCGAGAGGCTGGCCTTGACGCCCGGGATGGGCTCCCAGGGGGTTCCCCAACGCACCGCCCGGAACTGCTCCAGGCAGTGGATCGCATCCCGTTTCGTGTACAGGGGCAACGCCGGCGAATGCTTGCTCAGGCCGTGGCGGTTGAGGAATTCGGCGTCTTCCTCCTGGAGGCCGCCGCTGTCGGGCAACATGATGCGACACAGGTCGTGCGTGGCGGCGGTGCAATACACCGGGCCCCGGAACCCCTGTTTGACCAGCAAAGGAAGGTAGCCGCTGTGGTCGATGTGCGCGTGCGTGAGCACGACCGCGTCGATCTGGGACGGTCGAACCGGCAAAGGGGCCCAGTTGCGCAGCCGGAGCTGCTTGTAGCCCTGGAACAGCCCGCAGTCGATCAACAGCCGGGCCTTGCCGTGTCGCAGCAGGTACTTGGAGCCGGTCACCGTGCCAGTGGCACCCAGGAACTGGAGTTGCATGCCCCAGTGTAGGAAGCCCGGTGCGGGGCGGGTTGCGATTGATCAACTCCCTGGGCAGATGGACAAGCCGTTGGCCACCGCGTGTGGACCTGTTGAATTTGACATAATATACATCGTAGAATGTATTAGGCGCATATCCATCCAGGGCCGCTGAGGCAAAACCGCCTCGACTGGGGACGGCTCCGCGGCCAGGATCAGCTTGCCACCGCCAGGATCACGTCGGATGCTTTCACCAGCGCCGTCACGCCGGTACCTGCCGCGAGCCCAAGCTCGGCCACCGCGCCTTGCGTGACGATGGCAACGACCTCCAGGCCGTCCTCCGTTCTGAGCGTGACTTCCGCGTTGACCGCGCCCGGCGTCAGCGCGTGCACCTTGCCCTGGATGCGATTGCGCGCCGAAATCCTGGCGCCTTCGAGGTCGGTGGCCAGAAGCACGGCCGAGGCTTTCACCAGCACGATCACCGCTTGCTCGGTCTTGAGACCGAGGGCCTGCGTGCTCTCCCGGGTGATGATGGCGGCGAGCCGCTGCCCGCCGGGCAAGGTCACTTCGACCTCGTCGTTGACGGCGCCCGAGCGCACGGCCGTGACTTTTCCCGTCCATTGGTTGCGCGCGCTGGTTTTCATGTTCAGTACCTTCAAAAGGGAAAATTCCTGGTCCAGATCCATTGAACCCTGGTCCAGGAGCGCGATAAAGCGCTGGTGAATCGCATCCACCTGCTCGTAGCGCTCGATCAGCTTTCGCCCGTGCTCGGTCAGGCGCGTCGACCCACCGCCTTTGCCGCCGACGGCGCGCTCGATCAGGGGTGTGCGGGAGAGCTCGTTCATCCGGTCGATGGCATCCCAGGCGGCCTTGTAGCTCATGCCGAAGGCCTTGGCGGCCTGCGTGATGGAGCCGTGCTGGTCGACGGCGCGGAGCAAGGCCACGCGGCCATGCCCACCCAGGCTGTCTTCTCCCACCGAGATCCAGATCGATCCGCGCACGTCCAGCCGATCGCCGCCTTTGCGCTTTCTTGTCACCATGGCCGCTCCTGCCGGGAGGCCGAGGCCTCCGAGCCCTCGACGACCTTGCCGCCCGCCATGCAGATCACCTCTTGCGCAAGGCACTCGACGTCGTCATCGTCGTGGGTGATCAGCAGCATGGGCAATTGAAGCTGCATCTGCAGCGCCTTGAGCTCGTTGCGGAGATGCTGCCGCAAGCCCTTGTCCAGCGCCGCGAAGGGTTCGTCGAGCAACAAGGCGCGCGGGTTGGTGACCAGGGCCCGGGCCAACGCCGTGCGCTGTCGCTGACCACCCGAAATCTGGTGCGGGTGGTGCCCTGCCACCGATTCGAGCTGGAACGCCGAGATCCAGCGCTGCACGCTCTCGTGCTCGACGGCCTTGTCCGGATTCGTCCAACCCCGGCGCAAGGCGAAAGCCACGTTCTGCACCACGGTCAGATGGGGAAACAGCGCGTACTCCTGGAACACGTAGGCCAGGCGCCTGGCCTGGGGCGGCGCGAACAGCCCCCGCGCCGTGTCGCAGACCACCTGCCCCGCCACCACCACCCTCCCCTCGTCTGGCGTGCCCAGGCCCGCGATCATGCGCAGTGTCTGGGTCTTGCCGGCCCCGGATGGACCGAAAATCACCACGCGCTGAGCCGAGGTCCGGAAATTCACGTCGAGCTCGAACCGCGAGTCCCCCTGGCGCAGAAGCTTGCGCAGCCGCACGTCCCAGGCGGCGGTCGGCGCCTGGGCGCCGGCGTTTCCTGGTGGGCCCGCAGCGGCCGCGACCTGGGCAAGGCGGTTGACCTGGTCCATCTCAAGCCCGCGCGGCCACCCGGCCCGGCACCAGGCGGCCCGCGCCCAGCAGCACCACCATGCAAGTGATCGACGTGACCGCCACAAGAAAGTTCGCGGTCTGATCCTGCCCCGCCTGCACCGCTTCGTAGACAGCGATGGACAGGGTCTGCGTCTTGCCCGCAATGCTGCCGGCCACCATCAGCGTGGCGCCGAACTCACCCAGCGCCCGCGCGAAGGACAGCAGCAGGCCCGACAGAATCCCGCGCCAGGCCAGGGGCAACGACACACGGAAAAACACGGCCCACTCGTTCACGCCGAGGGTTCGGGCCGCATCTTCGAGCTGCGGGTCCACGGTTTCGAACGCCGCGCGCGCGGCCTTGAACACCAGGGGGAAAGACACGATGGTGGCAGCGATGATCGCCGCCGGCACCGTGAAGATCAGGCGCAGGCCGAAGTGTTCGAGCAGCCAGGCGCCCAGCACACCCTGGGTACCAATGACCACCAGCAGGTAGTAACCAAGCACCGTGGGCGGCATCACCATGGGCAGCGTCAGCGCGGCATCCACCACCTCGCGGCCGGGGAAGCGCCAACGCGCCAGCGCAAAGCCCACCCCCACGCCGAGCAACAGGTTGATGGCGGTGGCCCAGCCCGCCACCTTGAGGGTGAGCGCGAGGGGGATCCAGGCTTCGGCCATGGCAGGTTCCGATGCCCGAATTCAGGGCTTGCCAAAGCCGTACTTGCCGAGGATGGCCTGGGCTGGCGGCGTGAAGAGGAAGTCCACGAACTTCGCACCCAGCGCCGCGTTCGGGCCGGCTGGCAGCGGCGCCACGGGGTACAGGATGGGTTGGGGTGTCGGCACGGTCAGGGCAACCCTCACCTTGTCCTGCAGGAGGGCGGCGTCCGTCGAGTAGACGAAGCCGGCGTCGACCTCCCCTCGCGCCACGTAGTCAAGCGCCTGGCGCACGTTGGTGGCCCCGATCATCTTGGGTTCGATCTCGCCCCACAGCTTGGCCGCTTCGAGCACGCTCTTGGTATAGCGGCCCACCGGCACGCTGGCGGGTAGGCCCACCGCGATCCGGGCATAGGCGGGCTGCGTCAGATCACGGACCGATTTCGGCACGTTGGCGCTGGCCTGGGGCACGATGACCACGAGCGCGTTGGACACGAAGTTGCGGCGCTGCGCTGCCTTCACGAGGCCCTGGCTTTGCGCCTGGTCCATGGTGTCCTGGTCGGCGCTGGCAAAGACATCGGCCGGTGCGCCCTTGGCGATCTGCTGCAGCAAGGCACCCGAAGCGGCGAAGTTCAGCCGCACCTTGGTGCCCGGATGCGCCGATTCGAACAGGGGCGCAATGTCGCGAAAGGCGTTGGTCAGGCTGGCCGCGGCCGACACCGTGACGTCGGCGGCCTGCGAAGCCATGGCAAAGCCGGCGGCCAGAGCGAAGGCCACAGCGCGGGAGGCGAAGGGTTTCATGGGCATCTCATGCAGGAGGATGAATCGCAATATCCAAGTATATACAGCGATCCCGAATTCTCTGAAAAATGCGTTGATTTTGAAAGACTCTTGTTCAGCCGATCGCAGTATCCGCTGCCCCCCTCCGATCGAATGCCGGGCCATGAAAAAAGCCCGGGCCGCTGTGCAGCAGCCCGGGCTTTGAAGGCGTTGGGCGCGCAAGGCGCCCGGTGTTTCAGTCCTCGACGAAGGCTTCTTCGCGCTTCTTCTTGATGGACGGCAGGAGCACGATGAGCAGCAAGGCCACGGCCACGGCCAGCAAGGAGGCGGAGATCGGCCGCGTCACGAACACCGACCAGTCGCCACGCGAGATGAGCAAGGCGCGGCGCAGGTACTCTTCCATCATCGGGCCGAGGATGAAGCCCAGCAGCAAAGGCGCCGGCTCGCAGCCGAGCTTGATGAAGATGTAGCCGATCACGCCGAACAGCGCCACCATCCAGATGTCGAAGCTGTTGTTGTTGGTCGAGTACACACCGATCGCGCAGAACAGCACGATGGCCGGGAACAGCCAGCGGTATGGCACAGCCAGCAGCTTGATCCACATGCCGATCAGCGGCAGGTTCAGGATGATCAGCATGGCGTTGCCGATCCACATGGAGGCGATCAGGCCCCAGAACAGCTCGGGGTTGCTGGTCATGACCTGCGGGCCCGGCTGGATGTTGTGGATGGTCATGGCACCGACCATCAGCGCCATCACGGCGTTGGGCGGAATGCCCAGCGTCAGCAGCGGGATGAACGAGGTCTGCGCACCGGCGTTGTTGGCCGACTCGGGGCCTGCCACGCCGCGGATGTTGCCCTTGCCGAACGGAATCTCACCGGGCTTGAGCTTGACCTTCTTCTCGATCGTGTAGGCGGCGAAGGCCGACAGCAGCGCACCGCCGCCGGGCAGGATACCCAGCGCCGAGCCCAGCGCCGTGCCGCGCAGGACGGCCGGCAGCATGTGCTTGAAGTCTTCCTTGGTCGGCATCAGGCCGTGCACCTTGTCGGTGAAGACCTGGCGCTCGCCTTCCGGGTGGGAGAGGTTGTGGATGATTTCGCCGTAGCCGAACACACCCATGGCGATCACGACGAAGCTGATGCCGTCGGTGAGCTCAGGCACATCGAAGCTGAAGCGGGCCACGCCCGAGTTCACGTCGGTGCCCACCAGGCCGAGCAGCAGGCCCAGCACGATCATGGCCAGGGCCTTGACGAGCGAACCCGATGCCAGCACCACGGCGCCGATCAGGCCCACGATCATGAGCGAGAAATACTCGGCAGGGCCAAAGCTCAGGGCCA
The DNA here is from genome assembly GCF_026125825.1 of Hydrogenophaga sp. Classification (GTDB taxonomy): domain Bacteria; phylum Pseudomonadota; class Gammaproteobacteria; order Burkholderiales; family Burkholderiaceae_C; genus Hydrogenophaga. The sequence continues at coordinate 29,769 of NZ_JAHCKK010000002.1, read as the reverse complement.
CTTCCGTCAGGGGCGGCGCGAAGGCGGCGAGCACCAGGGTGCCCACGCAACCTGCGAAGAACGAGCCCAGGCCGGCGGCCGCCAGCGCGGGGCCAGCCCGGCCCTTCTTCGCCATCTGGTGGCCGTCGATCACGGTCACCACCGAAGACGACTCGCCCGGCAGGTTGACCAGGATGGCGGTGGTGGAGCCGCCGTACTGCGCGCCGTAGTAGATGCCGGCCAGCATGATCAGCGCGGCCACAGGCGGCAGGCCGTAGGTGGCGGGCAGCAGCATGGCGATGGTGGCGACCGGGCCGATGCCAGGCAGCACGCCGATCAGGGTGCCTAGAAGGCAACCCACCAGGGCGTACAGGATGTTCTGGAAGGTGAAGGCGACGCCGAAGCCCAGCGCCAGATGGTCAAAAAGTTCCATGAAAAGTGTCTCCGGATCAGGCGGTCAGGAACGCAGGCCACACCGGGAACTGCAGATTCAATGCGTAGACAAAGGCGCCGTAGCTGCCGACGGCCAGGATGGTCGCCAGGATCACCGACTCCTTGAGGCTGGAATTGGGGCGCGCGTAGCCGGCGATGATGACCAGTGCGTAAATCGCGACGATGAGGCCGAAGGCAGGGAGGCCCACGCTCGGCAAGCCCACGAGCAGGATGCCGAATGCCAGGTTGGCACCGATGATGAAGCCCAGCGGCCGCCAGGCGACGCTGCCGATGGGATCACCATCGACGGCCTTGCTCTTGAACGACTGCAAGGTCACGATCACGCCCAGCCCCGCCAGCACGATGCCCAGCAAGAGGGGGAAGTAGCCTGGGCCCATGCGCGCCGCGCTGCCAACGGTGAAGTTGGTCGCTCCGATGGCAAACGTGATGCCAACGATGGTGAACATGAGTCCAGAGAAAAAGTCTTTTTGGCTTGCCAATTTCACGGCGTCTCCTCAATATGTGGATGTCGGGGGCGATTTTGATGCGGCCACGCCGTTTGGCGCATGTGGGTTACACCTACTCCAGGCCTGATCGACCAAAGGCCTGCGGGTCGCAGGCCTGGCCTCACCATTTGCCCCTGGGCTGTTGGGCGCGCACAAAGGCGGCAATGATATCGGCGGATGCCTGCCGATTGGCCTGCCTCGCAAAATCAATCGCGGTGAGTCCGCGCTCGTTCTTGAGCAGGGGGTCGGCCCCCTCTTCCAGCAAGAGCTTGACCACCCCTGCCGTGCCGTACTGGGCGGCCATCATGAGGGGGGTGGTCTTGTTCGGCGACTCGGCGTCGATGTAGGCATGGTGCTCGAGCAGCAGGCGCACCATGGCTGTGCTGTTGTCACCCGCATGGCTGGCTGCGTAGTGCAAGGGTGTCCAGCCGGGTTTGTTGACCTCGGCCTTGCGCTCGATCAGCCGACGGGCCAGATCCAGCTGGCCCTTGATCGCCGCGATCATCAGGGGAGTCTCATCCTTGCCGGTGCGCGCCTCCACGTCCACCTTGCCCTGCCCCAGCAGGAAGTCGGTCACCTGTGGCGCGTCGCCTCGAATCGCCAGGAACAGGGCGTGTTCGCCCTGGGCATTGCGCGTGTTCAGGTCAAAGCCGCGCTGTGCGAGCTGGCGCACCGTGGCCACGTCGTCCTTCGCGACCGCGATGAAGAAGTCGTCAAACGAGCTGCCCCATGCCGCGGCCGAGAAAATCAAGCCAAGGACAAATATGCCTTTGAAAACAATCTGATTTTTGATGTTTCTCATGTGATGGATGAGGTCTTTTGACCCGTTGAATCGGCGGTCACCTGATCGAAGAGGCGCTCGAAATTGCGGCTGGTGGCTTCTGCCACCGCCTCCACGCTCAGGCCTTTGAGTTCGGCAAGCTGCCTCGCGACCCAGGGCACATAGGCGGGCGTGTTGGTCTTGCCGCGGTAGGGCACGGGCGCGAGGTAGGGGCTGTCGGTTTCGATGAGGGCGCGATCCAGCGGCACATAGGCGGCCACCTCGCGCAGATCGGCCGCGGTGCGAAATGTGAGGATGCCCGAGAAAGAGATGAAGAATCCGAGATCCAGCGCGGCACGGGCCACCGACATGCTCTCGGTGAAGCAGTGGAAGACGCCTGTGGCCGGCGCCGTCCCGCCGGTGGCGGACGCGAAGCCGCCCTCCTCGCGCAGGATCGCCAAGGTGTCGTCGGACGCGCTGCGCGTGTGGATCACCAGGGGCAGCGAGGTCTGGCGGGCTGCGCGAATGTGGACGCGAAACCGCTCGCGCTGCCACGCCATGTCGGCCACCGTGCGTTCGCCCAGGCGGTAGTAGTCCAGCCCGGTTTCGCCGATGCCCACCACGCGCGGGCGTGCCGCGCGCTCGAGCAGGTCGTCGAGCGTCGGCTCCTGCACTTCGTCGCTGTCGGGATGCACACCGACGGTGGACCACAGGTGATCGTGGTCGCGCGCCAGGCTGTAGACATCTTCAAATTCTTCCAGCGTGGTGCAGATGCACAAGGCCCGATCGACCTGGGCTTGCGACATGGCGTCGAGAATGTCGGGCAGTTGGGCCCGGAGTTCGGGAAAGCTGAGGTGGCAGTGGGAGTCGGTGAACATACGGAAATGGCGCCGGCATGAAAAAGCCGATGGGCACCGCATTGTGCGCCGCATCGGCTGGCGGGGAACAGCAGGTCAGAGCGTCTGGGTGGCGCGGTCGGAACCGAGGCTGGAGCCCAGGATCTCTTCGATCTTGAGCTTGAGCTGGCGCGACTTCTCATCGGCCGGGAAGCGGATGCCCACGCCCTGCGTGCGGGCGCCCTGGGCCTTGGCGGGGGTGACCCAGGCCACCTTGCCCGCGACGGGGTAGCGCTGCGGGTCATCGGGCAGGCTGAGCAGCACGTACACGTCGTCCCCCAGGCGGTACTCGCGCGACGACGGAATGAAGATGCCGCCATCGGCGAACAAAGGAATGTAGGCGGCATACAGCGCCGCCTTTTCCTTGATGGAGAGCTGGATCACACTCGGCCGCGCTGCGGCGGTCGATGGAGGGGGGGAGGTGCTCATGGATCACGAGTTTAGCGGCATTGCCCTGCTGAGCGGGTGGTTTTGAGGCCCCGCATCAACCGCTTCGCGCCACGCCGCTGGCCAGGACTTGCCGCGTGCGTGCCGCCCAGGCCTCCTGCATCAGCCCTGCGTTGTAGGGGTGCTCGACCGAGCGCGCGGCGGTCATGAGTTCACGTGACCATTGCGCCAGCGCGCCCCAGCGGGGCGTGGGAGGAAGTTGCTCGGTCTGGAAGAACCGCGCGGGCGCCCCGGCCGCGCGCGCCATGAGGTCGTGGCACAGCTTTTGAAGCACGGCCAGTTGCTGGGCGGGAGGCCAGCCATTGAGGGTGCCCCAGTCGCCCCGTGCCAGCGCCTGCGGCAGTTGGGCCCAGGTCGCGCCCTGCAGTCCGGTGGCGGCCCAGGCCAGGGCATCTTGCGGCCGGCCGCCCGCGGCCTGCAGCCACACGGCGGCCTGGGCGCGGTCCGCCGCCTTGTGGCCGTCGGCCGCCTGCTGCACGAGCCAGTCCAGGGCTTCGGCCTCCTCGGGCCACCCCATGGTGTGGGTCTGGCAACGGCTGCGGATGGTGGGCAGCAACTGGTGCGCGGCCTCGGTGGAGAGCACGAAGCGCACTTCCCCGGCCGGCTCTTCCAGCGTCTTGAGCAAGGTATTGGCCGACTCGATGTTCATGCGCTCGGCCGGGTGCACCAGGATCACCTTGGTGCGCCCGCGTGAGCGGGTGAACTGCGTGAAGCCCACCGCCTCGCGCGCCGCCTCCACCCGGATGAGTTTGCTTGCCTTGCGCTTCTTGTCGTCGATTTCCTTCTGCGCGCCTTCGTCCAGCGGCCAACCCAGCTCAAGGCTGAGGGTTTCGGGCATGAGCGCGCAGAGGTCGGCATGGGTGCGCACGTCGATCGCATGGCAGCTGCCGCATACCCCGCAGGCCCCGTCCGCGCTGGGCTGCTCGCACAGCCAGGCGCGCGCCAGCGCCAGCGCCAGATCGTATTGGCCCAGGCCCGAGGGGCCGGAGAGCAGCAGGGCGTGGCCACGCTGGGCCAGCAGGCTGCGAAGCTGCTTCTGCAGCCAGGGTGCGAGCTGGCTCATGCGTTGACCTGCGCGGGTTGGAGCCAGCCGCGGTGTTCAAACGCCTGCCGCACCTGCTGCCACACCGCGGCCTTGGGCTGGTCGGAGTCGATGCGGGCAAAGCGCCCGGGAGCGCCTTGCATGCGCTGCGCATAGCCCGCTGCGACCCGCTCGAAAAAGGCCTGCGGCTGCGACTCGAAGCGGTCTGGCACGCGGGCGGACGCCAGGCGCTGCGCCGCCACGGCCGGCGGCAGATCGAACCACACCGTGAGGTCGGGCTGGCGCAGCGCATCGGTGCCTGGCTGCGCCTGCACCCAGCGCTCCAGTTGCCGCAGCACCTCCAGGTTGAAGCCGCGGCCGCTGCCCTGGTAGGCGAAGGTGGCGTCGGTGAACCGGTCGCACAGCACCACCTCGCCGCGCGCCAGCGCGGGCTCGATGACCTGCAGCAGGTGATCGCGGCGTGCCGCAAACATCAGCAGGGCTTCGCTCAACGGGTCCATGGCGTCGTTCAGCACGAGTTCGCGGAGCTTTTCCGCCAAGGGGGTGCCGCCGGGCTCGCGGGTGAGCGCGACACGGCGGCCCGCCGCACCGAAGGCGTCGGCCAGCGCGGCGATGTGGGTGGACTTGCCCGCGCCGTCGATGCCTTCGAAGGTGATGAAGAGTCCGGCGGCGGAATGCATGTGCGGAAATCGGGTGAGCGCCTGGGCGGAATCAGCGACGCAGGATGTAGCGCTGGACCGCTGCATTGTGCTCTTCGAGGGTCGCGCTGAACTGGCTGGAGCCGTCGCCGCGCGAAACGAAATAGATGGCGTTGGTTTCCTGGGGGCGCACCGCCGCCAGCAGCGACGCCATGCCGGGAATGGCGATGGGCGTGGGCGGCAGGCCGGCGCGGGTGTACGTGTTGTAGGCCGTGTCGGTCTGCAGGTCGACGCGGCGCAGGTTGCCGTCGAACCGCTCGCCCAGGCCGTAGATCACCGCCGGATCGGTCTGCAGCCGCATGCCGATGCGCAGGCGGTTGGAGAACACCCCCGCGACGCGCCGCCGGTCGCTCTCCAGGCCGGTTTCCTTTTCGACGATGCTGGCCAGGATGAGCGCTTCATCGGGCGTGCGCAGCGGCGAAGCCGGGTCGCGCTGCTCCCACACCTGGGTCAGGCGCTGCTCCATGGCCTGCGCCGCCTGGCGCAACACGCTGGAGGCCGGCGCACGCGTGACCACGCGGTACGTGTCCGGAAAGAAGCGCCCTTCGGGGTGCCGGCCCGGGTACCCGATCAGGGCCATGATGTCGTTCTGGCTCATGCCCTCGATGTCCTGCGTGAGGTCGGGCGACGAGCGCACGGCCTGCAGCACCTGGCGGATGTTCCAGCCTTCCAGCAGCGTGATGCTGCGCAGCGCCTGTTCGCCACGCACCAGCTTGGACAGCAGCGTGCGAGGCGTCGTGCCGGGAGCGATTTCGTAGGTGCCGGCCTTGATGTCGCGGGCCTGGCCTGAAAAGCGGAACCAGGCGTACAGCAACTGCGAAGGCGTGTTCACGCCGGAGGCCTGCAATCGGTCGGCCACCGTCTGGGCCGAGGCGCCGGGTTCGATCGTGACCAGCAGCGGGTTCTGAGCCGACGAGCTCGGCGCCAGGGTCAGCGGTTGCTGAAGCCACCACATGCCGCCCGCAGCCAGCAGCATGCCCAGCAACAGGGACACAACCAGCAACATTTTCAGGAGGCGGATCACAGGCTTGGGCTCGGCAGGGACAAGGCTTGGGGCGGCGGCGGGGAGTCGGGCCGGCCATGATAATCGACGCCATGAGCACCTCGACGATCCCCACCCGCATCCCCGACGGCCTGGCCACCAGCGGCGTTGCCCCTCTGTCGCACCTGGGCGTGATCCGGGTGGACGGCGAGGACGCCGCGAAGTTCCTGCACGGCCAGCTCACGCAGGACTTCGCGCTGCTGGGCCAGTCCGAGGCCCGTCTGGCCGCGTTCTGCTCGGCCAAGGGCCGCATGCAGGCCAGCTTTGTGGGTTTCAAGCGCAGCCCCGAGGAGATCCTGCTGGTGTGCAGCCGAGACCTGCTGCCCGCCACGCTCAAGCGCCTGTCCATGTTTGTGCTGCGCGCCAAGGCCCGACTGAGCGACGCGAGCGAGGCCTATGCCGTGTTCGGCCTCGTCGGCAGCGCCGTCCCCCCTGCCCTGCCGCCCGCCCTGTGGACCCAGTGGCGCGACGGCGAGGCCAGCGTGGTGCGCCTGTACCCGGCCGAAGGCCTCGAGCGCGCCCTGTGGGTGGCTCCCGCCCAGACCGAGCCCCCGTCGGGCAACGCCCTGGCGGCGTCGCTGTGGCAGTGGCTGGACGTTCGCAGCGGCGTGGCAACCTTGAGCCAGCCGGTGTTCGAAGCCTTTGTCCCGCAGATGCTGAACTTTGAATCGGTCGGCGGCGTGAACTTCAAGAAGGGTTGCTACCCTGGCCAGGAGGTGGTGGCCCGCAGCCAGTTCCGCGGCACGCTCAAACGCAGGGCCTACCTGGTGCATGGCCAGACCCCCCTGGCGGCGGGCCAGGACGTCTTTCACGAAGGCGACCCCGAACAGCCTTGCGGCACCGTGGTCCAGGCCGCGGCCCATCCTTCGGGCGGCTTCGATGCCATCGTCTCCTTGCAGACCAGTGCGGCCGCGCAAGGCAGCCTGCACGCGGGCAGCGCGCAGGGCCCGGCGCTGCAACTGCTGCCCCTGCCCTATCCCCTGCTGGACGACATCTGAGCCCCCGGCGGCAGCGCCATGTGTCTGATCGCTTTCGCCCTGCACGCCGACCCGGCCTGCCCCTTGCTCATCGCGGCCAACCGCGACGAGTTCCTGGACCGGCCGACCGAGGCCCTGCATCGCTGGACCCTGGCCGACGGCACTGAAATCGTGGCCGGGCGCGACCTGCGCGACGGCGGCACCTGGCTCGGGTTGAGCCCTCGCGGCCGGGTCGCCATGCTCACCAATGTGAGGCAGACGCAGGCCCGCCCCGGCCCGCGCAGCCGGGGTGAACTGGTCACGCGCTGGTTGCAGGGCCTGGACGGCGACCAAGCCGAAGACCAGCTGGCCGCGGGCATCGATCCTGGCGCTTACGGTGGCTTCAACCTCGTGGTGGGCGACTTCCACCGCCATCGCTGGAGCTGGCTGAGCAACCGCCATCCGGACGCCCCGTACGAAGCGCGCCCGCCCGAGCTGCACCGCAAGACGCTTGAAGCGGGGGTGTATGGCCTGTCCAACGCAAGCCTGGACACGCCCTGGCCCAAGACGAAGCGCCTCAAGCAGGCGGTGGCCGATGCGCTGGCAGGCGTGAGCACCAGCCGCACCCCGGACGACTGGCTGCAGCCCCTCGCGCGCACCCTGGCCGACCGCGCGCCGGCTGAGGCGCCCGAGCTTCCCTGCACGGGCGTGCCCGACGACATGGAGCGCGCGCTCTCCAGCCCGTTCGTGCACATGCCCGACCGTGCCTACGGCACCCGCAGCAGCCTGGTGGTGAGCGCGCGGCCGGGCGAGGGCCAGGGCTGGGAAGTGCGCATGGACGAATGGACCCACGACCACACGGCACTGAGCCGCCCGTTCGAGGCCGTGCCTCACCGGCGCGAAACGCTGGTCTGGTGAAGACCCGCGCGATTCAGAGCTTGGCGACCATTTCCTGGTGCGGGATGCCCGCCTCCTCGAAGGGCTCGCCTCGCCGCACGAAGCCCAGCCTGGCGTAAAAGCCCTCGGCGCTGCGCTGGGCGTGCAGCATCACCTCGCTGTCGCCGCGCTCGCGGGCCGCGCCCATCAGCGCGAGCAGAACGTCGCGCCCCAGCCGGCTGCCGCGCAGCGAACGCTCCACCGCCATGCGGCCCACGCGAGCCACACCCGGTTCGTGCGGCAGCATGCGCCCGGTGGCCACCGCGCGACCCAGGCGGTTGTAGGCCACAGCGTGCAGTGCGGTCGCATCGGCCTCGTCCCACTCGAGTTCCTTGGGGATGCGCTGCTCCTCCACGAACACCGCCGTGCGCAGACGCTGCGCGTCGGCGCCGAGCTCGCTCCAGGGGCCCACGCGCACCGAGCTCATGATCTCGCCCGCTTCGTAGGCGTTGAGCGCCTCGCGCAGTGCGGGCGGCACCGGGCGGGATTTCTGGGTGGCCGGATCGGCAAACACATAGATCAGTTCGCCGCTGATCAGATGCTCGTCACCGCGAAAAATCGCACCCGTGAAGCTGAGCGACGACGTGCCGATGCGGCTGCACCTGAGGGCCACGTCGATCTGGTCATCCACCCGCGCCGAAGCGTGGAATTCCACCGTGGCCTTGACCACGTACAGATCGCCTTCGAGCTGCGCCATCGTCTCGTGGTACGGCAAGGCCAGGGCGCGCCAGTAGTCGGTGATGGCGGTGTCGAAGTACATCAGGTAGTGCGCGTTGAACACGATTTTCTGCATGTCCACCTCGGCCCAGCGCACGCGCAGGCGGTGGAAGAAGCGGAAGTCGGATCGGGTCATGCTCATCTCAGGCGGCTCCAAAGGCGTTGCGCAGCGCCAGCGCCGCGTGTTGGTGTGCGGTGCGCGCCTGGGGAATGGCGCGACCGAAGTTGATGAAGCCGTGGACGACGCCGGCATAGATCTCCAGGTCCACCGCCACGCCAGCGTGGCGCAGGCGGTCGGCGTACATCACGCCCTCGTCAGTGAGGGCGTCGCATTCGGCCAGTCCGATCCAGGCCGGCGCGACGCCGTCCAAGTCCCGCACGTGGCCGCTTTCGTCGACACCGTCGAGCGGGGCAAAGCGCCAGTCGTCGCGGTCGGCCGCGTCGCGCAGGTAGTGGCCAAAGAAGTAGCGGATGTCCGCTTCCTCGAGCAGGAAACCCTTGGCAAACGTCTTGTGGCTGGCGGTGTCCTGGTGGCCCGCGCAGCCAGGGTAGAACAGGCATTGCAGGGCGAGCGGCCAGCCCGCATCGCGCGCGGCGATGGCGGTCACCGCGGCCAGCGTGCCGCCCGCGCTGTCACCCCCCACTGCGATGCGCGCGCCATCCAGCCCGAGTGCGCCGGCGTGTTCGCGCAACCAGGCCAGGCTGTCCCAGGCGTCGTGCACCGCGGTCGGGAATTTCGCCTCGGGCGCGAGGCGGTAGTCCACCGACAGCACGGCGCAGCCGGCCAGATGGGCCAGTTGGCGGCACAACGGTCCGTGGGTGGCGACACTGCCCACCGTGAACCCGCCACCATGGAAATACAGAAGCACCGGCAGCGGGCTCTGCGACGCGGGAGCGAACAGGCGCGCCGGCAGTGCGACGCCATCGCGCGCGGGAATGCGCAGGTCTTCCACGCGGGCCAGGGGGTGCGAGGGCACTTCCAGCACGCCGGCACCCGCTTCATAGGCCGCCTTGGCCTGATCCGGTGGCAGGGCATGCAGCGGCGGGTGCCCGGCGCGGGCGATGCGGTCGAGCACGCCGCGCATCATGGGGGTGAGCAGGTCGTGGGGATCGGGCACGGAGGACATGGCATGCGATTGTGGCTGTCTTTTGCGCGACCCGTGCGGGCACCGCGCCATAGGCAAGGCCCCGGGTCAACCGTATAGTTTTCCTCGCACCACGGAGACCCGCATGGCCCAGATTCTTTACGTCACCAACATCCTGATCGAATTCGGCGCGCTGGCGCAACTGAAGGCGGAGTGCGAGCGCGTCGGCATCACCCGCCCGCTCATCGTCACCGATGCGGGCGTGAAAGCCGCGGGCCTGCTCGACCGGACACGGGCCGCCCTGCCCGGCCTTGCGCCCGAGGTGTTCGACCAGACACCGTCCAACCCGACCGAAGCGGCCGTGCGCGCCGCCGTCGAGGTCTATCGGCAAGGCGGTTGCGACGGCCTGATCGCGCTGGGTGGCGGCAGTGCGATCGATTGCGCCAAGGGCGTGGCGATCGCCGCCACGCACGAAGGCCCGCTCAAGACCTACGCCACCATCGAAGGGGGTTCACCGAAGATCACCGACCGCGTGCCGCCCCTGATCGCCGTGCCCACCACCGCCGGCACGGGCAGCGAGGTGGCGCGCGGCGCCATCGTGATCGTGGACGATGGCCGCAAGCTGGGCTTCCACAGCTGGCACCTGGTGCCCAAGACCGCCTTGCTCGACCCCGAACTGACACTGGGCCTGCCGCCCTCGCTCACCGCCGCCACCGGCATGGACGCCATTGCCCATTGCATGGAAACCTTCATGGCACCGGCCTTCAACCCGCCGGCCGACGGCATTGGCCTTGACGGCCTGCAGCGGGGCTGGTCGCACATCGAGCGCGCGACCCGTGACGGCCAGGACCGCGAGGCGCGCCTGAACATGATGAGCGCCTCCATGCAAGGTGCGATGGCTTTTCAGAAGGGGCTGGGCTGCGTGCATTCGCTCAGCCACAGCCTGGGCGGCGTGAACCCGCGCCTGCACCACGGCACGCTCAATGCGGTGTTCCTCCCCGCCGTGATCCGCTTCAACGCCGAAGCCGATTCCATGAAGAAGGACAACCGCCTGCAACGCATGGCCCACGCCATGGGCCTTGCCCAGGGCAGCGACGTGCCCGAGGCCGTCAGGGAGATGAGCCGCCGTCTTGGCCTGCCCGGTGGCCTGGCCGCCATGGGGGTCACGCCAGATCTGTTCGACCGCGTGATCGAAGGCGCGCTGGCCGACCACTGCCACAAGACCAATCCTCGCCTGGCCAGCGTGGACGACTACCGCGCGATGCTCGAGGCGTCGATGTGATCAGCTCGCCTCGGGCATGCGCGCGCCCACGTGCACCTCGCCGCGCGCCTCGGCCAGCTCCACCTGGCGCTGGCGCTCGGCCAGGCGGGCTTTCTCCTCCGGAGTGCGCTGGTCGTGGCAATGGGCGCAACTCACCCCCTTGACGTAATGGGGTGAGGCTTTTTCCTCCGGGCTCAGCGGCCAGCGGCACGAACGGCAGAGCTCGTGCGGGCCGGGCACCAGCCCGTGGCCCACGCTCACGCGCTCGTCGAACACGAAACACTCGCCTTCCCAGCTGCTTTGCTCAGGCGGCACTTCTTCCAGGTACTTGAGGATGCCGCCTTCGAGGTGGTAGACCTCGTCGAAGCCGCGCATCTTCATGAGCGCGGTCGACTTCTCGCAGCGGATGCCACCGGTGCAGAACATGGCCACCTTGGGCTTGCGGCCTTCGGTCTGCAAGGCCGGCTGCGCGTCCAGCCAGGCCGGCAGTTCGGTGAAGGTCTTGATGTTCGGGTTGATCGCTCCCCGGAAGGTGCCGATCGCCACCTCGTAGTCGTTGCGCGTGTCGATCAGCAGCACGTCCGGATCGGCCAGCAAGGCGTTCCAGTCCTGCGGTTTCACGTACTGGCCCACGGTCTGGTTCGGGTCCAGTCCGGGCACGCGCAGGGTGACGATCTCCTTCTTCAGCCGCACCTTCATGCGGTGGAATGGCGGGTGCTCGCTCCAGGAGGCCTTGTGCTGAAGTGAGGCCAGGCGAGGGTCGGCGCGCAGATGCGCCAGCACCGCCAGCACGCCCTCTTGCGGGCCGGCGATGGTGCCATTGATCCCCTCGCGTGCCAGCAGCAGCGTGCCTTTGACGCCATGGGCCTCACAGCAGGCCAGAAGCGGATCACGCAGCTCGGCGTGGTCCGGCAGGTCAACGAACTGGTACAGGGCGGCGGTGAGAAAGGCAGGCATGGGTGCGATTATCCCGCGCAGCTCGGGCAGGTGCTCGCTGGCGCCCCCGCGAAGCCGCCACTACAGAGGCTCGATGCGCGAGAGGTCGGGCTTGTCCAGCCACTGCGCGAACTCATCGGCCAGTTCGCGGGCGGCACTGGTCGCGCCGTTCCAGGCCTTCATGCGCGCGGGCAAGTCCTGCCCGTAGCGGCTGAAGTCATCCCGGTCGGGCAGCTTGCCGTTGGGCAGTTGCTGCACCCACGCCGGATCGGGTGCGATCACCAGCATGGCGTCCAGCGCCGGGCTGCTGCGGTGGCGCCCTTTCCAGGCCTTGTCGAGCCAGCCGGGCACCACCGCCTTCTGGAAGTGGGGGTACAGCACGATGGGCGAGGCCGCTGGCGGCTGGTATTGCAGGTGCAGGTGGTAGTCGGTGAGCCCGCCGTCCCAGTAGGTGCCGGGGGGCGCGCCCGCGATGTTGCGCACCGGGCGCAGGATGAACGGGATCGAGCAGCTCGCCTGCAGCGCATCCATGAAGTTGTCGGCGAACATGGGCACCTGCCGCGTGCGGTAGTCCAGCGTGGCAAAAGGCAGCGGGCTGACCCCGCCCGAGCCGGGCGGCACCGACGAGAACACCACCCGCTCCAGCCACGCGCCAAGCGCCTTGCGGTGCAGTGCATTGGCGGTGAAGGCGCCCAGGTAGCCCAGCGGCGTGCGCAGGTGGCCCTCGTGCCGCAGCAGCAACCGCCCGCGCGAGGTGACGATGTGCAGGCGGTAGCGGGGGTGGTGCAGCGCCTCTTCCACGCGGCCGCCGTAGAACAGCTGCAGGTTTTCGCCAAAGCGCTGGCTGATCTGGCTGGCCGTCGGCCGCTTCTGGCCCGCAGGCAGTTCGTAGTGCTGGGCGATGTAGTCCCGCTCCAGCCGCTCGAAGGCCTCCACGGGCCGGTTCAGGCACGCGGTGGCCATGCGCCAGGCGCCGATGGATGCACCGACGAGGTGCACGGCGTGGTCGCTGCGCGGCAGCCAGTCGCCAAACAGGAAGCGATCGATGGGGCCGAGGATCAGACCCTTGGGGCCACCGGCTGCGGCGGGGATGATGCCGACGTCGTGGGGACGCAGGCCATGTTGTTCGATGTGCCGCCGGGCCGTGGGGCCGGCGTAGAGACGGAGCGCGGGCATAGGGCTGCGATTGTCGCGCAGCGCCTCAGGTTCCAAAAGATCAGTTCGGCTCGGACGCCTCGGTGACTTCCGAGTGACGGGAAATCGACGGAATTTCCTCGGCCACTACGGTGTCGGGGTCGATGCCCAGCACCAGGCCGACGGGGTCCGGGTAGGTGTTGATCAGCAGCTCCGAGCGCATCTGCTGCTCCTCGGCGCGCGCGCGCCAGGAGCCGATGTGGATCACGCCGGCGATGGGCTCGTACACGTCGTTGTCGAATGGCGCGGTCTGGTGCAGGATCGCGTTGATCATGCGCTTGGGGAAATGCCAGTCGCGCGCCAGCGCCGCGCCCACCTCGGCGTAGCTGTAGCCGAAAAGGCCGCGCTCGGCCTTCGCGCGCTTGAGATCGAGCATGGGCACGCTGCGGTCGAGGTCGATCATGGCCTCGGGCATGCCCACGTGCATCACGAGTTCGCCGATGCCGTGGATCAGGCCGGCCGTGAAAGCGGTGCTCTCGTCCATCTTGATCGGCAGCGCGATGTAGCGCGAAAGATTGGCCGTGTTCAGGCTGTAGCGCCAGAACTGGTTGAGGTTGACGCCGCCCACGGTGTGGAAGCCTTCGCCGAGCGAGGCGGCAATCACCAGCGCGCGCACCTTGATGAGGCCCAGCACATTGATGGCGTCGCGCGCATTGCTCACCGAGCGGTGCAACCCGAAGAAGGCGGAGTTCGCGGTCTTCAGCAGCTTGGCGGTGAGCACCGGATCGTCTTCGATCAGCGAGGCCGCCAGCATGGCATCCACGTCTTCCTTGTCGAAGGTCTCGATCAGCTTGCGCACCACCTTGGGCGCAGACGGAAGTGCATTCGGTTGCTTGAGGAGCTTTTCGAGTTGCATGGTGACCTGCCTTTGCTGAGACGTGACTGCAAGAAAGTTGTCCCTTGGTCATCGTCGCAAAGGCGACGCACTTTAGAACTTTTCAGTCAATGAATGCGCTGAGGGCCTGGCTGAACGACCACTCCGTGGGATCTTTGCCCAGCACGCTGTCCAGGTCCAGGCCGAGGCTGAGGCCCACCATGTCGGGGAAGGTGGCCACCAGGCCAGCTTCGTCGAGCTGGATTTCCTCCGCGCGGGCGCGCCAGGAGGCCAGGTGCAGCACGCCGCCGAGCGCGTCGTACACCTCGCCTTCAAAGGGCGCGGTCTGGTGCTTGAGGGCGGAGACGATGGTGGTGGGAAACTGCCACTTCTCGGCCATGCCGGCGCCGACCTCGGCATAGGTGTAGCCCAGCACCGATCGCTCCACTTCGGCGCGGCGCAGATCCAGCGGCGGTGTGCCCATGTCGATGGGGCCAATCACATCGGGCATGGCAATGTGCATGATCAGGTCGCCGATGGCGTGCACCAGGCCGGCGGTGAAGGCATTGCCTTCGTTCTGGCGCAGCAGGCTGGCCAGCGAGCGCGAGATGTCGGCCACGCGCAGGCTATAGCGCCAGAACTGGACCATGTCCACGCCGGGCACGTTCTTGAAGCTTGAACCCAGCGCCGCGGCCATCACCAGCGAACGGACGTGTGTCATGCCGAGCAGGGCCACCGCCTCCTCCGCGCTGCCGATCTGGCGGCTGACGCGGAAGAAGGCCGAATTCGACAGGCGAAGCACGCGGGTGGTGAGCGCGGGATCGTGCGCCACGAGGCTGGCGACCCGCTTGGGGCTGGGATCTTCCTTGTTCATCTCGGCCAGCAGGTCCGAGACGGTGCGCGACATGGCAGGCAGGGCGCGCGGGTAGTTCAGGAGGGCTTCGAGGTCCATGGGGTGAAGGCCGTGCGTGCAGAGGAATTTCCGATTTCCCTCCTTATCGGCGGCCTGGCCGGGGACTTGAGGCCTGAACTCGGGGCGTGCGGGTCAGGCGCCCTTTTTCAGTTTGGCGAAGGCCGAGGCCATGGCTGAGGGCGCCGGCGGCGAGGCCGGGCCGCTGGAGCGGCCGTGTCCGCGCGTGGCCTCGAATCGGTTGTCGCGCGGCCCGTCGCGGCGGGCTGGCGCGGCATCGAGCTTCATCGACAGGCCGATGCGCTTGCGCGCGACGTCCACCTCCATCACCTTGACCTTGACGATGTCGCCGGTCTTGACGATCTCGCGAGCGTCGTTCACAAACTTGTGCGACAGCTGGCTCACATGCACCAGACCATCCTGGTGCACCCCCAGGTCCACGAAGGCGCCGAATTGCGCCACGTTGCTGACCGTGCCTTCCAGGACCATGCCCTCTCGCAGGTCGCTGATGTCGTCCACGCCTTCGTTGAAGCGAGCCACCTGGAAGTCCGGGCGCGGGTCGCGGCCGGGCTTTTCCAGTTCGCCCAGGATGTCCTTGACCGTGATGACACCGAAGCGTTCGTTGGCGAAGAGCTCGGGCCGCAGGGTCTTGAGCATGTCGGCGCGGCCCATCAGTTCGGCCACCGGCTTGCCGGTCTTCTCCATGATCTGCTCGACCACGGCGTAGGTCTCGGGGTGCACGCCGGTCATGTCCAGCGGGTTCTCGCCACCGCGGATGCGCAGGAAGCCCGCGCTCTGTTCAAAGGTCTTGGCGCCCAGGCCGGCCACCTCCATGAGCTGCTGGCGGCTCTTGAAAGCGCCATGCGTCTCGCGCCAGCGCACCACGGCTTTGGCCACGCTGCCGGAGAGGCCGGACACGCGCGCGAGCAGCGGCACGCTGGCGGTGTTGAGGTCCACACCCACGCCGTTCACGCAATCTTCCACCACGGCATCGAGGGTGCGCGCGAGCTCGCTCTGGTTCACATCGTGCTGGTACTGGCCCACGCCGATGCTCTTGGGATCGATCTTCACGAGCTCGGCCAGGGGGTCCTGCAGGCGGCGCGCGATGCTCGCGGCGCCGCGCAGACTCACGTCCACATCGGGCATTTCCTGCGAGGCGAACTCGCTGGCGGAATAGACCGAGGCGCCCGCCTCGCTGACCACGACCTTCTGCACGCCCGTGAGGTTGGCTTTCTCCAGCAGCTTGATGAGGTCGGCGGCGAGCTTGTCGGTCTCGCGGCTGGCGGTGCCGTTGCCGATGGCGATCAGGTTCACGCCGTGCTTGCGGCCCAGCAGCGCCAGGGTGTGCAGCGCACCGTCCCAGTCGCGCCGGGGCTCGTGCGGGTAGACCGTGGCGGTGTCGACGAGTTTGCCGGTGGCATCGACCACCGCCACCTTCACGCCCGTGCGGATGCCGGGGTCCAGGCCCATCACGACCTTGGGGCCGGCCGGTGCGGCCAGCAGCAGGTCGCGCAGGTTGTCGGCGAACACCTTGATCGCCACCGCTTCGGCGCTCTCGCGCAGGCGGGCGAACAGATCGCGCTCGCTGGAGAGCGAGAGCTTGACGCGCCAGGTCCAGGCGACGCACTTGCGCAGCAGGTCGTCGGCGGCGCGGCCCTTGTGGCTCCAGCCCAGGTGCAGGGCGATGCGGCCCTCGGCCAGCGAGACCACGGGCGCGGCCTTGCCGGTGGTGGCGGGCGCCATCTCCGGCTCGGGCAGCACCAGCTTGGCATCCAGGATTTCCAGCGCACGGCCACGGAACACGGCCAGCGCGCGGTGCGAGGGCACGCGCGCGATCGGCTCGTCGTAATCGAAATAGTCACGGAACTTGGCCACCTCGGGCGCGTTCTCGTCCTTGCCGCTGACCAGGGTGCTCTTGAGCAGGCCTTCGGACCAGAGCCATTCGCGCAGGTTCTGCAGCAAGGCGGCGTCTTCGGCCCAACGCTCGCTCAGGATGTCTCGCACGCCGTCGAGCACGGCCGGCACGGTGGAGAAGTCGGCGCCGGGCTTGCCGTCGTCCAGCACCTCCGGTGGGCGGGTGAAGGCGGCGGCTTCGGCCGCCGGGTCCAGCGTGGGGTCGGCGAAGAGCTTGTCGGCCAGCGGCTCGATGCCGAACTCGCGCGCAATCTGGCCCTTGGTGCGGCGCTTCTGCTTGAACGGCAGGTAGAGGTCTTCCAGTTCCTGCTTGGTCGGCGCGGCGGCGATGGCCGCGCGCAGCGCGTCGGTGAGCTTGCCCTGCTCGTCGATGCTCTTGAGCACCGAGGCGCGCCGGTCTTCGAGTTCGCGCAGATAGTCCAGGCGGTACGACAGCTCGCGCAGCTGGATGTCGTCCAGCCCGCCCGTGGCTTCCTTGCGGTAGCGCGCGATGAAGGGCACTGTCGCCCCCCCATCCAGCAGCTCGACCGCTGCGAGCACCTGCCGTTCTTCAACCCTGATTTCTGTGGCGATCTGCCGGATGATCTGCTGCATGCACCGTCGATGTGAAAACAAGAAGCGCGCGAGTTTGCCACAGCCGTTGGGGCTACCATGCCAGGTGTTTGTGGTAGGCATCCGCCGCTGTTTCCACCATGCAAGACGACCTGTTCGGCGCCCCGCCCTCACCTCTTGAGCCACCCGCCCCGGCACCCGCGCCAGCTCAGCGCAAAAAGCTGTCGCGGGTGAATCCCCTGCCGCCCGATGCCGCCTTGCAGGCACTGGCCGCCGCCTTGCCAGCGCGCGTGCGGCTGGGCACCTCGTCGTGGACCTACCCGGGTTGGGCCGGCCTGGTGTGGGACACCGAATACCCCGAGTCGCTGCTGTCCAGGGAAGGCCTTCGCGCCTATGGACAGCACCCGCTGATGCGCTCGGTGAGCGTGGATCGCAGCTTCTACCGCCCGCTCACGCAAGACCAGTACGCCCGCTTCGCGGCCCAGGTGCCGGACGACTTGCGCTTCGTGGTGAAGGCCCCCAGCCACGTGACCGACGCGCTCGTGCGGGGGGAGGATGGCCGGGGCGTGCAGCCCAATCCGGCGTTCCTCGACCCGGCGCTGGCCACGCAGGACTTCGTGGCGCCCGCGCTCGCGGGGCTGGGGCACAAGGTGGGTGCGCTGGTGTTCCAGCTCAGCCCCCTGCCGCGGCACTTGCTGCACAACCTGCCGCTGGTGCTGCAACGATTGCGCCAGCTCCTGCGGGCCCAGCCGGCGCTGGCACCCACCGCGCCCGACGGCGTGCTGGCGGTGGAGGTGCGCGACCCGCAGTGGCTGCACGAGCCCTTTGTGCGCGAGCTGGCCGCCGTGCTGCGCGAGAGCGGCGCCACCTGGTGCCTGTGTCTGCACGCCAAGATGCCGCGCCTGGCCGACCAACTGCCCCTGCTGCGCCTGCTCTGGCCCGGTCCCATGATCTGCCGCTGGAACCTCAATCCGCTGCACGGCGCCTACGGCTATGAAGACGCCCAGCGCGAGTACAGCCCCTACGACCGCATCCACGACGTGGACCATGACACGCGCGACCTGCTGGTGCGCACCATGGCGGGCATCGCGGGCGCCGGGCAGAACGTCTACGTGACCATCAGCAACAAAGCCGAGGGCTGCGCGCCGCTGTCGGTGCGGGCGCTGGCCGAAGGTTTAGCGAGCCGCCCTCACGCGCAGTGAGCTGCTCAGCCCGGCGAGCAGCGCGCAACCTGCAGCCAGGCAAAGCGCGATCGTTTCGGCCCGTCCGTCGTGCTGGTTCCAGACCGCGAAGATCGCCGCCAGGATGACCGCGCCCAGCGTCTGCCCCGTCAGCCGCGCCGTGCCCAGCATGCCGCTGGCCGCGCCGCTGCGGTGCACCGGTGCGGTGGTCACGATGGTGTGGTTGTTGGGCGACTGGAACAGCGCGAACCCCGCGCCGCACAAGGCCAGGCGCCAACCCATCTCGAAGCTGGTGGCGTGTTCGGGGCGCAGGCCCACCAGGAGCAGGCCGGTGGCGAACACCACCATGCCGATGCCCCCTAGCCAGCCCGCAGGGTATCGGCCGATGAGGCGGCCGGCGATCGGCGCCACCACCACGGTGGCCAGCGGCCAGGCCGTCATGATCAGGCCGGCGTCCATGTGCGAGCGGCCCTGCACCTCCAGCAGCAGGAACGGCAGGCTGAGGAAGGCCAGCATCTGCGCGCAGAAGGCCCCCAGCGACGAGCCCATGGACAGCGCAAACACGGGCATGCGCAGCAGGTCCAGCGGAAACAGGGGGGCCGTCAGGCGGCTCTGGCGGCGCAGATAGACCAGGCCCACCGCCACGCCGGCGGCCAGCAGGGCCCAGCCCAGCGCCGGGGCGCTGTGCGCGGCGCCGCTGCGCACGCCCAGGTAATCCGCGCCGATGAAGACCAGCGTGAACATGAGCACGTTGAGCGCCACGTCGATCAGCGAGAACTCGGGTGCTGCCCCCTCGCGCGTGGGGTTGTGGGGCAACGCGCGCCGCCCCATCCACAGCGTGAGCAGGCCCAGCGGCAGGTTCAGCGCGAACAGCCACGGCCACGACGCCACCGACAGGATGGCTGCGGCCACCGCAGGACCGGCCATGGTCGAGGTGGCCACCACCATCGAATTGAGCGCGATGCCGCGCCCCAGGCGCGCGCTCGGATAGACCAGGCGCACGAGTGCGGTGTTCACGCTCATGATGCCGGCCGCGCCCAGCCCTTGCAGCGCGCGCGCCGCGGTGAGCATGGCCAGGGAGTCGGCCAGCATGGCGGCCACCGAGGACAGCACGAACAGGAGCATGCCGACCAGATAGACACGGCGGTAGCCCAGCCGGTCGCCCAGGGCGGCCAGTGGCAGCAACATCACCAGCGAGGCGATCTGGTAGGCGTTGACCACCCAGATCGCCTGCGCCGCCTCCGCCTGGAGCTGTCGCGCGATCCCGGGAAGGGCGAGGTTGACAATGCTGCCGTCCATCACCGACATGGCGATGCCGAGCACGATCACCAGCACGGCCTTGCCGCGCTGGGGCGATGGCAGACCGTCCTGCGCGGTCACCCGCGGGCCTCGGCCGCGAGGTGGTTCGTGGGGTCGCCCGAGAGCGTGATCCAGGTCAGCGCCACGCCGATCAGCGCGCCGGTGGCCATGCCGACCACCATGGGCAGGGGCTTGCCGGTGGCAAACAGGCTCACGATGCCCATCGCGGCCGCGCCGCCCAGCATCTGCAAGGTGCCCAGCAGCGCCGAGGCGGTACCGGCAATCGCGCCGTGCTTCTCCAGCGCAAGCACCGAGGTGGTGGGAATGACCAGGCCCATGAAGGCGCTGGCGATGAAATACAGAATGATCAGCACCACGAGCTGATCGCCTCCCGCGAGGTAGTACGCCAGCATCAGCGCCATGACGAGACCCGAGGCGGAGGCCGCCACCTTCACCAGCCGCACCAGGCCGAAGCGCTGGCCGAGCATGCCGGTGAACTGCGAGGCGCCGATGAAGGCGATGGCGTTGAGCGAAAACGCCAGGCTGTACTGCGTGGGCGTGAGGCCGTAGTGGTTGATGAGCACGAAAGGCGAGCCGGCCAGGTAGACAAAGAACCCGGACATGGCCGTGGCGCCGATGCCCACCAGGCCCAGGTAATGCCAGTCGCGCAGCAGCAAGGCGTAGGCGCGCAGCGCACTGCCCAGGCTGCTTTCGACGCGCTCGGCCTCGGTGCGCGTTTCCTGCAGCGTGGCGTAGACCAGGGCCAGCCCGGCCACCGAGGCCAGCGCCACGGCCCAGAACACGCCGCGCCAGCCGGTCAGTGCGATCACGCCGCTGCCCGCCAGAGGAGCCAGGATGGGCGAGACGCTGAACACCAGCATCAGCAGCGACATCAGGCGCGCGGCGTCGGCGCCGGTGTGCAGGTCGCGCACGACGGCGCGCGGAATCGCCATGCCGGCGGCCGCGCCCAGGCCTTGCAGGAAGCGCAGCGCCACCAGGGTCTGGATGTCGGTGGCCAGCGCGCAGCCGATGCTCGCCAGGGTGAAGAGCCCCAGGCCGAAGTACAGCGGCGGCTTGCGGCCCACCATGTCGGACACCGGGCCGTACAGCAGTTGGCCCACACCCAGGGACAGGAAAAACGCGGTCAGGCTGAACTGCACGGCACCCACTTCGGCGCCCAGGCTGCGGCCGATGTCGGGCAGCGCTGGCAGGTACATGTCGATGGCGAAGGGGCCGATGGCGGAGAGCAGGCCCAAAATCAGGGCCATCTTGAGGTAACGGGTAAAGAACATCCCCTATTGTCGCCAGCGCGCGAAGGCTTTGCCGGGGCACGGTTGGGCTGTTCTGGTGTAAGGGCGCTCGCGCTGCGTCACAATTTCGCCTCTCACCCCCCTCACTTTCCCTCGGAGACCCCCCATGGCCGTTGAAGGCAGCGCAGGCGACCTGCTCAAAGTCGTGACCCTGCTGGGCGCAGCGGTGGTCGCCGTGCCCCTGTTCAAACGCATCGGGCTGGGTTCGGTGCTGGGCTACCTGGCGGCAGGCCTGGCCATCGGGCCGTTCGGCATGGGCCTGATCAGCGACCCGGCCACCATCTTGCACACCGCCGAACTCGGGGTGGTGATGTACCTCTTCGTGATCGGGCTGGAAATGCAACCCTCTCACCTCTGGAGTCTGCGCAAGGCCATCTTCGGCCTGGGCAGCCTGCAGGTGGTGGTGTGCGGCTTGCTGCTCACGGGGGTGGGCCTGGCCTTTGGTTTCCCGCTGGGCGTGTCGTTCGTGAGCGCCATGGGCTTCGTGCTGACCTCCACCGCCGTGGTCATGCAACTGCTGGGCGAGCGTGGCGACATGGCCCAGCCGCGCGGGCAAAAGATCGTCGCCATCCTGCTGTTCGAGGACTTGCTGATCGTGCCGCTGCTGGCCGTGGTGGCCTTCATGGCGCCGCCCGACATCGGCGGTCCGGTGGCAGCCACCTCGTCGCGCTGGGGGGCGATCGGCCTGGGCCTGGGCTCGCTGGTGGCCCTGGTGGCTGCGGGGGTGTGGCTGCTCAACCCCCTCTTCCGCATTCTGGCCAATGCCAAGGCGCGCGAGGTGATGACGGCGGCCGCCCTGCTGGTGGTGCTGGGCGCGGCCCTGCTGATGCAGGTGGGTGGTCTGTCCATGGCCATGGGCGCATTCCTCGCGGGCGTGCTGCTCTCCGAGTCCACCTTCCGCCACCAGCTCGAGGCCGACATCGAGCCCTTCCGGGGCCTGCTGCTGGGCCTGTTCTTCCTGAGCGTGGGCATGTCGCTGGACCTCGCGGCCGTGGCCAGCAACTGGCCCCTCATCGTGGCCGGCGTGGTGGCCATGATGGTGGTCAAGGCGCTGTGCATCTACATGGTGGCGCGCTTGGCGCGCAGCTCGCACGCCGACGCGCTGGACCGCGCCGTGCTCATGGCCCAGGGAGGTGAATTCGCCTTTGTGCTGTTCGCCGCCGCACTCGGCGCGAAGGTGATCGACCCGGTGGTCAACGCCAACATGACCGCCATCGTGGTGCTGTCGATGGCGCTCACCCCGCTGGTGGTGCTGGTGCACCGGCGCTTTTCGGCCCAGGATGCGGGGGTGTCCATGGACGGGATCGAGACCGTGGCCGACCGGGCAGCGAGCGTGCTGGTGATCGGTTTCGGGCGCTTCGGCCAGATCGCCAGCCAGGGCGTGATCGCCCGGGGCGCGAGCATCACCATCATCGACAACAACGTGCAGATGATCCGGGACGCCGAGGCGTATGGTTTCAAGGTGTACTACGGCGACGGCTGCCGCGCCGACGTGCTGCACGCCGCTGGCGCGCACGCCGCGCAGGCCATCCTGGTGTGCCTGGACAACAAGGAAGCCGCCACCCGCATCGCCGAGCTGGCCAGGACCGAATTCCCGCACGCCGAGCTGTTGGTGCGCGCCTTCGACCGCGAGCACGTGCTCGAACTGCGCAAGGCCGACGTGAGCTACCTCGTGCGCGAGACCTTCGAGTCGGCCATGGCCATGGGCCGCCAGGCCGTGCTCACGCTCGGTGCCGCCGAGGAAGAAGCCGACGAGGTGATGGAGCACCTGCGCCGGCGCGATGCCGAGCGCATGGACCTCGAGGCCGCCGGGGGCCTCTTTGCCGGCCGCCAGCTGGTGCTGGGCAACCAGGTGAAGAAGCAGCAGGCCCAAGCCCAGGACGCCCAGGCCCCGGCCTGAGCGCTCAGGGGCGGACGGCTTCGACGCTGTTGCCGTCGGGGTCGATCAGGAAGGCTGCGCAGTCGGTGGGGCTGTAGTCGGGCCGCAGCGGTACTCCACCACGCGAACCGCGCCGGCCAGCATCTCGGTGGCCGTGATCACGGCGCCTCCGCGTCGAACAGCCCGGGCTCGTTGCCGATGCGCGCGCGCTCGATCTCCAGCATGCGCAGCTTGGTGGGCACGCCACTGCCGCCGGAGAATCCGCCCGATCGCCCACCCGCCGCGAGCACGCGGTGGCAGGGCACGATGGGGGCGAAGGGGTTGTGGCCCATGGCCTGCCCCACCGCGCGCGCCAGGCCGGCATCGCCCAGGGCCTCGGCCAGTTCGCCGTAGGTGCGCGTCTGGCCGGGAGGTATCGCGCGGGCCAGCGCGTACACCTCACGCTGGAATGGGGTAAGGCCACTCATGTCGAGCGCGATCTCGCGCAGATCGCTGCGCGAGCTGCCAGCGAGCAAGGCCTGGACACCCTCGATGGCGGCCTGCACAGGCGCGGGCGGGTCGGCGACCTCAGGCAGCGGCGCGAGCCCCTTGAGCAGCCGCGCCCGCGTGCGCGCGGCATCGGCTTCGGGCAGCTGCACCGCCACCACCCCGTTGGGCCCCCAGGCGATGCCGATCGCGCCGATGGCCGTCTCGAACAGCGTGTGGCCGCCGTCCATGGCGATCTCAGGCGCGGCGCAGCGCCGCCCGCAGGCCGGCCCCGATCTCGGGGCGTTCAAGGAAGGGATCGGCCGGGTTGGTCTGGTTGACGATGCCTTCCATGCGCGCCCGCACGTTGCCCAGCGCGCGCGGGTGGCTGAAGATGTAGAAGCGGTCGGCGCTGATGGCGTCGAACACCAGCTGCGCCACCTCTGCGGCCGAGACCTTGCCCGAACCCACGGCCTTGTCGGTCATGGCCTGACCGATGAGCTGGCTTTGCGTGGCTTTTTCGTCGGCCATCTCGGCCGGTCGGTTGCGGTGGCTCTGGTTGATGCCGGTGGGCACAAAGTAAGGGCAGAGCACGCTGGTGCTGAGCTGGTCGCTCACCAGTTTCAAGTCCTGGTAGAGCGTCTCGGTCAGGCTGACCACGGCGTGCTTGCTCACGTTGTAGATGCCCATGTTGGGCGGCGTGAGCAGGCCCGCCATGCTGGCGGTATTGACGATGTGGCCCCGCCAGTTCGGGTCCTTGCTGGCGGCCGCGAGCATCATGGGCGTGAACAGGCGCACGCCGTGGATCACCCCCCAGAGGTTGACGCCCAGCACCCATTCCCAGTCGCGAACCGAGTTTTCCCAGACCAGGCCGGCCGAGCCCACACCCGCGTTGTTGAAGACGAAGTGGGGCGCGCCGAATCGCTGCTCGACCAACGCGGCCAGGGACTCCATCTGCTCCTTGCTGGAGACGTCGACGCGCCGCGAGAGCACGGGCACGCCGGTGGCTTCGATCTCGGCGGTGGCCTTGTCCAGCGCGTCCTGCTGCACGTCCACCAGCACCAGGTTCATGCCCAGTTTCGCGCCGATGCGCGCGCATTCGAGGCCGAAGCCCGAGCCCGCGCCGGTGAGCACCGCTGTTTTGCCCTTGAAGTCCTGAATCATGGATGTCTCCTGTCGTTGAATTCGTTCACCCCCATGGGACCGGCTTGGCCGGGCCGCTGGTGTGCGCCCCTGGGGTCAGTTTCTTACCATCTCGATGTGATCGATACCGTCCTCGATGTAGATCTCGCTGGCCGGCGCGAAGCCGTGCTGGCGGTAGAAGGCTTCCAGGCGGGCCTGCGCACCGATGCGGATGGGCTGCTCACCCCAGAGGCCGTGCAAGGCCTGCACCGCTTCACGCATCAGGGTGTGGCCCAGGCCGCCGCCACGGGCAGCGGGCTGCGTGACCACGCGGCCGATGCTGGCCTCGGTGAATTTCAGGCCGGCCGGTACCAGGCGGGCGTAGGCGGCCAGCGTGCCGTCCGCTTGCTCACCCAGCAGGTGAAAGCACTGCGGGTCCGCGCCGTCCATGTCCTGGAAGATGCAGGTCTGTTCCATCACGAAGACTTCGGTGCGAAGCTGCAGCAAGGCATAGAGCGTGCGGGCTCGAAGGGCGTCAAAAGGCAGGCAGCGCCAGGTCAGGGTCGGGGAGCTCAAGCGCGCACTTCCCTCAACACGTAGCCGATGCGCGGGAAGTGAACGTGCAGGCGCCCGGCGCGCTCATCGGTGCGCTCCAGGGTGTAGCGGGTGCGCGTGGCCGCGCGCAGGATGCCTTCGGTGGGTTCCGGCCCAAAGGACTCGGCGGCCACGGTCACGCGGCTGCCCAGGGCGATGCCGTGTTCGTCCTGGAACACGTCGTCGGTCAGCGGCACGGGCTCGGCGGCGGCGGCGATGGCAATCGCATCGCTGGACGTGATCTTGGTGGCGGTGCCGTGGCCAATCGCGGCCATGCGGTCCAGCCATTCGATCACGTGGGGCGTGGCATCCAGAATGCCGGCCATCGCCGGGTTGACCACGCGGCTGAACCACAACGGATGGTAGGCGGCGAAGTCGGCCACGCAAGGCGCATCGCCCAGCAGGAAAGCCTGCGCCTCCACCATGGTGGAGAGGCGGCGCAGGTAGCTGCGGTAGGCGGCGGCGGCATCGCCTGGGCGCAGGCTGGTCATGCCGCCGCGCATGGCGCCGCGGTCGGCGGCAAAGGCCTGGGCGGCTTCGGGCGGCTGGCCGGCGAACAGCGCGGCCGCGCCCTTGGGGCTGAGGTTGTAGGCCATGGCCGCCCAGAACAGCGTGCTGTCGGCCCACTGCGCCAGCACGCGCGCCACGCCCTTCTGGTGCTCGGGGTAGAGCGCGGGCGTGGGCTGCCGGTGCTCCAGCACGTCGCCGATCAGCGCGGTGTCGCAGTAGATGTCGGCACCGATCTGGAGGAACGGCGTGCGGCGGTAGCCGCCGGTGAGCGCCACCACGTCGGGCTTGGGCATGATGCGCGGGATGTTCACGCTCTGCCAGGCAAGGCCCTTGTGGCCCAGCATGAGGCGCGCCTTCTCGGAGAACGGCGAGGTGGCGTAGTGGTGGAGGATGAGGTCGGACATCATGGGCCTTGAAGAGTTGTTCAGCGCGGCATGGCTCGCGCGATGATGGCATCGAAATCGGTGCCCGCGCCGAGCGAACCGAAGCTGTGCCCCCATTGCCCGCCCAGGCGCGACTCGCAGAAGGCGCCGAAGACGGCCGAAGGCGCGGTCTGCGCCAGCAGCGCGGCCTGCACGGCCAGCGCCACATCCTGCGCGAGGCGGCGGGCTTCCATCTCGGTGGCCATCTCTTCCACGCGCGCAGGCAGGCGCTGCGCCAGGTGATCGAGCGCCGGGTGCATGCCGCGCGCGGGCGCCAGTTCCTGGGCCAGCGCGGCGGCGGCATCGGCCTTGCGCAAGGCGCGCAACAGGTCCAGCGCCATGATGTTGCCCGCGCCTTCCCAGATCGAGTTGAGCGGCATCTCGCGGTAGATGCGCGCCATGACGCCCTCGCCGCCCTCCTCCACGTAGCCATTGCCGCCCAGGCATTCCATGGCCTCCTGCGCGAAATGGCTGCCGCGCTTGCAGATCCAGAACTTGGCCACGGGGGTGAGCAGGCGCGTCATCACCTGTTCGTGCGGGTCGCCCCCGCGGTCGAAGCTGCGCGCCAGCCGCAGCGCCAGCGCGGTGGCGGCCTCGGACTCCAGCGCCAGATCGGCAAGCACGTTCTTCATCAGGGGCTGGTCGATCAACGCCTTGCCGAAGGCCTTGCGCTGCGTGGTGTGGTTCAGCGCAATGGACAGCGCCTGGCGCATCAGGCCGCTGGTGCCCAGTGCGCAGTCCAGCCGCGTCATGGTGCCCATGGCCAGAATCTGCGGCACGCCACGCCCCTCCTCGCCCACCAGCCAGGCGCTGGCGCCCACGAACTCCACCTCGGAACTCGCGTTGGCCTTGTTGCCCAGCTTGTCCTTCAGGCGCTGGATGAACAGCTGGTTGAGCGTGCCGTCGGGCAGCACGCGCGGCAGGAACAGGCAGGACAGGCCGCTGGCGGTCTGGGCCAGCACCAGGAAGGCGTCGCACATCGGGGCCGAGAAAAACCACTTGTGCCCGGTGACGGTGTAGCGCTGGCCCCAGGCGTCGGTGCCGGCGGGTTCCGCGTGCGTGGTGTTCGCGCGCACGTCGGAGCCGCCTTGCTTTTCCGTCATGCCCATGCCCATGGTCAGGCCGGGCTTGTCGCGCCACACCTTGAGTGCCGGGTCGTAGCGGCGGCTGGTGAGGCCGGGCGCCCAGTCCTGGTAGATGGCGGGGTTGTCCTTGAGCGCGGGCGCCACCGCGTAGCTCATGGAGATGGGACACAGGACGGATGGCTCCAGCTCGGTAAAGAGCATGAAGCCGGCCGCGCGCAGCTGGTGGGCGTGGCCGGTGGCCTGCTGTTCGGCCGAGAACGCGGTCCCGTGCAGGCCTGCGCCCACCGCCGCCGCCATCAGCGCGTGGTAGCTCGGGTGGAACTCCACCTGGTCGATGCGGTGGCCAAAGCGGCTGTGCGTCTTGAGCTGCGGCGTGTGCACATTGGCCAGGCGGGCGTGGGCCTGCATCCCGGCGCTGCCCACCGTGGCGCCCAGCGCCTGCAGGGGCGCCGTGTCCAGGGCCGGCGCATTGAATTTCAACGCCGCCTGCATCGGCCGGTTGCCGTCGAACAGGTTCACATCCACCAGCGGCTCGGGCTGGTTGAAAACATCATGCGTGGCGGGCATCTCGGGGTCTCCTCGGGGCAAAGATCCGGCGCCAGGTGTCGCGCAGGTCGCGCACCTCGGCGGCATCCAGCGCGCCCCGTTCGCGCAGCAACTGGTGCAAGCGCGGCAGGTGGTAGTGCGGCACGGCCGGGTACAGGTGGTGTTCCAGGTGGAAGTTCACATGGTGCGGGAACAACAGCGCACGGCCCAGCCGATTGGCCAGCGAGCCGCTGGTGCGGTTGCAGCGCGCCGCGGTCAGCGGCGAGGACAGGTCGGTCACCGCGCCGTGCTCGCAGATTGCGCGCAGTCGAAGGATGGGCTGCAGCACCGTGGCCAGTGGCAGCAGCCACAGCGCCGCGTACATCAGCAGGCCCTGCGCACCACCCCAGGCCAGGGCCGCCATCGGCGCGGCGAGCTGGAAGGCCACCACCAGCCAGCGGTCCTGCCGCGCGGCGGCGCGCAAGGCGGGCGAGGTGTCGTCCAACGGACGGATTTCGCGCCGGGTGTCGTCGTTGATGGCGGGCGCGCCGAAGAAGTAGGCGTAGGTCTTCCACGCATTGAGGCCCAGCAGGTCCTGGCCGAGCTTGCGCAGCAGGTAGGCGCGCCCGCGCGGGTAACCGCCGTGGATGGCGGTGTCCGGGTCGTCCTCGGTGTAGAGGTGGTTGTGGTGCAGGCGGTGCGTGACGCGGTAGGTGCACATCGACAGGCCCACGGCCATGCCCATCAGCCGACCCAGGCCTTCGTTGGCCCAGCGCGCGGCAAACAGGCGGTAGTGGGCCGCCTCGTGGATCAGGATGAAGACCGCATGCTGCGACACGCCGAGCACCAGCACGCTCAGCATCATCCACGGGCTGGGCCAGGTGAGCACGCCGAGCGCCACGGCCGCGGCGATCCAGCCCAGGGTCTGCGCGATCGCCAGCAGGGAACGCGCCGTGGACAGCCGGGTCAGCGGTGCCAGCTCGGCCGTGCTGAGCAGGCGGCGCGCCTGCGCGTTGCGCACGCCCGGCGCCCGCAGGTCCTGGCGGAACTCTTCACCTGGCTGCTGGCTCGGCGTGAGCACGCGCGACCCCGCTGGATCAGATCAGCTTGACGAGCTGCTTGCCGAAGTTCTTGCCTTTGAGCAAGCCCATGAAGGCCTCGGGCGCGGCGGCCAGGCCCTGGGCCACGGTTTCGCGCGGCCGCAGCTTGCCGGTGCCCACCAGCGTGCCCAGTTCGGTCAGGGCCTCGGGCCAGACTTCCATGTGCTCGCTGACGATGAAGCCCTCGACTTTGAGCCGGTTCACCAGGATCAGCGCGGGGTTGGCCAGTGGCAGCGGCTGGCCGTCGTAGCCGGCGATCATGCCGCACACGGCGATGCGGCCGAAGGCGTTCATGCGCAGCAGCACGGCGTCGAGCACCATGCCGCCCACGTTCTCGAAGTAACCGTCGATGCCTTTGGGGCACACGTCCTTGAGCGCCTTGGCCAGCGAGTAGGCATCCTTGTGCTGCTTGTAGTCGATGCAGGCGTCGAAACCCAGCTCTTCCACCGCGTACTTGCACTTGTCAGGCCCGCCGGCAATGCCGACGGCGCGGCAGCCGCGTGCCTTGGCCAGTGCGCCGAAGGCGCTGCCGACCGCCCCGGTGGCAGCGCTCACCACCACCGTGTCGCCGGCCTTGGGGTTGATGATCTTCACCAGGCCATACCAGGCGGTCACGCCGGGCATGCCGACCGCGCCGAGATAGTGCGACAGCGGCACGTGGGTGGTGTCCACCTTGCGCAGCGCGCCGGGCTGGCCGGCATCGACCACGCTGTATTCCTGCCAGCCGCCCATGCCCACGACCTTGTCGCCGGGCTGGAACTTGGGGTGCTTCGATTCGACGACCTCGCCCACGGTGCCGCCGATCATCACCTCACCCAGCGGCTGCGACGCGGCGTAGCTCTTGCTGTCGTTCATGCGGCCTCGCATGTAGGGGTCCAGGCTCAGGAAGTGGTGTCGCACCAGCACCTGGCCGTCTGCCAAGGCGGGAGTCTGGCTGGTGACCAGTTTGAAGTTGGCCACCGTGGCTTCGCCTTGTGGGCGGTTGTCGAGCAGGATCTGTTGGTTGGCGGGCATGGTGTTTCTCCGGGGTCAATAAAAGTTACAAGGTGGCGCGTTGAGCGTGTGTGGGCATGCGAGGCGGCGGGAAGCGACGCAGGGCGGCATGCAGATCAATCGGTCCGGATGCGGTTGAGGGGTTGCGCGCTGCCCGGCCCCGTGGCCAGGCGCGGCATGAGCTTGAAGGTGCCGGTGGCGTGCGCG
>NZ_JAHCKK010000199.1 GCF_026125825.1 Hydrogenophaga sp. | reverse complement strand
CACGAGGCGATCCCGCCGCAACCCAATTTCACCCGCCTGAGCCACCACATCTCGCTGGCCGGCACGCGGCTGGCCGTGCCCACCGCGCTCACGCCCTGGCCGCGCGGCGCGCAGGCGCGCTGCGCCGCGGTGAGTTCCTTTGGCGTGGGCGGGACCAACGCCCACGTGATCGTGGAAGAAGCCCCGGCGATGCCCGCCGAACCTTCCACGCAGGCCCCCGATGCCTGGCACCTGCTGCCCCTGTCGGCGCGAAGCCCCGAGGCGCTGCGCGCCGTGGCGCAGCGCTGGGCCGCCTTCCTCACCCAGGGCGGCACCGCGCTGCCCGACGCCGTGTTCACCGCCGCCGAGCGCCGCACCCACCACGACCAGCGACTGGCCGTGGTCGGCCAGTCGGCGCAGGAACTCGCCGCGCGCCTGGCCCGGTTCGCGCAGGGCGAAGACGCCCCCGGCCTGGCCAGCGGCCAGCGCTCGTCCATCGCGCTGCCGCGCGTGGCCTTCGTGTTCAGCGGCCAGGGGCCGCAGTGGTACGCCATGGGGCGCGAGCTGCTGGCCGGCGAAGCCGTGTTCCGCGACGTAGTCGCCCAGTGCGACACGCTCTTGCGCCCGCTCTCGGGCTGGTCGCTCCTGGAGGCCCTGGCGGCGGACGAAGCGCATTCGCGGCTGGACGAAACCGAGGTGGCCCAGCCCGCGCTGTTTGCGCTGCAGGTGGCCCTGGTGGCGCTCTGGAAATCCTGGGGCATCCAGCCCGACGGCCTGGTGGGCCACAGCATCGGCGAGATCGCCGCGCTGCACGTCGCGGGGGTGCTCAGCCTGCCCGATGCGGTGCGGGTGGTCTGGCACCGTGGCCGCACCATGCAGCAGGCCACCGGCCTGGGTCGCATGGCCTCGGTGGGCCTGAGCGCCGAGGCCGCCGACGAATGGGTGAAACCGTGGAACGGGCAACTCTCCGTGGCCGCGCTCAACGGCCCGCGCAGCGTGGTGCTCTCGGGCGACGCCCAGGCGCTGGACGAGGCGCTCGACCAGCTCACCGCGCGCGGCGTGGCCCACCGCATGCTGCCGGTGCAGTACGCCTTCCACAGCGCGCAGATGGCGCCGTTCCAGCAGCGGCTCACCGACGAACTCGCGGGCCTGCGCTGCGCGGCCCCGCACCTGCCGGTGTACTCCACCGTCACCGGTGCCTTGCTCGAATCCAAACCGCTGGACGTGGCCTACTTTGGCCGCAATGTGCGCCAGACGGTGCGCTTTGCCCCGGCCATCGAGGCCATGGCCGGCGACGGCTTTGACGTGTTCCTGGAAATCGGCCCGCATCCGGTGCTGGGCGCCTCGATCGCCGAATGCCTGGCCGATGCGCAGACGCCCCCCCGTGTGCTGGCCTCGCTGCGCCGCGGCAGGCCCGAACGTGAAACCCTGCTGCAGGCCTGCGCCGGCCTGTACGCCGCAGGCTTCATGCCCGCGTGGGCCGCGCTGCAGCCCGAGGGGGGGCAGGTCGTGCCCCTGCCGGCCTACCCATGGCAGCGCAAGCGCCACTGGATCCGCCCGCGCCCGGTCTCGGCCGCGGCGGTGGCGCCGGCCCCGGGCGCGCACCCCGTGCTGGGCCGGCGCGTGCCCATGGCGAACCAGCGGGTGCGCATCCACGAAGGCGACGCCACCGCCGCCCACGGCTGGCTTCATGACCACCGCATCTTCGGCCGCCTGCTGATGCCCGCCGCGGCCATGATGGACATGTTGGGCGCCGCCGCGCGCGACGCGCTGCGCGCCGATGCGGTGCGCCTCACCGGTTTCACACTCTCGCGCCCGCTGGTGATCGCCGAAGCCGGCGAGCCCGCCACGCGCTGGCAGGTCTCGGCCACGCTGCAAGAGGGTGGCAGCGCCGATCTCGAACTGCACCAGGCGCTGGATGGTGAGACCTGGCAGGCGGTGGCGAGCGCCCGCGCGGTGGCGGCCACCGATGGCCTCGCGGGCGACGCGCTCGATGCGCCCGCCGCCGGGCACGGCGTGGACGCCTCGGCGCTCTACCAGCGCTTCGCCGAACTCGGCGTGCCTTTTGGCCCGGCTTTTCGCGTGCTCCAGGACGTGGCGGCCGGCCCCGGCGTGGCCAGCGGCTGGGTCGAACTGCCCGACGAAGGCATGGCCCCGGGCCATGCCTTGCACCCGGTGCTGCTCGATGGTGCGCTGCAGCTTTGTTCCGTGGCCGCAGGCCACACGGGCGGCGGTCTGCCGCCCCGCCTGTACCTCCCGCTGGGCGCGGACGACCTGCTGCTGTGCGCGACGCCGTCGCGCCGCCTGCGGGTGTCGGTGCAGGTGACCGACAGCGGCAACTCGCTCGCGGCGCGCGCGACCCTCTGCGCGCCCGACGGCACCCTCGTCGCCCGCCTGGACGGCCTGCGTTTCGCGCCAGCCGACGCCAGCGCCTTCGCTGCGCCCGAGGTCGGCGACGGGCTGTTGTACGACCTGAGCTGGGAGCCCCATGCACCGGCGGCCCCCGCCGACGACCTGCAAGGGCGCTGGCTGCTGCTGGCCGACCGCGCCGGCGTGGCCGACGAGCTGGCGCAGCGCCTGGCGCAGGCCGGGGCGTCCTGTGTGTGCGTGCGGCCCGGCGACG
>NZ_JAHCKK010000198.1 GCF_026125825.1 Hydrogenophaga sp. | reverse complement strand
CAGCCGAGGCCGAGGAGGGTATAGGGGGCGCCGATGGCTCCGCTGATGAAGAAGGTGCTGATCGCGAACCGCGGCGAGATCGCGGTGCGCGTCGCCAGGACGCTGCGCGAGATGGGGATCGGGTCGGTCGCGGTGTACAGCGAGCCTGACCATCAGAGCCTGCACGTGCGGGTGTGTGACGAGGCTTACCCGATCGGCCCGGCCGCCGCCGCGGAGAGCTACCTGGTGGGTGAGCGGCTGTTCGAGGTCGCGAAGCGCGCTGGCTGTGATGGCGTGCACCCGGGCTACGGCTTCTTGAGTGAGAACGCGGCGTTCGCCGAGGCGTGCGAGCAACGTGGCCTGCGCTTCATTGGTCCGCCGGCGAGCGCGATGCGCGCCATGGGGCTCAAGACCGCGGCGCGTGAGCGGATGGCGGCGGCGGGGGTGCCGATCGTGCCGGGGGGCAACGCGAACACCGCGGAGGAGGCGCTCGAGACGGCGGAGCGGATTGGTTACCCGGTGATGCTCAAGGCGACCGCCGGGGGCGGCGGCAAGGGCATGCGGTTGGTCCATCGGCCTGACGAGCTGACGGCGGCGCTCGAGCGCGCTCAGAGCGAGGCGCTGAAGGCCTTCGGTGACCCCACGGTGTACCTGGAGAAGGCGATCATCCGGCCGCGCCACGTGGAGATCCAGGTGCTCGCCGACGGTCAGGGCCACGCCATTTTCCTGGGCGAGCGCGACTGTTCGATGCAGCGCCGCCACCAGAAGGTGGTCGAGGAAGCCCCGGCGCCGGGCATCACCCCGGAGCTGCGGGCGCAGATCGGCAAGGTCTGCGTCGAGGCCTGCCTGCGGATCGGCTACCGCGGCGCCGGCACCTTCGAGTTCCTGTATCAGGACGGGCGCTTTTATTTCATCGAAATGAATACCCGCATCCAGGTCGAACATCCCGTCACCGAGCTGATCACCGGGGTGGACCTGATCCGCGAGCAATTGCTGATTGCCGGCGGCGAGCCGCTGTCGATCCGCCAGCAGGACATCGAATTGCGCGGCCACGCGATCGAGTGCCGGATCAATGCCGAAGACCCCGACAGCTTCATGCCCAGCCCCGGCCTGATCCAGCACTACCACGCCGCCGGTGGCCCCGGCGTGCGCATGGACACGCATATCTATGAAGGCTATCGGGTGCCGCCGAACTACGATTCGATGATCGGCAAGCTCATCGTCCACGGCGCGACCCGCGAACAGGCCATTGCGCGGATGCGGGTGGCGCTGTCGGAATTGGTGGTGGACGGGATCAAGACCAATATCCCGCTGCAGCAGCGCATCCTCGCCGACGGCGGCTTCGCCCAGGGCGGGCAGAACATCCACTATCTGGAAAAGAAACTGGCCGAACGCCGCGAGAAGGCGCTGTCGGTGCTGTAGCCGCGGCCGGACCGCTGGGCCGGCGCGTTCCAGGCCGCTTTTTGCCGCCGGTTTGTCCGGGTTGCTTCCTGAACCTTGGCGCAGGCGGTGCTGGCCGCATGGCGTGCGACGGGCGATACTTGGCGCCGGTCCCTTACCCGTCCCGCCGCATGCCGGTTCTGCGATTCGACAGCGTCAGCAAGGTCTATCCCGGCCCGCGCACGGCGCTCGAAGCGGTCAGCTTCGCCATGGACGCGGGCGAGATGGTGTTCGTCACCGGACATTCCGGCGCCGGCAAGAGCACCTTGCTGCGGCTGATCCATCTGGCCGAACGGCCCAGCCGCGGCACCGTCCTGTTCGATGACCGGAACCTGGCCAGCGTGCGCGGCGGTGCCATCGCCCGGCACCGGCGCGACGTCGGCGTGGTGTTCCAGAACCACCAGTTGCTCACCGACCGCAGCGTGGCCGACAACGTGGCGCTGCCGCTGGTGCTGCGCGGGATGAAGCGCACCGAAATCGGCAAGCGGGTGCGCTCGATCATGGAACGGGTGGGGCTGGGCGGGCGCGAGCGGGCGCTGCCCGAGCAGTTGTCCGCAGGCGAGCAGCAGCGGGTCGGAATCGCCCGCGCCATCGTGGCCGAACCGACCCTGCTGATTGCCGACGAGCCCACCGGCAACCTCGATCCCTCCCTGTCCACCGAAATCATGGCGCTGTTCGCGGCGCTGCCCGAGCGCGGCACCAGCGTGCTGGTGGCCAGCCATGACATTGCCCTGGTCAAGCGCATGAAAAAGCGCGTGCTGGTGCTGGCCAACGGCCAGCTCGAGGACGACATCGCGCCGGAGGACCTCGCCGATGCCTAGCCCGGCCGCACGCCGCGTCACCCGCGTCCACCACGGCCGCCTGAGCACCTGGCTGGCGCACCACGGCCGCAGCCTGATCGCCAGCCTCGGCCGCCTGCTGGGTCGGCCGTGGGCCACCCTGCTCACGGTCGGCGTGCTGGCGCTGGCGCTGGCGCTGCCGCTGGGCCTGTGGATCGTCGTCCACAATGCCCAGCGCCTGGAAACGCAGGTGCAGGCGTCGCGCGCGCTGACCGCTTTCCTCAAGCTCGATGTCGACGCCGCCCAGGCGCAGGCGCTGGCGGGGGTGCTGCGGCAGCGGGCCGATGTGGCGTCGGTGGCCGTCGTCACCCCCGAACAATCGCTGGCCCAGCTGCGGCAGCGGCCGGATCTGGCGCAGGCGATCGACGCCCTGGGAGTGGAACAGGCG
>NZ_JAHCKK010000197.1 GCF_026125825.1 Hydrogenophaga sp. | reverse complement strand
AGCACGGGCAGCAGGAAGCGCGCGCGCCACAGCGGCAGGCGCTGGCACACCGCCACCGCCAGCACGCCCGCGAGCAACGAGGTGAACGTGACCAGCAGCGTGGGCAGGAAGATGTCCGCCGCGTTGAAGCCCGCGCCCAGGCCCTGTTTGAGCGCGATGCTCTGGCGGATGGCAATCACCGAGGTGGGAATCAGCGTCAGGCCTGCGGTGTTCATCACCACGAACATGATCTGCGCGTTGCTCGCCGTGCCGGGCGCTTCGGTGTTGAGCGTCTGCAGCTCCCGCATGGCCTTGAGGCCCAGCGGTGTGGCCGCGTTGTCCAGGCCCAGCAGGTTCGCCGAGATGTTCATGGTCATCGCGCCCTGCGCCGGGTGGCCTTGCGGCACGGCTGGAAAGAGGCGGCGCAGCAGCGGGCCTGCCAGGCGGGCGAGCAGTTCGATCATGCCGGCGCGCTCCCCCACGCGCATGAGCCCGAGCCACAGCGCCATCACGCCGGCCAGGCCGAGCGAGATCTCGAAACCCGAG
The DNA here is from genome assembly GCF_026125825.1 of Hydrogenophaga sp. Classification (GTDB taxonomy): domain Bacteria; phylum Pseudomonadota; class Gammaproteobacteria; order Burkholderiales; family Burkholderiaceae_C; genus Hydrogenophaga. Next base: position 2,139 of record NZ_JAHCKK010000197.1, on the reverse strand, counting down.
CGCGCACCGTCGAACATGGCCGTCATCAGCGCTTGCAGGATGCCCTGCTCGCCCAGCAGCCAGCGCACGGCGGCGGTGGCGAACGCCACGGTGAAAAAACCGACCCAGACCCAGTTCAGCGCCATGGAGAGCGATGGTAGCGCCCGCCGTTCGTCGCGCGGCCGCGGCCGATGTCGAAACGGCCGGGCCTGGCGCGTCGTCAGGTGGCAAGCCCTTCCATTGACCCTGTCAGGAGATGTCCATGCCGACCCAACTCTGCGCCTACCTGTCCTACAACGGCCAATGCGCCGAAGCGATGCGGTTCTACGCCAAGGTGTTCAACGCCCGGCTCGAGGCCCTCATCACCTATGCCGAGATGCCCGGCGGTGAGCCGGTGGCGCCCGAGAACGCCCATCTCATCATGCACGCCTACCTGGTGCACCCGGACTTTGCGCTCATGGCCGGCGACACGCCGCCCGGCATGCCCTTCGCCGGCATCCAGGGCTGCATGATGGCCATCACCTTTCCCACCGTGGCCGAGGCCGAACGCGTGTTCAAGGCCCTGTCGGACGGCGGCAAGGTGACCATGCCGCTGGCCGAAACCTTCTGGGCCGATGCTTTCGGCATGGTGACCGACCGTTTCGGCACGCCCTGGGGCATCAACGGCGGCCCAAGGGAAATGGCCAAGCCCACGGCGGTGTGCGCGGAGCAGGCCGCCGCCGGTCAGAGCTGACCTTCGCTCAGCGTATCGAGCTGGAAGCGGCCGCTGCGGTCCCACAGCCAGGTGTCGACGGTCCGCACGCGGCCCCAGCCCGGGGGATTGGGGAACGGCGCGGCCTGCCGCACAAGGCGGTCGATCTCCGCCATCACCTCCGGCGCGTGGCTGGGCCCACGCAACCAGCGCACCGCGTCCACGCCCCCGCTGCGATCGAGTTCGAGTTCCAGCACGCCGATGGCGTACAGCATCGGCGGGAGCTTGCCCCGGTAGATGCGGTCCGGGTACCGGCGGTAGATGTGGTTCGCCACCGCAAGCCGGTAGCTCGCGTCGGCCAGCGGCGGACGGCTGGAGCCCGAGGGCAGGACCGAGCAGCCCGCCGCGAGCAGGCTGGCCGCGGCCGCGGCGCTGGCCAGCAGCCGGCGGCGCCCGGGCAGCACGGTGGACGTTGGAGGCAGGGTGAGGTCGGTGGTGTGGAGCATGGCGACAGCATAAAGGCCCGTGCAGGCCGGGCCGGGAGCTGACGCACAAGCAATCGCAACAGCTGTTACCGCGCGCCGCTCGCCGCCGGAGCCACCGGCGCGGCCAAAAAACCCTCCTGCAGCAGCAGCTGCGCGCGAATCGCTTCGATGAATGCCGTCACGCGCGCGGGGCGATGGCGCCCTGGCTGCAAGGCCACGTGGATGCCCACCGGCGCCAGCGCCCACTGCGGCAGCACGCGCACCAGCCGGCCGGCGGCGATGTCTTCGCGGCACATCCAGGGGGCCGCCGATCCGATGCCCGCGCCATTCAGAATGGCCCGGTAGCTCGCCGGCAGGCTCGGTGTGCGAAAGGGCGTGTTCAGCGTGACCATGCGCGCGGCCCCGTCGCTGCGGCGCACCAATTGGACCGTGCCCACCACATGCGCGGCCAGCCCGACAAAGGGCAGCCGAGGCAGGCGCGCCAGGGTCACCGGGCCGATGCGCGCCACCAGCTCGGGTGTGGCCACCAGCACGCGTTCCATGGTGCCCAGCGTGCGGCAGACGATGTCCTGATCGGGCACCTCGCCCACGAAAACACAGCACTCCGCACCGGTGGCCGAGAGGTCGGTGTAACGCTCGGCCAGCGACAGCTCCACGCGCAGCCGGGGATGCGCCGCCATCAGGCCTGTGAGCGCGTCGGTCAGGAAGCTGGCGCCATAGCCCGCCGGGCCGATCACGCGCAGCGTGCCCTCGGGCCGGCTCTGGCGACCCTGCAACCGGTCGGACAGGCCGGCCCAACGCTCGCCCAGGTCGCGCGCCTCCAGCAACAGCGTCTGGCCCTCGTCGGTCAGCGAGAAGGTGGAGGTGGTGCGGTTCACCAGTTTGCAGCCCAGCAGGGATTCGAGTTCCACCAGGCGGCGGCTCACCGTGGGCTGGGTGGTGCCCAGCTGGCGGGCTGCCTTGCTCAGCGAGCGCGCTTCGCTA
>NZ_JAHCKK010000196.1 GCF_026125825.1 Hydrogenophaga sp. | reverse complement strand
GGAGTCGAGCAAGGCGTCGGGCGATTCGCCGCGCAGCACTCGGGCCAGTTTCCACGCCAGGTTGGCGGCATCGTCCAGGCCCGAATTGAGACCGCGCACACCGAAGATGGGCACCAGGTGGGCCGCATCGCCCGCAAAGAACACGCGGCCCTGGCGGTAGCTCGGCAGCGTCAGGCATTTGGCGTTGTAGATCGAAATCCACAGGGGTTCCCAAGGTTCGTTCTCGCCGATCATCGCCAGGTGGCTGCGCACGCGCGGCAGCACGTTCTCTGGCTTGACCGCTTCCACGGGGTCCTCGTCGTCGCGGATCTGGTAGTCGATGCGCCAGACATCGTCGGGCTGACGGTGCATGAGGATGGTGGAGCCCGGGTTGGAGGGTGGATCGAACCAGGCCAGGCGCTCGACCGGGCGCCGCGTCTTCTGCACCACATCGACGATCACATACTTGCCGTCGTACTGGGTGCCCTCCAGCTGCAGGCCAAGCTGCTCGCGCACGGTGCTGCGCCCGCCATCGCAGGCCACGACAAAGTCGGCCTGCACGGTCTGGCGTCCTTGCGGCGTGTCCACCTCCACCTGCACGCTGCCCACCTGCTGGCGCACGGCCACCACGCGGCTGGCCCAGAGCACGCGCGATGCATCGCCCTGCCGCTGGGCCGCCTCGTGCGCGAATGCTTCGACGTAAAACTGCTGGATGTTGACCATGGGCGCGAATCGCTGGCTGGGTTCGGCGGGCATCTCGAAGTGCAGCACCTCGGTATCACGCCAATGGCTTCGGCCGCCCGTCCAGCTCAGGCCCTTTTCCACCAGCGGCGCGTCGGCACCCACCCAACCCAGGATTTCCTGCGATCGTCGAGAAATGCAGATGGCGCGGCTTCCCGTGCAATAGCCCTCATCGGCTTCGATCACGAGGTGGGGGATGCCCTCGCGCGCGAGCAGGGCCGACAGGGTCAGCCCCACCGGACCGCCGCCAGCGATCAGCACGGGAATGGAGGAAGGCAGTACTGGTTTCATGGGTTCCACAATGGTTGCGGGCGCAACTTTATCCTCATTTGGTTGCGTGCGCAACCATATGGAATCAAAACTTCTGTCTCCGAGGCAACTGCGGCAGGTGTGGGGGCTGCCTATCATGGAGACAGCAACCCTCAGGAGACACGACCATGCCCAGCTTCAGCACCTTGCGCATCGAGAAGGACACGAACCAGCCGCGCGTCGCGCGCTTGCTGCTCAACCGTCCCGAACGCCTCAATGCCATCAACGACGAGACGCCGCGCGAGATCCGTGCGGCAGTGGAGTGGGCCAATGCCGACGACGAGGTGCACGTGATCGTGGTCGAGGGCGCCGGCAAAGGTTTCTGCGGCGGCTATGACCTCTCCCTGTTCGGCGAAGGCGACATCGACCACCCCTGCCAGCAGGAGCGCCACCCCTGGGACCCGATGGACGACTATGCCTTCATGAAGCGCAACACCGAAGACTTCATGGCACTGTGGCGCAGCCCCAAGCCCACCATCGCCAAGGTGCACGGCGCGGCGGTGGCCGGCGGCAGCGACATCGCGCTGTGCTGTGACCTGCTCGTGATGGCCGACGACGCGCGCATTGGCTACATGCCCACGCGCGTCTGGGGCTGCCCCACCACCGCCATGTGGACCTACCGCCTCGGCGCTGCGCGCGCCAAGCAGATGATGTTCACCGGCAACGTGATCGACGGCCGCACAGCCGCGGCCTGGGGGCTGGCCAACGAGGCCGTGCCGGCCGAGCAGCTCGAAGACGCCACCATGCAGCTCGCCGGGCGCATCGCCGGCGTGCCGCGCTCACACCTGGCCATGCACAAGATGGTGGTCAACCAAGTCATGCTCACCATGGGTCTGGAACAGACGCAGCAGATGGCCACGCTGTTCGACGGCATCACGCGACACAACCCCGAGGGCCTCTGGTTCCGCCGCCACGCGCAGGAAGCCGGCTTCAAAGACGCCGTGCAATGGCGCGACAGCGGCCGGCCGATTCCCGAGGGCGATGAAGCACGCGCCCTGGTCCGCGAAATGGAAGGCCGCAAACGATCTCGGGCGAAAAAATGAAACCGCATGTACCGTTCATCTCGTTACCCCTCTTACCGGAGCGGGAAGAATGTAAGAGGCATGGCGCTTAGCATGGCCGCTTCACTTTTTGAAGGAGCTGGCATGGCACTGCACTTTGGCAAACGAGACGATCAACCCAAGACCCTGAACACCGGCATGGCCACGCAACGCTACGGCCAGCCAGCGAGCACCAGCGCGTCGCAGGCCCAGCCGCAGACCCCGGCCCCCGCCACCCCTGATCTGGACCTGGGTGCCTCCACCAGCGCCGCCGGCGTCGGCTCGTCGTCGTCCACCCCCGAAGGTGGCAGCAAGCTCACGGTCGGCCCCAACATCAAGCTCAAGGGCGTGGAGATCACCGACTGCGACACGCTGGTGGTGGAAGGTCTGGTCGAGGCGACCATGGATTCGCGCGTGATCCAGATCGCGGAACAGGGCGAGTTCAAGGGCTCGGCCGAGATCGACATCGCCGAGATCCGCGGCGTGTTCGACGGCAACCTCACGGTGCGCCAGAAGCTGGTGATTTACGCCACGGGCAAGGTCACCGGCAAGATCCGGTACGGCAAGGTGGTGATCGAGGAAGGCGGCCAGCTCTCCGGTGACATCGAATGCTCCGCCTCCGCCGCCCCGTCGTCATCGGGCAAGTCCGCCAACCAGCACGCGATGGCACTGGCGGCCTGAGGCCGC
>NZ_JAHCKK010000195.1 GCF_026125825.1 Hydrogenophaga sp. | reverse complement strand
CACTGTGCTTGACCTGGTGCTTGCGCAACGCTGCGCCGCTGCGGAACGTAGAGGCGGTGGCCATGGCCGGGGGACCAGCGGTCACGAAGCTGCTTGGCGCGTGACCGGGCGCTGGCCGGGCGATGGCCGCCGCCGTTGCCCAAACACGATTGCGGAAGGGCAGTGGTACATGCGAAGCTATCTGGCCAATGCCTGTCATTGTCCATACAATCGCTATGCCTGCACGAGGCGCAACAGCGACGCATTGAAAGGCTGCCCTCTGAATGAGACGAGCTAGGTGCAGCTTTGCAGCGACGCTGCGCTTGCTAGCACGATTGTCAGAGTTGTCTATTGTAGAGAGAGTCGCCTCGCATCTGCGTTGGAATGGTCCTTGCCGCAGACGCCACAGTGGCGCAAGCGACGTCCTTGGCACCCCTTTGTGGGCGCCGATGCTTGATAGCATGGTTAAGTGTTGGCGGCCAACACGACAGAAGCTCCTGCAGTCCTCTGCGCACAGCCCCGATCTGATGCCTATCGGCGCTGCCACGGCGCGCACACGTAACCCTGGTTCCGGCATCTAGAAATCGGAACAAGTTGATGCAAGGGCGCACTACGCGTCTCGCAACCTTTACTCGAATGTACAGCGGCGAATTGCTACTCTGCTGCAATTGCAGATAGTGCGCCAATGGGCAGTCCACCGCCAAGCCTTCTTGCCAATTTCGCGCACAAGTGCCGGCATCAGCGTTCGCCCTAGTCGCACGACACTGCGCAAAAAAGCGCGGGCGGCACAGCATTTGAGCGGCGCGGCATGGCCGCCGACAAGCGCAGGGGACATGCCTGTGAATAGGGACAGCAAACCGACGTTCGGGTCGCTTCCATCGCTGGTGACGACAAGCACATTCCCTGTGCTCTCATCAAGCGTCGCCGCATATTGATATGCGCTCTTGGGACCCCGACCTGCCGAGATGTTGTAGTAGTCGCAGCCTGTGCCGCCAAAGTCGCACCGGAACAGCCCTGGCGTGTAGGTGTCGTTGCGCTGGTCGGCGACTGCCACGAACGCGCGCCCACGTGTCCCGTCAACCAGCACGCGAGAGTACTTTGCGGCGCCCTGCAGCGGCGACGGCGGAGTCATGTCCAGGACTGTCGTGCAGTTCTGGATGTGCTTGTCGCAGCGGTAGATGCTCCACTCGCTGGAAACCCACAGGTCGCCGCTGGTCGGATCGATGCCCACCGTGGGGACCTGCGATTCATCGTACCGCCCGCTGTAGCCAAAGATGCAGTGCGTACCGTCCATATCGCACACAAACGTTGGCGTCTTGCCACCCCACGCCACAATCGCCAGCTCGCCGCTGCGTGCGTCCGCCGTGAACCAGCTCGCCCCCAACCGCTGGCCCGTCTGGCCCGACACGTTGACGTTCACGCAGTCCGTCCCGTTGATGCCGCACTGCACCAGGACCGCGCCCTCTGTCGTGCAGCACGTAAACATCAGCAGCTTCCCGTGCTCCCCGTCGATCGCCATCTGCGGGTTGTTGCCCGTGTTGTTGCCCAGGAACGTCGTGATGTTCACCTTCTTGCAGCGCGTCACGCCCAGGTCGCAGTAGAAGACCACGCCCGTGGGCGTGCCACTGGGGGTGTCGTCGTCCTCGGCCGCTATGAGCAGCCGCCCGCCGTCCGTGTCGACAGCGGCGCTCGGCGTTAAGCTAAAGGGCTTCACAAAGGAGGGGCCCACGTAGTGCCAGGAACAGTTCGAGCCATCCAGGTTGCACCGGTTGACGTACAGCTCGTCTTGATTCGCTGTGTTGTCGTAGGCGACGAAGAGCAGGTTGCTAACGGGGTCCATGGCCGCGCTCGGGTTGGCGTAGACGTCGAAGAGGCCCGCGGAGATGTCCGTGTACTTCGACGCGCACGAGGCCGCGCGCACGACGGCGGGCGCGGCGAGCGCGACGAGCACGACGGCCCAGGCCAGCGCGCACCCCATCGTGAGGAGGGCGAGAGAGCGCAGACGCAAGCCCTTCCACCGAGGGCGCTGGCGCCTCGGTGTCTGCCGACCGCTGCTGCTCTTGGGCGCAACCCGAGCGAGTCAAGATAGGCACTAGCGAACCCCCGCTTGCCTGAATCACGTCACGGGGTCGCAGGTGCGGGACAATGGACCTCCGCATGACTCCCGCATGCATGAAGTGGGCAGTGCCGGAGAAGGGCGATCCATCGGCCCTGCTGCATCTGGCCCTTGAGGCGCTGGCGGGCGGGTTGCCGCTGACGCACCTGGACGAGCGTACGCGCGTGAGGATTCAGCAGGAGGCCAGGCGATGGCTCAGGAGGGTCAGCGTGACAGAGCGGGATATCGGCGGCCTCTGCAATTCGAACTGGTGGGACCACATGCCACAGGCGCTGGCGACCGACCGCTGCGCATCTACTCGGGCGACGCGAGGGGACGCCAGGTCATGGTCAGGACGGTGAGTGAGACAGAACAGCGAGTGGGGGGAGACAGGGCAAGCCGATGGGCGAGCCGACACACATGACCCGCTCGGGCGACGAGTACAACTGCGCGCACTACGATTTGGAAGGCAGCTGCCCGGTCTGCCGCAAGGGCTTTCAGGACAGGCGGAAACTGGTCGCGCACCACGAGGCGCAAGGAGCGGCCAGCGCCGTCCTGGGGAGGGCGGCCGAACTCGGGCTGGAGGCCGCAGTGCGCGCCGCGAGGCCGGCCGTGCTGGCATGCACGCCGTGCCCGAAGCGACAGCACTGGCTGTGCATGGGGCTGCCCGCCGCGCCGCAGCAGCCGCTGCTGGCTCCCTAGTGCGCAGCCTGCGTGCAGGCGCTTGGGCTGTC
>NZ_JAHCKK010000194.1 GCF_026125825.1 Hydrogenophaga sp. | reverse complement strand
TGGCAGCCGGTGCCGGCAGGCCCCGCTTGAACCCGCCGCCCAGCCAAGCCGACGCCAGCGCGCCCGCCAGCAGCAGGTTGACCACCGCGAGCGCTGCCAGGCGCCGCTTCGAACTCGATTGTTTTTCCAGCGCGGCGCAGGCCTCTCGCACGGTGCGGGCTTCGCGCACGGCGCGCGTCATGCGGCGGCGGGTGTCGGCGTGCAGCAGGGCGTTGCCGTAGGCGCCGGGGATCGCGATGCTCAGCAACAGCAGCGTGAGCAGCACGCCCCATTCCACCGATGGCGGCCAGTGCAGGAATCGCCGGGCCGCCCACAGCACCAGCAGTGCCAACCCCTGGGCGCAGGCCAGGTACACCAGCGCCGAGCCCCAGAGCTGGCGGAACACCAGCCAGTTCAGGGTGAGCAGGCCGGCCGCCGGGTTCCAGACCGGGCTGGCGCGGCCGGCCTCGTCAAAGCGCTCGAACACCGCGAGGTAGTGCGCCGTGTTCACGGGCCCCAGCGCGGCGCGGTACAGCGCGGTGGTGGCACTCTCCGGGGCGGTCGCGGCAGCGGGCGGGTGGGCGGACATGCCCGCGATTCTGGCATGGGCATGCGGGTTGATGCCAAGGGCGCCAACAACGGCTTCTGCCCACAATGCGCACATGCTTCGCTTCCGCTTTGAGCGCCTCCCATGAGCCCGAGCCAGGTCATCGTGCTGGCCACGCCCGTCTTCTTCGCGCTGATCGCGCTCGAATACGCCATCGGCCGCCGGCGCCGGCACAACACCTACCGGCTCGACGATGCCATCAGCAGCATCGGCCTGGGCATGCTCAGCCAGATCAGCGCGGTGTTCACCCGGCTGCTGCGCGTGGGCCTCTACACCGCCGTCTACTCGGCGGTGGCGCTCTGGCCCGACCACCCGTTCTGGACCAGCTGGATCGGCTGGCTGACCGCGCTGGTGTTCTACGACTTCTGCTACTACTGGCTGCACCGCGCCGGCCACGAGAGCGCCGTCTTCTGGGCCGCGCACGTGGTGCACCACCAGAGCCAGGACTACAACCTCTCGACCGCGCTGCGCCAGACCAGTTCGGGTGCGCTGCTGGGCTGGATCTTCTATTTGCCGATGGCGATAGCGGGCGTGCCGCCGCTGGTGTTCGGCGTGGTCGCGCTGATCGACCTGCTCTACCAGTTCTGGGTGCACACCGAGCACGTGGGCAAGCTGGGCTGCTTCGACCGCTGGTTCTGCAGCCCGTCCAACCACCGAGTGCACCACGCGGTGAACGACCGCTACCTCGACCGCAACTACGGCGGCATTCTCATCGTCTGGGATCGCCTGTTCGGCAGCTTCCAGGAAGAGGACGAGAAGTGCGTCTACGGCACACGCAAGCCGCTGCAGAGCTGGGACCCGCTGTGGGCCAATGGCGAGGTGTACTGGGGCCTGCTGCGCGACAGCTGGCACACCCGGCGCTGGGCCGACAAGCTGCGCGTGTGGTTCAAGCCGCCGGGCTGGCGGCCGGCCGACGTGGCCGCGCGCTTTCCGGCGCCGGCCTTTGACCTCGCCACCGTGCAGCGCTTTGCGCCGCCCATGAGCGCCACGGTGCGCTGGTTCGCTGGCGCGCAGTTCGTCGGCCTGCTCGCGGGGGTGGCGGGCTTCCTGTGGTTCGCCGACACCTGGCCGCTCTCGCGCAGCGCCGTGGTGTTCAGCGTGCTGCTGGTGGCGCTGTGGGCCATTGGCGCGGTGATGCAGGGGCGCATCGGCATGGGTGAGGCGCTGCTGATCGAATGCGGTGCCCTGGCCATGGCCACCGCCGCGCTGGGCTGGCTGGAGCTGCACCGGGTCTTCAAGCCGCTGGCCATGCTGATCGCCATGGCGGTGGTGTGGGCGCACGCGCGCAAGGTGGGCGGCGCGCGGCGGGCGCACGCCCTGCTGCTGTGCGCGCTTGCGCTGTCCCTCGCCGGCGATGCCTTCCTGATGTTTCCGGGCTATTTCATTCCGGGGCTGGTGGCCTTCTTGCTGGCCCACCTGGCCTACATCGCGCTGTTCCGCCTGGGCCTGCCCTGGTTCCCGAGCCGGCGCGCCCTGGCGGCCACGCTGGGCCTGGGCGTGGCCATGTACGGCTTTCTGTGGCAGGGCGGCCTGCCGGCCGGCTTGCGTGTGCCGGTGGCGGCCTACGTGCTGGTGATCGCCCTCATGGCTGCGCAAGCCATCGGCCGCGCCAGCGTGCAGCGCGACGGCGCGGCGCTGGCCGTGGCCCTCGGTTCGGGCTTTTTCATGCTGAGCGACTCGCTGCTGGCGACCAACCGTTTCGTCTGGCCGCTGCCGCTGTCGCCCCTGTGGGTGCTGGGCACCTACTACGCGGCGCAGGCGCTGATCGTCGCGGGCATGCTGCGCAGCCGGCGCACCGGTGCCGGGCTGGGCTCGCTCACGGCCTGGCCGTCGGCGCGTTCTTCGCTCGCAGACGGGCACCCACACTGAGCATCCGTTGCGACAACTGCGCCAGCCGGGCATCGGCCTGGGCCAGGTCGACCGATCCCTGGTGCTTGCCCACCTCCAGCGTCATCACCTCCAGCACGATGCCGTGAAGCTCCCGGATGTCCGCCACGGCGGGGGCATCGGGCATCGGCCCGAGCGCGGCCAGCTCCTCACCCAGGGCCCGGTAGGCCGGGATGTGGCGCTGTGCCATCGCCTCGACGAATCCCGCCCCGCCCAGCCGCCCTTGCTGGTGCTCCTTCGCGTCCTGCTGCAACGCCGCCTCCGCAGCCCGCAGGCGGGGCTGCAGGTCCGCCAGCAGCGACTGCGAGTCGAACAACGCCCGATGGTCCACGCCGGGCCGGGCCAGGCCGACGAGCGCGCTCACC
>NZ_JAHCKK010000193.1 GCF_026125825.1 Hydrogenophaga sp. | reverse complement strand
CTGTTCAAGTACGTGGACGATCCTCAGACGGCGTGGGAGCACATCCTGCGGTTTTACGACTTGAAGGGCTGACCGCCAGCGCGCGGGCCCCTCTCCAGAAACGCCGAGGAACCGGCTTCGCCGGGCCTCAGGCGTTGTCCCCCTTTAGGGGGAAGCCGCGTCAGCGGTGCAGGGGGTTACTCCTGCCCCCAGCCGCCGCCCAGTGCCTTGTACAGGTTCACCTGGTTCTGCTGCTGCGCCAGCCGGGTCTGCGCCAACGCCTGCTGGGTTGCGAACAGCGAGCGCTGTGCGTCCAGCACGTCCAGGAAACTCGCCACACCGTTGCGGTAGCGCAGCTCGGCCAGACGGAAACGCTCCGCCTCGGCCGTGGCCTGCACCTGCTGGGCGCTGAGCTGATCGCCCAGCGTCGCGCTGCCAGCCAGCGCGTCGGCGACTTCGCGGAAGGCGGTCTGGATCGCCTTTTCATACTGGGCCACCGCGAGGTCGCGACCGGCGTTGGACGAGTCCAGGTTGGCGCGGTTGCGCCCCGCATCGAAGATCGGCAGCAAAGCCTGTGGCGCCATGGTGAAGCCCCAGGACCCGTCCTTGAACAGGCCCGAGAGGCTGCTGCTGGCGGTGCCCGCCGTCGCGGTGAGCGAGATGCGCGGGAAGAACGCGGCGCGCGCGGCCCCGATGTTGGCGTTGGCGGCGATCAGCTGCTGCTCGGCCTGGCGGATGTCCGGGCGGCGCGTGAGCAGGTCCGATGGCAGGCCGGCGGGCACGTCGCGCAGCATGGGCGCGGCGGGCGCGGGCGCGGTCGGCACCGCCACGTCGTTGGCGTTGGCACTGCGCGCCGGCGCGGCCGGTGGCACGGGCAGCAGCTCGGCCGGCGGTGCCTGGCCCACCAGCAGCGTGAGGGCGTTGATGTCCAGCGCGCGCAGGCGGCGCTGCTGCGCCAGCGCGGACTGGGCCGCGGCGGTCAGAGATTCGGCCTGGCGCAAGTCCAGTGCGGAGGTGGCGCCATTGTCGAATCGCAGCTTGCTCAGGCGCAGCGAATCCTCGCGCGTGGCCACGGTGCGCTCGGTCAGCACCAGCAGCTCGTCGTTGGCCTGCAGGCTCAGCCAGGTGCTGGCCACGGCCGCCACCAGGCTGGTCTGCGCGGCACGGCGTGCTTCCTCGCTCGCCAGGTACTGGGCCAGGGCCGCTTCCTTCAGGGCGCCGAGGCGGCCGAAGAAATCGATCTCCCAGCTGCTCAGGGCCAGGCCCACGCTGTAGACGCTGGTGATGCCACCGTTGCCATCGGGCTGGCGGTTGCCGGTGGCGGCCAGACCGATGGTCGGGAACTGGTCGGCACGGCGGATCTGGTACTGCGCGCGCACTTGCTCGATGTTGAGGGTCGCCACGCGCAGGTCGCGGTTGTTCTTCAGCGCCAGCGCGATCAGCTCGCGCAAGCGGGCATCACCAATGAACTCGCGCCAGGCGATGTCCGCGCCCGTCTTCGCATTCGCTGCCGCAGCGGGCTGCGGGCCGGGGAACTGCGAGGCCACGGGTGCTTCAGGTCGCTCGTATTTCGGAATGAACGAACAGGCGGACAGCGCGGCAGCGGCCAGCAGCGTCAAGCCGATGGCGCGCCAGCGCCGAGGCGAGGCATCCTGAGCGTCAGCGAAACGGGCTTCGCCAGGCCGCACGATGCGCCCCCCTGGGGGGGTGGCGCCGAAGGCGACGCGGGGGGGATTCTGAAAGTCAAACATCGATTTGCGCTCCTGGGCCATGGTGGGCAGCGGCCTGTTCGGCGTCCCGCTGGTGCTGGCGCTCGCTGCCCTTGAACAGGGTGCGCACCACCACAAAGAAGATGGGCACGAAGATCACCGCCAGCACCGTGCCGGTGAGCATGCCGCCGATCACGCCGGTGCCGATGGCGCGCTGGCTGGCCGAACCGGCACCCGAGGCGAGCGCCAGCGGCAACACGCCGAGCGTGAAGGCCATCGAGGTCATGATGATGGGGCGGAACCGGATGTGGGCCGCTTCCAGCGCCGCCGCGATCACGCTCTTGCCCTGGGCCTGCAGATCCTTGGCGAACTCGATGATCAGAATGGCGTTCTTCGCAGACAGCCCGATGATGGTGATGAGCCCCACCTGGAAGTACACGTCGTTCGAGTAGTCGCGCATCAAGGTCGCCAGCAGCACGCCGAGCACGCCCAGCGGCACCACCAGGATCACCGACAGCGGAATGGTCCAGCTCTCGTACAGCGCGGCCAGGCAGAGGAACACCGCCAGGATGGCGAAGGCGTACAGGATGATGGCCTGCGAGCCGGCGAGCTTTTCCTCGCGGGTCTGGCCGGTCCATTCGTAGCCGATGCCTTGCGGCAACTGGGCCGCGAGCTTCTCCATCTCGGCAATGGCCGCACCAGTGCTCATGCCGGGGGCGGCGCTGCCGCTGATGCGCACGGACGGGTAGCCGTTGTAGCGCACGGTCTGCATCGGTCCGGTGATCCATTTCGTGGTGGCGAAGGCCGACAGCGGCACGGCCTGGCCCTTGTTGTTGACCACGGTCAGGCGCAGCAGGTCTTCAGGCTGCATGCGGGCAGGCGCGTCGGCCTGCACCACCACGCGTTGCAGGCGCCCGGCGTTGGGGAAGTCGTTGACGTAGCTCGAACCGAGCGAGGTGCCGATGGCCGCGTTGATCACGTCAAAGCCCACGCCCAGGGCGTTGGCCTTGTCGCGGTCGATGTCGATCTGCAGCTGCGGGGCGTCTTCCAGGCCGTCAGGGCGCACCTGGGTGAGCACCTTGCTCTGCGAAGCCATGCCCAGCAGCTGGTTGCGCGCGCTCATCAGGGCATCGCGGCCCAGGCCGCCACGGTCCTGCAGGCGGAAGCTGAAACCCGAGGAGGCCCCCAGCTCCGGAATCGGCGGCGGGCTCAGCGGGTAGATGAAGGCGTCGCGGATGCCCGAGAGCGCGCCGAAGGCACGCCCGGCCAGCGCCTCGGCCGAACTGCCCGGCGCCG
>NZ_JAHCKK010000192.1 GCF_026125825.1 Hydrogenophaga sp. | reverse complement strand
GTCGCCCTCCCAGCTTTCCTCCACCGGGGTGGCGCCGTCGAGCCGGCTTTCCAGGCCGTCGCCGTCACCGCTGTCGGTGCTGGCGCTGGCGCTGGCCGGTTCCTGGGACGAGGACAGGGGCGTTGGCCCTTCCGGCAAGGCCGCCTCGACGATCTGCTCGCCCGCGCTTACCGGCACATCGGTCTGATCCAGCCCGAACGTCTCGCGCTCGGCCATCTCTTCGGCGCGTTCGAGGAAGGGGTTTTCGTCGAGCATCTGCTCGACCTCTTGCGCCATCTCCAGCGTGGAGAGCTGCAGCAGCCGGATGGACTGCTGCAGCTGGGGCGTGAGCGCCAGGTGCTGCGAGACGCGAAGGGAAAGTCCTTGCTTCATGTGCCCCCCTGCCGCGCAGCGCGCGTCTCACCCGGGGGGGCGCAAACCGGGACCGGCAAAGCCGGATCCTCGGATGCTCTGGACGACAGGGCCGCTCTTGGCCCGCATGGCTTGAACAACATGCCGACCATCACATCCTGAAGTGTTCGCCGAGGTAGACCCGGCGGACGTCGGCGTTTTCCACGATCTCGGCGGGGGTGCCGCTGGTGAGCACGTGGCCGTCGTTGATGATGTAGGCGCGGTCGCAGATGCCCAGCGTTTCGCGCACGTTGTGGTCGGTGATCAGCACCCCGATGCCACGCGATTTGAGAAAACCGATGATGCGCTGGATCTCGATGACGGCGATCGGGTCGATGCCCGCGAAGGGTTCGTCCAGGAGGATGAAGCGCGGCTCGGTGGCCAGGGCGCGGGCGATCTCCACGCGGCGGCGTTCGCCACCGGAGAGCGCCGGCGCAGGCGAGTCGCGCAGGTGATCCACATGCAGATCCTGCAGCAGGGCGTCCAGCCGGGACTCGATGGTGGCGCGGTCCAGCGACCTGCCCTGCCCGTCCTCCTGCAGCTCCAGCACGGCGCGCACGTTGTCGGCCACGCTCAGCTTGCGGAAGATCGACGCTTCTTGCGGCAGGTAGCCCAGGCCCAGGCGGGCGCGGCGGTGGATGGGCAGGCTCTCGATCGGCTGGTTGTCCAGCAGGATCTGGCCCGCATCGGAGCGCAGCAGGCCGACCAGCATGTAGAAGGACGTGGTCTTGCCCGCGCCGTTGGGGCCGAGCAGGCCGACCACCTCGCCCTTGAAGACCGCGAGCGACACGTCCTTGACCACCTTGCGGCTGCCGTAGGACTTCTGCAGGCCACGCGCTTCGAGGCGACTGACCATCGGGGCGGGGCGGCCCTTGGGGGCGGCCGCCGGGCTGCGAGCGGCATCCGTCACTGGCGGCCCTCTTGGAGCTGGGGACTGGGTTTGAGCGTGGCCGGCGGGGCAGGCGGCGCTGGGGTGGCGGGGACGCCGCCTTCCTTGGGCACCGGGGTGAGCATGGCACGCACCCGGCCGGTGGGGTTCTGCGGCGTGCGGTTGGCCTCCCCACCGTCCACGGTGAACACGTCGGTGGTGTTGTTGTAGACGATCACGTTGCCCGTGGTCTCGTCGTTGAGCTGGGTGCCCTTGAAGCGCTTGAGCACCGCGTTGCCGGTGAAGCGCACGGTATCGGCCTTGCTGTCGTAGTCGATGCGCTGGCCCGTGCCTTCGATGAATTCGTCGACCAGGTCGCGCTTCTGGCGGAAGAAGCCCGGCTTGCCATGCACGATGCCGAACTGGTTGCCCTGGGCGTCCTGCCGCACCTCCACCTGGTCGCCCCGGATGAGGATGGTGCCCTTGGTGATAACCACGTTGCCGGTGAACACGCTGGTCTGGCGCGCGTCGTCGTGACGCAGCGCATCGGCCTCGGCGTTCAAGGGCTGGTTGCGGTCGGCTTTTTCGGCCTGGGCGGTGCCCGCGCACCACAGCGCAGCGGACAGGCAAAGGGCCCAGGAAACGGCGCGGCGGGAAGTGGGGAGGAAGGGCATGGGATTTGAGGGCACGAAACTTGCATTCATTGTAGCGGCGACAACCTCGCTCCCAGGGGTTGCGGCACACAAACCACAAGGCCCGCACGGGGCGGGCCTTGTGAGCGGGACAGGCAGCGGCTTCAGGCCTTGGTGCGCAATTCGGCGATCAGCGCATTGGCCACCACCAGGGTGCGCGGGCCCTGGCCCGGAAGGTAGAAGCGGCCGGCGATGCCCAGGGCGGGCGTGCCCTCCACCCCGTAGGCATCCTGCAGGTTCACGGCCTGCTGGGCCTTCTGACCGGTCGCGGCGATGTCGAAGATCTCGGTGAACTTCGCACGGTCCACGCCTTGCTTGGCGACCCAGTCGATGATGGCCGGCGGCGTGGTCAGCGGCAGGCGCTCCTCATGGATGGCCCGGAACACCTTGGCGTGCAGCTTGTCGACCAGGTTCATGGCCTCCAGCGTGAAGTACAGGCGCTGCATGGGCACGAACTGCGGACTGAAGGCGACCGGCATGCGCCTGACGGTCACGTAGGCGGGCTTCTTCTGGATCCAGTCCTCGAAGAGCGGCTCGAAATTGAAGCAGTGGATGCAGCTGTAGGCGAAGAATTCCAGCACTTCGACCTGGCCCGCAGGGCTCTGCACGGGCACCTGCTTGGGCAGGCGCGTGAAGTCCACGCCTTCTTTGGGGCCCACGCGCTGCGCCAGGGCAGGCGTGAGGGTCAGGCCGCTGGCGGCACCCAGGGCGGTGGTGCCGGCAGCCAGCAGGGAACGGGAGAAGTCGCGACGTTGCATGAATTGAAACTCCAGGGAGACGAGCCCGGTTGGGGCAGGCGGGGCCGGCAAAAGTTCCCGCCCGAACGGGCTCAGCGCTGCACGCGCACCAGGGCCGATTCGATGTGGTTGACCTGCAGCTGCTCCAGCGTCAGATCCGCCAGGGCCTTCTGGTTGAAAGGCCCCACGCGCACGCGAAAGACCGTGCGGCCGTTCTGCTCGCGCTCGCTGATCGCGGCATCGATGCCCAGCATGGCGAGCTTGGCGCGCTGGGCTTCCGCATCTTCCGGTGTGCGGAAGGCACCGGCCTGCACAAAGTAGGTGAACGGATCGGCACCGGGCGCAGCGGCGCTGGGGGTCGGCGCCGCGGGCGCT
>NZ_JAHCKK010000191.1 GCF_026125825.1 Hydrogenophaga sp. | reverse complement strand
AGCATGGGCATCACGGGCGTGGGCGAGGAGCGGGGCAGCAAGCGGTCTTCGGCCTCCTGCGTCATCACCACGATGCTGATGCGGCGGTTGATCGGGTCGGTGGGCAGGTCTTCGCGCAGCAGCCGGCTCGACGCCAGGCCTTCCACCCGGCGCAGCTTGTCCGGCGGCAGGCCACCGGCCACCAGCTCGCGGCGCGAGGCGTTGGCCCGGTCGGCCGACAGCTCCCAGTTGCTGTAGCCGCGCTCGCCGCTGCCGTAAGGCGTGGCGTCGGTGTGGCCGGCCAGGGCGATGCGGTTCTCCACGTCGCCCAGGGCCGCACCGATCTCGCGCAGGATGTCGCGCATATAGGGCTTGACCATCGCGCTGCCGGTGTCGAACATGGGCCTGTTCTGCTGGTCCACGATCTGGATGTGCAGGCCGTCGAGGGTTTTCTCCAGCTGGATCTGGGAGCCGAACTCCGCGAGCTTGGGGTTCTTCTCGATCAGCGTGGTGATCTTGCGCTCCAGGGCGTCGATGCGCGCGGCGTCGCGGCGCACCGAGTCGGCGCGCGCCATCTGCGCGCCGATGAGCTTGGCCGCGCGCTCGGCCTCGCCGCTGTCCATCTGGCCAAAGGATTTGCTCAGGTCGCGCCCGCCACCGGGCAGGATGCTGCTGCTGTTGCCCGTGCCCGGCCCGCCCATGAGCGAGACCTTCACCGGTGACTGGAAGTAGCTGGCAATGCCCTGCAACTCGCCCTTGGCGGTGGAGCCCAGCAGCCACATCAGCAGGAAGAAGGCCATCATCGCGGTCACGAAGTCGGCGTACGCGATCTTCCACGCACCGCCGTGGGCGGCATGGCCGCCCTTCTTGATGCGCTTGATGATGATCGGCTGAAGTTTCTTTCCATCACCCGCCATATGGAGCTCCCCCCTGCCGCGCTGCGCGCGACCCCCTCAAGGGGGCGGCGCTGGCGGCCCGGCAAAGCCGGTTCCGCGGCGCCCTGGAATGGCGTGTCTGCTCGCGTTGCATGGTTACTTCTTCTTCACATGCGTTTCGAGCTCGGCGAAGGTCGGCCGCACGTCGGCGAACAGCACCTTGCGGCCAAACTCGATCGCGGTCAGCGGGGCGTAGCCCTGCATGCTGGAGAGCAGCGTGGTCTTGACGCACAGCAGTTCCTTGCTGCCCTCTTCCATCTTCTGGTCGAGCAGGCCGCCCAGGGGTTCGAACACGCCATAGGCCAGCAAGATGCCAAGGAAGGTGCCGACCAGGGCCGAACCGATCATGCCGCCGAGCACGGCGGGCGGCTGGCCCACCGAGCCCATGGTGTTCACCACGCCCAGCACGGCGGCCACGATGCCGAAAGCCGGCAGCCCGCCGGCCAGGCGGGCGATGGCGGCCACCGGGGCGTGCGCTTCCTGGTGGTGGGTTTCGATCTCGGCATCCATCAGCGACTCGATCTCGTGCGCGTTGAGGTTGCCCGAGACCATCATGCGCAGGTAGTCGGTGATGAACTCGACCACGTGGTGGTCGGCCGCGATGGTGGGGTATTTCTTGAACAGCGCCGACTCATGCGGGTTCTCCACGTCCTGCTCGATCGCCATCAGGCCTTCCTTGCGGGCCTTTTGCAGGATGTCGAACAGCAGCGCGAGCAGCTCCATGTAACGCGCCTTGGTGTAGCGGCTGCCCTTGAAGCACTGGGCCAGGCCTTTGAACGACGCCTTGACCACCTTCATCTGGTTGTTGATGAGGAAAGCCCCCAGCGCCGCGCCCAGGATGGTGGTCAGCTCGAAGGGCAACGCCTTGAGCACGACACCGATGTTGCCTCCGTGGAATATGAATACCCCGAAGATGCAGACCATCGAAACCACGAAACCAATGATGACGAACATGTTCTTGTGCCTGGAAGAGGACGCGGCTGACCGCTGAGCGCGTGACTTGGAGGGATGCGTTTTCTATCGGCCAACTCTAGGGGGGATTGATGGGGGCCATAAACGCGAAATGGACCCGCATCGGGGTCCATTTCAGGGTTTGAGCGGAAAAGCTCGGGGTCAATGCAGCTTGAGGCCACCGTTGGCGCTGCCCTTGCCGGCGCGCGCCGGGGGCTGGCACAGGCCGCAGACGAAGTGCCGGTTTTCGTAGGGCTCGGTGACGAAGTGGCCGCCGCAGCAGGAGCACTTGGTCAGCGTGAGCATGCCGTTGTCCACGAACTTCACCAGGCGCCAGGCACGGGTGACCGAGAGCAGCGGCTCGATGGCGCTGGCCTGCATCTGCTCGCTGTACAGGCGGAAGGCTTTGATGACCGTGTCGATCTCTTCGAGTTCGCTGGTCTTGGAGAGGTACTCGTGGATGTTGAGGAACAGCGACGAGTGGATGTTGGGCTGCCAGGTCAGGAACCAGTCGGTCGAGAAGGGCAGCTGGCCCTTGGACGGCGACTTGCCGGCCACTTCCTTGTAAAGGCGCAGCAGGCGCTCGTAGGACAGGCTGGTTTCGTACTCCAGGACCTGCAGGCGGGCGCCGAGCTGGATCAGGGCGACGGCGCGCTCGATGTCACGCGACTCGTTGAGGATGCTCTTGCCTGCGGCCATGGTGGGCTCCTGGATGAAACGGAAGAAAGAGAAAAGGAAAGAAGAAGGAAAAGCGGGGAGCGCGGCTCAGTGAGCGGCCATGGACTCGGCGAAACGGCCGGCCATCAGGATGCTGGCGTGCAGCTGGGTGGTGGTGCTGTTGTCCACCTTCTTCACGTTGTGGCTGGTCAGCAGGTTCCACACCAGGTCGTCGTCGACGCGGAAGCGGCACAGCAGCATGTTGCTGGAAGCGATCTTGAGCAGTTGCGCCGTGGACAGCATGCCCAGCAGGTCGGCGGCTTCTTCGGTCAGACCCAGGCGGTACAGCGCTTCGGCGCGGTCCTTGCGGATCAGGTTCTGCGCCAGCATGAGGTACGTCAGGTTGGCTTCGCGGATTTCTGCCAGGAGTTGTTCGCTGTCCATGATGTTTCCTTCTTTCAGTGAGAGCCGCTGTTTGTTGGCCCGATGTATGAATTGTGTCGAGCGGTAAAAAAACTTGAATCGGGAAAAGTCTGTGCGTGCTGTCAGGTGCGCACCACCCCCTTGTCATCCAAACGCCTACAACCTTGGTACTCAAATCGATCCCGCCTGTGCAGCCGCCGCACAGCGTCCAGAGGCGTCAAGGGTCCGGCTAAGCCGGCCCGAGAC
>NZ_JAHCKK010000190.1 GCF_026125825.1 Hydrogenophaga sp. | reverse complement strand
GGGGTTTGCTGTGCTGTCACTGCGTCCGCGCCATCCATCCCCGCTGTCGCTGTTGGACGACCTGGGCGGTCAATCTGTTTCTGCTGTCAGCTGTCGCGGGCGCCGCCTTGCGCTGCTGTCAACGGCGTCTGCTGTTGCCCTGCATGTGCAAGTCGCGCTGTCCATGTCACCTGCTGTCGTCCTCCATCGCGCGCCCTGCTGTTGCTGTCCCCTGCCCGCTGCGGACGCCCTCGCTGCGCTGTCAGCTGTCCCGACAGCACAAGTTGCCCAATGCTGTCACTTGGCGGGGAAAATGGGCGCCAAAAAACGGCGACCGTTGCATTTGAAACGGCAGTCGCGCGGGCCACACCGCCGCAGCGTGCGCCGCGTGCAGGTGCCCCGTCCCCCGCCGCCATGCTCGCCGCTGCACATGCCGAGGCCCGTCCGTCAGCGAAGCCTGCGTTCCCTGATTGGTACTCGCGATGGGAATGGGCACCGTCGCACAGCGCAGGATCGACCGAGCGACAGCGGTTTGGCCCTCTCATGCAGCTCGACCCCAACGACGACCGCGTCTGCCTCTGCCGCCTGTGCTCCGACACGCCGACGACGATCAAGCTCGGCGCGGGCGGCGGGGTCTACAACTTCAAGTTCCATCTCTACCGCTTCCACCCCTGCTTCCTCTCACTCGAGGACGTTGCGAAGATTGAGAGCGACAACCGCCGCGCGGCGCCCGTGGCGAAGCGGCGCCGAGAGAAGTGCGGCGCCGAGTCGCTGGAGCGCTCCATCGTTGACGTGCTCGGCGTTAGCCCGATGCCGAATGTGGCCGACGAGCTGGCGCTGCTCGTCGTGCTCGGCGGCTTCCCGCTGCTCATCGGCGAGTCGCCCGCGCTGCGCCACTTCACCCTCACCGTGAGCCGAGGGGCTGTGGTGTCGCTGCCCGGCCGCCGCGCTGTTGCGGCCCGCATCGTCGGCATGCACAAGGCGGCGGTGAGTGACATTGCCAGGCGCGTAGCGCGCGCCATGGAGCCGCTGCACGTGGGTGAGGCTGTCGACGCGGTGCAGCTGCGCAACCAGTGCTCGGTGACGCTGGACGAGTGGACGTCGGCCGGCGTGCAGCCGTACATGTCCACGACGCTGCACTTCGTCGATGAGACCTGGCGGCTGCAGGCGTTCACCATCGCGTGCCGCCCACAGCCGCACCCGCACACGGGCGAGGCGCTACGCGAGGCGCTCCGGGCCAACCTGGACGCGGTCAACAACGCTGGCGACGGGCCACGGCCGCTGGCGCTCGACGATCTGGCGGGCATTGCCACGGACGGCGCCAGGAACGTCCTGGCCGTGACGAACGGCTCGCTGCACCAGCGGGTCCGCTGTGCATCGCACGGGATTCAGCTGGCGCTGTCACTGGCGGCCGGCGACGCCGACTTCCAGGCGTTCATGAAGCCCGTGAGCCGCTACTACGCCGCGCTCGCCCGATCGCCGCAGAGGCGCGAGTGGCTCGCGATCGAGCTGCGCGCGTGCGGGCGGAAGGTTCTCATGCCCGTGTACCCCGTCAGGACGCGGTGGAACAGCCACTACGACGCGCTGCGCCGCTTCGTGGAGATTGCGCCCGGCCTGCAGCGGATGACGCACACCATGCTCGGCCTGGCCACGGCTGCCGAGCGCGACGAGCTGGCCCTGCAGGCGGCCGCCACCTTGGCCGCCGCGCCGCTCGTGCTCGACGTCCTCCGGCCGTTCGACGCGTGGACGAAGCGCCTGACCGAGGCCAGGTCGGTGACGCTCTCGCTGGTGCCGCGTGCCATCGGAGAGCTGCTGCAGGTCGCGCAGACGCCCGCCGCCGGAGGAGATGGTGCAGCGTGCGTCGCCAACGTGCTGCGTGCCCGCGTCTGCGTCCAGCTGCGCCGCATCTTCGCGGACGTGCTGGAGCCACCCCCAGAGACGGCGCTGTTGCCGGTGCACATGGCGCGCTTCCTGGATCCGCGCACGGTCGGGGAGATTGTCGTGCGAGCAGAGCATGGCGATGCTGGGGATGCGCCGTACACGCCAGAGAGCCTCGCGATGATCGGCCGCGTGTTGACCCGCCTGCGCCAGCAGCTGCCGCGCGAACCCGCGCGCAGGCGCATTCCCAACTGGATAGAACGATGCGGCGGCATGGCCAATGGCAGCGACAGGGAGCCCGTGCTGGCCCTGAGCGCGGACGTCGATGAGTACCTTCAGCGCACCGTCGGCGCGGAGGCAGGCGACATGCGGAACGTGGACCCGCTGGCGTGGTGGCGTGCAGCAGCGCCCGAGCTGCCGACCCTTGCGGGGTTCGCGCGGCGCTACCTGGCCGCGCCGGCGACGACGGCCGCGTCCGAGCGGCTCTTCTCGCTGGCGGGCGTCGTCGTGGGCCCCGCGCGCACCAGGCTTGGCCCTGACCGCGTCAATGAGCTCGTCGTCACGCGCGCATACTACATCAAGGCCCTGCGCGACGAGAAGGACAAGGCCGACGAGGGCGAGCAGCTGGACGGCATGCTCGACGAGGGCACCGTGTCTGTCGATGAGGACGGCTACGTCGAGGCCGCGCCGAATGCCGAGGCCTCGCCGTTCTGGACGGTCGCGCCGCTCTGGATGGACACGCAGGCGAGCCACAGCCGGAGCGGCGAGTGCGAGACCAGTGACAGTAGCGCAGACGAGGTCGTGTGCATCGCTTGAGGGCGCGCGCGCGCGCGCGAGTGCATGTGGCGCTGCAAGGGAGGTAGCGTAGCAGAATGGCGCTGATTGGGCTGCGAGACAATTTGTGGAATGCGGTGGATACGCGCTTGCACAGCGCGGTGATGACGTCCACATTGGCGCTGTCAGCTGTCTCACATGCCCGGAGCTGTCTGCTGTCCCACGTGCCCAGGGCCCGAAATCAAGGAGCTGTCGGCTGTCAGATCTCGCGCGTAGCACCCTGTGCCGTGCTGTCAGCTGTCCCACGTGCCCGGGGGCCGAAATCAAGGAGCTGTCGGCTGTCCCACGTGCCCAGACCCCGAAATCAAGGAGCTGTCGGCTGTCCCACGTGCCCAGGCCCCGAAATCAAGGAGCTGTCGGCTGTCAGTTCTCACGCGTAGCACCCTGTGCCATGCTGTCAGCTGTCCCGCGAGCCGAGGGGGGTACAATCAAGGAGCTGTCAGCTGTCTGCATGGCCGGACATGTCAGTATTAGGAGCTGTCAACCCATTTTTGGATTGTTGTGCTG
>NZ_JAHCKK010000019.1 GCF_026125825.1 Hydrogenophaga sp. | reverse complement strand
GCCCTGCCCACGCTTCAGATTTCCGGGCAAGTGACGAAATCTCCTTCACAGGGCGGTGGCTGACGCGGCCCGCTCGTTTTTCCTGATCCTTTCCTCCCACGGAGGCTTTCATGTCCACCCCGATGAAATTCCTGATCGTTGACGACTTCTCCACCATGCGCCGCATCGTGCGAAACCTGCTCAAGGAGATCGGGCACGCCGATGCCGACGAGGCCGAAGACGGCGCGATCGCGCTGAGCAAGCTGCGCAACGGCGCCTTCAATTTCGTGGTGTCTGACATCAACATGCCCAACATGAACGGCTTCGAGCTGCTGGCGCAGATCAAGCAGGACGAGAAACTCAAGCACCTGCCGGTGCTGATGGTGACCGCCGAGGCGCGCAAGGAAGACATCGTGATGGCGGCGCAGAACGGTGCGGCCGGTTACATCGTCAAGCCCTTCACCAAGGCCACCCTGGAAGAAAAGCTCGCGAACATCTTCAAGAAGCTCGGCATCTAAGGGGGCCGCACCATGAACGAACAACAAGAAGCGGCGTCGTCGGGCAACCCCGACATGTTCCGCCAACTCGGCACGATCACGCGGCAGCTGCACGACGCGCTCAAGGAGCTGGGCTACACCGACAAGCTCAAGGGCACGGTCGACCAGCTGCCCGACGCGCAGAGCCGCCTGTCCTACATCGCGCGGCTGACGGGCGAGGCCGCTGAAAAGGTGCTCAACCACGTGGACGAAGGCAAGGCCGAGCAGGCCAGGATCGCCGAGCGGGGCCGCCAGCTGATCGACACCATCTCCCGCGTCCCCGGCCTGGCGCGCGCCATGCCCGAGCTGCTGGAGTGGTCGAAAGACATCGTGGACCTGAGCGACAAGTCCGACGCGCGCCTCACCGAGATCATGATGGCGCAGGATTTCCACGACCTCACCGGCCAGGTCATCGGCCGTGTGGTGCAGCTCGCCGGCACGATAGAAGAACAGCTCCTTGGCCTGCTGCTGCAATCGGCCCCTGGCGGCCAGCCCGGCCAGGACCATGCCATCGTGGACCAGCCCGCCCTGGCCGGCCCGGTGGTGAACGCCGAAGGCCGCACCGACGTGGTGAGCAGCCAGGCCCAGGTCGACGACCTGCTGGCCAGTTTGGGGTTCTGACCCCCGCGGCGCTTCGCGCCACGCCCTTGCAGGGCGCAATGCCAGTGGCCCGGCGCCCCCCGGGCCCGCGGTGCAGCGAGAAAAGCGCCATGCAACCGCGTCTTATCGCCCTTTAGTTTTTCCGGGTGGCTTCCAGAATCGGGTTCACCGATCAGTGAACCCGCCCCATGGACTCCTCCGCCCAAGACAAGAACCTGCCAGCCACCGCGCAGCGCCTGAAAAAGGCGCGCGACGATGGCCAGGTGCCGCGTTCCAAGGACCTGTCCAACCTGGCCGTGCTGGGTGGCGGCGCCCTCGTCCTGGTCGCGCTGGCCCCGGTCGGCTTCGAAAAACTGCGCAGCGCCCTGCAAGGCCAGCTGCGCTTTGACCACCAGACCCTGCTCAAGCCCGAACTCGCCACCGAGCGCCTGGTGGACGGCTTCGCGCAGGGCCTCATGCTCTATCTGCCGCTGGGCGTGGCCGTGCTGGGCATCGTGCTGCTCGCGGCCTTCGGCTCCGGCAGCTGGGCCTTGAGCACCAAGCCGCTCATGCCCGACCTCAGCCGCGTCAACCCCCTCAAGGGCATCGGCCGCCTCTTCACCAAACAGCAGTTGTTCGACACCGCCAAGCTCGCCGCGATCTCGGCCGTCGTCGGGCTGGTGGCCTGGCAGTTCCTGTCGTCCCACGTGCAGGACTTCGCCATGCTGGTGATGCAGCCGCTGGAGTCGGGCCTGGGCCAGCTCGGCCGCTGGCTCATGCTGGGCGTGGGCCTGCTGCTGATGGTGGTGGCGCTGGTGGCGGTGATCGATTTCCCGGCGCAGAAATTCCTGCATGCGCAGCGCATGCGCATGTCGCACCAGGAGGTGAAGCAGGAGCACAAGGAAGCCGAGGGCGATCCGCACTTCAAGTCCCGGCGCCGCGCGATGCAGCGCGAGATGGCCCAGCGCAACAGCGTGGGCGCCGTGCCCAAGGCCGACCTGGTGGTGATGAACCCGACCCACTATGCCGTGGCGATCCGCTACGACGACGCCAGCATGAACGCACCGCGCGTGATCGCCAAGGGCGCGGACCTGCTGGCCATGAAGATCCGCGACGTGGCCAAGGCGCACAAGGTGCCGGTGCTGCAGTCGCCCATGCTGGCGCGCGCGCTGTACGCCCACGCGGAGATCGACGACGAGATCCCGTCGGCGCTCTACACCGCCGTGGCCCAGGTGCTGGCCTACGTGTACCAGCTCAAGGCCGCCATGAAGGGCCAGGGCGCCATGCCCGCGGCGCAGCCCGAGCCCCTGGTGCCGCCCGAGCTCGATCCGCATTTCAAGAAACCCGCCAAAGAGGCCTCTGAATGAACCTGCAAGCGCTGCAGCAATGGTTGAACCGCAACGCCAGCTGGGCCGGCGGCCTGGCCGCACCGATGCTGGTCATCACCATCCTGTCGATGATGGTGCTGCCGCTGCCGCCCTGGCTGCTGGACACCTTCTTCACGCTCAACATCGCGCTGGCGCTGGTGGTGATGATGGTGGCGGCCTACATGAAGCGCCCGCTGGACTTCTCGGTGTTTCCCACCGTGCTGCTGCTCACCACGCTGCTGCGCCTCTCGCTCAACGTGGCCTCCACCCGCGTGGTGCTGCTCGAAGGCCACACCGGCCCCGGGGCGGCCGGCGCGGTGATCGAGGCCTTCGGCCACTTCCTCATCGGCGGCAACTTCGCGGTCGGTTTCATCGTGTTCGCGATCCTGGTGGTGATCAACTTCGTGGTGATCACCAAAGGCTCGGAGCGCATTGCCGAAGTCTCGGCCCGCTTCACCCTGGACGCCATGCCCGGCAAGCAGATGGCGATCGATGCCGACCTCAACGCCGGCCTGATCGATGACAAGGAAGCCAAGCGCCGCCGCCGCGAGGTGGGTGAGGAGGCCGAGTTCTTCGGCTCCATGGACGGTGCCTCCAAGTTCGTGCGCGGCGATGCCATCGCCGGCATCCTGATCCTGTTCATCAACATCATCGGCGGCTTCATCATCGGTGTGTTGCAGCACGGCCTGTCGGCCGGCCAGGCCGCCGACAACTACATCCTGCTGGCCGTGGGCGACGCGCTGGTGGCCCAGATCCCCTCGCTGCTGATCTCGGTGGCCGCGGCCATGGTGGTCTCGCGCGTGGGCAAGGACGAAGACCTGGGCGTCCAGGTGATGCAGCAGATGTTCCTCTCGCCCAAGGTGCTGGGCATCACCGCGGCCGTGCTGTTCATGCTGGGCATCGTGCCGGGCATGCCGCACGCGGTGTTCCTGAGTTTCGCGGCCGTCGCCGGTGCGCTGGCCTACTGGGTGGCGCGCGAGCAGGCCAAGCCCGCGCCGGTGCCCGAGGCGCCGGCCGTGCAGGGCGACGGCGAGGCCACGTGGGACGACCTGCAGCCGGTGGACCTGCTGGGCCTGGAGCTGGGCTACCGCCTGATCGCCATGGTGGACAAGACGCGCCAGGGCGACCTGCTGACCCGCATCAAGGGCGTGCGCAAGAAGTTCGCGCAGGAAGTGGGTTTCCTGCCGCCGGCGGTGCATGTGCGCGACAACCTGGAACTGCGCCCCAGCGCCTACCGCATCACCCTGCGTGGCGTGGTGGTGGGCGAGGGCGAGG
This sequence comes from Hydrogenophaga sp., assembly GCF_026125825.1. GTDB lineage: Bacteria > Pseudomonadota > Gammaproteobacteria > Burkholderiales > Burkholderiaceae_C > Hydrogenophaga. Next base: position 54,053 of record NZ_JAHCKK010000019.1, on the reverse strand, counting down.
TGTTCCCGGGCATGTTCCTGGCGATCGACCCGGGTGGCATCGGCACGCCGCTGATCGGCACGCCCACGACCGACCCCGCGTTTGGCCTGCCCGCGCACTGGATCGACGAAAAGCAGCGCGAGAACGCGCAAATGGCGGGTTTTACCGTGGTTGATTCCGAGACCGTGTTGGCCACGCATCTTTCACACTTGATGCAAGTCCAGGCGGCCAAGTTGCTGAGCCGGACGGAGACCCAGGACCTGGTTGAACACGTCACCCGCCTGGCCCCCAAACTGATCGAAGAAGTCGTGCCCAAAATGGTCCCGGTTGCCACCTTCCAGAAAGTCCTCCAGCTGCTGCTGGAAGAGTCTGTGCATGTGCGCGACATCCGCACCATCATCGAGTCGCTGGCCGAGCACGCCCCCCACACCACCGACCCGGCCGAGCTGGCCCGCCGCGTGCGCATGGCGCTCTCGCCGGCCATCGTGCAGCAGATCTACGGCCCGGTGAAAGAGCTCGAAGTCATCGCCATCGAGCCCGGCCTGGAGCGGCTGCTGATGCAGGCCCTCTCGGGCAGCGCCAACGGCGCGCTGGACCCGGGCGTGGCCGAGATGCTGAGCAAATCCGCCACCGACATCGCCAACCGCCAGGAAGAGAAGGGCGTGCCCGCCTGCCTGCTGGTGCCCGACGCCATCCGCAATGCCATGTCCCGCCTGCTGCGCCGCGCCGCGCCGCGCCTGCAGGTCCTGGCGCACAGCGAAATACCTGAAACCCACCTGATCCGCATCGGCCCGATCCTTGGAGAACTTGCAGCATGAACATCCAACGCTTCATTGCCCCCACGTCCCGCGAAGCCATGAACAAGGCGCGCAAGACCTTTGGCGACAGCGCCGTGATCCTCTCCACCCGCAACACCGCTGACGGTTTCGAGGTGATGGCCGCCGCCGAGGAAAGCCTGGCGTCGCTGGCCGACCATGCCAACGCCGCGCCGGCGGCCGTCGCCGCCGCGCCTGCGCGCCCCCGGGCCTCGGCCACCGGCTCGCTGGCCGCACCGCAGTCGGTGCAGAGCGACACCGAGACGCTGGCGATGAGCACCCTGTCGTTCCAGGACTATGTCCGCGAACGCATGCTGCGCAAGCGCCGCGAGGCCCTCAACGGCACGCCTGCGGTGGCCGCCGATGCCGCGCCCGCGGTCGAGCGCCGCTCGCCCGCCCCGGTGGCCGCGCCTCAGATCGTGGCCCGGCCCGAGCCGATCGAGGTGCCGGTGCAGCGCTTCAACCAGCCCGAGCCCATCGTGGCGCGCAAGCCTGTCCCGATCCGCACCCGCTCCAGCGAGCCGGCCTGGGAAGACTCGCAGCCGCCGTCCACGCGCTTTCCCAGCCATGACGACAGCCGCATGGCGGTGGAGCTCTCGGCGCTCAAGGACATGATCGAGGAGCGCTTCAACACCCTGGCCTGGCTGGGTTCGTCCAAGCAGAACCCGATCCAGTCCAACCTGATGCTCAAGATGATCCGCGCCGGTTACTCGCCCGCGATGTCGCGGGCGGTGCTCGAGCGGGTGCCGGCCGAAGCCAACGCCGCCGAGGCGGTGCGCTGGCTGATGGACGTGATCACCCGCAACCTCAAGGTCGTGGCGCCGGGTGCCGGCCTGTGCGACGAAGGCGGCGTGGTCTCGCTGGTGGGCGCCACGGGCGTGGGCAAGACCACCACCGCCGCCAAGCTGGCCGCACAGTGCGTCAAGCAGTACGGCGCCGGGAGCGTGGGCCTGATCACGCTGGACACCTACCGCGTCTCCGGCTTCGAGCAGTTGCGCGCCTTCGGCCGCATGCTGGGGGTCGTCGCCCACCTGGCGCACGACCGCGCCGCGCTCAAGGACCTGCTCAACCTGCTGGGCAACAAGCGCCTGGTGATCATCGACACCGCCGGCCTGGGCCAGCGCGACCAGCGCATCCAGGACATGCTCGACGTGCTCGACATTCCCAAGGTCAAGAAGACCCTGGTGCTCAACGCCGGCTCGCAGGGCGACACGCTCGACGAGGTGCTGACCTCGTTCAAGGCCAGCTCGCTGCACGGTGTGGTGCTCTCCAAGGTGGACGAGGCCGTCAAGCTCGGCCCGGCGCTGGACGCGCTGATTCGCCACCAGGTGACGCTGCGCGGCGTGGCCAACGGCCAGCGCGTGCCCGAAGACTGGCAGAACGCCGACGCGGCTTCGCTGGTGCGCCTGTCCATGGGCACGCAGGGCAAATCGGCCTACGACCCGCAACCCACCGACATGGGTTTCTTCTTTGCCCAGGCTTCTGGCCGTGGCATCGATCTGGGGGCGGCCCATGTTTGAACCCGGCTTCGATCAGGCCGCCGGACTGCGGGGCGAAGCGCCCGTGGGCTGTCCGGTGCTGGTGCCGGTGTCCAGTCCGGCGCAGCCCGCACGCGCCTACGAATGGCTCTGCACGCTGGCCACCGCGCTCACGGCCGAAGGCCGCGCGGTGGTGATCGTGGACGGCACGGCCTCGGAAGCCAGCCGCCACGATGGCGCCCAGCTGGGCCTGATGCGCGTGCTGCAGGACCCTTCCATCGCCCACCTGGAGCACCCCATGGAGGGCGCGGACTGGCTCGTGATCCCCGGCGCCGCCGGCCTGCAGGCCCTGCAGGAGACGGCGCAGGCCGCGGGCAGCGAGGTCGCGCTCTCGCGCCTGCTGACTCCCTTTGCCTCGGGCGCGGTGGTGCTGCTGTTCGCGCCCGCCTTTTCGCTGGCGGCCCTGCTGTACGGCCTGGGTGCCCGCGCGCTGGTGCCGGTGATCGAGCAACCGCAGTCCAGCATCGATGCCTACGGCGCGGTCAAGCTGCTGGACGCGGCCGGCCTGGCGCCGGTGCTCGCCCCGCTGGCCTCGGGCGCCCCCGCCTCGTTGCAGACCGTGGTGCACACCGTGATCGACACCGCGCAGCGCCACCTCGGTCTGTCGCTGGACAGCTGGCCGGTGGCCACCTGGGCGCTGCGCGCGCAGGAGAGCGCGATCGAGCGGCCCCGCCCGAACCACGCGCACGGCTACCACGGCCTGGTGCCCGGTGCCTTGCGCACCGCCCGCCCGGCGGCCGCCGCCCCTTCTCTCTGGAGCTGAAGATGTACACCGCCAAAGGCACCCTCAACCGGGACGACCAGTTGCGCAAATACAGCCCGCTGGTGCGCCGCCTCGCTCACCACATGATCGCCAAGCTGCCGCCGAGCGTGGAGCTCGACGACCTGATCCAGGTCGGCATGATCGGCCTGACCGAAGCGATCGCGCGCTTCGAGCCCACCCAGGGCGTGCAGTTCGAGACCTTCGCCAGCCAGCGCATCCGTGGCGCGATGATCGACGAGCTGCGCGAAGGCGACTGGATGTCGCGCGGTTCGCGCAAGAGCCAGAAAGACATCGAACAGGCCGTGCACCGCCTGCAGCAGAAGCTGCACCGCGTGCCCAAGGAAAGCGAGATCGCCGCCGAGATGGGCATGAGCCTGGCCGACTACCAGCACCTGCTGGCCAAGGTGCGCGGCACCCAGCTCGTGTACCTGGAGGACATCAGCGGCAACAGCGACGACGAAGACGGCTTCCTGGACCGCCACATGGGCGATCACGAAGCCGATCCCTCGGCCGTGCTGCAAGACCACCGCATGCGCACCGCGCTGGTGGCGGCCATCAAGGTGCTCCCCGAGCGCGAACAGCAGATCATGTCGATGTACTACGAGCACGACATGAACCTCAAGGAAATCGCGGCCGTGCTCGGCGTCACCGAGTCGCGCATCTGCCAGCTGCACAGCCAGTCGATCGCTCGGCTGCGGTCCAAGCTGCGGGCGCATTGACAGAATCACCCCCCTGCGCCGCTGCGCGGCTTCCCCCCTCCGTGGCGCGCCTTCGGCGCTTCGAGGGGGGACGGCAGCTTGGGCCGGCGCAGCCGGACCCTCGCTGCCCCTGGTGGCATTGCCTTTGGCGTGGCGGCTGCCTCAGATGCGTTTGAACAGGCCCGGGTAGTCGAGCACGATGCCTTCTTCGTCCACCGGCAAGTCCACCTGGAAACCGCTGCCGTCCAGGCTCTCGAAGCGGTAGAGCCGCTCGGCCAGGCGGGTGTAGGCCTGCGGTTTGGCCTGCACCGTGAGGTCGGGGGCGTTGACCCAGGCCATGCGGAATTCACGGCGCTCGCCCACGGCCATGGGTTCGCGCCGGATCGGAAAGCTGTTGGTGAAGGGGGTGGGCCAGATGTCGATGTCCAGGCAGCCCTCCAGTTCACTCAGCGCACGGTGGTTGCTGTCGTGCCAGTGGCCTTGGCCGTCGGTGCGCAGGCTCAGCGCGCGCGAGGCCCGTTCGGTGTCCACCAGCAGGTCGGCCCGGCGCAGTTGCCAAGAACGACCCCAGGCCAGCCGGTAGCTGAGGCGAAACGGGCCGCTGCTTTCGTCGAACGCGAGCACGACGGCGCTGGCCTCGGTGTCCGACAGCAGGAGGTGTTCCAGCCCCACGCCGCGCCGGGCAGGGTTCCATGTGGGCTGCCAGCAGAGGGTGCGGGTGTCGGTCCGGGCCATGGGGAGGCCTACGGGGCGGGCCGGGGCGGCAAGGGTTTGCTTTTCATGGTCACGGCCGCGGCTTGCGGCTGGCGTGCGCCTTTCCTGGCGCGCTGGCTGTGGTGGGCGAGGTGAGCACGGGGTTGTTCCGCCTGGCCTAGGATGGAGGTCCCCATTCCGACACCGAGCTCGCACGCATGGTTCCCTTGAACGACTGGCTGCTCTTTGCCGGCGCCGCCCTGCTGATGGCGCTGACGCCCGGCCCCAACATGGTCTACCTGATCTCGCGCTCGATCTGCCAGGGCCGGCGCGCCGGGGTGATCTCGCTGTTCGGGGTGGTGGCCGGTTTCCTGGTGCACATGTTCACCGCCGCGGTGGGACTCACGGCGCTGTTCATGGCCGTGCCGCTGGCCTATGAAATCCTCAAGTGGGCGGGCGCGGCCTACCTGCTGTACCTGGCCTGGCAGGCGGTCAAGCCCGGGGCGCGCTCGCCCTTCGAGGCGCGCGACCTGCCGCAGGACTCGCCACGCAAGCTGTTCGCCATGGGGTTTCTCACCAACCTGCTCAATCCCAAGATCGCGGTGTTCTACCTGGCGATCTTTCCGCAGTTCGTCTCGCCCGCGAACGGCTCGGTGTTCGCGCAGAGCGTGGTGCTGGGGCTGACCCAGATCGTCTTGAGCTTCGGCGTCAACCTGAGCATCGCCCTGTCGGCCGCGACGCTGGCGCGCTGGTTCCAGCACAACCGACGCTGGCTGGCGGTGCAGCGCTATGTGATGGGCGGCGTGCTGGCCGCGCTGGCGGTGCGGCTGGCCGCCGAGCAGCGCCGCGTGGCCTGACAACCGGCCGCCTGCGCCTCAGTAGGAGCGCAGCGCGATGCCCCAGTGGCCGGCCGAGCAGGTCACGATCCAGACATTCAGGTACCGGCTGAGCACCTCGCCTGCCGCATTGCGCCGCGTGTAGTCCACCAGGAAATGCACCTTGTTGGCGCTGGCGAGCACCTGGGTGATCGACTCGATGTGCGAGCGTGCCCAGCCGGTGGCGCTCAACGAGGCGAAGAAGTCCCTCGGGAGCTGGCCCGGGCCGGCCCATTCCAGGCGGTGCGCGCCGGAGAGCATGGTGTGCGGGAAGTTCAACTCGGCGTCCATGCCGACCAGATCCTCGGCGTTGAAGGCGGCGCTGAATCGTTCGATGCAGGCCCGGGCTTCAACCGCGTCGCCGGTCTCGCCTTTGCCCGATCCGTCCGGGGCGTGGATCTCGTTCATGGCAGGGGAAAGAGAAGTCGATGTGCCGTGATGGTGGTGCTCACGACGGGCGGCGTCAACCCTGCTGGCAGAGCGCACCGGGGTGTTCCCAGCCGGAGCCATCGCGGGGCCATTCGACCAGCACGCCTTCTTCGGTCTGGGCGACCACCCGGCCGTCCACGCGGTCCAGGCTGCCTTTGTGAAGGCGGTTGACTCGGGCGCCGGCCGCGAACTGGGGCGCCTGGAAATAGGATTTGAGCAATTCGATCATGGTCTGGGTCTCGGGATCGGGGTGGGGGTCAGAAGGCGCCATGGTGGTGGTGGCCTCGCTGGGCCTGGTCCCATCGGCGTTGCATGTCCTCCAGCTGGTGGAGGCTCTTGGCGGTGCTGAGGTATTCCTCCAGCCCGTCGGATGCGCCCGCCGCAGCGCGGCGGAAAAAGTGGGCGACGGCACCAGCCAGTCGGGTCCACAAGGAATGGAGCAAGGTGTTCATGACAGTCAATCTAAGGGTTAACCCGTATTTTAGAAGGGCTGCCGCTCAAATGGTGTCTTTATCAGTTGGGCTAATGAGATATCAGAGCTGTCCGCTCAAAGACGACGATGCGAGCGGATCACGGCCGCAGACGCAAAAAAACCGGCAGAAGCCGGTTTTTTGACGGGAGATGGGACAGCTCAGGCCGTCAGGAAGCCGCGTCCCGCGCCGCCGAGCGGCGAGGGTTTGACCATGCGGCCGTAGGTGGGCTGCCGTTGCATGGACTGCTGGGGCAACAGGCTGGCGACGGCGCGCTCGTTTTGCGCGTTGGAGCGCAGCACGGCCTGGCGCAGCTGGGCGAATCGGTGCGCGGCGCTCTGGGTGTCGCGGCGCAGCGGGCTTTCGGGGTCGGCGAAGGCGGGTGTGCGGGGGGCCTGCTGCAGCACGGCCTGCATGGCCGCGCTGGCCTGTTCCACACCGGGCGCATCGCCGCGCAGCAAGGCGGCTTCGAGCGCGTCGAGTTCGGCCTGCAACGCGTCGATCCAGGGTTGGTGGGGCGTCGTCGTTGCGGCTGAGGTCATGGCGTGATCGGTGGTGGGTGGGGAAATCAGGCCCTGCTGCTGCCGTTGAGCATTTCGGCGGCGTTGGCCAGCATCTTGTCGGCGATGGCTTCGGCATTCACCTGGAAGCTGCCATTGGCGATCGCGGCCTTCATGGCTTCGACTTTTTCCGCGTTGAACACCTCGTTGCCGCCCGAGCCCAGCGCCGAGACGGTGGAGGAGGACAGCGTCACGGTCACGCCCTGGGGCTTGGCCGTGGGGGCGCCAGCGGCGGCCAGTTCGGCGACAGCGGCGGGTTTTTCGGCGGCCTTCTGGGGACCACCGGCCACGGAACCTATGTAGGAATCGGGTGACGAATCGACTTTCATTTCACGCTCCAAACCCCGTAGTCAGGGTGATGTGTGAGAACTATCGACCTGGGTGGAGCGAACTTTAGGCATTTTTGAGGTGCCGGTCCGGGCAATTCGTCACGTTGGCGGGGCCGCTGCGGACGCCCGGCTCAAAGCGCCATCTCAACGGTCTGGTCTTCCTGCACCAGACCGGTGACCACCCGCCCGCCGGGCAGGCGGATGCGGGCGGACTGTCCGACCAGGCCGGCGGTGAGCGCCAGGCCGGTCACGGAAATGCTGAACCCGGTGCCGCTGCTGTTGACCCGCACCTGGTCGCCGGCGGCAAAGGCCTTGCTCGGGCGCACCATGTTCTGGCGGATCGCCAGGCCCGGGGTGAGGGCGAAGGCGGTTTGCTGGCCAACCCACATCTCGGGGCGGGCCAGCACGGTGACGGGGCTGGCCGCCCAATCCACTTCGGCCAGTTCGGCGTCTTCTTGAGTGAGGGTGGCGCCGGCGTCCACCGGGCGCTTGATCACCCAGGCCGGGCCGAAGGCCCTGACCGTGACCGGCACGTAGACGTTCCAGCGCGAAGGGCCTTCGACGCAGCGCAGGCCGATGCGGCTGCGGCCCCACAGGCGCGAGCCGGCCGGCAGGTGGGGTTCGACCTTGGCGCAGGGCGCCAGGCGCAGGCGGGTGTCGAGTGTGCCCATCACGACCTCGGTGCGCAGGGGCAGGGCGTCGTCTTTGGGGATGGCCGCGTCCAGTGCGGGCTGCAGCCACTCGCGCGCGGTCTTCTCCAGTTCGTCGGTCTGGGGGGTTGCGTGGGCCGTGCCCAGGCCCGGCAGCAGCAGGGCCAGGGCCCAGCCACAGGCGGCGAGCAGGCGGTGCAGGGTGGGGCGCATGGACGGTCTCCAATGGGGGGTCAGGGCTGCACTGTAGGTGGGGGGCGGGACGGACAAAGGCGGGAAAAGGCTTGAAAAGCGGCGCTTGTTCCGGCCATTGCCCATCCTCAAGATTTTCATACTCCTTCCAACCCCCCGCCCGGTGTCAGGAGTTGCCTCCATCGACCCGGCCGGCCCCGAAACCTCGCTGGAGTGGACGATGCTTGAACAGATGACCGGCCGGCTGGACTTCCATGCCAACGCCCTGCTGCTGCGCTCTCAGCGCCAGCAGGTGATCGCCAGCAACATCGCCAACGCGGACACGCCCGGCTACGTCGCGCGCGACTTCGATTTCGCCAGCGCGCTCAAGAACGTCTCGGGCATGCAGGCCGGCGCCACGGCGGGCGTGGCCCAGACCAATGCCCAGCACATGCGCCTGGGCACCACCAGCGCGGGCCCGGCCCGGCCCGACATGGCCTACACGGTGCAGACGCAGCCCAGCCAGGACGGCAACTCGGTCGACCTGGACCGCGAGCGCGCCAACTTCGTGGACAACAGCGTGCGCTACGAGTCCACGCTGCGTTTCATCAATGGTCACGTAAAGACCATGTTGAGTGCCATCACGGGTCAATGAATATGAACACCCCCCGCGTCGCCTTCGGCGCCACCCCCCTGAAGGGTGGCAACACCTGCGGCCCGGCAAAGCCGGTTCCGCGGTGTTTCTGGTTTGCACCTTTTCACGCTTTGCGTGGTTGAAAGGATCTGGTATGTCGATGTTCTCCATTTTCGGTGTCTCGGGCAGCGCGGTCAGTGCGCAGTCCCAGCGCCTCAACGTGGTGGCCTCCAACCTGGCCAACGCGGACGCGGTGGCCGGGCCGGACGGCACGACCTACAAGGCGCGCCACATCCTGTTCCAGACCGTGCCCATGGGGGGCGACGGCAGCGCCGGTGTGAAGGTGCAGAACATCGTGGAGAGCGACGCGCCGGGTCGGCGTGTGCACAACCCCACGCACCCCAGCGCCGATGCCGAGGGGTATGTCACGCACGCCAACGTGAACCCGGTCGAGGAGATGGTCAACATGATCTCGGCCTCGCGCTCGTACCAGAACAACGTCGAGGTCATGAATACGGCCAAGTCGCTGTTGCTCAAGACCCTGCAGATGGGGCAGTGAGCCCAACACCCGGAAAGACCTGAGCCATGTACATCACCCCCATCGACACCAGCAAACTGGGTACCGAGATCGGTAGCACCACGGGCACCACCGCCAAGAACAGCATGGACCCGAAGGCCTCGCAGGACCGGTTCCTCAAGCTGCTGGTGGCGCAGCTCAACAACCAGGACCCGCTCAACCCGATGGACAACGCGCAGATGACGACCCAGATGGCGCAGATCAACACGGTCAGCGGCATCCAGGAACTCAACGCCACGCTCAACAACATGGCCGCACAGTTCTCCTCGCAGACCGCGCTGCAGGGCACCTCGCTGATCGGCCGCGAGGCCCTGCTGCCTGGCGACAAGCTGACCTTCAAGGACGGCCAGGCCAAGGCGGCGTTCTCGCTCGACACCAAGGCCACCGACGTGAAGGTCGACATCCTGGGCACCAACGGCGAGGTCATCAAGACCGTCGAGATGGGCGCGCTGGGCAGCGGCCTGCACCGCTTCAACTGGGACGCCGAGGGTGTGGACCCGTCCAAGGTCAAGGGCTTCAAGGTGCGCGCGGTCGACGGCAGCGAGCCCGTGGACACCGTGTCGCTGCAGCGCATGACGGTGGATTCGGTGAGCTTCTCCGGCGGCTCCATCTACATGCTGCTGCAGGACGGCAGCACCCGCGCCTACAACGACGTGCTCGCGTTCATGTGAGCGCCTGAGCCTTTCCCAACACAACGCTTTTCCCTTCAAAGGACATCACCATGGCATTCCAGCAAGGACTCTCCGGCCTGAACAGCGCCAGCCGAAACCTCGACGTGATCGGCCACAACATCGCCAACGCCAACACGGTCGGCATGAAGAGCTCGCGCGGCGAGTTCGGCGAGCTCTACGCCAGCTCGGTGAACGCGGCCGGTGGCGTGAACTCCGGCATCGGCGTGGCGCTGACCACGGTGTCGCAGCATTTCACGCAGGGCAACATCACCGTCACGGGCAACGACCTGGACGTGGCCATCAACGGCTCGGGTTTCTTCGAGCTCAACATGCCCAACGGCACCGTGGCCTACAGCCGCGCCGGCATGTTCAAGCTCGACAGCAGCGGCAACATCGTCACCAACGGCGGCGCCAACCTCATGGGCTATCCCACTTCGCCGGACGGCACGCGCCTGAGCTTTGACTCGCAGCCGCTGCGCCTGCCCACGGGCGGCCCGATTCCGGCGCGCCAGACCACCCGCATCCTGGCCGAGTTCAACCTCGATGCCCGCGCGCCAGTGGCGGCCACGCAGACGCCGCCCACGCCGCTGTCCACCTACGGCACCTCCCTGATCGCCTACGACCCCCAGGGTGTGGAGGTGCCGGTGGCGCTGAGCTTCGAGAAGATCGGCAACAACCAGTGGAATGTGTACACCGGCGTCAATGGCGCCGACCCCGCGCTGTCGACGCCCTTCGTGGTGAACTTCCTCAGCGACGGCTCGCTCGATCCGGCGACGGTGATCCCGCAGCTCACGCTGACCTCGCCCAACGATCCGGCCGTGGTTTTCAACGTGGACCTCGATTTCGGCAACGCGACGCAGTACGGCACCAACTTCGCCGTCAGCGACCTGGACCAGGACGGCTACCGCCCGGGCCAGTTCATCGGCCTGAAGATCGGCGAGGACGGCATGGTCAGCGGCCAGTACTCCAACGGCGAGACCCGCGCGGCCGGCCAGATCGCGCTGGTCAACTTCCGCAACACCCAGGGCCTGCAGCCCATGGGCGGCGGCAACTGGACGGCCACCTTCACCTCCGGCGACCCGCTGCACGGCGAACCCGGCACCGGCAACTTCGGCGCGCTGCGCTCGGGTGCGCTGGAAGACTCCAACGTGGACATCACCGCCGAGCTGGTCAACATGATGACCGCCCAGCGCACCTACCAGGCCAATGCGCAGACCATCAAGACGCAGGATCAGGTGCTGAGCACCCTCCTGAACATGCGCTGAACATGAAACACCCCTGCCGCGCTGCGCACGACCCCCTCAAGGGGGCGGCATTGGCCGTCCGGCAAAGCCGGACCGGCGGTGCCTCTGGTCGAAGCCATCTCGCACGCACCGGCATCTGTATTCGAAGGAGCCCCGCATGGACCGCATGATCTACACCGCGATGACCGGCGCCAACGCCGCGCAGTACCGGCAGCAGGTGCTGGCCAACAACCTGGCCAACGTGTCCACGCCGGGCTTTCGCGCCGAGCTCTCCACGTTCCGCGCCGTGCCAGTGCGCGGCGACGGGGCGAGCACGCGCGTGTTCGCCCTGGAAGCCACGCCCGGCCACTCCGATCTGCCGGGTTCGATCGCCGCCACCGGCCGCAATCTGGACGTGGCCGCGCGCGGCAATGCCTACTTCGCGGTGCAGGGGCTGGACGGCACCGAGGCCTACACCCGCGCCGGCGCGCTCGAAGTCAACCAGGACGGCACCCTCGTCAGCGGCCAGGGCCTGCCCATGCTGGGCGACGGTGGCCCGATCGTGATTCCCGAAGGCGCGCGCGTGGACATCGCCTCCGACGGCACCGTGAGCACGCGCATCGGCAACCAACCCTCGCAGACCGTGGGCCGCCTCAAGATGGTCACGCCCGACGCCGACAACCCGCTGCGCCGCAGCGAGGACGGCCTGTTCCGCGGCCCGCAGGGCGACCCGCTGCCCGCCAGCGACGTGGCCCGTCTGCAGGACGGCGCGCTCGAAGGCTCCAACGTCAATCCCATGGAGGCCATGGTGGGCATGATCGCCGTGGCCCGCCAGTTCGAGGTGCAGATGCGCATGCTGCAGAACGGCGAAACCAACGACAAGACCGCCAGCCAGCTGCTGAGCATGAATGGATAAGAAGCACCCCCCGCGTCGCCTTCGGCGCCACCCCCCTGTGAGGGGGGCGATACCTGAGGCCCGGCGAAGCCGGTTCCTCGGTATCTCTGGACGAAGGCTACTGCCGCCGATGAACCGGGCTTAACTGAAACAAGGAAGAAGCACCATGATCAACTCGCTGATGATTTCCAAGACCGGCATGCAGGCGCAGCAGATGCAGCTGGATGTGATTTCGAACAACCTGGCCAACGTGTCCACCAACGGCTTCAAGCGCGCCAACGCCGTGTTCGAAGACCTGATGTACCAGAACCTGCGCCAGGTGGGCGCCAACACGGCCGAGCAGGCCGAGCTGCCCACGGGGCTGCAGGTCGGCCTGGGGGTGCGCACCGTGGCCACCTCGCGCAACTTCTCGCAGGGCAGCCTGCAGCAGTCGGACAACCCGCTGGACCTGGCTGTCAACGGCAATGGCTTCTTCCAGGTCGAGATGCCCGACGGCACCACCGCTTACACGCGAGATGGCAGTTTCAAGGCCGACGCGCAGGGCCGCATCGTGACCAACAGCGGCTACCCGCTGACCGCCGGCATCACCGTGCCGGCCCAGGCGCAGAGCGTCACAGTGTCGGCCGATGGCGTGGTGACCGTCAAGCTGCCGGGCAACCCCGCACCGCAGCAGATCGGCAACATCGAGCTGGCCAGCTTCATCAACCCGGCCGGCCTGGAGCCCCTGGGCCAGAACCTGTATGCCGAGAGCCTGGCCTCGGGCAACCCCATCAACGGCGCGCCCAACTCGGCCGGCATGGGCTCGCTGATGCAGGGCTACGTCGAAACCTCCAACGTCAACGTGGTGCAGGAACTGGTGACCATGATCCAGACCCAGCGCGCCTACGAGATGAATTCGAAAGCCATTCAAACCTCTGACCAGATGCTGCAGCGCCTGAGCCAGCTCTGAAGGTGACCACCCCGCCACGGCCTGCGGCCGTGACCCCTCTGAATTGAGGCACTTCTCTCGAAAGATGTGTATGAAACGCTCGATACCTCTCCTTACCGTGCTGCTGGCATCCGCCTTCTTTCTGGGTGGTTGTGAAACGCTGCAGCGCACGCCCCAGGTGGACCTGGTGCCCGCCCAGCCGGTGCGCTACGCGCAGCAGGCCCCCGTTGCCGCGCCCGCCGTCACGGTGGCGCCCGGCGGCAGCCTGTTCCAGGCCGTGAGCTACCGGCCAGCGTTCGAAGATCCGCGCGCGCGCATGCCCGGCGACATCCTCACGGTGCAGATCACCGAGCGCATCAGCGCGACGCAGAAGTCCTCGTCGTCGGTGGACCGCAGTGGCAGTGCCTCGGCCGGCATCTCTGCGCTGCCCTTCATCAGCCCGAGCAGCTCGCTGCTGGGCAAGCTCGACGTGGGCGCGAATTCGTCCAACAAGTTCGCCGGCAATGGCGAGACCGAAAACGCCAACAACTTCACGGGCTCCATCACGACCACGGTGCAAGAGGTGCTGCCCAACGGCCACCTGCTGGTGGTGGGCGAGAAGCAGATCGGTGTGAACCAGAACGTGGACGTGCTGCGCTTCTCGGGCACGGTGGACCCGCGGCAGATCCGCCCTGGCAATGTGGTGGCCTCCACCCAGGTGGCCAATGTGCGCGTCGAGTCGCGAGGACGCGGCCAGCAGGGCGAAGCGCTTTCAATTGGCTGGTTGGCACGGTTCTTTTTGACCGTTCTCCCGTTCTGACGCCGTTGCATGATGAGTCACCCCCGCCGCACTGCGTGCGACCCCCTCAAGGGGGCGGCGCTGGCGGCCCGGCAAAGCCGGTTCCGCGGCGCCCTGGAAGGGATGCCTTTCGCTCCGGAAGTTCTTTGGAACCCATGAAATGACTATCGACCGCTTCTTCCGATACTTGATGCTGACGTGCAGCGCGCTGGCCGTGTTGCCCGCCGCCGCCCAGGCGATCCGCATCAAGGAGATTGCGGCGGTGCAGGGCGTGCGCAGCAACCAGCTGACGGGCTACGGCCTGGTGGTGGGCCTGGACGGCACGGGCGACCAGACCACGCAGATGCCCTACACCACGCAGAGCCTGAACAACTACCTGCAGCAGCTCGGCCTCTCGCTGCCGCCGGGGGCGAACATGCAGTTGAAGAACGTCGCGGCCGTGATGGTCACCGCGCAGCTGCCCGCCTTCGCCCAGCCCGGGCAGGCCATCGACGTGACCGTCTCCTCCGTCGGCAACGCCAAGTCGCTGCGCGGCGGCACGCTGATCACCACGCCGCTCAAGGGCGCCGATGGCGAGATCTACGCGCTCGCGCAGGGCAACCTGCTGGTCGGCGGCGCGGGCGCCTCGGCCGGTGGCAGCAAGGTGCAGGTCAACCACCTGAGCGCCGGGCGCGTGCCCGGCGGTGCGCAGGTCGAACGCGCGGTGGCCACGCCTTTCGCGCTGGGCGAGACCATCGACCTGGGCCTGAACGCCAACGACTTCCAGACCGCCAGCCGCGTGACCGATGCCATCAACAAGGCCATGGGTGCGGGCGTGGCCAGCGCCGTGGACGGCCGCGTGGTGCGCCTGCGCGCGCCGGCCGACCCCAGCCAGCGCGTGAGCTTCCTGGCCAAGGTGGAAGACATCCGCCTGGATGCCACCATTCCGATGGCGCGCGTCATCATCAACTCGCGCACCGGCTCCATCGTGATGAACCAGGCCGTCACGCTCGGCGCCTGCGCGGTCTCGCACGGCAATCTCTCGGTGAGCATCAGCTCCACCCCCGTGGTCAGCCAGCCCAACCCGCTGTCCGTGGGCGGGCAGACGGTGGTGACGGAGAAGGCCGACATCCAGATCCGCCAGGACAAGGGCTCGCTCGTGAAGATCGACACCGCACCGCAGCTCTCTGACGTGGTGCGCGCACTGAACTCGCTCGGTGCCACGCCGCAGGACCTGCTGGCCATCCTCCAGGCCATCAAGGCCTCTGGCGCGATGAACGCGGAACTCGAAGTCATCTGAGCATGAACACCCGTGCCCTCACGCCCAGCGGCCTGGCCGCCGACCCGACAGCGCTCAACGCGCTGCGCTACGGCTCGGGCAAGGGCGACGACAAGGCCGCGCTGAAAGAAGCGGCCAAGCAGTTCGAATCGCTTTTCATGCGCGAGCTCATCAAGAGCATGCGCGAAGCCACGCAGAAGTCCGGCCTGATGGACGGCGAGGGCAGCAACCTGGGCATGGACTTGCTCGACCAGCAGTTCTCGGTGCAGCTCTCGGGCCTGCCCGGCGGGTTGTCCGAAGCGATCGAGCGCCAGCTCGGCCGCCAGATGTCGAACACCGACGCGACCAGGGGCCTGAGCAAAGGTGGCGCCGAGGCGCTGTCGGCCGGCGGCGACACCAGCACCGTGGGCCGCGCCAGCGCAGGCCCGCGCCAGTCGGGGTTTGTCGAGCAGCACAGCGAGGCCGCGGCCACCGTGGCGCGCGAGTCGGGCATTCCCGCCAGTTTCATGATCGGCCAGGCCGGGCACGAGACCGGCTGGGGCCGCAGCGAGATCAGGAACGCCGACGGCTCACCGTCGCACAACCTGTTCGGCATCAAGGCCACCGACAGCTGGAAGGGCAAGGTCGCCGAGATCACGACCACCGAGTACGTCAACGGCGAGCCGCGCAAGGTGACCGCCAAGTTCCGTGCCTACGACTCCTACGCCGACTCGTTCCGCGACTACGCCCGCCTCATCGGCAACAGCCCGCGCTACGAAGGCGTGATGGACCAGCTGCATTCCGTGCAAGGCTTCGCCAGCGGCCTGCAGAAGGCCGGCTACGCCACCGACCCGCAGTACGCCGCCAAGCTCAGCCGCGCGATCAACACCACCCTGACGCTCCAGCGCGCCCAGGGCTGACCGAGACCCCGCCATGCCCTCCCTCAACATCGGTGCCCGCGCGCTCAATGCCAACCTTGCCGCCCTGCAGGTCATCGGCAACAACATCGCCAACGTCAACACGCCCGGCTACTCGCGCCAGAACGTCATCCAGCAGACGTCCGGCTACCAGCAGATGGGCAACGGCTACTTTGGCATGGGCATGGAGATCGCCACCGTCGAGCGCTCGCACAACCAGTACCTGACGCGCGAGGCGCAAAAGGCCGGCTCGGTGGCCGCTGCCGACGCCCTGCGCTACGCCCGCCTGCAGCAGCTCGAAAGCGCCTTCCCCACCGGCTCGGCCGGTCTGGGAACCGCGCTCAACGACATGCTCAACGCCTGGACCGACGTCTCGTCCTCGCCCACCAACCTCACCGCGCGCGTGGTCGTGATCGCCAAGGGCGAAGAGCTCGCCTCGCGCCTGCGCAACACCGCCGCGCAGATCGATTCGCTGCAGAACACCACCAAACAGCAGGTGGGCGGTGCGGTCACCATCATCAACGGCCTGGCGCAAGACCTGGCCAAGGTCAACGAGCGCATCACCGAGAGCCAGGGCAATGGCCACACGCCCAACGACCTGCTGGACCAGCGCGACAAGATCCTGAGCGACCTGAACAAGTACGTCCAGACGACCAACGTGCCGTCGGACAGTGGTGCCGTGAGCGTGTTCATCGCCGGCAGCCAGCCGCTGGTGCTGGGTTCGCGCGCCAATGCGCTGGCCGCGGGGCAGGACAGCACCGACAGCGCGCGCGTCGCGCTTTCGTTCGTGCAGGGCGGCGTGAGCACCCCGATTCCCGACGCCAACCTCGGCGGCGGCGAACTCGCCGGCCTCATGCGCTTCATGAATCACGACCTGGTCGACACGCAGAACCTGCTGGGCCGCATGGCCCTGGCCACCGCCACCACCGTGAACAACCAGCACAAGCTGGGCGTGGACCTGCAGGGCAATGCGGGCCAGAACTTCTTCAACACGCCGGCCGCTGCGGTCGGTCTGGCCCGGCCGGGCAACACTGGCAACGCCGAGGTCAGCGCCAGCGTGGCCGACCCGACCGCGCTGGTCGCCTCCGATTACGAGCTGCGCTTCGAGGCCGCCGGCATGAGCGTGGTGCGCCTGTCCGACGGGACCGCCACCCCCGTGACCTCGCTGCCCGCCGTGGTCGACGGCCTCACCTTCAACCTCGACAGCGGCGCTGGCGCGACGGGCGACCGTTTCCTGGTGCGCCCCTACGCCGCCGCCGCGCGCGACCTGCAGGTGGCGATCGGCTCGCCCGACCGGCTGGCCGCCGCCAGCCCGGTCATGGTCACGCCCGGCACCGGCAACTCGGGCGGCCTGAGCGTGGAGAGCCTGTACGCCTCCTCGGCCTCGCCCAACCTGACCGACCCGGTCACCATCACCTTCCTGGCCGACGGCAGCTTCACCGCCACCGGCCTGGGCCCGGGCAACCCCGCGCCCGACAACCCTGGCCCGCCACCGAGCTACAACTTCAAGCCGGGCCAGTCCATCACGCTCAACGGCTGGAGCCTCACGATGCGCGGCAGCCCCGGGGCGGGTGACACCTTCAGCATCGGCGCCGCGCCCGCGGGGGCGATCTCGCAGAACGCGGGCAACGGCACCGGCATGCTGGCCCTGCGCGACCTGCCCACCTACGGCGGCGTGCCCCTGTCCGACGGCTATGTCAGCCTGTTCGCCGACATCGGCACGCGCGTGCAGGGCGCCAAGTTCGCCGCCGATTTCTCGGCCAACGTCGCCAACACCGCCGAGACCGCGCGCGCCAACGTGGCCGGCGTCAACCTGGACGAAGAGGCCGCGCGCCTGCTGCAATACCAGCAGGCCTACCAAGCCTCGGCCAAGTTCCTCCAGATCGCCCAGAGCACCTTCGACAGCCTGCTGCAGACCGTGGGCCGCTAGATATGAACACCCCCCTGCGCCGCTGCGCGGCTTCCCCCCTCTCTGGCGCGCCTTCGGCGCCTGGAGGGGAGACGGCATCCTGGGCCGGCGAAGCCGGACCCCTGATGCCCCTGGAAGCTCGCTCGCAAGATTGAGGAACTGACATGCGCATCGCCACCGCCCACACCTACGACAACACCATCGCCATCCTGACCCGCCGCCAGGCCGAGCTGGCCGCGCAGCAGGAGCGCGTGTCCACCGGCCTGCGTGTGCAGAAGGCCAGCGACGACCCGGTGGCCGCCACCCTGGCGGAGACCGCCGCCAACCGCCTGGCCCGCACCACCGCTGACATGCGCGCGCTGGAAGCCTCGCGCGCCAGCCTGCAGCAAGCCGAGAGCGGCCTGAAGGAATCGGGCGACCTGATCCAGCGCGTGCGCGACCTGCTGGTGACCGCCGGCAACGCCACCTTCACCGACGCCGAGCGCGAAGACGTGGCCAAACAGCTCGAAGGCCTGCGCGAGCAGCTCATCGCCGTGGCCAACCGCAAGGACAACGCCGGCCGCACCCTCTACGGTGGCCTGGGCGGCACCTCCACGCCCTTTGTGGACCTTTATGGCCCCAGCGGCAACGGCGTGCAGTTCGATGGCCAGCGCGGCCAGGCGGCCGCCGGCAACAGCTCGCTGCCGCAGGCGCTGGATGGCGACGCCATCTGGATGCGCGTGCCCCAGGGCAATGGCACCTTCACGCTCGACTTGCCCGTGGGCAACACCGGCAACGTGAGCACCACCATGGGCAACGTCACCAACGCCGCCGCGCTCACCGGCAACGACTACGACATCAGCTTCGCCGAAGTGGGTGGCGTGATGCAGTACACCGTGACCAACGCCACCACCGGCACGCCGGTGCCCGGCCACGTCGGCCAGCCCTACGTGGCCAACAAGACCATCGAATTCGACGGCATGTCGCTGGAGCTGCGCGGCACGCCCGCCGCCGGCGACCGCGTGGAACTGCGGCCGGTGACCACCACCACCGACATCTTCTCCGTCGTGCAGAACGCCGTGGACGCGCTGCGCTACAACGGGCCCAACGAAAGCGCGTACCACACCCAGGCGATGGCGCGCGCCATGACCGAGGTGGACGCCGGCCACGACCGCGTGCTCGCCGCCCGCGGTCGCGCTGGCGAATGGCTCAACCGCGCCGACTCGCTCAATGCCCAGATGGAAGATGGCTCCATCGCCCTCAAGACCGAGAATGCCCGCCTGGTCGAACTCGACCCGATCAAGGGCCTGTCCGACCTGCAGACCCAGCAACTCGGCCTGGAAGCCGCCATCAAGACCTACGCACAGGTGCAGCGCCTGTCGTTGTTCCAGGTGATCAATTGACCCGCGTCCTCTCCTTCTCATGATCATCAGCCACACCGTGCTCGACAGCATCGCACTGGGCTACGAGCCCGTGTGGAACCGTGCGCGCGAACTCGCCGCCGTGCGCCTGGGTGTGCGCGCCGTGCACCCCGAATCCGTCGACGCGGCCCACCTCATGCAGGCCCTGGGCGACGACTGGCCCGCCAGCGCGCCGGTGCTCATCCTCAGCGTGGACAGCCCCCGGCTGCTGCAGCAGGCGCTGGCCTGCGAGCCGGTTCAGAACACCTGGCTGGAAGTGCCCGCCACCCTGTTCGAGCAGCCCGAGACCCTGGCCCGCCTCACCGCTGGCGCCCGGCGCGGGCACCGGCTGCTGCGCCGCACCGACCTGGCTGCCGTGCGCGGCGAAGTCCTGGCCCCGGCCGACGCGCGCAACCTGCTCAAGCTCGGCGCCGAATCCGTGCCCGCCGGCCTGATCGGCCAGCTGGTCGAAGGCGTCACCACGCAAACCCTGGTGCGCCAATGCCTGGACGACGCGGGCGCCTGGGGCGTGCTGGGCTGGCCCGACAGCGACGTGCTGCATGCGCACCGCCACCAGCCGCTCAGCTACGACGGCGCGGTGGTCAAGCAGATCCTCATGGCCATCGGCGATGAAGACTGCTCCATCGAACACCTCGAACGCCTGGTGCGGCAAGACCCGGTGCTGGTCTACCGCATCCTGCTGATGGTCAACTCCGCCGCCTTTGGCGGGCGCCACGAAATCGGCTCGCTGCGCCACGCGCTCATGATGCTGGGCTTTCGCGAGCTGGGCCGCTGGCTGGCCGAACAGCTGCCCAACAGCGAACCCGACCGCGACCTGCACCCGGTGCGCTACGCCATGGTGATGCGCTCGCGCCTGGCCCAGCACCTGCTGGCCACCGGCTCCGAAGACAACCTGCGCGGCGAGGTCTACACCACCGCCTTGCTCTCGCAACTCGACCGCCTGCTGCACCAGCCGCTGGGCGAACTGCTCAACCGCCTGCCCCTCTCAGGCCGGGTGTTCGACGCCGTGCTGCGCCACGACGGCCCTTACCACCCGCTGCTCGACGTAGCGCGCGCCCTGGGCGAACCTGCCCAGCTGCACCGCCTGCCGTCGGTGTGCCAGCGCCATGACATCAGCCTGGAGCACGCCAACCGCGCGCTCATCCGCATGCTGGCCACCAGCCGCGACCACGCCAGCCCGAGGTCCGAGCGCCTGACGTAGAGGGCAAGGCCCGGGTCTTGCATGGTGTTGTCGCACGCTACGATGACGCCCATGACCTCCGCCCCTGCCTCCACCCCCCACCACACCAGCGCGCTCGTGCTGTTCTCCGGTGGGCAAGACTCCACCACCTGCCTGGCGCACGCGCTCTCGCGCTACCCGCGCGTGGAAACCATCGGTTTCGACTACGGCCAGCGCCACAGCGTGGAAATGACCGCCCGCCTCAACGTGCTGCGCGAGCTGCGCCAGCGCTTCCCGGCGTGGTCGCAGCGGCTGGGCGAAGACCACGTGCTCGACCTGGGCGTGCTGGGCAAGGTCAGCGAGACCTCGCTCACGCGCGACATGGCCTTTCGCATGGAGGAAAACGGCCTGCCCAACACCTTCGTGCCCGGGCGCAACCTGCTGTTCCTCACGCTGGCCGCGGCCCTGGCTTACCGGCGCGGCATCCAGGTGATCGTCACCGGCGTGTGCGAAACCGACTTCTCGGGCTACCCCGACTGCCGCGACGACACCATGAAAGCGCTGCAGGTGGCGCTCTCGCTCGGCATGGACCACCGCTTCCTCATCGACACCCCGCTGATGTGGATCGACAAAGCCGCCACCTGGCGCCTGGCGCACGAGCTGGGCGAAAACGCGCTGCTGGTGGGCGGCGGCAACGCGCTGGTGGACCTGATCGTGGAGCACACCCACACCTGCTACCTGGGCGACCGCGAGCACCGCCACCCCTGGGGCTATGGGTGCGGCGGATGCCCGGCGTGCGAGTTGCGGGCGAAGGGGTGGGCGGCCTACGCCGCGCCGGTGGCCTGATCAGGCCCCGTCGGCGCGGCTGATGTCCAGCCGGTACCGCGCCCCGCCAGTCGCCGCCTCATCGTTCGCCCGCAAGGCCCAGCGCTGCTGGTGGTGCGCGGCCAGCGTGGAGCGGTGGGCGATGGAGACGATGGCGCCGTGCGCCTGCTTCACCCGATCCACCAGGCGCTGGTAGATCGTGGCCTCGGCTTCTTCGTCGAGCGCGCTGGTGGCTTCGTCGGCCAGCACCCAGGCTGGCTTCTTGAGCATCACGCGCGCGATCGCCAGTCGTTGGCGCTCGCCGCCCGAGAGCTTCTGGCTCCACGCGTCCTCGCGGTCGAGCTGGTCGGTCAGCGCGGGCAGCAGGGCGGCGTTCAAGGCCTCGCGCAGGGCGTCGTCGGTGTAGTTCTCCGCCGGGTCGGGGTAGGCCAGGGCGTCGCGCAGGCGGCCGTCGGGGAAGTAGGGCCGTTGCGGGATGAACATGGTGTCCTCGGGCAGGCCCACGCGGCCCCGGGCGTGCGGCCAGATGCCGGCGAGGGCGCGGAACAGACTGGACTTCCCGCTGCCCGAGGGGCCGTGCAGCAAGACGGTGTCGCCGGGCTTCACGTCCAGGTCCACGCCGGCCAGCAGCGTGCTGCCGCCGGGCAAGGCCACGCTGAGGTCTTGCGCGTGGATGCCAGCGGTCGAATCGTCGAGCGACAGGCCGTCGCGCGCCTTGGACTGTTGCGCCAGGCTGGCCTCGAAGCCCACCAGGCGGTCGGTGGTGGCCTTCCAGACCGCCAGCGCCATGTAGTTGTCGACCAGCCAGGACAGCGAGTCCTGCACGCGGCCGAAGGCAGAGTTGATCTGCATGAGCTGGCCCAGCTGGATGGCCCCGCTGAAGTAGCGTGGCGCGGCGACGATCATGGGAAAGATGATGGCGGCCTGCGAAAAGAAACTGCTGAACCAGGTGAGCTGCTTCTGGTTGCGGATGAGGGCGAAGTAGTTGCCCATCACATCGCGAAATCGCACGTCAAGGTGGCGGCGCTCCACCTGTTCACCACCGTCGAGCGCGATGGATTCGCTGTACTCGCGCACGCGCACCATGTGGTGGCGGAAGTTGGCTTCGAGCATCTGCTGCTGGAAGTTCAGCCGCACCTGCGGCCGGCCGATCCAGTGCGCGATGGCGCTGCCCACCGCGCAGTACAGCACGGCAGCCCACACCATGTAGCCGACGATCTCAAGCTCGCCGCCGCCCAGGAAGCCGGGCAGCGGGACACTGATGGAGCCGCTGAGCGTCCAGAGGATGCCCACGAAGCTCACCAGGGTGATGAGGGCGTTGAACATGCCCATGGACAGCGAGACGGTGTAGCTGGTGAAAAGGTTCAGGTCTTCCTGGATGCGCTGGTCCGGGTTGTCGGGGTTGCCGTTTTCATCGGCGGTGAAGCGCGCGAGCTCCATGCGGTAGAAGGCCTTGTGGGCCAGCCAGCGGCCCATGTAGTGGTCGGTGAGCCAGACGCGCCAGCGCAGCTGGAGGATCTGCGTGAGGTAGAACTTGTAGACCGCGAGCACGATGTAGATGAGCGCGAGCCAGCCAAAGCGCCCGATCTGTTGCCAGAACACGGGCTGGTCCTTGGCTTGCAGGGCGTCGTAGAAGACGCGGTACCACTCGTTGATCTGCACCAGCATGTAGACCGTGCCCAGGTTGAGCAGCACCACGGCCAGCAGCAGGCCGCGCGCGCGCCATTTTTCCTCTGACTTGAAATACGGCATGGCAAAGGCGCCAATGCCTTTGAGCGTGGGCCACAGCGAGGGTGGGCGGGTGGCGGCGGGGGCGGAGGTCGTCATGGGGAGGCCCTGGGCTGGTCGGGCGCGGACAGCGCCCGGTGATGGCGGATCGTAACGGGTCGCCCGGCGGGCTCGCTGAGGCCGGGCTTATAAGACCCGCACCGCACGAAGTAGCCCTTCCAGAGGCATCGAAGGTCCGGCTCCGCCGGCCCAAGATGCCGTCCCCCCTCGAAGCGGCGCAGGGGGGTGCTTTCAGCTGTTGCTGACGCCGCTGGCCACATGCCCGGCGGGCACGTGCAGCGCCGCCGACTCGATGTGGCCGGTCTGGTCGTCGAAGAAGAAGTCGGGCTCGAACTCGCGCAGGAACTCGCCTTTGGGCAGGCCGCCGAGGAACATGGCCTCGTCGACCTCGATGTTCCAGTTCATCAGCGTGCGGATGGCGCGCTCGTGCGCCGGGGCGCTGCGCGCGGTGACGAGCGCGGTGCGCACGCGCATCATCGGTGTGCCCTCGCTCTGCAGGCGGTGCAAGGCTTCGAGCAGGGGCTTGAACGGGCCGCCGGCCAGCGGCAGCGCGGCCTTGCTGGCCTCGTGCTCCTGGAAGGCCGAGAGACCCTGGGCCTGGTAGACGCGCTCGGCCTCGTCGGAGAACAGCACGGCGTCGCCGTCGAAGGCGATGCGCACCTCGTTGGGGTGCTCGCTGCTGGCGTGCACCGATTGCGGGTACACCTGCGCAGCGGGCACGCCGGCCTCGAGCGCGGCGCGCACGTCGGCCAGGTGGGTGGAGAGAAACAGGTTGGCGCGCAGCGGGCGCAGGTAGCGCCAGGGCGGCTGGCCGCGCGTGAAGCTGCCGCGCTGGATCGGCAGGCCGTAGTGCTTGGCGGAGCGGAACACGCGCATGCCCGAGACCGGGTCGTTGCGCGAGAGGATCACCACCTCCACCCGCTGGGCCTGGGCATCGTTGAAGGCGAGCAGCTTGTGCACCAGCGAGAACGCCACGCCGGGTGCCGCCGGCTGGTTCAGCCGGTCGAGCTGCATCTTCATGTAGGCGCGGTCGTCGCCGGTCTCGAAGAGGCGGTTTTCTTCCTCGAAGTCGAACAGGGCGCGGGAAGAGATGGCAACGACCAGCTTGCCTTCGAGGGAAACGCCCATGGCTATGAAACGAGTTGGTTGAGCTGGATGATGGGCATGAGCACGGCCAGCACGATCAGCATCACCACCAGGCCCATGCCCACGATCAGCAGCGGCTCCAGGATGGTGGCCATGTGCATGGCGCGGCGCTGCACCTCGTCGCCGAGCTGTTTGGCCGCGCGGTCCAGCATGGAGGGCAGCTGGCCGGTCTGTTCGCCCAGCCGCGCGAACATGGACACCAGCGGCGGGAATCGCTTCTTGCTGCCCAGGGCCGAAGCCAGGGGGGCGCCTTCGCGCACCAGCACCACGGTGTCGAGGGCGTCGGCGCGCATGGCCTGGTTGGAGAGCGTCTCGGCGGCGGTCTGCAGGGCGCGCAGGATGGGCACGCCAGCCGCCGCCAGCATGGCCAGCGTGGCCGAGAAGCGGGCCGCGTTGTAGCCGCGGGCCAGGCGGCCCACCAGCGGCAGGCGCAGCCAGGCGGCGTCCATGCGCAGGCGGATGGCCTCGTTGCGGCGCGCGAACACGACGCCGCCGATGCCCAGCGCCAGCAGGGCCAGCATGAACCAGCCGTAGGTGCGCACGAAGTCGCTCAGGCCCAGCATCACCACGGTGAGAAAGGGCAGGGCGCGCTTGCTCCCGGCGAACACGTTGGCCACCTGCGGCACCACATAAGACACCAGGAACACCACGATCACGATCGCCACCAGCGTGACGATGGCGGGGTAGAGCGAGGCGGCGACGATCTTGTTCTTGAGCGCTTCGCGCGCCTCCAGGTCATCGGCCAGGCGTTCGAGCACGGTGCCCAGCAGGCCGCTCTGTTCGCCAGCGGCAATGACGCCGGTGTAGATGGGCGAGAACTCGCGCGGGTGCTGCGAGAGCGCGCGGGCAAAGGTGGATCCACCGTTGACCTCGGAGCGCAGCGAGGCCATGAGGTTGCGCTGTTTCTCGTCCTCGGATTCTTCGGTCAGGGCGGACAAGGCGCGTTCCAGCGGCAGGCCGGCCGCAACGAGCCCGGCGAGCTGGCGCGTCCAGACGGCGAGGGTGGTGGCACTGAAGGCGCGGCCGCCCCAGAGCGTGATGTTGAGGCCCTTCGCGGCCGAACTGCCTTGCGCGCCAGCGGCCGGCTCCACCAGCAGGGGCACCAAGGCGCGCGCGCGCAACATGCTGCGCGCGGCGCGCGCGGTGTCGGCGTCGATCAGGCCTTTCTGCGTGGCGCCCTGGGCGTCCAGGGCTTCGAAGGTGTAGGCAGGCATGTCAGGTTCCGACGCAGGGCCGCCCCAAGGCGGAACAGCCCCCTCGGGGGGCAGCGACCCGCACAGCGGTGGCGCGTGGGGGCTTCATCCTAGTCTCGGGTGACGGACATCACTTCTTCCGGCGAGGTGATGCCCGCATCGATCAGGCGCTGGCCGTCAGCGCGCATGGAGCGCAGGCCGGCGTCTTCCGCCGCCACGTACACCTTGCTCTCGGCCGCGCGGTTGTGGATCAGCGCGCGAATGGTGTCGTCGGCCACCATCAGCTCGTAGATGCCGGTGCGGCCCTTGTAGCCGGTGTGGTTGCAATGTTCGCACCCCACCGGATGCCACAGGCCTCTGTCGTCGGCGCGCCGGCAGTGCGGGCAGAGCTTGCGCACCAGTCGCTGCGCGAGCACGCCCAGCAGCGAGGAACTCAGCAGGAAGGGCTCCACGCCCATGTCGGTCAGGCGGGTGACGGCGCTGGGCGCGTCGTTGGTGTGCAGCGTGGCCAGCACGAGGTGGCCGGTGAGCGAGGCCTGGATGGCGATCTGCGCGGTCTCGAAGTCGCGGATCTCACCGATCATGATCACGTCCGGGTCCTGGCGCAGGATGGCGCGCAAGGCCTTGGCGAAGGTGAGGTCGATGCGGGCATTGACCTGCGTCTGGCCGACGCCGGGCAGTTCGTACTCGATCGGGTCTTCGACCGTCATGATGTTCTGGGCGTTGGCGTCCAGGCGCTGCAGCGCGGCGTACAGCGTGGTGGTCTTGCCCGAGCCGGTCGGGCCGGTCACGAGGATGATGCCGTGCGGCTGCCCGATGAGCTTGCGGAAGGCGTCGAGCACGTCGCCCTGCATGCCCACGGCCTCCAGGCTGAGCTTGCTCTCGCTCTTGTCGAGCAGGCGCAGCACGGCGCGTTCGCCGTGCGCGCTGGGCAGGGTGGAGACGCGCACGTCCACCGCGCGGGTGCCGATGCGCAGCGAGATGCGCCCGTCCTGCGGCAGGCGCTTCTCGGAGATGTCGAGCTCGGCCATGATTTTCAGGCGCGAGATCAGCGCCGCGTGCAGCGCGCGGTTGGGCTGCACCACTTCGCGCAGCGAGCCGTCGACGCGGAAGCGCACGCTGGAATGCCGCTCGTAGGGTTCGATGTGGATGTCGCTCGCCCCATCGCGTGCGGCCTGCGTGAGCAGGGCATTGAGCATGCGGATGATGGGCGCGTCGTCGGCGGTTTCGAGCAAGTCCTCGATCGCCGGGAGCTCCTGCATCATGCGGCTGAGGTCGGCGTCGCTCTGCACTTCGCTCACCACCGCGGCGGCGCTGGACTCGCCCTGGGCATAGGCCGCGCTGATGCGCTGCTTGAGTGTCTCGCCGCTTTCCCAGCGGATGTCGTTGACGGGGTGCACACGCAGGATTTCCGTCAGCGCCGAGAGGCGCCGCGTCTGCGCGCCCGAGTCGGTGGCGGGCGTGCTGCTGCCCAGCAGGGTCAGCGTGGAGCCGTCGTCTTCGATCAGCCAGTGGTGTTCGCGGGCGAAGGCGTAGGGCAGCGGGTACTTCACGGCCGCCGCCTCACTGCCGGGGCGCCGTGTTCTGCGGCGCCGGGTTGACCGGTGGCGTCGTCTGCGGATCGGCCAGCGAGCGCACCGGCGCGGTGCCGTCCGGCGAAGGGGCGCGCGGGGGCAGCTGCGGCGGCATCACGGGCGCTTCGTTCACGCCCAGCACGCCGCTTTGCCGGGGCTGGGCGTCCTTCTGCACCGAACGCATGAGCTCGTAGCGGTCAAGCGCCAGGCTGCTGGTCTCGCGCCCGTCGCGCATCACCACGGGGCGCAGGAACACCATCAGGTTGGTCTTCTTGCGCGAGCGGGTTTCGCTGCGGAACAGGTTGCCGAAGACGGGCACATCACCCAGGCCGGGCACCTTTTCCTGGTTGCCGGCGTATTCGTCCTGCAGCAGGCCGCCGAGCACCACGACCGCGCCGTCCTCGACCAGCACGGTGGATTCGATAGTGCGCTTGTTGGTGATGAGGCCGGTGGTGGAGTTGACCGAGGAAGGCACGACGTTGCTGACCTCCTGGTAGATGGTCATCTTGATGGTGCCGTTCTCGCTGATCTGCGGCTTGACGCGCAGCGTGAGGCCCACGTCCTTGCGCTCGATGGTCTGGAACGGGTTGACCGAGCCATTGTTGCCACCGCTGCCGGTGTTGGTGAACTGGCCGGTGACAAAGGGCACGTTCTGGCCGATGACGATCTTGGCTTCTTCGTTGTCCAGCGTGAGCAGGTTGGGGGTGGAGAGCACGTTGCCCTCGCCGTTTTCCTGAAGGAAGCGAGCGAGGAAACCCAGCACGTACACGCCGTTGGTGCGGCGCGCCAGGCCCAGGTTCATGCCGGAGGCCGGCGTGGCGTTGCCCTGGGCGAGCTCCAGGATGTTGCGCCCGCCGGTGCCGAAGTTGGTGCCCAGCAGGCCGATCACGCGGTCGCCCGAGTTGCCGAGCGCGCCTTGCCACTGGATGCCGAACTCGGCCGCTTTCTCGGCGTTGACTTCGGCGATCAGGCTTTCCACGTAGACCTGTGCGCGGCGCGAGTCGAGCTGGTCGATCACGGCGCGCAGCTGGCGGTATTGCGGCTCGGGCGCGGTGATGATGAGCGAGTTGGTGGCCGGGTCGGCCTGGATCTGGCCACCGGTCGAGGGTGAGCCGCTGGGTGTCACGGCGGCGGTGGCCGCGTTGTTGTTGGCGCTGGCGGTGCCCGTGGGCGTGAGGGCCGCGCGGTTGAGTGGGGAAGAGGCCCCGCCACCCAGGGTGCCGCCACTGAGCCCGCCCGAGGACTCGCCGGCCAATGCGGCGCGCAGGGTGGTGGCCAGCGAAGTGGCATCGGCGTTCTTGAGGTAGACGACGTGGATGTTGCCGCTGAGCTTGTCGGACGAGGGTTGGTCCAGCCGGGCCACCAGCGAGCGCACCAGTGTCAGGCGGGCGGGGTTGGCCGCGCGCAGCACCAGGCTGTTGCTGCGCGGCTCGGCCACCAGGGTGGTCTTGTAGGACTGGTCGGCCTGAGCGCCGCCGCCGGTGGTGGCGGGGTCGATCAGCCGGGTCACGAGCGCGGCCATGTCGGCCGCCACGGCGTGTTGCAGCGGGATGATCTCCACGTCGGTTGCGCCGGCCACGTCGAGCGAGGCAATGATGCGGCCGATGCGCTGCAGGTTGTCCGCGTAGTCGGTGATGACCAGCGAGTTGTTGCCCGGGTTGACGTTGATGGTGTTGTTCGGGCCGATCAGCGGGCGCAGCACGGGCACCAGGTTGTTGGCCGATTCGTGGTTGAGCCGGAAAATCTGCGTGACCACGGTGTTGGAGGCGGGCAGGGCCGATACCGACCCGGCGCTCACCACGTTGCCCTGCAGCTTGGCGTCGGCCTCGGGCACGATCTTGTAGAGGCCACCGGTGTCCACCAGCGAGAAACCTTGCAACCGCAACACGGCCGCGAACTGGTTGAGGGCGGCGGTCGGGGTGACGGGGCGCTCGGTGACGAGGTTGACGGTGCCTTTCACGCGCGGATCGACCACCACGTTGCGGCCGGTGATGGTGGCCATGGTGCGGGCCACCGCTTCGATCTCGGCGGCGACGAAGTTGAGGGTGACGGGCTCATTGCTCGCGGCCGGCGCGCGTGCGGTCTGCGAGATGCCGTTGCCCGACAGCAGGCACAGGACCAGTGCCAGCGCCGTGAGCGCACCGCCGTGGGCTGCACGGCCCGGGGCGACACGGAGTGGGTTCGGTTTCATGATCGGATCGTATCTTGAAGTGGGTAGAAGGGGCGCGCTCAGTTGTCAGCCAATGTTGAGCAGCGAGCGTGGGCCTTGGCGGCGGCCCATGATGTTGAGCAGATTGCCCAGCGCAGCTTCCGCTTCGGGCGCGGCCTCGGCCACGCCTTCGAAACGCAGCCGCCCGCCGACCCAGCGGCCCGCGCCTTGCAGCTTGAGCGAGCCGCTGAGCGTTTCCAGGTTCAGCGTGGTGGTGTTGCCGTCGGCGTCGGCCCGCATGGTCATACGGTAGCTGCCCAGGGGGCGCAAGGTGGACAGGCGCGAGGCCAGGTCGAGCGCGTCGATGGCGGCCTCGCCTTGCACACTGGCGCGGCCTTCGTCCCAGCGCAGGGTGAGCCCGGCGGTCTGCAGGGCCAGTTGGCCCTCCACGCGCAGGGTGTTCCAGGGCGTGCCCAGGCCGCTGAGCAGTTCGGCCGGCCACAGGCTGGTGGAGCTGGCCACGCGCAGTTCGCCGCCCCCCAGGCGGGGAATGAAGGTCATCGCCAGGGGCTCGGGGGTGCAGCAGGGGGCCATGAGGCGCAGCGCCATGGCGGGCGATCCCGAGGCCAGGCGGGGCAGGAGCTGCCACTGCAGGCCCTGGGGCAGCGCGGTCTGGGTGCGGCTGCCTTCGCCACCGGTCAGCACCAGATCGGCCTGGCCGTTCCAGACCGTGCCCCGGGCGTTGACCAGTTGCAGCTGGCCCTGAGTGGCCGAGGTCACGCTGCTGGCCAGCCAGCGCGCCGGCGCGAAAACGATGACGGCAACGAGCAGCCCGAGCAGACCGCCGATCCAGGCCAGGCGGATGGGCCAGTGGCCGTTCATGGCGACCCACCCAGGCCTGGGCCGGTGAGAACGATGGTGCCGCTCCAGCCGGGGCTGCCGGGTTCGCGGTGGATCTGGCTGTCCACCGGCAGAAGGCGGGCGTTGATGCGCACCTGGGCCAACCACTGGGCCAGGGCCTCGGGGGGGGTGTTGCGCAGGGTCAGCGTGGCGCGCTCGCCCAGCACCGAGAGCTGGCCGGTGCCTGACAGGCCGTTGGTGGCGGTTTCGGTGGCTCGAAGCACCTCGTCGCGCCCCGGAGGCTGGGCGGTGCTCTGGCTGCGAAGGGTTTCGGCGGTGGCGGCCATGCGTTGCATCTGCGCGAGCTGGGCGTCGAGCCGGGCATGGCGCGCGGGGGCCTGGCGCAGCGTGTCCAGGGCGGGGGCGATGGCCACCCACCACACCAGGCCAGCGCCGATCACCCAGGCGGCGATGGTCACGGCGTTGCGCTCGCGGGACGAGAGGCGGGCCAGCGCCACCGAGAGGGCCAGGGTGAGCCTGGCGAGGGGCGTGGGGGAGGATGGGGCGGTGGCCATGGTCAGGGTTCCGGCGGGCGCAGGGCCAGCTCATTGCCATCGAAACGCACCCGCCAGCCGCTGTTCTGCAGCGACTGTTGCAGGGCGCGCAATTGGTCCTGGGTGGCGCGCCAGCCGGAGAAACGGCCTTCGCCTGTGCTGTACGCGATGGTGGACGGCAGCAGGGCTTCGCCTGCCGAAGCCTGGTCGATCGCCGCCAGCAGGGTTTCCAGGTCGCCTTCGGAGAGGGCGCCGGTGGCCTGTTGCAGACGGGCGACCTCGCGCTGCATCTGCACGGGTGCGTCAAGCACCAGGGTCACCTGTGGGAAGCTTTTCTGCAGGGTCTGCACCACCGCTTTCTGCTTGGCCTCCAGGCCGCTGCGCTCGTGCCAGGCGGCGGCGTTCAGGCCGACCAGCTGCACGCCCACCAGCGCTGCCAGGCCCCAGCGCGCCGGCCGCCAGGCCGGGGCGTTGCGCCATTGCCGCAAGCTGCGCTTGAGCCGCTGGCCGCGCCGTGCGCCCGCCGAGAGGCTGAGGTCGAACTGCGCCAGGTTCCAGTCGGACTGGGCGCAGCGCAGCAGCCAAGCGGGCTGGGCGACGAGTTCAAAGCGCTGCTGCAGCATCTGCTCCGCCTGCCCCGCCACAGTGGGGTCGGCCAGCCAGACATCGTATGCACCGGGCTCGCCCGGCGCATCGCTGGCCGGCGGCATGAGGGCGGTCACGACCATGTCGCCCGCCGTGCCGTGGCCCAGGGGGGTCTCGCGCAGCGGCGTGCAGCTCACGCCAAGCAGGCCGGCGCTGCCCAGCCAGATCTCACCGTTCTCGTTGTAGGCCCAGTGGATGTTGGAGGGGACGTCCAGTGCAAAGCTGCGCGAGGCACCCGGCGTGGCGCCAGGCGCTTCAGAGGGCACCAGCGGCCACAGGGCCGGCGCGATGCGCCCGGCCGGGCGTGCCGCGCCCTCAAGGATCTGCAGCCAGCCGCGCAGCCAGACCTTGTGGCAGGCGGCGACCCACACCGTCTGGCCCGAACGGCCGCCGGGCTCCAGGGCGAAGTGCAGGTCGGCCGTGTCGGCCAGCAGGCGGTCTTCGAGCAGGCCTTCGAGGGCGGCCCGCAGGCGCGCCGTGGCGACCTTGGGCAAGGCAACCCGGTGCCAGGAGACGGCGCGCGGTGGCAGCACGAGCACCACGTCGTCATCCCGTGGCAGCAGCGCGGCCGCGCATTGACCGTGGTCGGTGATCTGCTGGCCATTGGTGGACGTGGCCCAGTCGAAAAGGGCCGTGGGTCCCGCCGGGGGCGCAGCGGAGAAGTCCGAGGGAGTGACGATCAGCACGGTGATGCGGTCATGCGAAGGTGTTACAGGGCAACGAATCTCTCATTCTAGAGACCCTGGATGACTCTCAGGGGCCTGATGTGCACCAGGAAGACACGCCGTTTCAGCGCCGGGCGAAGCGCTCGCGCCAGTTCACCCGCACGTCGAGGTTGTTTCGCACGACGAGAGAGCGCTCTTCGATGATGGTGTCGTCGAGCCTCAGGCGCCCGCGCACCTCGAAGTGGTTGCTGCGCACTCCGTGGTACAGATCAGACAGTTGACCCGTCATGGCGGGCACCACGGCGCTGGCATCGGCCAGGCTTTTGAACGGTTCGCGCGCTCGGGCGCTGGTAATTTGCCGGGCCTGCGCCATGTCCAGGCCTGGCACGCTGGCGCAGATGGCCTGGGCGCTGGCCGTGTTGAGGTTGAGCGTGGAGCGGGTGGGCAGCACGGTGACGTGGGGCTCGAGCACGGCCAGGCTGTTGCGGCTGATGCCCAGCCAGCCCAGCTGCGCGTACTTGCGAGGCAACAGGGCGGTGCGGGAGGGCAGGGGGTCGCTCAGCGCAAGGCTCATGGAGGTGCGAAGCTCGTTGGCGGCGGCGTTGAGTTCCGACACAGGCAGCCCGAGTTGCTCGTACAGCTTGGCGAAGCTGCGCATGTCGGCTTCGGAGAGTTCGACCTTGGCCTGGGCGCCCGCGCCGACGGTTCGCACCACGTTCATGAAATTCATGCGCGACTGCATGTCGATCACCTCGCCCGAGAGAAAGGCCTCCAGCATGCCGTCGGTGTTGTTGCTCTTGTCGGCGGCGAGAAAACTGGAAAGGCGTGCCTCTTCCAGCGGCATGGCCCAGGGCTCGCCCAGGTGGTCGGCGTTGCCGCTGCTCTGGTTGTCGCGTGCGTCCTCGCGCAGGATCAGGCGCGCCCAGTCGAGCGCGCCAGTGAGCACCCAGCCGGCCTGCACCCGGCGACGCTCCGCCTGCTCGACCTCGGCAGAGCGCCATTGCTGCCAGAGCGCGGCCGAGGCCAGGGTGGCCACCAGCGTGACGACGAGCATGGCCAGCAGCAGCGCGGCGCCTCGTTGTTGCCGGCGCAGAGGATTCATCAGCGCCCCGCTTCCAGGGTCGGGCGGACCCAGTCGCGCACCAGGCTGCCACTGAGGCCCTCACCGGTGCCCAGCACGAGTTCCAGGCGCACGCCATTGGGCACGCTGCCGGTGCGTGCGCCCTCGGGCCCGCCCACAGGCTCTTCATTGCCCGTGGACGACTGCGGGTTGCCCCAGGTTTCTCCCCGGTGGTAGAACAGCTGCCAGTTGTCGATGCCGAGCAGGGCAATGGCGCTGTCGGCGCTGGCATTGCCCGCCTGGGAGGGCAGGGTGCCGCGGCCCCATTCGCCAGCGCGTTGCCATGCGCGCGCCAGTTCGTCGCGCCTCAACAAGGGGCCGGACTGCCAGCGCACCCATTGGCCGCTGGCGTTGATGCTCGATGAAATCTGCGGCAGGCCTGCGAGGGCCACGCCGGTCAGACGCGCCCAGGCCACGACGCGGATGCCACGGCTGTCCAGGCCGGTTTCGCCGCTGTCGCGCCGCGTCATGCGCAGCACCTGGCCGTTGAAGTCGAGCGCGTTGACTTCGCCGGTGTCGATCAGCGCGTCCAGGTCGGCGGCCCATTGGCCCATGGCGGCCTGCATGCGCAACAGGTCGTCGGCGCGCTGCTGGGTGATTTTCTGCGTGCGCGTCATGCCGTCGAGCGAGCGCCAGCTCAGCAGCGCGAGCATGGACATCACGACGATGGCCACCAGCAACTCGACGAGGGTGAATCCGCGCTCGTGTTTCATGATGCTCAATACCGGCCCATCACGGTGGAGAGGCTGAGCAGGCGCACGCTCACCCCATCGACGGCGGCTTCGACGACCGTGTCCACGCGCCGGAAGTTCGGATTGGGCGTGGGCAGCACCGACAGGCGCACGCGCATTTCACGGCCGGCCTGCGTGCACACGCTGTCGGTGTCGCCCGTACCGGGCAACTGGCGCTGCAGGCGAAGGCGGGTGAGTTCGTTCTCGGCGCAGAGTTGAGCGAGCCATTGATCGCTTTGGCGGCCAGATGCGCGGGTGAGCGCGCCGGTGGCCTGCAGCCCGGCGGCCAAGGTGATGGCGACCACCGCGAGGGCGACGAGCACCTCGATCAGGGTGAAGCCGCGCAGGTGCCTCATGGCGTGGCAGCCAGCACGGTGAAGGGCGAAAGCCCGTCGGTACCGAGCGTGATGCGGCGGTCCCCCTGG
This sequence comes from Hydrogenophaga sp., assembly GCF_026125825.1. GTDB lineage: Bacteria > Pseudomonadota > Gammaproteobacteria > Burkholderiales > Burkholderiaceae_C > Hydrogenophaga. Next base: position 20,100 of record NZ_JAHCKK010000019.1, on the reverse strand, counting down.
ACCAGCATCACCCGCTGTGCCGCGATCAGCGGCTCGGGTCCCAGCACCAGGGTCTGTGCCCCGGGTGGCTGCAGCACCTGGGCCTGCGTGTCCTGGTTGAGCCAGGGTCGCGGCCCGGCGAGCGAGCCTCTGGCCTGGGTCGGCAGGCCGATGAACTCAAAGCCTTGCGGCAGGCTGCGCCAGACCACCGGCAGCCCGCTCGTGCGCGATTGGGCGCGGGCAGATTCGAGCATGGCAGTCAGCCGCAGGCCCTCCCGCTCCAGTCGGGTGGCGCCGTCGTCGCGCATTGCCACGGTCACACCGGCGGTGGCGAAGGCCACGATCACCAGCACCACCATGAGTTCGAGCAGGGTGAAGCCGCGCGCCTTGCTGGCCATGATCAGTGCAACCGCGCTGTCTGCGTGAGGTGGGCGGGCGCCGTGCAGGCCCGCCCGCGGCAAGGCCGGCCCTCTCGCTGGGCGCCGTCCCGCGCAACTGCAGAGCGCGGGGGAATGCTCACTGCCAGCTGCCGATATCGGCATCCTTGCCTTCGCCGCCGGCCTGCCCGTCGGCACCGAGCGACAGCACGTCCACTTCGCCCCTCAGGCCGGGGTTGATGTACTGGTAGGGACGGCCCCAGGGGTCGCCCGGCAGTTTGTCGAGGTATGGGCGCCAGTTCGGCGGCACGGGGCCGGCGGTCGGCTTGGCCACCAGAGCGTTGAGGCCCTGCTCATTCGTCGGGTAGCGCTGGTTGTCCAGGCGGTAGAGCTTGAGCGCCTGCATCAGGTTGTTGACGTCGGTCTTGGCGGCGGTCACGCGCGCATCGTCGGCGCGGTCCAGCACGTTGGGCACGATCAGCGCAGCGAGCACGCCGATGATGACCAGCACCACCATGAGTTCGATCAGGGTGAAGCCGCGTTGCAGGTGGCGGGCCAGGCGAGCCGCGAAGGCCGGCGTGCGCAGGGTGGGGGTGGTCAGGTGTGGCAAATCAATCTCCCGCGAACAAGGGCCTGTGAAAGGTCCTCAAGGGCAAGGCCGGAAACCGGTGGTCGTCGATCATAATGCGCCCATATGAACAAGGCACCCGCGTTCGGCCATTCCGGCTTCCTGATGGAAAGCCCGGCCGCCCTCCAGACCGCAGGGCGGCGGGGGCCGACCATCGCAGCAGGCCTCCTGTGGCTGGCGGCGGGGCTCAGTGCGGGTTACTGGGTGTTGCTGGCCTGGGGCCGCTCGCCCGTGACCCCGGTCTCTGCCATGGCGCCCGCTCAGGTGGCGGTCGACACGGCTTCGGTGGCCCGCTCGCTGGGCGCGATTCCCGCTGCCGTGTCCACGGGTGCGGTGGCCAGCGCAGCGCCGCCCCGGTACAGCTTGCTGGGGGTGGTTGCGGTCGGTACCCGGGATGGTGCCGCGCTGATTGCGGTGGACGGTCAGCCGCCACGGCCCTACCGCCTCGGGGCCTCGCTGGACGGCGGGCTGGTGCTGCAATCGGTCTCGCGCCGGGCGGTGCACCTGGGCCCTTCGCTGGAAGCGCCGGCCTCGGTGGAACTCACCTTGCCCGAGACGGCCACGCCACCCTGAACGCGGGCTCAGCGCTCGAGCAATCCCTGCGCCGCGAGCAGCAGGGGCCACGCCAGGAGGGCGCCGGTGCCCTGGCCCATGCGCATGCCCATGTCCAGCAGGGGCTGGGCCTGCAGATGGATCAGCATCAAACGGTGTCCGCTTTCGGCCGAGCGGTGGCCAAACACCAGGTAGTCGGCCACGGCCGGCACCAGGCCGCGCGCCACGAGGGCGGCTGCGCTCGCCACGTACCCATCCACCAGCACCACCCGCCGTTCGGCCGCCGCCTGCAGCATGGCGCCAGCCATCATGGCGATCTCGAACCCACCGAGCGCAGCCAGCGCGTCCAGCGGCCCCAGCGCCTTGCGGTGGCGGCTGGCGGCAGTCGAGAGCTTTTCAATGCGCTGGGGGTGCGGGTCGTCGTGAGGCCCTGCGGCATGAAAATCGTCGCGCCCGCAGGCATCGGACAGCGGCACGCCACACAGGCGGGAGAGCAGCAGGGAGGCGCTGACGTTGTTGGCCACGCCGATGTCGCCCAGTGCAATCACGTTGCCGGGCAGATGGCGCACCACGTCCATGCCCGCGTGCAGGGCCGAGACGGCCTGCGCCTGTGACATGGCCGGGCCCATCATCAGGTTGCGGGTGCCGTAGCCGATCTTGCGCAGCAGCAGTGGCGCTTTGCGCCGGGCGTCGTCTGGAAGGGTGATGTGGGAAGCCACGCCGGCGTCGACCACCGTCAGGTCGAATCCGTGCATCTGGGCCAGGGCATTGACCGGCGCCGCGCCGAGCAGCAGTTGCAGGACGTGTTCGCAGGTCATGGACTGGGGCATTTCCGACATGCCCTCATCGGCAACGCCGTGGTCGGCCGCGAACACGACCAGCTGAGGGGAGTCGAAAACCAGCAGATCGAACGGCAGGGGGCTGCCGTGCTGGATGCGCGCCAACTGCAGCACAAGGGCTTCCATGCGACCGAGCGAGTGCTCCGGCATGCCTTCAGGTGCCAGGCGCTGCATCACCGAGTGATCCAGCAGCGTGTCCGTCGTCGCCGCGATGTGGGGCAGCCTCAGGTTCGCGGGTAACTCGGGCGCCCGTCGGGTGATCGGTTCGAAGACGGGATCGAGGGCCATGGTGGGTGGTCAGCTTTTGAGGAAGAGACGGTACACCGGATTGCTGGTTTCTTCCACGTACGGATACCCCAACGTGTCCAGAAACTTGTCGAATGCCTTGTGGTCCTTTGCCGGCACCTGAAGCCCGACCAGGATTCGGCCGTAGTCAGCGCCCTGGTTTCGGTAGTGGAACAGGCTGATGTTCCAGCCCGGACGCATCAGGCTCAGGAACTTGAGCAACGCGCCCGGCCGCTCCGGAAAGACGAATCGCAGCAGTCGCTCGTCGTGGGCCAGGGGAGAATGCCCGCCCACCATATGCCGGATGTGTTCCTTGGCCAGTTCGTCGTGCGTGAGGTCCAGGGTCTTGAAGCCATGCCGGATCAGATTGGCGGCGATCTTGGCGGACTCACCCTTGCCGTGGGTGGTCAGGCCCACGAACACATGGGCCGCGCTGCCGTCGTGGATGCGGTAGTTGAACTCGGTCACGTTGCGCGGGCCGCCCGGGAGCTTCTCGATCGCTTCGCAGAAGCGGCGGAAGCTGCCGCGTTCCTCAGGGATGGTGACGGCAAAGAGCGCCTCGCGCTCCTCCCCCACTTCGGCGCGCTCGGCCACAAAGCGCAGCCGATCGAAGTTCATGTTGGCGCCACAGAGGATGGCGGCATAGGTCTGGCCGCGCGTCTTGTGCTGGGCCACGTACTGTTTGATGGCGGCCACCGCCAGGGCGCCCGAGGGCTCGACAATGCTGCGGGTGTCCACGAACACATCCTTGATCGCCGCGCACACCGCATCGGTGTCCACGGTGATGTACTCGTCCACCAGATTGCGCGCGATGCGGAACGTCTCTTCACCGACCAGTTTGACCGCCGTGCCGTCGGCGAACAAGCCGACATCGGCCAGCGTGACCCGCTCTCCGCCCTTGACAGAGCGCAGCATCGCGTCCGAATCGGTCGTTTGCACCCCGATCACCTTGATTTCGGGGCGCACGGCCTTGATGTAGTTGGCCACGCCCGAGATGAGACCGCCACCGCCGATGGCCACGAAAACGGCGTCCAGGTGGTCCGAGCCCAGGCTCTGCAGCTGGCGCAGGATCTCCATGGCGATCGTGCCCTGGCCTGCGATCACGTCAGGATCGTCGAACGGGTGCACGAAGGTGAGGCCCTGTTTCTTTTGCAGGGTGAGGGAGTGGGTGTAGGCATCGGAATAGCTGTCGCCGTGCAGCACCACTTCGCCGCCAAAGCCGCGAACGGCGTCGATCTTGACCTGGGGTGTGGTGGTCGGCATCACGATCACTGCCCGCGTTCCCAGTTTGCGCGCACCCAGTGCCACGCCCTGGGCATGGTTGCCCGCCGAGGCACAGATGACACCCTTCTTCAGCTGCTCGGGCGACAGGTGTGCCATCTTGTTGTAGGCGCCGCGCAGCTTGAAGCTGAACACGGGTTGCTGGTCTTCCCGCTTGAGCAGCACTGTGTTGTGCAAGCGTCGGCTCAGGTTGTTGGCTGGCTCCAGGGCGGATTCCACGGCGACGTCATACACCCGGGCGTTCAGGATCTTTTTCAGGTAGTCCGCCGGGCCCATGGTGGTGGTCGACGAGGCTTTGGGGGTGTTGTTGTGTTGTGTGGGACGGGCTGACGGCATGGTATTCCTCGCTGCACATCATATCGGGGGCGAAAAAAAGCCCGGACTGGCAGAACCAGACCGGGCTTGAATCCACCCGTGGAGGGTAGAGGAGACAACCGTAAATACAATGGCGCCAGTATAACGCGCTCATGCTGCATTGCAACATCGCGAAACCGTGTTTTTGCGATTTTTAGAGCGCTGACCCCAATACCGTTGGTTATTTAACGACTGGACCTTTCATGGAATGCACCGTCACCTGGACCGGCGCTGCCGGCACCCGTTCAAACATGGGCTTTGTGGCCGAGACTGGCAGCGGCCACGTGATCGCCATGGATGGCGCTCCCGATGAGGCGAAGCCAGACAACGGGGGTGCCAACCTGGCGGCCCGGCCCATGGAAACGGTGCTGGCAGGCACCGGTGGCTGCACGGCCTACGACGTGGTTCTCATTCTCAAGCGGGGCCGCCACGACGTGCGCGGGTGCAGCGTGAAGCTGGTGACCGAGCGCGCGCCCGTCGACCCCAAGGTGTTCACCAAGATCCACATGCATTTCACGGTGACGGGGAAAGGCATTCCGGCAGCAGCGGTGGAGCGCGCCATTGCCATGAGCCACGACAAATACTGCTCGGCCAGCATCATGCTGGGCAAGACCGCCGCGATCACCACCAGCTTTGATTTGCTGGAGGCCTGAGTCCAAGTACCGCGCTGGCGCGCCGCTCAGATGCGGTGGGCGACCGTGGTCATGACCTTGGCCGCCATGCGCATCACTCCTTTGACCGGGGCTGGCAGTTCCGTCGCCCCTGCTTGCTGAGCCTCGCGCGCGTGCCGGGCTTCGTCGTCCTTCATTTGCGCGACGATGGCTCGGGAGGCTTGGTCCTTCGCGGGCAGGCGGTCCATGTGGCTTGCGAGGTGGGCTTCGACCTGGCGTTCCGTCTCGACGACGAAACCCAGGCTCACACCGGGTCCCACGCGTCCGGCGATCAGCCCAAGGCCGAAGGCCCCCGCATACCAGAGCGGATTGAGCAGCGAGCGCCGGGCGCCCAGCTCGTCCAGGCGCGCCTGGGTCCACGCGAGGTGGTCGGTTTCCTCACGTCCTGCGGCCTCCAGTTGGCGGGCAAGGGCCTCATTGGGCGTTCCGCCGGTTCCTCGGGGCCAACGTGCCGCCAGGGCCTGCGCGGTGTACAGCGCCTGGGCACAGACCTCGCCAACATGGTTCACCCGCATCAAGGCGCCCGACAGCTCGCGCTCTTGCGGTCCGAGTTCCGCGTCCGTGGCCCGCTCGGGCAGGGTCGGGCATTCGCGCGTGGCCCTTGGTGAGACGAACAGGGTCCTCAAGGCGGCATCGGCGGCGGTCAACAGGGCGTCGGTGGTGTTGGGCATGGTTTGGGCTGGAAGGGATCACCAGGGCACATGCTGCCATGGATTGCGTGTCGGGAATTCTTCCATGCGGTTGCCCCTGTCGGTTTCCTGGGCTGAACGTCGAAGGACGGGGATCATGATTCCAGAGCCTATCCATATGCGGGTATCTACTAACAACGTGGCACGTGTGCAACGGATGCACCGCCATGAGGCGAGAAAAGCCGTCACTACCATGGCGCCATCGGAAACTTTCTGATGCAATTAGCGAAGCTTCCTGGATGGAGGTTGGCTCGGTGGCAAAGACCCCCGGCCCTTATTAACCCTTGGAGAACCCTTCAATGAAAAAGACCCTGATCGCTCTGGCCGCTGTGGCAGCCACCGGCGCCGCATTCGCACAGTCGACCGTGACCCTGTCCGGTACCGTTGACGTTGGCCTCGAGAAGCGTTTCTCTGGTGATGCCCTGCGCATGACCGCCAACCGCAACGGCACCAGCAACTGGACCCTGGCCGGCACCGAAGACCTCGGCGGTGGCCTGAAGGCCGTGTTCCAAGTGTCGACCTCGTTCAACAGCGACACCGGCACCGTGTCCTCCACCGATGGCCTGGGCAACAACGGCATGTTCGTTGGCCTGACCGGCGGCTTCGGTACCCTGCGCGCTGGCCGTCCGGTCAACACGCTGTACGGCAACGTCCTGCTGGCCAACGGCACGAAGGGTGTTTCCGTGCATGACGCCAACACCGTGCTGGGCGGCAACGCCACTGCCTCGGCCAAGACCTCGAACGCATCGAGCTCGGTGTATGTGCCCAACGCGGTGCAGTACCACTCGCCCCGTTTCGGCGGCGTGCAAGTCCAGCTGGAATATGCACCTTCCGAGTCCACGGCTGTGGGCAACAAGGCTGGCAAGGCCATCGGTGTTCGTTACGACGGCGGTCCTCTGAGCGCCACGTTCGTGAACTACACGGGCGCCACGGCAGCTGCCACCACGCTCAAGGCTGTGAACCAGTTCGCTGTTTCCTATGACTTCAGCGTCGTCAAGGTGTTCTTCACCATCCGTGACCAAGGCGGCCTGGCCTCCGATCAAGACAACTCCTACGCGTTGGGCCTGACGGCTCCCGTGGGTCCTGGCCTGATCTACGCTTCGTTCAACAACAACGAGCAAGTGGGCGACGACGGCCGCACCATCATCGCTGGCTACAAGTACTTCCTGAGCAAGCGCACGCAAGCCTACGTGAACGTTGCACGCCGCAACGCCGCTTGGGTCCCGGCAACGGTGACCGGCGCTGGCGGCAATGGCGCCAAGTCCAGCACCGGCTTCGGCTTCGGTCTGCAACACAACTTCTGATCGTCTCGCTGGCTTCAAGCCAGCTTGTGCAGATGTTTGAAAGCCACCTGTCTCCGGACAGGTGGCTTTTTTGTTTTCTTGGCCAATCGAAAGCCGGCAACGATGTTGCACCCCTGTGTTGTTGCACCAAGACAACAGGTTGACTCGAAATTGAACCGTTTTTCAGGGCTTACCCTAGGGGGTAGTGAGCTTTGCTCCTAACATGCACCAGTCAGTTTCTAACTTTGTGGTGGTTCTCACCGCAATATTTTTAAGGAAGTAACCATGAAAAAATCATTGATCGCCCTGGCTGTCCTCGGCTCCGTGGCTGGTGTGGCACAAGCCCAATCCAGCGTGACCATGTACGGTCTGGTGGACGTGTGGGCCGGCCGCACGAAGAATGAAGCTGGTGGTGTTTCCACCTCCACCACGGTCCTGAATTCGGGTGGTCTGGCGACCAGCCGTTGGGGCGTGCAGGGTTCGGAGGATCTGGGCGGCGGTTTGAAGGCCATCTTCAAGCTCGAGCAAGGTTTCAATGCTTCCACCGGCACGGCCAACACCGGCACCGCATTCGACCGCCAATCGTGGGTCGGTTTGGAAGGTGGCTTCGGTACCGCCCAGTTCGGTAACGTGTGGTCGGCTTTCGACGACGTGTTCTACATCGGCAACTCCATTTTTGACGCTGTTGCCTTCTCGCCTGCTTATCAAGTGATGAGCGTCGCTCAGTACAACGACAAGCCCCGCAACGCACTGCGCTACACCACGCCCAACTTCGGCGGCTTCAGCGCTGCCGTGTCTCGCGGCCTGGACGAGAACGCAGCTGTCAAGCGCGACCAGACCGACTTCAACCTGCAGTACGCTGCCGGTCCGCTGACGGCCGCATTCGCCTACCAGTTGCAAAACGACGCTGCTGGCGTGGGCAACGATGCCAAGTTCACTTACTTCACCGCCGCCTATGACCTGGGCGTCGCAGTGGTGAAGGGTGGCGTTGGCCAGACCCGCAACGTGCTCGCTACCAAGACCAACGACTGGCAAATCGGCGCTGACTTCCCCCTGTCTTCCGCTCTGACCCTTTCGACCGGCTACGCTGCGTCCAAGGACAAGGACGGCACGGATACGAAGCGCGCTGGCTACTCGGTTGGCGCTCTGTATGCTCTGTCCAAGCGCACCTCGACCTACGCTGCCTTCACCAAGGCCAAGGAAAAGGTTGGCGGTACGACCACCGAAACGGACACGATCTTCGGCGTCGGCGTCCAGCACAAGTTCTGATCTCCGTTCTTCGGAACACCGATCAGTCAAAAGCCACCCGGCATGCCGGGTGGCTTTTTTTATGGGCGTGCCGTGAGACTACTTGGTCGGAGTGGCAGCCTTCTTGTCTGTGGGCGCTGCGGCCGACGGCTTGAAGCCTTCTCCGTTCACGGTCAACCCCTGTGACGAGAGCTTGGCCGCGCGTTTGTCACCAATGCCAGGCACCCGCTGAATCAGGTCGCCCCAACTCTTGAACGGGGCTGACTTGCGTGCGTCCAGGATCTTGGCCGATGTGTTTGGTCCGATGCCTTTGATGCTGTCCAGGTCAGCCACGGTAGCGGTGTTGATGTCGACGGCGGCGAAACTGGCGGCGGTGAAAAGGGCGAGCAGGCTGGTCAGAGTTTTCTTGAACATGGGATCCTCTCCATTGAAACGCTTTTGACATGCCACGAAGGGGTTAGCAGAATGCATTCGCCCATTTCATGGCCTGAAGCCACCATGGCTCCGGGGCATGAATGTATTTCTAAAGTTTGATTTTTTGAAGAAAAATCAGAATTGCAATAAACCATATTCATTCTTTTATGCACATTTGCAACATCAAGGCTCCCTTTTGTGCGGGCCAACCGGGTGTGGTGCGCGTGTTGGGGTCTGTGGCCTGTGCGGGCTCGCTTGCTCTGATGCTGGCTGGATGTGCGGGGTCTCCCGCGATGTCAGACGATGCGGCGCAGGACTCGACGCCCACTCGGCCCCAAAAGCTGGCCAAGGGGGCCAGCCCGGCCGCGCTGAAGACGGCCAGGCAACTGTTTGCGACCCCCGCGACGGATGTGCCGTGGGAGGCGTTCTTTTTTCCTGGCAAGCGTTACCAGCCATTCGAGCCCGTGCAGGTGGAAGGGCGCCCGGCGCTGCGGGTGCGGGCAAACAGTTCCGTGAGCATCCTGCGTCAGCGGTTCGTGCCTTCGCTGGACTCCGTGGGGCGCTTGTCGTTTTCGTGGCGGGTCGATGGCGTTCCCGCAGACGCCGATCTGGCCGTGTCCAGTCAGGCGGACTCTGCGGTCAGGGTGGTCCTTGCCTTCGATGGCGACCGCACGCGCTGGGCGCCCCGAAACCATCGCCTGTCTGAGATGAGTCGCTTGCTCACAGGGGAAGAGCTGCCCTACGCTTCATTGGTCTATGTCTGGAGCGCCAAGCACGAGCCGGGCACCGTTGTGGTGAACCCGCGCACGGACCGCATACGAAAACTGGTGGTGGACAGCGACGTCGCCAACTTGGGGCAATGGCGCGACCACGTGCGCGACGTGCGCGCCGATTTCCGTCTCGCGTTTGGCGAGGAGCCGGGCCCTTTGCGTCTGGTGGCGCTCATGACGGACACCGACAACACGGAGAGCGAACTCACCGCCTGGTATGGCGCGCTGAGCCTGGAACGGGCGCCGGATTGACGCAGGCGCGTCTGTCCGTTCGGGTTACTCCGGTGCATTGGCCGGGAACGTTTGTTGCATAGTGGCGGGATGTCCACTTTATTTAGGTGTCAACAAATGAAGCTCCCATTCGCAGTCCTGTTCGCCGCGGTGGCCTTTGGTGCCGGCGGCGCTCACGCCAAAACCTTCAAATGGACGAGCGCCAGTGACATTCCCACGTGGGACATTCATTCACAGAACAATGCCTTGGCCAACGGGATTCACGCGTCGGTGTACGAGTCGCTCGTCTACTACAACAGCAAGACCTTCAAGCCCGAGCCCGTTCTGGCGACGGCCTGGAAGCAGGTGACCCCAACCCAGCTGCGCATGAACCTGCGCACCGGCGTCAAGTTTCACGACGGCTCAAGCTTCTCGGCCGACGACGCGGTGTTCTCGATCGAGCGGGCGATGGCCAAGACCTCGAATTTCGGCATCTATGCCCAGGGCATTGACCGGGTGGTCAAGGTGGACGCCAACACCATCGACATCTTCACCAAGGACCCCAATCCGGTGTTGCTGAACCAGCTCACCGAGCTGCGCATGATGAGCAAGGCCTGGGCAGAAAAGAACAACTCGACCTTGCCCAAGGACATCAAGACGCAGGACGAAAATTTTGCCCATCGCAACGCCAATGGGACGGGTCCCTTCGTGCTGAAGGAGTGGCAACAGGACCAGAAGCTGGTGGTCACCCGCAACCCGAACTGGTGGGGCAAGTCGGAGGGCAACGTGACCGAGGTGATCTACACGCCGGTCAAGGCCGTGGCCACACGCATGGCGGCTTTGCTCTCGGGTGAGGTGGATCTCGTGCTCGACCCCAGCCCACAGGATCTGGCGCGCGTGCGTGGCGACCAGAACCTCAAGGTGATCGATGGGGTGGAAAACAGGACCATCTTCTTCGGCATGGACCAGTTCCGGGATGAATTGCCGGGCAGCAATATCAAGGGTAAGAACCCCTTGAAGGACCAGCGGGTCCGCAAGGCGCTTTACCAGGCCATCGACATGAACACGATCGCAAGGGTGAGCCTGCGCGGCTTGGGGCAGCCCACCGGCGCACTGGTGGCCCCTCAGGTCAACGGCTGGACGGAGGCGGTTCACAAGCGCCACCCTTTCGACGTGGCGGCTGCCCAGAAGCTGCTGGCCGATGCGGGCTACAAGGATGGCTTCGAAGTCGACTTTGCCTGCCCCAACAACCGTTACATCAACGACGAGCAGATCTGCCAGGCCGTGACCTCCATGTGGGCGCGCATCGGTGTGAAGGCCAAGTTGCGCACCCTGCCGCTGGTGACCTACTTCCCGATGATCCAGCGCTATGAGGCCAGCATCTACATGCTGGGCTGGGGTGTGCCCACTTTTGATGCGCTCTACAGCCTGCAGTCCCTGGTGCGTTCGGTGGGCGCCGGTGGTGATGGCAACTACAACGTGGGCCGCTACAGCAATCCGCAGATGGATGCGCTGGTGGAGCGGACCAAGAAGGAAACCGATCTGAAGCTGCGCACGGAGCTGCTGACCAAGGCACTGGCGCTGCAGAATGAGGACGTGGCCCATATCCCTTTGCACAACCAGATCATTCCCTGGGCCATGAAGAAGAACATCGACGTGGTGCACCGGGCGGACAACCGCCTGGACTGGCGCCTCATCAAGGTAAACTGATTTCACAGCGTCAGTCGAGGGTCGCGCACCGCAGGGGGCGACCCTCTCTTCATTTTTCACACGATGTTCGCATTCATTCTTCGGCGACTGGCGCAGGCCGTGATCGTCATGGTCAGCGTGGCGTTCATCGCGTTCATGTTGTTCCAGTATGTGGGAGACCCCGTGGTCTTCCTGCTCGGACAGGACGCCACCCCCGATCAGGTGCGCGAGCTGCGCACCGAGCTCGGTCTGGACCGCCCTTTCTTCGTGCAGTTCGGGCATTTCCTCGTCAATGCGGTGCAAGGTGAATTCGGCCTGTCGTTGCGACAGGGGGCGAAGGTCTCGCGCCTGATCGCGGAGCGCTTTCCTGCCACGCTGGAGCTGTCGATGGTGGCGGCGGTGTTGGCGCTGGTGGTGGGCATTCCCATGGGGGTGTACGCGGCACTGCGTCGTGGCACGTTCATGAGCCAGGTTTTCATGACCGTGTCGCTGCTCGGGGTGTCCCTGCCCACGTTCCTGATCGGCATCCTGCTGATCCTGTTGTTCGCCGTGACCCTGGGCTGGTTTCCCAGTTTTGGCCGAGGCGAGGTGACGCAATTGGGCTGGTGGAGCACCGGCCTGCTGACACCCAAGGGCTGGCACCACATCACGCTGCCGGCCATCACGCTGGCTATCTTTCAGCTCACGCTGATCATGCGGCTGGTGCGCGCGGAGATGCTGGAGGTGCTGCGCACCGACTACATCAAGTTCGCGCGAGCCCGGGGCCTGACCAACCGTGCGGTGCATTTCGGGCACGCGCTGAAGAACACCCTGGTGCCAGTGATGACCATCACCGGCTTGCAACTGGGGGGCCTGATTGCGTTTGCGATCATCACGGAGACGGTGTTTCAGTGGCCGGGCATGGGGCTGCTGTTCATCCAGGCCGTGACCTTCGCCGACATCCCGGTGATGGCCGCCTACCTGTGCCTCATTGCGCTGATCTTCGTGGTCATCAATCTGGTCGTCGACCTGCTGTACTTCGCGGTGGATCCCCGCCTTCGCGTGGAGAAGGCGGGAGGCCACTGATGTCCTTTCCGCCCCGCATCAAGGCCCATGGCCGCGCGTTTGCCCATATCGCGGCCTTCCATCCCGAGCTCACGGCCCTGCGACGCGACCTGCACGCCCATCCGGAAATCGGATTCGAAGAGCACTACACCGCTCAGCGCGTGGTCGAGTCGCTCAAGGTGTGTGGCGTGGACGAGATCCACACCGGCATTGGCAAGACCGGGGTGGTGGCGGTTGTCCGCGGCCGCCGCCACGCCAGTGGCCGCATGGTCGGCCTGCGCGCCGACATGGACGCGCTGCCGATGACCGAACACAACGATTTCGCCTGGAAGTCGGTTCGCCCCGGCATGATGCATGGCTGCGGCCACGACGGCCACACGACCATGCTCGTGGGTGCAGCGCGCTACCTAGCCGAAACGCGCCAGTTCGATGGCACGGCGGTGCTGATCTTCCAGCCCGGTGAGGAAGGATTTGCGGGCGCCAAGGCCATGATCGAGGATGGCCTGTTTGATCGCTTCCCGGTGCAGTCGGTCTTCGGCATGCACAACTGGCCGCAGATGCGTCCCGGCACGGTGGGCGTGAACCCCGGGCCCATGATGGCTTCGGCCGATCGCATCACCATCGAAGTGACGGGCAAGGGTGGCCATGGGGCCCACCCCTACCAGACGGTGGACCCGGTGCTTGTCTCGGCCCACATCATCACGGCGGTGCAGAGCATCGTCTCGCGCAATGTGCGTGCCATCGACAGCGCGGTGATCAGCCTGTGTGCCATGCAGGCCGGCGACATGGGTGCATTCAGCGTGATGCCCGGCAAGGCCACGCTGGTGGGCACGGTGCGCACCTTCAACCCCGAAGTGCAGGCCATGGTCGAGAAGCGCCTGCAGGAAGTCTGCTCCGGCGTGGCCCTGGGCCTGGGGGCGACGGCGCATGTGAATTACGAGCGGATCTACCCTGCCACCATCAATACGCGCGACGAGGCACGCTTTGCGGCCGACGTGGCGCAGAAGCTGGTGGGCCACGATCACGTGGATCGCAACATGGACCCCAGCATGGGCGCCGAAGATTTTTCTTTCATGTTGCAGGTCAAGCCCGGCGCCTACCTGCGCCTGGGGCAGGGTGCCGAAAACGGCCTCGGCAGCTGTTTCCTGCACAACAGCCGCTACGACTTCAACGACGAGGTCTTGCCGCTTGGTGCGGCCTTGCACGCCAGCCTGGTGGAGCACGCCATGCCGCTGGCCGACGACTCCCTGGCATCGGCCAGAACCCCTTCCACAACCACAAACGCATCAAGGAGCGACGCATGATCTTCCGGAAAACGCTGGCGGCCACGCTGGTCACCACCGCCCTGCTCACCCTGGGGGCTGCCTCGGCGCAGACCATCCGCATCGGCAACCAGGGCGATGCGTTGTCCATGGACCCGCATTCGCTCAACGAGTCCCTGCAGCTCAGCGTGACGAACAATGTCTACGAACCCCTTGTCGCTCGCGACCAGAACCTGAAGCTGGTACCCGGGCTGGCGACGAGCTGGAAGCAGACCTCACCCAGCGTCTGGCGTTTCGAGCTGCGCAAAGGCGTGAAATTCCACGACGGTGCCCCCTTCACGGCCGACGACGTGCTGTTCACCTTCGCGCGCGCCTCGGGTGAAGGTTCGGACATGAAGAGCTACACCAACGATGTGAAGGAGGTCCGCAAGGTCAACGACTTTACCGTCGACATCGAGACCAAGGGTCCGTTCCCCATCCTGCCCGATGTGCTCTCGCTGCTGTTCATCATGAACAAAAAGTGGGCCGAGGACAACCAGGCCACGCGGCCGGTGGATCGACGCAAGGGGGTCGAAAATGCGGCTTCGTTCCGCGCCAACGGCACCGGGCCGTTCCGCTTGCGCGAGCGCCAGCCCAACGTCAAGACCAGCTTTGTGCGCAACGGGAACTACTGGGGCAAGATCGAAGGCAACGTCGTCAATGTGGAGTACACGCCGATCGGCAACGACTCCACCCGTGTGGCCGCGCTGCTCTCGGGACAGGTGGATGTGATCGAACCGGTGCCGCTGCAGGACGTGGCGCGCATCAACGCCAGCGGCAAGAGCCAGGTGATGCAAGGCCCTGAACTGCGCACCATCTTCCTGGGCATGGACCAGAAGCGCGACGAGTTGTTGTACTCGAATGTCAAGGGCAAGAACCCCTTCAAGGACAAGCGGGTGCGCCAGGCCTTCTACCAGGCGATTGACATCAATGGCATCCAGCGCACCGTGATGCGTGGTGCCTCCAAGCCCATGGCGCTGATGGTGGGTCCCGGCATCAACGGCTTCGACAACGCCATGAACAACCGCCTGCCGTACGACCCGGAAGGCGCCAAGAAGCTGCTGGCCGACGCTGGCTACCCCAATGGCTTTGAAGTGGCTTTGAACTGCCCCAACGACCGCTACGTCAACGATGGCGCGATCTGCCAGGCGGTGGCGGCCAACCTCGCGCGCATCGGCGTGAAGATCAATCTGCAGGCCGAAACCAAGGGCACTTATTTCCCCAAGGTCCTGCGCCGCGATACCAGCTTCTACATGTTGGGCTGGACACCAGGCACCTATGACGCGCACAACGCCCTGAATGCCTTGATGCGCTGCGTGGACGACAAGGGCAGTGGCCAGTTCAACCTGGGGGCCTATTGCAACCCGAAGCTCGATGAGCTGACGGTGCAGATCCAGTCGGAGACCGACAAGGCCAAGCGCGATGCCCTGATCAAGGAGGCCTTCAAGCTGCACTCGGACGACATCGGCCACCTCCCGCTGCACCAGCAGGCGCTGGCCTGGGGCGTGGCGAGCAATGTGGAGTTGGTCCAGCTCGCCGACAACTTCATGCCGTTCCGCTTCATGTCGGTGAAGCCGGCGAAGTAAGCCGGCCTGGCCACCGCGAGGCCAAGGTCTCGCGGTGGCGCCGCACCCAACCAAGTTCCCCACGTGATCAGCCTCATCAAACGCGGGCTCGACAGCGATGTCGGCCACAGCTTCCGCACTTCGCCGACCGCCATCGTCGCGGCGGTGATTGCTTTCATATGTGTGTTCTGCGCGGTTTTCGCACCATGGGTGGCCCCGCACAATCCCTTCGACCTGGCGACGCTTGAGCTCACAAACGCCCGGCTGCCGCCGGCATGGCACCCGGATGGGTCGAGCAGCTTCCTGCTCGGCACGGACGACCAGGGCCGCGACATCCTCTCGGCGCTGATGTACGGCGCGCGCATCTCGCTCGCGGTGGGGCTGGCCTCGGTGCTTCTCTCGGTGGTGATCGGTGTCACCTTCGGCCTGCTGGCCGGCTTTCTGGGTGGGTGGGTGGACGGCTTTCTCATGCGCCTGTGCGATGTGATGCTGTCCTTCCCCCCCATCCTCATCGCTTTGCTGATCGCTGGCGTTGGCCGCGCGCTGTTCCCCAATGCGCACGAAACGCTGGCTTTTGGTGTGCTGATCATCTCGATCACGCTCACCGGTTGGGTGCAGTACGCGCGCACCGTGCGCGGCTCCACACTGGTGGAGCGCAACAAGGAGTATGTGCAGGCCGCGCGCGTGACTGGCGTGGCTCCACTGCGCATCATGCGCAGCCATGTGCTGCCCAATGTCATGGGCCCGGTGCTGGTGCTGGCCACCATCCAGGTGGCCACGGCCATCATCACGGAGGCCACGCTGTCCTTCCTGGGGGTGGGTGCACCGCCCACCTCGCCGTCGCTGGGCACGCTGATCCGCGTGGGCAACGACTACCTGTTCTCTGGTGAATGGTGGATCACCATTTTCCCGGGCGCGATGCTGGTGCTGATTGCACTCAGCGTGAACCTGCTGGGCGACTGGCTGCGCGACGCACTCAACCCCCGCCTGCGCTGAGATCAAGATGAGCCTTCTCCAAGTCAAGAATCTCGTTGTCGAATTCCCGGGTCGCCGTGGCACGCTGCGCGCGCTGGACGACATCTCTTTCGACATCGCTCCGGGCGAGATCCTGGGGGTGGTGGGGGAATCCGGCGCAGGCAAGTCGCTCACGGGGGCCTCCATCATTGGCCTGCTGGAGCCGCCGGGCCGCGTCGCCTCCGGCGAGATCCTGCTGCACGGTCGGCGCATCGACAACCTGCCTCAGGATCAGATGCGCAAAGTGCGGGGGCGCGAGATCGGCGCGATCTTCCAGGATCCGCTGACCTCGCTCAACCCCCTGTATTCCGTGGGCCGCCAGCTCATCGAAACCATCACCACCCACCTGCCTGTGAGCCAAACCGAAGCGCGCAGGCGCGCGATCGACCTGCTCAAGGACACAGGCATCCCGGCCGCGGAGCAGCGCATCGACCACTTCCCGCACCAGTTCTCTGGTGGCATGCGCCAGCGCGTCGTGATCGCGCTGGCCCTGGCGGCCGAACCGCAACTCATCGTGGCCGACGAGCCCACCACCGCGCTCGATGTCTCCATCCAGGCGCAGATCATCACCTTGCTCAAAACCATCTGCAAACAGCGCGGTGCCGCGGTGATGCTGATCACCCACGACATGGGTGTGATTGCCGAGACCTGCGACCGGGTGGCCGTGATGTACGCGGGGCGAGTCGCCGAGATCGGCCCGGTGCACGAGGTCATCAACCACCCGGCGCATCCCTACACCGCTGGCCTGATGGCCTGCATTCCCGACATGAGCCAGGACCGTGAGCGCCTGCACCAGATCGACGGCGCCATGCCGCGGCTCAATGCCATTCCCTCTGGCTGTGCGTACAACCCGCGCTGCGAGAAGGTGTTCGACCGCTGCCACGTCGAGCGGCCTGATCTGCTGCCGGCCGGCGCCACCCAGGCGGCCTGCTGGCTGCACGCGCAGGCGGGGGCCCTGGCATGAGCGCGGACATGATCGAAAAGGCGGTGCTGGCCGCGCAGAACCGCAGCGCTGCATTGCCGCCAGCCGTGCCTGAAGCGCCGCTGGTGCGCGCCACCGACCTGGCCAAGACCTTCGATGTGTCCGCGCCCTGGCTCAATCGCGTGATCGAACGCCAGCCGCGACAACTGCTGCGCGCCGTGGACGGCGTGTCCTTCGACATCCCGCGCGGCCAGACACTGGCTCTGGTGGGGGAGTCCGGCTGCGGCAAGAGCACGGTGGCGCGCCTGCTGGTGGGTCTGTACGAGCCGACCCGGGGTGGCTTCCAGTTCGACGGCCAGGACGCCCACGCCGCGTTCAAGACGCCGGAAGGCCGCAAACTGCGCCGGCGCATTCAGATGATCTTCCAGGACCCGTACGCCAGCCTGAACCCGCGCTGGCGCGTGGAAGACATCATTGCCGAGCCCTTGCGCGAGCACGAGATCGAGACCGAGCCGGTGGCCTTGCGCGCTCGGGTCGATGAACTGCTGAAGTCGGTGGGCCTGTCGCCGCAGGACCGTGTGAAGTACCCACACCAGTTCTCCGGTGGACAGCGCCAGCGCATCTCCATTGCGCGGGCCCTGGCCACGCAGCCCGAGTTCCTGGTGTGCGACGAGCCCACCTCGGCGCTGGACGTGAGCGTGCAGGCGCAGGTGCTCAACATCATGAAGGACTTGCAGCGCGAGCGCGGGTTGACTTACCTCTTCATCAGCCACAACCTCGCGGTGGTGCGCCACGTGAGCGATCAGGTGGGTGTGATGTACCTGGGGCGGCTGGTGGAGCTGGCGCCCAAGCACACGCTGTTCGACCGGCCGCGCCACCCCTACACGCGCATGTTGCTCGATGCGATTCCGAAGATGCACGACACCGGCAAGGCGCGCACGCCTGTGTCAGGTGAGGTGCCCAACCCGCTGAATCCGCCCAGTGGGTGTGCGTTCAACCCGCGTTGTCCGCATGCCAACGACCGTTGTCGCAGCGAGCGTCCGAACCTGCTCGATCTCGGTGGTATTCGCATCGCCTGCCACGCGGTGGAAGAGGGGCGGATCTAGTCCCGGTTTGGCGGCGGGGGATACGCGCCGTCCTCAAGCGCTTGGCGCGCGGTCACGTGTACCTCTTGCTCCGGAGGTTGTTCTTCATTTCCTTGAGCAGCGGTTGGAGCTTGTTGCCTCCGATGCGCAGCGCCAGGCAGGTGGCCACGATGTCGATCACCATCAGGTGCATCAGGCGCGAGGTCATCGGACTGTAGCGGTCGTACCCTTCCGGGTGGTCGGCAGAAAGGTGAATGTGGCCGCTGTGCGCCAGCGGAGAGCCGCTGGTGGTGATCACGATCACCGTGGCGCCATGTTTGCGCGCGATGTCGGCGGCGTCCATCAGGTCGCGAGTGCGGCCTGAGTTGGAGATGATCACCACGCAGTCGCCCGGCCCCAGCAGCGACGCGCTCATCACTTGCATGTGGCCGTCGCTGTAGGCGATGGCATTGATGCCCAGGCGGAAGAATTTGTGTTGCGCATCCTGCGCGACGATGCCTGAATTGCCAGCGCCGTAGAACTCGATGCGACCTCGGTTCTTGTAGGTGGCCACCAGGGCGTCCACCGCCTTTTCGATCGCGTGGCTGGACGCGTCGTTGCGGTACTTCAGGAACGCAGCCACCGTGTTGTCGATCACCTTGACCAGCACGTCGCTGGTCTTGTCGTCCACATCCACGCTGCGGTGGATGAAGGGCACACCTTCGCTGACCGTGCCGGCGAGTTTGAGCTTGAAGTCCGAAAGGCCGTCATAGCCCATGCTGCGGCAGAAGCGCACCACCGTGGGCTTGCTCACGTGCGCGCGCTCGGCCAACTCGGTCACCGGCAGGCTGGCAAAAGTGCGCGGGTCCAGCAGCACGAGCTTGGCCACGCGTTGCTCGGCGGGTGCCAGCGAGGGCAGGGAGGCTTTGATCCGGTCGAGCATGGTGGTTACATGGATGAGAAGTGGCGTGAAATTTTATTACATCGGCTGGCCGATAATCTGTTCATGAACCAACTCGACGCCCTCAAGCAATTCACCACGGTCGTGGCCGACACGGGTGACTTCAACCAGATCGCGGCCTACGCCCCGCAGGACGCCACGACGAACCCGTCGCTCATCTTGAAGGCGGTCCAGAAGCCCGAGTACGCCCACCTCCTCAAGGACGCTGTCGCGAAACACGGCGCCCAGGGGTTGGACGAGGTGATGAACCGCCTTTTGGTGGCTTTTGGTGGCGAGATCCTGCGCCTGATTCCGGGCCGGGTTTCGACCGAAGTGGATGCCCGGCTGAGTTTTGACACCGAAGCCACGGTGACCCGCGCGCGGCGGATCATCGAGCTCTACCAGGGTGAAGGGGTGCATGTGGACCGCGTGCTGATCAAGATCGCCTCCACGTGGGAAGGCATCCAGGCTGCGGCGCGGCTGGAACGCGAGGGCATCCATACCAACCTCACCCTGCTGTTCTCGTTCGCCCAGGCGGTGGCCTGTGGCCAGGCCAAGGTGCAGCTGATCTCGCCCTTCGTGGGCCGCATCTACGACTGGTACAAGAAAAGCGCAGGCGCTGGCTGGGACGAGGCCGCGATGGCGGGTGCCAACGACCCGGGGGTGCGCTCGGTTCGCAGCATCTACGAGTTCTACAAGAAGCACGGCATAGCCACCGAGGTGATGGGTGCGAGCTTTCGCAACGTGGGTCAAATCACGGCGCTGGCGGGTTGCGATCTGCTCACCATCAGCCCCGAACTGCTGGCCCAACTGGCCGCCAGCGATGCACCCTTGAGCCGGGCACTGGATACCAACACCGCCAAGTCGCTGGACATTCCCTATGTGACCCACGACGAGGCCAGCTTCCGTTTCGCGCTCAACGAGGATGCCATGGCCACCGAAAAACTGGCCGAAGGCATCCGTGCGTTCGTGGCGGACACC
>NZ_JAHCKK010000189.1 GCF_026125825.1 Hydrogenophaga sp. | reverse complement strand
CACTCGTCGCCGCGCGCGCGCAGCCGCTCAGCCAGCCGCGCGGCCACGCCGCCCTCGTCGGCCCACAGCAGCCAGCAGCGCGCGGCCGGTGCGGTGGCGCGCGCCAGCAGCAGCGATTGCAGGGCCAGCGTGCCCTGGTGGCCGCCGCCTTCGGGCAGGGCCGTGCGTTCTTCAAAGCCTTGCTCGGCCAGCAGCGAGAGCCAGGCCTCGCGCGGCAGGGTGGCGTAGTCGGGTCGCAGGTCGGTGTCGTCGAAGGCCCACCAGCCCTCGGTGAGGCCCACGGTGAGGTCGAACCAGCGCTGGGGTGCGGTCACCTCCAGCATGGCCAGCAGGCCCCCAGGCACGAGCAGGCCACGCACGCGGTCGAGCGTGCGGCGCAGGTCGGCCGTGGCGTGGATCACGTTGGCCGCGATGACCACATCGAAACTGTGCAGATCGAAGCCCTGCGACGTCGGGTCCTGCTCCAGATCGAGCACCGCGAAACGCATGAAGCCGTGCGCGGCGAAACGCTCCCTGGCGCGCGCCACGAAGAGCGGGCCGATGTCGGTGAAGGTGTACTCCACGCCCTGGGCCGGCAGGCGCGGCGCCACGCGCGCGGTGGTGCCGCCGGTGCCGCCGCCGATCTCCAGGATGCGCAGCGGCCGACCGCCACCGCTGGCCTGGTGGGCCACGACGGCGAGCATGACCTCGGTCACGAGGCCGTTGAAGACCTGGGCGGTGGGCGCGTCGCGGTACATGCGCTCGGCGGTGTCCAGCGACCCGCCGGGGAACAGCAGTTGCATGGGTTCGCGCTCGCCGCGCAGGGCCTCGGCCATCTCGGCGGCCACGCGGCCGGTCATCTCCAGCTCGGCGGCGGCGTCCGGGAAGGCGGCCTTCAGGCGCGCCAGCTCGGTGCCGGGCTGCGCATCGTGCAAACCCCGGCGCACCACCCACCCGGACGACTCGCGGGCGAGCAGGCCCGCTTCGCCCAGGATGGCCAGCAGCCGGCCAAAGAGGCGCTGGTGGCGCGCCTGCACGCCCAGGCGCACGGCCAGTTCGGCCTCTGCGGCCCGTTCGCCCACCGTGGGCGCCCAGCCCAGGCGCGAGAGCGTTCGCACCACGTACTCGGCGCACAGGGCTTCGAGCTGGGGAATGAAGGCGTCGTAGGCGTCCAGGCGCGCCGATTGGCGCAACGTGGGCAAGGCCTGCATGGCCTGGGCGCTGAGCGCCGCCAGCGGCGCCGTCGGCGCGCTGCCCTGCGCCAGCGGGGGTGCGGCGCGCCAGACGGTTTCGTACAGGCAGTCGTCGAGCCAGCGCTCGCCCAGGCGCGCCAGGGCGTCGCGCGAGACGCGCTTGAGCTGCACATCGGCCAGCTCGGCCACCAGCGTGCCATCGGCCTGCCAGACGGTCACGGTGGCGCGGCTGGACTCGGGGCTGCTGGCCAGCACGTTCACGTGGCTCCAGCAGCGCGCGCCGGGCGCGCCGTGCAGCACGAAGCGGCCGATGCCGATGGGCAGGTACAGGCCTTCCTCGCCCTCGGTGGGCAGCGCGGCGGCCAGCACCTGCAGGCAGCCGTCGAGCAGCACGGGGTGCATGCCGTAGGCGTCGGCCTGTGGGGCCAGCGCGCCGCTCAGCGCGACTTCGCCCACCGCCTGCGAAGGCCCCTGCCACAGGCTTTGAATGGATCGGAAGCCAGGACCGAAGTCCAGGCCCCGGCGCGCAAAGCCTTCGTAGAAACCGGCGATGTCCACCGGCTGGGCGCACGCGGCCTTGAGGGCGCTCAGCGTGCCTGCGGGCCGCGCGGCGGGGCCCGCGCGCAGCGTGCCAGACACATGGGTCACCCAGGGTTCGGCATCGGGGGCGTCTTCGGCCAGGCTGCTGAGCGTGACCGCCACGGCACCGCCCTCGCCGGCCGCGCCGCAGACGACCTGCAGCGTGCGGGCCGCGCCGTCGTCGGCCAGCAGCAGGGCTTCCTGCACGGTGATGTCTTCCACCGCGACCGGCCCGGGGCCGAACTGCTGGCGCGCGGCGGCCAGCAAGGTGTCCAGGTAGGCGGTGGCCGGCACGACCACATGGCCCTGCACCCGGTGTTCGCGCAGGTAGGCGGGGTCGTCGGCGCCCAGGCGGGACTCGAACACCGTTTCACGGCCTGCGCCGCGCAGGCGCGTGCCCAGCAGGGGATGGCCCGTGCTGCGGCCGCGCACCGCAGGCAGCGGCGCGGTGGGTTTGGCCTGGAACCAGCAGCGCTCGCGCTGGAAGGGGTAGGACGGCAGGTCCACCACGCGGCCGGGGCCGCCGGCGCGCCAGTTCAATTCGGCACCCGCGAGGTACAGCGCGCCGACGGCTTCGAGCATTTGCTCGCCGTCGTGGCGCCCCTTGCGCAGCGACGCCACCAGCGCCGGGGCGCTGTCGCCCCAGGCGCGGCTGGCCAGGGTCAGCAAGGTGGGGTGCGGGCCGATCTCGATGCACACATCGGGCCGCAGCGCGGCCAGGGCCTGCAGGCCGTCGCCAAAGCGCACCGCCTCGCGCACGTGCTGGCGCCAGTAGCCGGCGCGCGTGAATGCCTCGCTCTCCAGCGCGCCGCTGAGGTTGGAGACCACGCGCACGGTGGGGCGCGAGAAGCGCACCTGCGCGGCCTCGCGCTCGAAGGCGTCGAGCATGGGTTCGACCAGGGGCGAGTGAAAGGCATGCGAGACGGTCAGGGCCTGGGTGCGCACGCCCTGCCCCGCCAGCTCGCGGCAGACGGCGTCCACATCGGCCTGCGCGCCAGAGATGACGACCTGGTCCACGCCGTTGACCGCGCCCAGCGACACGCTGCCGCGGTAAGGCTCGATGGCTTGGACCGCCTGCGCTTCGGTGGTGAAGACCGCCGCCATGCCGCCACCGTCGGGCAGCGCCTGCATCAGTCGGCCGCGCACCGCGATCAGGCGCAGGGCGTCTTCCAGGCTGAACACCCCGGCCACGCAGGCCGCCACGAGTTCGCCGACCGAGTGGCCGATGACGGCCTGCGGCACCACGCCCCAGGCGCGCCACCACTCGGTGAGCGCGTATTCGAGCGCGAACAGGGCGGGCTGGGTGTAGGCGGTTTCGTTGAGCAGCGGGCTGTCGCCGTCGGCCGGGAACAGCACCGACAGCAGGGGTTGCTCCAGGTGCGGCGCGAGCAAGGCGGCGCAGCGGTCCAGCGCCTCGCGAAACACGGGCTCGCTGTGGTACAGGCCCTGGGCCATGCCGGCGTACTGCGCACCCTGTCCGGTGAAGAGGAAGGCCACGCGGGCGGGGTCGCGGCGCGCCACGCGGGCGGTTTTCACGCCCTCGGTTTCGGCGCCGCGCGCGAGCGCGTCGAGCCGCTCGCAGAGTTCGGCCACGCTGTGCGCCAGCACGGTGGCGCGCTGCGCGAAGTGCGAACGGCCCACGTTGGCGGTGAAGCAGATGTCGGCCAGCTCGGCGTCGTCGCGGCCGCGCAGGGCCTGGGCGTAGCGCGCGGCCAGGGCGGCAAGCGCGGTCTCGTCGCGCGC
>NZ_JAHCKK010000188.1 GCF_026125825.1 Hydrogenophaga sp. | reverse complement strand
CAGCGCCTTGTCATCGGGGCGCGCGGTGCTCTCGCGAACCATGCTGATCAACTCGGTCAGCACATCCTTGACATCCCCCACGATGGGAATGTCGACCTTGACGCGCTTGGAGATGCTCGACGGGTCGATGTCGATGTGGATGATCTTGCGTTCGTTCTGCGCGAAGTGCTTGGGGTTGCCGATGACGCGATCGTCGAAACGTGCGCCGACGGCGAGCAGCACGTCGCAGTTCTGCATGGCGTTGTTGGCCTCGATCGTGCCATGCATGCCCAGCATGCCCAGGAACTTGCGATCGGAGGCTGGATAGGCGCCCAGCCCCATCAGCGTGTTGGTCACCGGGTAGCCCAGCATGTCCACCAGCGTGCGCAGTTCGTTGGTGGCGTTGCCCAGCAGCACGCCGCCACCGGTGTAAATGTAGGGCCGCTTGGCCGACATCAGCAGTTGCAGCGCCTTGCGGATCTGGCCGCCATGGCCCTTGCGCACCGGGTTGTAGGAGCGCATCTCCACCGAGTCCGGGTAGCCGTTGTAGGGCACTTTGTTGAAGGACACGTCCTTCGGAATGTCGACCACCACCGGGCCTGGCCGGCCGCTGCGCGCGATGTGAAAGGCCTTCTTCATCACCATCGCCATGTCGCGCGCATCCTTGACCAGGAAGTTGTGCTTCACGATCGGGCGGGTAATGCCCACGGTGTCGCACTCCTGAAAGGCGTCCAGGCCGATCGCGGCCGTGGGAACCTGGCCGGTCACGATGACCATGGGGATGCTGTCCATGTACGCCGTGGCAATGCCGGTGATCGCATTGGTCACACCCGGTCCGGAGGTGACCAGGGCCACGCCCACATCGCCCGTGGCGCGCGCATAACCGTCGGCCGCGTGCACGGCGGCCTGCTCATGGCGCACCAGCACATGCTGGATGGTGTTCTGCTTGTAGAAAGCGTCGTAGATGTGCAGCACCGCGCCGCCGGGATAGCCCCAGACGTACTTCACACCTTCGGCCTGAAGGGCCTTGATGAGGATTTCTGCGCCGCGGAGGTCTTGAGGGGCTGCGCCTTTGGCGGCGGCAGCCGAGGCCAGTTCGGCCTTGGTGATTTCCATGATGAACCTTTCGAGAATTTCTCTGACGAAAAACCTTGGGTGCCTCTTGACCCACTCTTGTGGAGCGGTTTCGAGACTTGAGACCAATGGCCATGAGCGGGCACATACCCCGCCGGACCCTGATCCGTTTGCCTTGTTTTGAATTGCAGCGGGCATTATCGCACTGCAGCAAGGTTTTTCCAGCCGGGGCTGCATGGGGCGCCGCAAAAAGGCGCCCGCGTGTGCCGCAATGCGACAATTCCCCTCTTCCTTGCCGCCTTCGCGCCCGTCCCATGCCTGTTTCCCCGCCCTCCTCGACGACGCCCCTGCCCAGCGCCGAACCCAGCCTGATGGCGCCCTCGCTGCGCCGCCGCATGGCGTGCTGGCTTTATGAGGGCATGCTGATGTTCGGCGTCGTGTTCATCGCCGGCTACCTGTTCTCCACGCTCACCCAGACCCGGCATGCCCTGGACAACCGGCATGCGCAGCAGGCCTTCCTCTTCGTGGTGTTCGGCATCTACTTCGCCTGGTTCTGGGCCAAGGGCCAGACGCTGGCCATGAAGACCTGGCACATCCGCGTCGTGGACCGGCAGGGGCGCGGGCTCACCCAGTCGCGCGCCTTGCTGCGCTACCTGCTGGCCTGGCTGTGGCTGCTGCCGCCGCTGGCGGTCTCCGGATTCATGGGACTGCCTGGTGGCGAGTTGGCGGTGCTGCTGTGCGGCTGGATCGTGGTGTGGGCCCTGCTCTCGCGCTTTCATCCACAGCGCCAGTTTCTGCACGACGCGCTCGCAGGCACTCGCCTCGTGCATCAGGCCCCACCCCCTACCCCCGCGCGCGCCAAGCGTTGAGAATCGGTTTTAGATGAAAGAACAAGAACCCGTTGATGCGCAGAAGCGCCGCACTGGTCTCACGCGCATGGCGCACGCGTTTCGATATTCCCTGGCCGGACTGCGTGCGGGCTGGGGAGAAACAGCATTCCGCCAAGAGGCCCTGGCTGCGCTCGTGATGATCCCGGCTGCGTTGTGGCTCGGCCAGACCTGGGTCGAGACGGCCTTGCTGGCTGCCTCGGTGGTGCTGGTGATGGTGGTCGAACTTCTCAACACCGGCATCGAAACCGCCATCGACCGCATCGGACCCGAGTGGCACGACCTGTCCAAGCGCGCCAAAGACATGGGCAGCGCGGCCGTGCTGCTGAGTCTGGTGCTGTGCGCCGGCATCTGGATCGCCGCCCTTTGGGCCCGCTGGGCCTGACATTTCCCCGTTCCACATGACCTCTCCCACCTTTTCGCTCTGCGTCTACTGTGGCTCGCGCCCAGGCGCCCACCCCGCCTTCACCGAAACCGCCCATGCCGTGGGCCAATGGATTGGCAGCCGGGGCGGCCAGCTTGTCTATGGGGGCGGCCGAAACGGCCTGATGGGCGTGGTCGCCGAAGCCACGCTGGCCGCCGGTGGCCGCGTGGTCGGCATCATCCCGAAAGCCCTGGTGGAGAAGGAGTGGGCGCACCACGGCTGCACCGAACTTCACGTGGTGGACACCATGCACGAGCGCAAGCGCATGATGGCCGAGCGTGCCGACGCCTTCGTGGCCCTGCCAGGCGGCATCGGCACCTTCGAGGAGTTTTTCGAGGTCTGGACCTGGCGCCAATTGGGCTACCACGACAAACCGGTGGGGCTGCTCAACGTGGGCGGCTACTACGACGGCCTCGAAACCTTTCTGCGCACGGGCGTCGAGCAGCAATTCATGAACGCCTGGCAGATGGACCTGATCCGTGTGGGTCGCGACCCGGCCAGCTTGCTGCCCGAACTGGTGCAGTGGGCCGGGCTGGCCCCCGAGCCGCGCATCGAGGCCATCTGAGCCTCGCGCAACCGGGGTCTCAGACCGCGGTTTCGTCCTCTTCGCCGGTTCGGATGCGCACCACGCGCTCGACCGAGGTCACGAAAATCTTGCCGTCACCGATCTTGCCGGTGCGGGCCGCGCGAATGATCGCGTCCACGCAGCGGTCCACGTCGTCGGTCTTGACCACGACCTCCACCTTGACCTTGGGCAGGAAGTCCACCACGTACTCGGCACCGCGGTAGAGCTCGGTGTGCCCCTTCTGCCGACCAAACCCCTTCACCTCCGTCACAGTCAGGCCGGTCACACCCTGCTCGGCCAAGGCCTCGCGCACTTCCTCGAGCTTGAACGGTTTGATGACGGCGGTGATTTGTTTCATTCGGAGACTCCGGGGGGCGTTGCTGGAAAGGCGTGTCTATTTCATTATGCCCAACGCGTCGCGGGAGGTCCGCTCGCAGCGCGGTTCAACCCTGGGCGCCTCTGCATTTCCAGGCGAATCCGATTCCGGGTCTTGGCATCGCGCCGCGCTCACGCGCGGTACTTGCTGGTGATCGGGTAGCGCCAGTCTTTGCCAAAACTGCGGTGGGTCACGCGGATGCCCACGGGCGCCTGGCGACGCTTGTACTCGTTGATGCGGATCAGGCGCACCACCTTGTC
>NZ_JAHCKK010000187.1 GCF_026125825.1 Hydrogenophaga sp. | reverse complement strand
GGCGGAGGGGAGCTTTCTGTGTCATGGTCAGTGAAGAAGGGCCGAGAGGTTGTCGATGACGCGATCAGGTTCGCAAGCGGTGATGGGCTCGCCCATGTTGTAGCCATAGGGCAGGGCCCAGACGCGCACGCCCGCGTGGCGCGCGGTGGCGACGTCGATGGACGAATCGCCCACGAAGAGCGCGCGCTCCGGTGGCACCTGGAACTGCGACAGGCAGCTCTGGATGCCGGCCGGGTCGGGCTTTTTGGTGGGCAGGGTGTCGCCGCTGACGACGCGGTGAAACAGGGGCGCGAGACGGTGCGCGTCGAGCACGGTGGCGGTGTAGCGGCGCTCCTTGTTGGTGACGACGGCGAGCTTCACACCGCGTTCGCGCAGGGCGGTGAGGGTTTCGCGCACGTGGGGGTAGAGCTGGCTGCGCGTGCCGCAGCGGCGCTGGTAGTGGCGGTCGAACTCGGCGGCGATCAGCGGCAGGGTGCCGCTGGCGCGCACCACGTCCACGCCGGTCTGGCCGGCCGAGGCCAGGGCCTGGATCAGCAGCTCGCGCGTGCCGTGGCCGATCCAGCGCTCCACCTGCACCTGCGACACGGCAGGCAGGTCGAAGCGCACCAGGGTGTCGTTGACGGCGTCGCCGATCTCGCCAGCGGTGGCGACCAGCGTGCCGTCGAGGTCGAACATCGCCAGGTCCACGGCGCTCATGCGGCCTCCACCTCGATGCCCGCACGCACGCGCGGGCGCGGGTGCAGCAGCGCGCGCACCTCGTCGGCCACGCGCGCGGCGGTGATGCCGAAGTGGGCGTACAGGTCTTTCGCGGGGGCCGATTCGCCAAAGGTGCTCATGCCGACCACGCGGCCGCTGCGGCCCACGTATTTGCGCCAGAAGTCGGGGTGCGCGGCTTCCACCGCCACGGCCGGCAGCGCGGGCGGCAGCACCTGGTCTTGCCAGGCGGCGCCCTGCCGGTCGAACACGCTGGTGCAGGGCATGGAGACGACGCGCACGGCGATGCCTTCGGCCGCGAGCGCGGTCTGCGCCTGCAGGGCGAGCACGGTTTCGGAGCCGGTGGCGACGATGACGGCCTGCGCGCCCGCCATGTCCGAGAGCACGTAGCCGCCGCGCTGCACGGCGGCGGCGCGGGTCTCGTCGCCCAGCGGCGGCAGGTTCTGGCGCGAGAGCGCAAGCGCGGTGGGGCCGTCGCGGCGCTGCAGCGCGTGGGCCCAGGCCACCGCCGTTTCCAGCGCATCGCCGGGGCGCCACACGTCCAGCCCCGGGATGAGGCGCAGGCTGGGCACGTGCTCCACCGGCTGGTGGGTGGGGCCGTCTTCGCCCAGGCCGATGCTGTCGTGCGTGAAGACGTGGATGACCTGCAGCTTCATGAGCGCGGCCATGCGCACCGCGTTGCGGCTGTAGTCGCTGAAGGCGAGGAAGGTGCCGCCGTAGGGGATGAAGCCGCCGTGCAGCGCCAGGCCGTTCATGATCGCGGCCATGCCGAACTCGCGCACGCCGTAGCTCAGGTGGTTGCCGCCGGTGAAGCGCCCGGCCTTGTCGGGGCCGGCGGTGACACAGCCCTTGAAGTGGGTGAGGTTGGAGCTGGTGAGGTCGGCGCTGCCGCCGAAGATCTCGGGCAGCAGCGGCGCCATGGCGTCGAGCGCGAGCTGGCTGGCTTTGCGCGTGGCCACGGCGTCGCTGCGCTGGCCCAGGGCGGCGACGATGGCGGGCAGGCGCTCGGCAAAGCCCTCGGGCAGCTCGCCGAGCAGGCGGCGGTCGAACTCGGCGGCCTCGGCCGGGTAGGCCTCGCGGTAGGCGGCGAAGCGGGCCTGCCAGTCGGCTTCGAGCGCGTGGCCGCGCTCGGTGGCGTTCCAGGCGGCGGCGATGTCGGCCGGGATCTCGAAGGGCGCGGCGCTCCAGCCCAGGGCGTCGCGCGTGGCCTGCACCTCGGCCGCGCCGAGCGGGGCGCCGTGCACGTCGTGGCTGCCCTGTTTGTGGGGCGCGCCTTTGCCGATGACGGTCTTGCAGCAGATCAGCGTGGGCTTGCCTTCGGCCTGCGCGCTGGCGCTGCGCGCGCGCCGCAGCGCCGCGTCAATCGCGCCGGGGTCGTGGCCGTCGACGGTGACCACCTGCCAGCCGTAGGCGGCGAAGCGGCGCGGCGTGTCGTCGGTGAACCAGCCCTGCACGTGGCCGTCGATGGAGATGCCGTTGTCGTCGTAGAGCGCGATGAGTTTCGAGAGGCGCAGCGTGCCGGCGAGCGAGCAGGCTTCGTGGCTGATGCCTTCCATGAGGCAGCCGTCGCCCAGGAACACATAGGTGTGGTGGTCCACGATGGCGTGGCCGGGGCGGTTGTATTCGGTGGCGAGCAGCTTCTCGGCCAGCGCCATACCCACGGCGTTGGCCAGGCCCTGGCCGAGCGGGCCGGTGGTGGTTTCCACGCCGGGGGTCACGCCCACCTCGGGGTGGCCGGCGGTCTTGCTGTGCAGGCGGCGGAACTGGCGCAGGTCGTCCATCGACAGCTCGTAGCCGGTGAGGTGCAGCAGCGCGTAGAGCAGCATGGAGCCGTGGCCGTTGGAGAGCACGAAGCGGTCGCGGTCGAACCAGTGCGGGTGGGCCGGGTTGTGGCGCAGGTGGCGGTTCCAGAGCACTTCGGCGATGTCGGCCATGCCCATGGGCGCGCCGGGGTGGCCGGACTGCGCGGCCTCCACCGCGTCCACCGCGAGCAGGCGGATCGCGTTGGCCATGCGGCGCGCGAGGTCAAGGTTGGGGGGCTGGCGGTTGCTCATGCCATCACCCTCTGCTTCCTTTCCATCATCCGCCAGATGAAGGGCGTGAAGATGAGTTGCATCGCCAGCTCCATCTTGCCGCCGGGCACGACGATGGTGTTGGCGCGCGACATGAAGGAGTCGTGGATCATGCTCAGCAGGTACTGGAAGTCGATGCCCTTGGGCTTGGCGAAGCGGATGACGACGAAGCTCTCGTCGGGCGCGGGGATCTCGCGCGCGATGAAGGGGTTGGAGGTGTCCACGCAGGGCACGCGCTGGAAGTTGACGTGGGTGTGCGCGAACTGCGGGCAGATGTAGTTCACGTAGTCGGGCATGCGGCGCAGGATGGTGTCGGTGACGGCCTCGGTGCTGTAGCCGCGCTTGGACTTGTCGCGCCAGAGTTTCTGGATCCATTCGAGGTTGATCACGGGCACGACGCCGATGAGCAGGTCGGGATGCTGGGCGATGTTGACTTCGGGCGTGACCACGGCGCCGTGCAGGCCTTCGTAGAACAGCAGGTCGGTGTCTTTGGGCAGTGCCTGCCAGGGCGTGAAGGTGCCGGGCGCCTGCTTCCAGGGCGCGGCCTCTTCGGCGTCGTGCAGGTACTTGCGCGACTGGCCGGTGCCGCTGCGGGCGTAGCTGGCGAACAGCGCTTCGAGCTCGGGAAAGAGGTTGTTCTCGGGGCCGAAGTGGCTGAAGTGGCCGTTGCCCGCGCGCTCGGCTTCGGCCTGGCGCAGTTTCATTTCCTGGCGGTCGTGGCGGTGGAAGCTGTCGCCTTCGATGATGGCGGCGGTGACGCCTTCGCGGCGGAAGATGTTCTCGAAGGTGCGGGTGACCGAGGTGGTTCCCGCGCCC
>NZ_JAHCKK010000186.1 GCF_026125825.1 Hydrogenophaga sp. | reverse complement strand
CGCCGCGTCCCCGTGCCGCTCTCCGAGCCGCGGGCCTGAGCGCGCGCGGCGCCGTAGTCTGGGCCGCGTCCGCTCCTGCTCAACGAGCACATCTCGGGTGACGAGATGTGCTCTAACGGCCGGCGTGCGCTCGATCGACTTCAACGACCTCCCGCGGACGACCCGCGAGCGATTCGTCCGCTCGCTCGTGTCGGCCTCGCCGGCGGCGCGGCCGATCTGCCAGCGCGTCTCGAAGCAACGGAGCCCGGCGGGGTGGTACCTCCTCCTCGTGCTCGCGGCGGCGGCGCTCGGCGGCCTCGGGTGCTGGCGCTTCGGGGCGATCGACGCGCCCGTGCAGGACCGGCGTCTGCTCGGCGGCTACGTCGCCGCCGGCGCGGCCCTCGTCCTCTCGGCGTCGATGCTCGCGCGCCGGCGGGCGATCCGGGGCTCGCTCCCGTTCGCGCCCGGCGTCTACGTGTTCCCGCTGGACCTCGTCGACGCGCGCACCCGGCAGCTCGAGCTCTACTCCCTCTCCGAGCTCCAGTCGCTCGACCCCGTGCACCACAGCCACAAGGGACGGTACACGCACTCGTCGCTCTGGCTCGTCTTTCCCACGAGGTCGTTCGTCTTCGAGGCCCGCGGCCAGTACGCCGCCGACGCGCAGCTCGCGGCGGTGCGGCGCGCCCGCGAGGCCCTCGCCGCGGCGACGCACCGCGGGACGCTCGACGACCTCGCCTCGCTCGATCCGTTCATCGACGCGCGCGCGCGCAACTTCGAGCCGGCGAGCGACCACGGGCTGCTCGCGCGCGGCCGCCCCGCGTGGACGCGCTTCGTCTGGGCGATCGCGCTCGTCGTCGGGCCCGCGCTCGGGTTCGGGGCGTGGCGCCTGCGGAACTGGCTGAGCGACGCGCGGGCGTCCTCGCGGCTCCGCGCTCGCCCCGACGTCGCGCAGACGGAGACGTACGTCGCCGGCGGAGGCCTCCGCGCGCTCGACCAGGCGGGGACGCGCCCGGCGTCCTTCGATCCGCGGGCGGCGGCGAGCGACGCCCCGCCGTGACCGCGGGCGCCCGGGCTCAGGCGTCCTTCTTCTTCCGGTAGATGAGGAACGCGAGCCCGACGCTCAGGAAGTAGAGCGCGATGAGCGCGCTCGAGACGGCGATCTGGCTCGAGATCTCGGGGCCCGGCGTGACGAACGCGCCGACGACGAACGCGCCGACGATCGCGTAGCGGCTGAACTTCACGAGCTGCTGCGGCGTGACGATGCCGGCGAGGGCGAGGAACCCGATGAACAGCGGCAGCTCGAAGACGAAGCCGAACGCGAGCAGCATGTGCTCCGCGAAGTCGAGGTAGTACTCCATCGTCGGCTTCGTCGTCAGGACGACGCCCGACTGCGAGCCGACCTCGCCGAGGAGCGAGAAGAAGAACGGGAAGCTGAACGGGAGCGCGACGTAGTACGCGAACGCGACGCCCGACGTGAACAGCGTCGTCGAGAAGACGACGAACGGGATGATGTAGCGCTTCTCGCGCGAGTAGAGGCCCGGGCTGATGAACGCCCAGAGCTGGTAGAAGACGATCGGCGTCGCGAGGATGACCCCGCCGACCAGCGCGAGCTGCATGTAGTTCACGAACGCGTCGGCGGGCGCGAGGGTCTGCAGCTCCGGCTTCTGGCCCGCGGCGACGAGCTCGGGGAACCGCTCCCCCCACGCCTTCGCGTACGGCACCATCAGCCAGTCGAGCAGGAGCTGGCGGTACGCCCAGCAGACGCAGGCGCCCGCGACGAGGCCGATCGCGGCGCGGCCGAGGCGCTTCCGGAGCTCCCCGAGGTGCTCCCAGATCGTCATCTTGACGTCGTCCTCGGGCTCGTCGTGCTCGCTCGTCTCCGCCGTCGTCATGACGCCTCCGCCTCCGCCCGAGCTTCGGTCTCTTCGGGGGCCTCGGTCTCCTCCGCGGGGGGCAAGGGCGGGAGCTCGGCGTCCTCGTCGCCGAGGAGGTAGAGCGCGTCGCGTGCGAGCGGGCTCTTCGGGAGGCCCTCCGCGTAGACGATCGCGTTGTCGGGGAGGCAGCCGTACGAGTCGGCGCCGTCGCGCGGGTACTCGCGGTCGCGGAAGACGTTGAAGTCGTCGCCGCGCGCGTAGTCCTCTTGCGCGATCGGCTTCGGCGCGTCGGCCTCGACGCGGGCGGCCCGCTGCACGGCGTCGAGCTCGCCGCGCGCGAGCTTCCGGATCTCCGCGATGTCGTCCGCGAGCCCCTCCGAGCGGAGCGCGTCGTCGATGCCGGACTGCGCGCGGAGGTCCGCCGCGGCGCGCCGGATCTTGCCCGCCCACTGCCCGAGCTTCCGCAGCATCTTGGGCAGGTCCTTCGGGCCCATGACGATGAGCGTCACGAGCACGACGACCACGAGCTCCGAGAAGCTGAAGCCGAACACGCGATCAACCTAGCACCTTCTTCGTGCCGGGTGGCCTCCGCCAGTCGGGCCCGCTAGCCTCGGGCACCGTCATGGCCGCTCCCGTCGCGCTCCAGGGGATCACGCCGGCCGCGCTCGCGCGGCAGCTCCCCGCGCTCACGCTCGACGAGGCGCGCCGCGTCGTCTCGCAGGTCCATCGCGACGTCGATCCGCAGACGCCGAGCTCCGGCATCCGCCGCTCGTCGCGCGAGGAGGTCGTCCGCGCGGGCCACGTGCCGTCGCTCGCGATCGCGGCCGAGCGCGCGAGCAAGGTCGACCCGTTCGTGAAGTACGCGCTCGCGACCGCGGACGGGCACGTCGTGGAGACGGTGCGCATCCCGCTCGAGGCGAAGGGCCGCTTCTCCGTGTGCGTGAGCTCGCAGGTCGGCTGCGCGCTCGCGTGCACGTTCTGCGCGACGGGGCGGATGGGCCTCCAGCGCAACCTCGAGACGTGGGAGATCGTCGAGCAGGTGCGCGTCGTCCGGCGCGGCCTCCCCGCCGGGACGCGCGTGCACGGCGTCGTCTTCCAGGGGATGGGCGAGCCGATGGCGAACCTCGATCGCGTGCTCCACGCGATCGAGGTGATGATGGAGCCCTCCGCGCTCGCGATCGACGCGCGCGCGATCACGGTCTGCACGTCGGGGCTGCCGAGCGGGATCCGCCGCCTCGCGCAGGCGGCGCCGAAGGTGCGGCTCGGCCTCTCGCTCGGGTCCGCGCTCACGGAGACGCGGCGATCGCTCATGCCGATCGAGCGATCGCACGCGCTCGCGGACGTGCTCGACGCGGCGGCGGAGCACGTCGCGCTGACCGGCCTCGCGCCGATGTTCGCGGTCACGCTCCTCGCCGGGGTGAACGACTCCGCCGCGCACGCGCACGCGCTCGCCGACGTGATCCTCTCGTTCCGCGAGCGGACCGGGAAGTCGCCGCGCCTCAGCGTCATCCCGTACAACGGCATCGGCGCGCCGGACCCGTTCGCGCGCGCCGCCGACGACGTCGAGGCCGCGTTCCGCGACGTCCTTCGCGCCCGCGGCGTGTTCTCGCACAAGCGCTACAGCGGCGGCGCCGACGTCGACGCCGCCTGCGGCCAGCTCGCGGCAAAAGACGGGCCGCCACAGTCGCGAAGCGAAGTCCCCGACCTCGAGAAGGGGCCCCAGAAGCGGCCGCCCCAGCGGGCGCAAAGCGCCCCGAGCGCGCAGCG
>NZ_JAHCKK010000185.1 GCF_026125825.1 Hydrogenophaga sp. | reverse complement strand
CGGCTGGTTGGCCACGATGCCCACCGTCTGGCCGTCCATGCGGGCAAAGCCGATCAGGATGTTCTTCGCGTACTCGGGCTGCAGCTCGAAGAAGTCGCCGTCGTCCACCGTCTTGACGATGAGCTCCTTCATGTCGTAGGGCTTGTTCGGGTTGTCGGGCACCAGCGAGTCCAGGCTGAGCTCCATGCGGTCGATCGGGTCGCCGCTGGGGCGCACCGGCGCTTTCTCGCGGTTGTTGAGCGGCAGGTAGTTGTAGAGACGGCGCAGCATCAGCAGCGCCTCCACATCGTTCTCAAAAGCCAGGTCGGCCACGCCGCTCTTGGTGGTGTGGGTGATGGCGCCCCCCAGCTCCTCGGAGGTGACCTCCTCGTGCGTCA
Source organism: Hydrogenophaga sp. (assembly GCF_026125825.1). Lineage (GTDB taxonomy): Bacteria > Pseudomonadota > Gammaproteobacteria > Burkholderiales > Burkholderiaceae_C > Hydrogenophaga. The sequence goes on along the minus strand of NZ_JAHCKK010000185.1, from coordinate 3,330 downwards.
CCGTCTTCACCACCTCGGGGCCAGTGACGAACATGTAGCTCGAGTCCTTCACCATGAAGATGAAGTCGGTCATGGCCGGCGAGTACACCGCGCCACCGGCCGAGGGCCCCATGATCATGCTGATCTGCGGCACCACGCCCGAGGCCATCACGTTGCGCTGGAACACGTCGGCGTAGCCCCCGAGCGAGGCCACGCCCTCCTGGATGCGCGCACCGCCCGAGTCGTTCAGGCCGATCACCGGCGCGCCGACCTTCATGGCCTGGTCCATCACCTTGCAGATCTTCTCGGCGTGCGCCTCGGAGAGCGCGCCGCCGAAGACGGTGAAGTCCTGGCTGAACACGAACACCAGGCGGCCGTTGATCATGCCGTAGCCCGTGACCACGCCGTCGCCCGGGATCTTGTTGTCCTGCATGCCGAAGTCGGTGCAGCGGTGCTCGACGAACATGTCCCACTCTTCAAAAGTGCCCTCGTCGAGCAGCACCTCCAGCCGCTCGCGCGCGCTCAGCTTGCCCTTGGCGTGCTGCGCGGCAATGCGCTTCTCGCCACCGCCCAGCCGCGCCGCGGCGCGCTTGCGTTCGAGTTGTTCAAGGATGTCCTGCATGGTGGTTCTCCGGAGGAAACGATCGGTCAGTCAAAAAGGTCCAGCAACTGGCGCGCCGCGGTGGACGGTGGCAGTTCGCCCGCCAGCACGCGGCGGGTGGTTTCGTCGAGTTCCGCGCGCACCGATGGGTGCGCCCGGAAGCGCTGTTTGAGGCCGGCATCGATGCGCTCCCACATCCAGGCGCGGGCCTGCTGCTGGCGGCGCCGGGCGAGCTGGCCGTTGGCCGTCTGCAGCGCACGAAAGCGCGAGACCTCGGCCCAGAAGGCATCGATGCCCCGCCCCTGGAGGGCGCTGAGCTGGATCACCTGGGGATGCCAGAGGCCGTCGTCGTGGTGGGCGTGTTCGGGGTGGCCGTGCAGGCCGAGCAGGCGCAGTGACGACGTGATCTGGGCGCGCGCGCGCGTGGCGGCATCGGGATCGAGGTCGGCCTTGTTGATGACCACCAGGTCGGCCAGCTCCATCACGCCCTTCTTGATCGCCTGCAGATCGTCGCCCGCGTTGGGCAGCTGCAGCAGCACGAACATGTCGGTCATGCCGCTGACCGCCGTCTCGCTCTGGCCCACGCCCACGGTCTCGACGATCACGATGTCATGGCCGGCCGCCTCGCAGACCATCATGGCCTCGCGCGTCTTCTCGGCCACGCCGCCCAGCGTGCCACTGCTCGGGCTGGGCCGGATGTAAGCCCGGTCGTGCACCGAAAGCTTTTCCATGCGGGTCTTGTCGCCCAGGATCGAGCCGCCCGAGACCGAAGAGGACGGGTCGATGGTGAGCACCGCCACGCGGTGCCCTTTTTCAATCAGGTACAGGCCCAGCGCCTCGATGAAGGTGCTCTTGCCCACGCCCGGGACGCCGCTGATGCCCAGGCGCAGCGCACGGCCCGTGTGCGGCAGCAAGGTGGTGAGCAACTCGTCGCCCTGGGCCCGGTGGTCCGCCCGGGTGGACTCCAGCAGCGTGATGGCCTTGGCCATGGCACGGCGCTGCGTGGCGGGTTCGCCACGCACGATGCCTTCAAGCAATGCCCGAGGGGTCACCCCTGGGCCTTCCGGATCTGCTCCAGCACATCCTTGGCGCTCGCCGGGATCGGTGTGCCCGGGCCATAGATGCCCTTGACGCCCGATTCGTACAGGAAGTCGTAGTCCTGGCGCGGAATCACACCCCCCACGAACACGATGATGTCGTCGGCGCCCTGCTTCTTGAGCTCGGCAATGATGGCCGGCACCAGCGTCTTGTGGCCCGCGGCGAGGGTTGACACGCCCACGGCGTGCACATCGTTCTCGATCGCCTGGCGCGCACACTCCTCGGGCGTCTGGAACAGCGGCCCCATGTCCACGTCGAAGCCGAGGTCGGCGAAGGCCGTGGCCACCACCTTGGCGCCCCGGTCGTGGCCGTCCTGGCCCAGCTTGCTGATCATCACGCGGGGCCGGCGCCCCTGCTCCGCGGCGAAGGCGTCGATCTCGGTCTTGAGGGCTTCCCAGCCCTCGGCGGAATCGTAGGCAGCTGCGTACACACCGGTCACCTTTTGTGTATCGGCGCGGTGGCGCCCGTAAACCTTCTCCAGCGCATCGCTGACCTCGCCCACCGTGGCGCGCAGGCGGATGGCGCGGATCGACAGATCCAGCAGGTTGCCCTCGCCGCTGTCGGCCGCGGCGGTCAGCGCCTCCAGCGCGGCCTGCACCTTCGCTGCATCGCGCGTGGCCCGGATCTGCTTGAGGCGGGCGATCTGCCCGTCGCGCACCGCCATGTTGTCGATGTCGCGCGCCTCGATCGGGTCTTCCTGCTTGAGCTTGTATTTGTTGACGCCGACGATCACATCCTTGCCGGAGTCGATGCGCGCCTGCTTCTGCGCCGCGGCGGCCTCGATCTTGAGCTTGGCCCAGCCGCTGTCCACCGCCTTGGTCATGCCGCCCATGGCCTCGACCTCCTCGATGATCGCCCAGGCCTTGTCGGCCATCTCCTGCGTGAGGCTCTCCATCATGTAGCTGCCGGCCCAGGGGTCCACCACGTTCGTGATGTGCGTCTCTTCCTGGATGATGAGCTGCGTGTTGCGCGCGATGCGCGCACTGAACTCGGTGGGCAGGGCGATGGCCTCGTCGAACGAATTGGTGTGCAGCGACTGCGTGCCGCCGAACACCGCGGCCATGGCCTCGATGGTCGTGCGCACCACGTTGTTGTAAGGGTCCTGCTCGGTGAGCGACCAGCCCGAGGTCTGGCAGTGCGTGCGCAGCATCAGGCTCTTGGGGTTCTTGGCGTTGAAGCCCTTCATGATGCGCGTCCACAGCAGCCGCGCCGCGCGCATCTTGGCGATCTCCAGGTAGAAGTTCATGCCGATCGCCCAGAAGAAGGACAGGCGCCCGGCGAAGTCGTCCACGTCCATGCCCTTGGCGATCGCGGTCTTCACATACTCCTTGCCATCGGCCAGCGTGAAGGCCAGCTCCAACGCCTGGTTGGCGCCGGCTTCCTGCATGTGGTAACCCGAGATCGAGATCGAGTTGAACTTCGGCATGTGCTGAGCCGTGTACTCGATGATGTCGCCGATGATCTTCATCGATGGCTCAGGCGGGAAGATGTAGGTGTTGCGGACCATGAACTCCTTGAGGATGTCGTTCTGGATCGTCCCGCTGAGCTGGTCCTGCCGCACGCCCTGCTCTTCCGCCGCCACCACATAGCCCGCCAGCACCGGCAGCACCGCGCCGTTCATGGTCATGGAGACGCTGACCTTGTCCAGCGGA
>NZ_JAHCKK010000184.1 GCF_026125825.1 Hydrogenophaga sp. | reverse complement strand
CCTATGGCGAGGGGCAGGCCCCCACCCATGCCCGTCAGGCGCTGGAGCGCATCGCGCGCCTTCCCCGCGGGAGCGCACCGGTGGCAGTACTCGGCTTCGGCGACCGGCAGTTTCCGACATTCTGTGCGTTTGCCCAGGCCGTGGAGCAGGTCCTGCGCGCGCAGGGCTGGCCGATGCTGCTGCCGCTCGAATGCATTCATCAGCAGTCAGGTCAACAGTTCGCTCTGTGGGGCGAGGCCTTGGCGCAGGCACTGAATGAGCCCCTGGTGCTGAACTACGTGCCGCGGGTGCCGCCGAGCACGACGCTCACGCTGATTTCGCGACAGGACTACCCAGGGCAGACGGACAGGCCCACGGCCATTCTGCGATTTCAATGGTATCGTCGGGGATGGTGGGATCGCCTGCGTGGGCGCGGCTTGGCGCACTTTGCGGCCGGCGATCTGGTGGGCATCGTTGCACCGGGCACCGGTGTACCGCGCTATTACTCGCTGGCCTCGGGCACCAGCGACGGATTCCTGGAAATCTGTGTACGTCTGTTTCAGGGCGGCGTGTGTTCTACCCACCTCTACGGTCTGCAGCCTGGAGACACAGCCGAAGCCTTCATCCGCCGCAATCCCGGATTCGCTCTGCAAGGCCGGCGACAGCCTGTGGTGCTCATCGGCGCAGGTACGGGGGTGGCTCCATTGGCGGGATTCATCCGCCGCAACGACAGACGCGTCCCCATGCATCTTTATTACGGCGGGCGCGACCCCGCACTGGACTTCTATTTCGAGCCCGAGATCCGGCGCTGGCTCGATGAGCAGCGATTGGCCAGCCTGCAGACCCAGTTCTCGCGCGTGCCGGGCGGCGGCTACGTGCAGGAAGCCCTGCGCCGCGACGCCACGCGCTTGCGCGATCTGCTGAAGCGCGGCGCCATCGTGCGCGTGTGCGGCAGCCACCCCATGGGCCGGGATGTCGCCAAGGCACTGGACGAAATTCTGGGGACGCTGCGCCTCAGTGTGCAGCAACTCAAGGCGAAGGGGCGCTATGCCGAAGACCTATTCTGATCTTGTACAGACATGCGCCTGAAATTGAACGGCCCGACCATGGGCACACGCTGGTCCGTCATTTGCGATGTCGCGCCGGATCGAGACTCCAAACCCATGCACGCTGCGTTGCAGGCGGCCGTGGATCTGGTGGATGCGCAGATGTCCCCCTGGAAGCCCGGCAGTGACCTCATGCGCCTGAACGGCGCACCCGTCGAAACCTGGGTGGGCCTGCCCGCAGAAATACTGCACGTGCTTGCCCGGGCGCTGGAGATCAGCCGCCTCAGCGCGGGTGCCTTCGACCCTGCCGTCGGAGCGCTGGTCGATGCCTGGGGCTTTGGTGCGGCACGCGATGTGCCCGACGCGCAAGCGATTCGCGTAGCGGGCGACACCTCCCGTTGCCCCGCGCACGAAAGCCTGGAGCTCGATCTGGATGCAGGCCGGGCCCGCAAACGCGCGCGCCTGCAGATCGATCTGTGCGGCATTGCCAAGGGCTACGCCGTGGATTGCATGGTGGATGTGCTGCGGCACTACGGCGTCCGACACGCGCTGGCGGCGCTCGATGGCGAACTGCGCGCCCTGGGCAGCCAGGCTGATGGGCAGCCCTGGGCCGTGGCGCTGGAGAGCCCCGAGCCTGGGCGCCGCGCGGTGCATGGCGTGATCGAACTGCAGGATCTGGCCGTGGCCACCTCGGGCGACTACCGCCGCTTCATGCAGGTGGGTGATGCGCGCTTGGCGCACTCCATGGACGGCCGTCGGGCGGCGCCCGTGCGAAACGACGTCGCTTCCGTCACCGTGCTGGCACGCACGTGCATGGATGCCGACGCCTGGGCCACGGCGCTGCTGGTGGCCGGGCCGAACGACGGGCCGGCCATGGCGCAGCGACTGGGACTGGAGGCGTTGTGGCTGCTGCGGCGTGAAGACACATTGGTCGAGATGGGTTCGGGCCGGTTCGACTCCAGGGTCGACTGTATCCCGGCCCGCAATGGCGGGCGCCGCGACGCTTGACCGTGTCGGCAAGCGCGACGCACTCCCGAACACCCAAGTTTTCTACTCGAGCCGCGGTTCGAATCTCGACGCCACGGACTACGACAAGAACGGTGTGAAGTTCCTGCAGGACGGATTGCCGGTGAGCGCAGCCGACGGCAACAACCACAATCGTGCGCTGGATCCGCTGGGCGCGCGCTACGCCACCTTCGCACACGGTGCCAATGCGCTTGCCTACGGCGCGAGCACACTCGGTGGCGCAATGGATTTCGTCTCGCCCACGGCGCGCAACACGCAATCCAATGTATCTCTGTCAGGCGGCAGCTTTGGAGACTGGGGCGGCAGGGTGACGCTGAGTGGAGTCTTTGGCGACTTTGATGGATTGGTCGCGGCCGAAACGCGACAGCGCGACGGCTATCGCGATCACAGCGTTCAGGACCGGAAGGCCGTTTATGCGAATCTGGGTTGGGCTCCCTCGGAGAACGTGTCCACGCGACTGTTCGCCAACTACGTGGACTACTACGCGGAACTGCCGCGCGAGCTGACTCCCGGGCAGTATCACGAGAATCCCCGGCAAGGACGCGCGGACGCCATCCTCGGTAATCACAGCAAGGACGTGCAGTCCTGGCGTGCGGCGATAAAAGCCACGATCGCGGAGCTGGCTGGTGGAACGCTGGAGATCGGCGCGTCATACGAGCATCAGGATCTGTTCCATCCCATCGTCAGTACGCCGTTTTTCAGCCTGCTCATCGACACCACGCACGAGGATTCCGGTGCGATGCTGCGTTACCAGCGAACCGCGGGCTCGCATGGACTGCTGTTTGGTGTCAACTACGGCTACTCCACGGTTGCCGGCGGCAACTACACCAACGAGGGCGGCCGGCCCGGCCTTCTCATGTTCACTACCGATGACGAGGCTTCGAGCCTGGAGGTGTTCGTGCTGGACCGATGGAAGTTCGCGTCGGACTGGACCTTGGTGTACGGCGCACAGTTCACCACGGCCGATCGTGATGTGAGCGGCTTCGAGGCCGATTATGACGGCATCAACCCGCGACTCGGCGTCATTCGCAATCTCGGGACAGAGTCCGAATGGTATGCGAGCGCCAGCCGGGTCTACGAGGCGCCTACGACCTTCGAGCTGACCGATGATTACGACGGCGGCAGCACACCACTCGAAGCCATGCATGGCACCGTCGTGGAAACGGGCCTGCGCGGTGTGAACAAGCGTGGCGAGACACGTCTGAACTGGGACGTGTCTGTCTACTACACGGCGTTACGCAACGAGATCCTGTCTCGCGATGATCCGAATGCGCCGGGCACCAGCCTCTCGGCCAACATCGACAAGACGACGCATGCCGGTATCGAAGCCCTGTTTGGTGCGAGCTTCATTCTCGGATCAGGTGGGCATCGAATCGAGCCGCTGCTGAACGCCACGTACAATGCATTCACCTTCGATTCGGATCAGGACTATGGCGACAACCGACTGCCTTCGGCACCGCGCTACTTCGTTCGCGGTGAGCTGATGTATCGCAATGTCTCGGGTTTCAGCGCCGGCCCCACCTTCGATTTCATTGGCGCGAAGTACGTGGACTTCGCGAATGCTTACCGCCTGGGTTCGTATGGTCTGCTGGGTGCGCGAGCCGGCTATTCCACGGACAAGTGGGAAATCTTCGCCGAGGCCCGCAATCTGCTGGACCGTGTCTATGTCGCATCCGTCCTGGTGAAGGACGTCGT
>NZ_JAHCKK010000183.1 GCF_026125825.1 Hydrogenophaga sp. | reverse complement strand
GCGGCCTCGATGCGGCGCCCGCGCGTGTTGGTCAGCGCGGTCTGGATCAGGCGCGTTTCAAAGCGGCGCGTCAGCACGTCCCAGACGTCGGTGCGGCCGTCTTCGAGCAGGGCCTGGGCCTCGGCCTGCAAGCCGCTCTCCCAGGCCTGCGGCGCCGACTGCGCGGTCTGCGCCATGGGGGATGCGATGGCCGACTCGGCGTGCGCGATGGCCGCCGAACTGCTGGCGTAGACCGGCTCAGGCGCCGCCGAGGCCATGAAGCCGGCGGGCAGGGACAGCGCGGCCGGAGCCTCCGAAACAGGGGCCCCTGCGGAGGCGGTGCCGCTCATGGACAGCACCTCGGGCGGCAGGTCCTTGAGTTCGATCACCTGGGCCGGAGCCATCACCGTGAGCCAATGGCAGACGTTTTCCAGCTGGCGCACGTTGCCCGGGAAGTCGAACGCGCCCAGCAGCTTCAGGGCGGCCTCGGAAATGCGCTTGGGCTCCACGCCCAGCTGCTTGGCGCTTTGCTGCAGGAAAAAGCGCGTGAGCATGGGCACGTCTTCGCGCCGCTCGCGCAGCGCGGGCAGGCGCAGGCGGATCACATTGAGGCGGTGGAACAGGTCTTCGCGGAACACGCCTTCCTTGACGCGCTGCTCCAGGTTCTGGTGGGTGGCGGCGATCACGCGCACGTTGGCGCGCACAGCGCTGTGGCCGCCGACGCGGTAGAAGTGCCCATCGGACAGCACGCGCAGCAGGCGGGTCTGCAGGTCAAACGGCATGTCGCCGATCTCGTCGAGGAACAGCGTGCCGCCATCGGCCTGCTCGAAGCGGCCACGGCGCATGGTCTGCGCGCCGGTGAAGGCGCCACGCTCATGACCGAACAGTTCGGACTCCAGGAGATCCTTGGGTATGGCCGCGGTGTTGATGGCCACGAAGGGCCCGGCAGCGCGCGGCGAGTGCTTGTGAAGCGCGCGCGCCACCAGTTCCTTGCCCGAGCCCGACTCGCCGGTGATCAGCACCGTGACCTGGCTCTGGCTCAGGCGCCCGATGGCGCGGAACACGTCCTGCATCGCGGGGGCCTGGCCCAGCATTTCGGGCGCTGCGCTCATGCGCTCTTCGGCAACTTCCTCACGCAGGCTTTCATCGACCGCGCGGCGGATCAGCTCCACCGCCTTGGGCAGATCGAAGGGCTTGGGCAGGTACTCAAAAGCGCCACCCTGGAAGGCCGAGACCGCACTGTCCAGATCGGAGAACGCGGTCATGATGATGACCGGCAGGCCGGGCAACTTTTCCTTGACCTTCTCCAACAGCTCCAGGCCCGAGCCGCCGGGCATCCGGATGTCGCTCACCAGGATCTGTGGGCCCTCGTGCTCGGGCGTGTCGATCAGTGCCTTGAGCACATCCTGCGGGTTGGTGAAGCTGCGCGTGGGCAGGTTCTCGCGCAGCAGCGCTTTTTCCAGCACGAAGCGGATCGATTGGTCGTCGTCCACTATCCAGATCGGCTTCATTGAGTTGTCTTCCCTTCTTGTGGCACGGCGTTCGACGGTATGTGACGGCTAGGGCAACGGAATCAGAATCTTGAAGTCCGTCTCGTTCGGCACGCTCTCACACTCGATCAATCCGTGGTGCTGCTGGACAAAGGTCTGCGCCAGCGTGAGCCCCAGGCCAGAGCCGCCATCCCGTCCCGACACGAGCGGGAAAAAGATGCGGTCCTTGATCGAGTCTGGAACGCCAGGCCCGTTGTCGATCACATGCAATTCCAGTGCCAGCCGATAGCGCTGTTTACCAAACGTCACCTGTCGGCCCACACGCGTGCGGAACACGATGCGCGCATCGCTCGCCGCGATGCGTTCGCTCAACGCCTGTGCGGCGTTGTGCGCAATGTTGAGCACCGCCTGGATCAGCTGTTCGCGGTCGCCCCGGAACTCGGGAATGGAGGTGTCGTAATCGCGCACGACTTTCAATCCCTTGGGGAACTCGGCCAGGATGAGCGAGCGCACGCGTTCGCACACCTCGTGGATGTTCACGTCGCCCACCACGTGAGGCCTGCGGTGCGGCGCCAACAGGCGGTCCACCAGCGATTGCAGTCGATCGGCCTCGTGGATGATGACCTGCGTGTACTCGATCAGCTCGCGGGATTCGAGCTCCATCTGCAGCAGTTGCGCCGCGCCACGGATGCCGCCGAGCGGGTTCTTGATTTCGTGCGCAAGGTTGCGGATGAGCTCCTTGTTCGCCTGCGCCTGATCGATCAGCCGCTCTTCGCGCTCCTGGCGCGCCTGCTGCTCCAGTGGCAGCAGCTCGACGATCACCTCACCCGGGTTGTCGGTCTGCGCCACGACCACGTGCACGGGCAGGGCTTCGTGGTTGAGGCGCTTGAGCCAGGCGTCGTAGCGCAGCGCGGCAAACTGGTTGCCGCTCGCGCCCTGCAAGGCGTTCTCCAGCAGCGGGGGCTCGGTGAAGCAGTCCTGCAGCAGCGCGCCCGTGATGCTGCGGCGGGACATGCCCAGCGCATCTTCGAGCGCCGCGTTGGCGTAGAGCACGCCACCGTGCGGGTCCACCACCGCCACCAGCGTGGCCAGCAGGTCGAGGGACTGGAAACGGGACGACACCGAGGGCGCCTTGCGCCCGGCGGCCAACGCGTCCGGGTCGGCCGGCGCCCGGCGCGGGAAAGTGGGAAGCAGGGAGGGGAAGCTGGGCTTTTTCAAGCCGCTCATTTTGCGGCAGAACCGACGGCGTTGGCGGATCCCGGCAATCGGTTCAACTCGCGCTGCAGGCCGGCGACGTCGCTCTCGGCCCGCGCCACGGCGGCTTTGAGATCGGCCACCCGATCGAGGTAGCGCTGGTAGTTGCGCGACTCGATGCCCTGCTTCTCGGGTTCGCCATTGGCGTATTCCTTGCGCGCCTGCTCCAGGCGCTCCTGCGCCTTGCGCAGTTCGGCCTCGAGGATGGCGCGCGCATCGCTGTCGCGCGCGCGCTGCGCGGCCGAGTCGACGCGTTCGTTGGCGTTGCCGCTGCGTGGCGCCGCCGCCGCGGGCGTGGCGCGCGGCGGCGTGGGCCGCGTGCCTTCGATGATGGTGATGTTGCCACCCTCCATGGGGCTGCAGCCCTTGGATTTGGCCACCTGTGCGTCGTTGGTGTACTCGTTGCCGCAGCGGTAGATGCGCGCCTGGGCGTGAGCTTCCAGGACGCACAGCGCAAGCGTGGCGACAGCCAGCGACCGGATCGTGAGTGAGGGCATCGGATTCAAGGTGACATCAACTCCAGGAGGCGGTTGGGGGGATCGGCGAGCGCACCAATATGCGTTTTTCAGTATGACCGAAAACGGTTTCAAAAGTGCCGGGCCGGCGTGTGAACGGTGGCGATTGACCGCCCGAGCAACAAAAAAAGGGGCCATGATCATGGCCCCTTGCGGGTTGGCCCAGGCGGCCCGGCAGAGCCGGGCAAGCCATCAAAGGCTGTAGTACATGTCGAACTCGACCGGGTGCGGCGCCATGCGGAAACGCGTGACTTCGCCCATCTTGAGTTCGATGTAGGCGTCGAGCATGGAGTCGGTGAACACGCCACCCTTGGTCAGGAAGCTGCGGTCCTTGTCGAGGTACTCCAGCGCCTGGTCGAGGCTGTGGCACACGGTCGGCACCAGCTTGTCCTCTTCGGGCGGCAGGTGGTACAGGTCCTTGGTGGCGGCTTCGCCCGGGTGGATCTTGTTTTCCACGCCGTCCAGGCCCGCCATCATCAGGGCCGAGAAGGCCAGGTAGGGGTTGGCCGAAGGATCGGGGAAACGCGCTTCGATGCGGCGGCCTTTGGGGTTCGCCACGTACGGAATGCGGATCGAGGCGGAACGGTTGCGGGCCGAGTAG
>NZ_JAHCKK010000182.1 GCF_026125825.1 Hydrogenophaga sp. | reverse complement strand
GGGTAGCTGCGTCGAGCGAGATGCAGCAGCGCCCCGTGCGCCGTCAGCGCAAGATGCTCAGGGCGCCAGCCCTTCTGGCGGCAGTGCACGCCGGCCTGGCGCTTGGCGCCGCGCACGGGACATGGACAGATGGCTAGGCCATGCGTGCCAAGGGCTGTGGTGGCTGTGGCGCTCCTCTGGCGTGGCGAAGGGCAAGGGTAACTGTCACGGTGAATTGCGCACATCAGGTCGCGCATGCATGCGCGCGCGGTCCACAGAGCAGCAGCGCCGCCACGTGCGCCACCCGGCTGCGGAAACGGGCTCACCACACGGGCGCCGGGCAGGTCATGTTGGGGCAGCCGCACTGGTGGTAGACTGCAAAGCCCACGATGCGGTATTGCTGTTCACGAGTCAATGGGCGGGGAATCGGAACGGACACGGGAAGAAAACGGGAAGAAAACGGGAAGAAAATGGGAAGAAAACGAGTGGAAAACGAGTGGAAAACGAGCGGGACGCGAGCGGGACGCGAGTGGGACACGAGCGGAACTCGGCCGCGACGCGCCGGCTCATCATGGCGGGAGGGTCGACACCGCGACCCGAGGCCCTGGCGCCCCCTTGCGCCGCCGTGGAGAAGCATCGCGTCGTCGACCGCGCTCCAACGCACGCCAGGCCGTCTTGGGACCGGCCCCTCGCCGGCGGTGAAGGGAGCGCTCAGTCTTCATGTCGAGGGCGCAGGCGCACGCCCGCGCGGGCGAGAGCCGCCTGGGGCGTGCCGGCCTCCCCGCGTGGCTGCGCGCGTGCGTCCTCCTCCACTCGGACTTTGCCGATCCGGCTGTGCCGGCGGCGCAGATCGCCGCCGACCTGGGCGGCCACGTATCGGAGCGCACGGTGCAGCGCTACCGCGCACGCTACGCAGCGCGTGGCACGGTGGCGCGCAGCCAGGGAGCGTGCGGGCCCGAGCCGGCCATCCATGGTGAGACCGAGGCCTTCCTGCGCGGCGTCGTGGCGATGCAGGCAGACCTGTACTTGGACGAGCTCGCACAACTGCTGAACGCCGTCTACGGCCCAGCGCACACGTTCACGCGGAGGCAGGTGGACGACGCGCTGCGCCGCATGCGCTTCGTGCTGGTGCACAAGGAGTGGCGCAACATGAACGCCGACCCCGAGGAGCAACGGCGCTGGTTCACCACGCCGCCCGTCGGCCCGCCGCGCCAGCGCGGCATCCTGGGCGTCCCGACGGCGGCCATGGTCGACATCGACGAGACGGTCGTACGCATCGGCGGCCTACGTCGCACCAGAGCGCGTACGCTACGTGGCACGCGCGCGGTCTGCCCCGACGTCAACGACTACGCGGGCGTGGCGTACTCGATCATCCTGGCGACGGACATCAACGTCGGTGTCGTCGCCTACCAGATCTTGCCGGCGACGGTCAACCGCGACGCCTTCCTCCTGTTCCTCTACTTTTTTGCTCTTCCCGAAGCTGGGCCCATCGCCGCGGTTCCTGCTCATGGACAACGCGTCGTCGCACCACGGGGCGCCGATCGAGGAGACGTGCGCGGAGCGCGGACATGTCGTGCTCTACCGCCCCGCCTACTCGCCGCACCTGGCCTGGATCGAGCACCAGAACAGCGTCCTGAAGAGTGCTCTGCGCCGCCGCTACGCCGCGCTGACGCACGAGAACGTCGTCGGCGAGATTGAGCGCGCCATCCGCGAGTGCATCACGCCGGAGATGGTGCGCGCGTCGGCCGCGCACTGCCACTACAACGTGCCGGGCTATCCCTACCGGCCTTGGCTGGGCGATTAGACACTGGCGCGCTCGCGAGCGCGCAACTGCGGCTCGCGCACGAGCGCGTCCACGATGGCTGCCATGTTCTCCTTATTGTCGGCGAGAAAGTCCACCGTGGAACGCAGGATAGAGTACTTGGTGTGCCCCGGGTTGAGCGCAATCAGCATGGCCATTCGCCACGGGTCGCGCTCCATCAGGCCCTGCAGGCCGCTCACGGTGCGCGTGAGGGTCGGCGAGGTGGACGACGCGCGCGCCGTCGACGGTGCCCCCGGTCGCATCGTGGACGGCGGCGGCGTCGAAAAGGCCAAGGCCGGCGGCGCGTAGACGGGCAAGAATGGGGAAGAGGGAAGAGCGCTCGTGTCGTGCCCGTCGCTCTGCATGGCAGGCAGCGCCGTGGAGCTGTCCTGCAGGCCGAGGTATCCCCCTGCGCGCGCTCCATGCGCACGGCGCGCTCGCAACATGAGTTCGACGGCGGCATGCACACGCGCACAGGCGCAAGGCTGCGCACACTTGCCCGCCGCGTCGGCGCTGTGGCTGCTCTCGTCGACGAGCGGCGGGCTCAGGAGATCGTAAAGTGGATTCGGCAGCAACCGATCGCCTCTGCCACGAACAATCGCCCGTGCGACGGAGGCCTGGACGTGCGCGCTCGACACGCCCCGCGCGTTCAGGTTCTGCGCGATGGACGGCATCATCGCGTGCAGCCTGGCATCGTCACGGCCCCTGGTCGCCCTCTGCTTGGCGCCGGTGTGCGAGTGGACGAACCAGCGTAGCGGGTGCTGTTGAAGCTTCACTCTCGCGCAGCGGCAGATGTCGCACGGGCACGGCCGCGTCTTGCCCGCGCGCATGCACTGAGCACAGGCTTCGGCAGTGCCGCCTGCCTCACGCGGGTGCAGGCAGACAAAGTCGCCGAGCGTGTGCCCCGCACAGGATGGACCCGTGGGGCACGGGCGCGGCTCGTCCGTGTTGACGCCGCACAGCGGACAGTGCATGCAGACGACGCTCTGCGGCCACCGAGCGGGGTCGGCTACCTTAGTCGTCGCCTTTGTCTGCTTCGCGACGATTGCGGCAGGGCACTCCCACTTGGGGTCCTTCCAGCCCCGCAACGCGGTGTGCCTGCAGCCGCAACGAGGGCATGGCGGGGCGAAGGCGTCCGCCCCGTCGCGAGCAGGATCCTTGCCTTTCAGGACGGGCACCGCGTGGACGGCGCGAAAGTCGTGCTCCAGGCCGGGGCATCGCAGGTCCGCGTCCGCGTCCGTGCCCGTGTCCGAGCCCGTTTCCAAACCGGCCTCCTCGTCCGCCGCGGGGTAGGTGGGGTTCGTGCCAATGGCACCGAGCACCGTGACAAGATCGCTGGGGAATTGCGACAAGTCGCCCTCCATGAGCGATGCCTGGGAGTCTTCCATGGCTGAGGCTCACGCGATTCGCGCACTCGGGTGTCGCGGAGCTGGACGCGGTCCATGGCGCTCAAGCACCCCGCGCCGCCCGCGCCGAGGCGCGCTACGGCAGGTCTGCCAGCTCGCGCGTTTTCCGCGCGTTTTCCACTCGGTTCCAGTGCGGTTTCCGCCAAGTTTCTCCCATTTTTCTCCCATTTTTCTCCCACTTTTCTCCCACTTTTCTCCCATTTTCCTCCCATTTTCACCCCATTTTTCCACGCCCATTGACTCGTGAACAGCAATATTCACCCCAACGGGGTGCGCCGTTTTTCGGCGTCAAAATGTGACAAGCACTGGGCTGAGTGGCTCGAGATCTACTCCGAGCTCGTGACGCCCGAGAGCCAGCGTTCTGGTTTTGGTGAGATGATCGGCCGGGGTGTGACCCACACGGGCTATGCGCCCGCGCGCACGTACTATGTGCCGCTGATCTTCTACTTCAACCGGTACTATGGCTGCGCCCTGCCCCTGATCGCGCTCCAGCACCATGAGGTCAAGATCGACTTTGAGTTCCGCTCGTTCCTCGAGCTGCTCGAGACCGACGGCACGCCCACGGTGGCCAGCACGGAGATGGGTAACACCACGCTCTATGTCGACTACGTCTTCCTCGACGGTGAGGAGCGCCGGCGGTTTGCGCGCCAGCCGCACGAGTACCTGATCGACCAGCTGCAGTTCCATGGCGCCAACACGGTCAACT
>NZ_JAHCKK010000181.1 GCF_026125825.1 Hydrogenophaga sp. | reverse complement strand
TCGCGGCACGGGTGCCCGCCATGAGGCAGGCCCAGGGGCAGACGCGGGAAGCCGCCTGGCTGCGGCTCGCACAGCGGCGCGGCCCGCTGTCTTGCTTGCTCTGGCCCGTCTCCCTGCTCTACCGTGGGGTCGTCGCGTTGCGCAGGTGGCTGTATGCCCATGGGCTGCTGACCGTGCACAGGATGGATGTGCCAGTCGTGGTGGTCGGCAACGTCGTGGTCGGCGGCGCGGGAAAGACGCCCTGCACGATCGCCCTGGTCAACCACCTTCTGACACAGGGCTGGCACCCTGGTGTGGTCTCGCGAGGCCATGGCCGGCATGCCCGTGGCGTCACCCACGTGCGGGCCGACACGCCGGCCAGCGAAGCGGGAGACGAACCGCTCCTGATCCACCGCCGCACGGGCGTGCCCGTCTGCGTGGCGGCTCGTCGCGTTGATGCCGCGCGAGCGCTGCGCGCCGCCCACCCCGACGTGGATGTGCTGGTTTGCGACGACGGGCTGCAGCACTTGGCATTGGGGCGCCAACTCGCCATTGTGGTGTTCGACGACCGGGGCGCGGGCAATGGCTGGCTGCTCCCCGCAGGCCTGCTGCGGGAACCCTGGCCCCCCAGGCCCGGGGCGCCTTTCAGCCCCGATCTCCTGCTGACGCAGGGCCGGTCGGGCTTGCCTGCCACCGCAGTGGCGACGCTCCAGGGCATGCCCGCGTTCCATGCGGCGCGGCGGCTGGCCACCCACGCCGTGGGTGTCGGGGGCCAGCGCGTGGAACTGTCGCAGTTGAAGGGCCGGCCGCTGACCGCGGTCGCCGGCATCGCCCGGCCCGAGGTGTTTTTCGACATGCTGCGCGAGGCGGGCCTTAGCCTGGACCAGCAGGTGACCTTGCCGGACCATGCCGACCCGGCCGCTTACGCCCGGGTGGTGCAAGGCGCGCAACATCCCCTGATCTGCACCGAGAAGGACGGCACCAAGCTGTTCACCGTATTGCCGGCGGACGGCTCGGTTCAAGCCTGGGCAGTCCCACTCGAACTCGCACCCGACCCGGCCTTTCTTGCTGCGGTGGATGCCCGACTGGCAGCCGAGCGCACCATCCCCTGAAACCCGGATCCAACTGGCGCGACTATCATTCCGCCATGGACACCAAACTGCTCGAACTGCTGGTCTGCCCGGTTACCAAGGGCCCTCTGATCTTCGACCGCGACAAGCAGGAACTGCTGTCGCGCAGCGCTCGCCTGGCCTACCCGGTGCGCGATGGCATTCCCATCCTGCTCGAGCACGAGGCCCGCCCCATCAGCGAAGAGGAAGCGGCGCGCCCGTCGGCCCCTGCCCCGCTCGCATGAGCCCGCCTCGCCCGGCGGCCGACTTCACCGTCCTCATTCCCGCCCGGCTGGCGTCCACACGCTTGCCCGACAAGCCCCTGGCCGACCTTGCGGGCGTGCCCATGGTCGTGCGGGTGGCGCAGCGCGCGATGCACAGCGGCGCAGCGCGTTGCGTGGTGGCGGCCGATGACCCCCGCATCGTTGAGGCCTGCAGCCTCCACGGCGTGCAGGCATTGCTCACTCGAACCGACCACCCCAGCGGCAGCGACCGCCTGGCCGAAGCCTGCGCCCTGCTCGGCTTGGCCGACGATGCGCTGGTCGTCAATGTGCAAGGCGATGAGCCGCTGATCGAACCCTCGCTCATTGACGCTGTGGCAGCCGAACTCCGGCGCCGCGACGACTGCGTGATGAGCACGGCCGCTCACGCGATTGACAACACAGCCGACTTCCTGAATCCCAACGTGGTCAAAGTGGTGCTCGACCGCGCCGGCACCGCGCTGTACTTCAGCCGCGCACCCATCGCCTGGTGGCGCGACGGCATGGCGCCCGGCCAGCCCATGCGCGCGCTGTCGAGCCCGGCACCGCTGCGCCACGTCGGAATCTACGCCTATCGCGCCGGCTTCCTGCGCCAGTTTCCGCGGTTGGAGGCCTCGCCACTGGAAGCCATCGAATCGCTGGAACAGCTGCGCGTGCTCTGGCACGGCCACCGCATCGCGGTGCACCTGACGACCCACGCGCCAGGCCCTGGCGTGGACACACCGCAAGACCTGCAGCGGGTGCGCGAGCTGCTTGCCAAGGCGTGATCAGGCGGCTTTGGGCGGCACTGGCGGGGCCGGTTTTCTGTCAGCCAGAGCGAAGGGTGCCCGTGCTATCCTCGGCCGGTTGCCCCGGCTCCCACGCCCAGGGCGGCCGCTCGAGACAAGCGGCCACGCCATTGAAACTCTGAAAAAAGGAAAGCGATGAGACTGATTCTGTTGGGCGCCCCGGGTGCCGGCAAAGGAACGCAAGCCACGTTCATTTGCCAAAAATACGGCATCCCCCAGATCTCCACCGGCGACATGCTGCGGGCTGCGGTAAAGGCAGGTACGCCCCTGGGACTGCAGGCCAAGGCCGTGATGGAATCAGGTGGTCTGGTCAGCGACGACCTCATCATCAACCTGGTCAAGGAACGCATTGCCCAGTCCGACTGCGCCAACGGGTTTCTGTTCGACGGTTTTCCGCGCACCATCCCGCAAGCCGACGCCATGAAGTCCGCCGGTGTGAAGCTGGACTACGTGCTCGAAATCGACGTGCCCTTCGACGCCATCATCGAACGCATGAGCGGCCGCCGCTCGCACCCTGCCTCGGGCCGCACCTACCACGTCAAGTTCAACCCCCCCAAGGTGGAAGGCAAGGACGACGTGACTGGCGAGCCGCTGATCCAGCGCGAAGACGACAAGGAAGAGACCGTGAAGAAGCGGCTGGAGGTCTACAGCGCACAAACCCGTCCGCTCGTGGACTACTACAGCAGCTGGGCCCGCACGGACGCAGCCGCCGCGCCCAAGTACCGCGCCATCAGCGGCATGGGCTCGGTCGAAGACATCACGGCACGCGCCTTCGAGGCGCTCTCGAAGTAAGCCACCCGCGCTTTTCCGCGCAGAACACCCGGCCACGTGCCGGGTGTTCTGCTTTCTGGGCTCAGGTCGGGCTGGAGCGCAGGCCGTAGGCCTTGCCGTCCAGAAAGACGTACTCGGCTCGCAGGATCGCGGCCCCCTTTTCATCCTTGAAGGTGAAGCCGACCGCGGACAGCGCCGCCCCGAGCCTGACCTCGGGCATCTGCCACTGTCCCAGGCGAAACAGCGGCGCGAGCTCGACCTCCCAACGCCGATCGCGACGCGTGGGCAAGACGGTGTTGGCCAGCAACCCGGGTCCGTCGACGCCTGCCGTCTGCGCGGGCACGGGACGACGGGCCAGGTCCACGGGCAAGCGCAAGGTCTCGGGCAGTTCCAGCACCAGCTCTGCGTGCGGATTGCGCCACTTCACCTCGACCACCCGCCCTTCGAGGTAAATCGGCCGCTCCTGGTCAAAGCTGCTCCAGCCGTGGTGGGCCAGCGCCCCACCCGCCCAACCGCCCAGGCCCAGCCAGGCACCGGTCTGAATCACATTACGTCGCCGCATGGCATCTCCTTCACATCACACGTAGCCGATCCAACGGCCGCAGGTGAGCACCAGCAGCCACAAGGCCGACGACAGCAGCATCAAGAGGCGCGCCGCGCGGTCCTGGCGCTGCAGCGATCGGCGGGCGTGGAACCAGCCGGCGTTGCAACCCGCCAGCATGATCAACACCATCTTGGCTGTGAACACCCGATTGGCCAGCAGTTCCCCAGCCTGCGTACCGAACATCAGCAGGCCCGAAACCACCGCCAGCCCGAAGCCCGCCGCCACCAGGCCAAGGCTCAGCTTCGCCAAAGGCTCCACGGGCAGGCTCCGCCCCCATCCGAACAGCCTCAGTTCCAGCAATGTCAGGTTGCCAAGCAACAGCGCCACCCCCAGCAGATGAGCCACCTCCAGCATGGGATAGGCCCAGGCGTGGGCACCAAGCGCAGCGAACATCGCTTCAATCCATCAGCAGGTCCAGCGCCAGTGCCAAC
>NZ_JAHCKK010000180.1 GCF_026125825.1 Hydrogenophaga sp. | reverse complement strand
ACTGCTGCGGGTGGACGGCGCGCGCTGCCAGCGCCTGGGCCACCTGCACCCGCTGGCGCTGCCCGGGGGCGACCGCGCCGCGCGCGAGCCCTGGCGCATGGCCGCCAGCGCCCTGCACGCGCTGGAGCGCGGCGCGGAGATCGTGCCGCGCTTCGCGCCCCTGGTGGGCCAGGCCACGGCCAGCGGCGTGCAGCAGATGCTGGCGCGCGGCCTGAACTGCCCGCCCACCAGCAGCGCCGGGCGCTGGTTCGACGCGGCCGCCGCCGCGCTGGGCCTGAGCGTGCGCCAGACCGACGAGGCCGAGGCCGCGATCGCGCTGGAAAGCGCCGCCGCGCGCTGGCTCGACTCGCCGCCCGCGCCGCGCGAGCCCCTGCCCGCCACCTTGGTGGACCTGCTCACCGATGCCCTGCCCGATGGCCAGCGCCGGCTCGATGTGCGCGGCCTGTTCGCCGCGCTGCTCGACGTGCGCGCCGACCGCGTGGACGAGGCGGCCGCGGGTTTTCATCTCGCGCTGGCCGATGCGCTGGCGCACTGGGCCGCGCAGGCCGCGCGCGAGCACGGCACGCAGCAGGTGTGCCTGGGCGGCGGCTGTTTCTTCAACCGCGTGCTGCGCGAGCGCGTGGTCGAGCGCCTGCACGCCGCCGGCCTGCGCGCGCACCTGCCGGGCGCGAAAGGCGTCGGCGACGCCGGGCTGGCCCTGGGCCAGGCCTGGGTGGCCGCGCGCCGCATCGAGACGCTTCAGAACCCATTGCACCCTTCCAAGGAGACCGAATCATGTGCCTAGCCATCCCCGCGCGGCTGGTGGAGCTGCGGCCGAACGACCAGGCCGTGGTCGATCTCGGGGGCATCCGCAAGGAGATCTCCATCGCCCTGGTGGCCGACGTGAAGGTCGGCGACTACGTGATCGTTCACGTGGGCCACGCCATCGGCACCATCGACCCCGAAGAGGCCGAGCGCACGCTGGCCCTGTTTGCCGAGATGGCGGCCCTGAACGCGCAGGGGGGCAGCGAACCCCACGCCGTGGGGAGCGTGGGGGTGGAGGTCCTTTCATGAAATACATCGACGAATTCCGCGACGGTCAGCTGGCGAAGCAGATCGGCGCGCGCATCGCCGCCGAGGCCGACCCCGCGCGCACCTACAGCTTCATGGAGTTCTGCGGCGGCCACACGCACGCGATCTCGCGCTACGGCGTCATGGAGCTGCTGCCGCCCAACGTGAAGATGGTGCACGGCCCGGGCTGCCCGGTGTGCGTGCTGCCCATCGGGCGCATCGACCAGGCGATCGGCCTGGCGCTCTCGCAGGGCGCCATCGTCTGCACCTACGGCGACACCATGCGCGTGCCGGCCTCCGAGAGCCTTTCGCTCATCCGCGCCAAAGCGCGCGGCGGCGACATCCGCATGGTCTACTCCGCCGCCGACGCGCTGGCCCTGGCGCGCCAGAACCCGCAACGCGAGGTGGTGTTCTTCGCCATCGGTTTCGAGACCACCACGCCGCCGACCGCGCTCACCATCCAGCTCGCGCAGCGCGAGGGCCTGACCAATTTCAGCGTGTTGTGCTGCCACGTGCTCACGCCCTCGGCCATCACGCACATCCTGGAGTCGCCCGAGGTGCGCGAGTACGGCACCGTGCCCATCGACGGCTTCGTGGGCCCGGCGCACGTGAGCATCGTGATCGGTGCGGGCCCCTACGAGCACTTCGCCGAGGAGTACCGCAAGCCGGTGGTGATCGCCGGCTTCGAGCCGCTGGACGTGATGCAGGCCATCCTGATGCTGGTGCGCCAGGTCAACGAAGGGCGCGCCCATGTGGAAAACCAGTTCAAGCGCGCCGTCACCAGCGAAGGCAACCTCAAGGCGCAGGCGCTGGTCTCCGAGGTGTTCGAGCTGCGGCCCAGCTTCGAGTGGCGCGGCCTGGGCGAGGTGCCTTACAGCGCGCTCAAGATCCGCGAGGCGTACGCCGACTTCGACGCCGAGCGCCGCTTTGCCCTGACCTACCGCCCGGTGGCCGACAACAAGGCCTGCGAGTGCGGCGCCATCCTGCGCGGCGTGAAGAAACCGACCGACTGCAAGATCTTCGGCACCGTGTGCACGCCCGAGAACCCGGTGGGCTCGTGCATGGTGTCCAGCGAAGGCGCCTGCGCGGCGCACTACGCCTACGGGCGCTTCCGCGACATCCCCATTGCCACCGCCGCCATCGAGGAGGCCACGCCATGAGAACCGACACCGACCAGGCCGCCAGCGGCGAGGCGCCCGCGCCGCGCCCGGTGAAGAAGAACTACACGCGCCCGCTGGACATCAAGCACGGCCGCGTGGACATGGGCCACGGCGCGGGCGGCAAGGCCGCCGCGCAGCTGATCGAAGAGCTGTTTCTCGCCGCCTTCGACAACCCCTACCTGCGCCAGGGCGACGACGGCGCGGTGCTGCCCCTGCCCCGCTTCGACCCCGGCCAGGGCCGGCTGGTGGTCGCCACCGACGCCCACGTGGTCTCGCCGCTGTTCTTCCCCGGCGGCGACGTGGGCTGCCTCTCGGTGCACGGCACGGTGAACGACGTGGCCATGTCCGGCGCCACGCCGCTGTGGCTGAGCGCGAGCTTCATCCTGGAAGAGGGCTTCCCGCTGATCGAGCTGCAGCGCATCGTGCGCTCCATGGCGAAGGCCGCGCAGGAGGCCGGCGTGCCCATCGTCACCGGCGACACCAAGGTGGTGGAGAAGGGCAAGGGCGACGGCGTGTTCATCAGCACCACCGGCATTGGCGTGGTGGCGCCGGGCGTGGAGATCAGCGGGCGCCACGCGCGCCAGGGCGATGTGCTGCTGCTCTCCGGCACCATCGGCGACCACGGCGTGGCCGTGCTCTCGCAGCGCGAGTCGCTGGCGTTCGAGACCACCATCGAGAGCGACACCGCCGCGCTGCACACGCTGGTGGCGGCCATGCTGGCGGCCGCGCCGGGCGCGGTGCGCGTGCTGCGCGACCCCACGCGCGGCGGCCTGGCCACCACGCTCAACGAGATCGCGCGCCAGTCGGGCGTGGGCATGCTGCTGCAGGAGGCCGCCATTCCCGTGCGGCCACAGGTGGACGCGGCCTGCGAACTGCTCGGGCTGGACCCGCTCTACGTGGCCAACGAAGGCAAGCTGGTGGCGGTGTGCGCGCCCGAGGCGGCCGAGACCGTGCTCGCCGCGATGCGCGCGCACCCGCTGGGCGCGCAGGCCGCGCGCATCGGCGAGGTGACGGCCGACCCGCACCACTTCGTGCAGATGGCCACCCGCTTTGGCGGCCGGCGCGTGGTGGACTGGCTCAGCGGCGAGCAACTCCCGCGGATATGTTGACCCCCCTGCGCCGCCGTCGGTGTTGCTGGACAAGGGCACGCCGGGGACGGCACCCCTGGCCATGAACCCTGCGCTGCGCATCCTGCTGCTGTGCCACAGCTTCAACAGCCTCACGCAGCGGCTGTTTGCCGAGTTGCGCGCGCGCGGCCACCGGGTGAGCGTGGAGCTGGACATCAACGACGGCGTGACCGAAGAGGCGGTGGCGCTGTTCCAGCCCGATCTGCTGATCGCGCCGTTCCTCAAGCGCCGCATCCCGGCCAGCGTGTGGCAGGCGCTGCCCTGCCTGGTGGTGCACCCCGGCCCGCCCGGCGACCAGGGCCCGAGCGCGCTGGACTGGGCGGTGCTGCGCGGCGAGCGCGAGTGGGGCGTGACGGTGCTGCAGGCCAATGCCGAGTTCGACGCCGGGCCGGTGTGGGCGCACGCGAGTTTTCCGCTGCGCGAAGCGGCCAAGGGCAGCCTGTACCGGCGCGAGGTCACGCAGGCCGCACTGGCCGCGACCCTGGCCGCCGTGCAGCGCTTCCAGGCCGGCGAGCGCACGGGCGACGCGCCGCCGCCCGCGCAATGGCGGCCCGCGATGCGCCAGGACGACCGCGCCATCCGCTGGGCGGAGCACGGCACGGCCGAGGTGCTGGCGCGCCTGCGCTGCGCGGA
>NZ_JAHCKK010000018.1 GCF_026125825.1 Hydrogenophaga sp. | reverse complement strand
GTGCATGTGCAGCGCCACCCACACGCGGCCCTTGAGCACGCGCTGGTGGATGGCCGTGCACTCGGCCAGCAGGGGGCCGAATGCCGCGCCTGAGAAGATGGCCTGCAGCGGCGCGCGGATCTGCGTCTTCCAGCTCGCGCGCAGGCGGTGGTCCTGCAGCTGCGGGAACAGGGCGTCCACATCGCTGAGCCAACCGGCCCAGAGCGCGCGCACTTCGCGCACCAGGGCCAGGGCCTGTTGCACACGGTCCTCCAGCAGCTCTGCACTGGGGATGTCGCTGGCGTCGTCGGTCTTGCCCAGCGGCAGGTTGCCCCTGGCGAAGAAGGCTTCGAGCGCGTCGGCCAGCTTGATTTTGTTGCGCAGCGAGAGCTCGATGTTGATGCGCTCGATGCCCTCGGTGTACTCGCCCATGCGGGGCAGCGGGATCACCACGTCTTCATTGATCTTGAAGGCGTTGGTGTGTCGGCTGATGGCTGCCGTGCGCTTTCGGTCCAGCCAAAATTTCTTGCGTGCCTCGGCGCTGATGGCCACGAAGCCCTCGCCGCTGCGCGAGTTCGCCAGGCGGATCACTTCGCTGGTGGCGCGCGCCACGGCGTCGGCGTCGTCACCCACGATGTCGCCGATCAGCACCATCTTGGGCAGGGTCCCGCGCTTGCTTTTGGTGGCGTAACCCACGGCCTTGAGATAACGGTCGTCCAGATGCTCCAGCCCGGCCAGGATGGCCCCCCCCGGGCGCTTCATCTCGCCGAACATGAAGTCCTTGATGTCCACGATGGACGGCACACAGTCCTTGGGGTTGCCAAAGAACTCCAGGCACACCGTGCGCACGTGCTCGGGCATGCGGTGCACCACCCAGCGCGCGCTGGTGATCAGGCCATCGCAACCCTCCTTCTGGATGCCCGGCAGGCCGCTGAGGAACTTGTCCGTCACGTCCTTGCCAAGACCTTCCTTGCGGAAGGTCTTGCCAGGGATCACCAGTTGCTCGCTCCGCACCGGGGTGGTGCCGTCGGCCTCGAAATACTGGAGCCCGAAGGTGGCGACCTCCGCATCGTGGATCTTGCCCAGGTTGTGGTCCAGCCGGGTGACTTCCAGCCACTGGGCCTGCGGTGTGACCATGCGCCACGACACCAGGTTGTCCAGCGCCGTGCCCCATAGCACGGCTTTCTTGCCGCCCGCGTTCATGGCGATGTTGCCGCCGATGCAGGAGGCCTCCGCCGAAGTCGGGTCGACCGCGAACACGTGGCCAGCCCGCTCGGCCGCGTCGGACACGCGCTGGGTCACGACGCCGGCCTCGGTCCAGACGGTGGGCAATGGCTTGTCGTGCCCTGGCACGTTGACCCATTCCACCTCGGTCATGGCTTCCAGCTTCTCGGTGTTGATCACCGCGCTCTTCCACGTCAGCGGAATCGCGCCGCCTGTATAGCCCGTGCCGCCCCCACGCGGGATGATGGTCAGGCCCAGCTCGTAGCATCCCTTGACCAGCAAAGCCATTTCGGCTTCGGTGTCCGGCGTGAGCACCACAAAGGGGTATTCCACACGCCAGTCGGTGGCATCGGTCACATGCGAAACACGCGACAGGCCATCGAACTTGATGTTGTCCTTGGCCGTCAGCCGGCGCAACGCCTTGGTGGCACGCTGGCGCAGCGCCGCCATGTCCTGGAACGAACGGGAGAACTGATCGACCGCTGCACGTGCGGCGGTGAGCAGTTCGGCCACCAGGCCGTCGCGCACCGCGTCGTCCTGCGGCGTGCGGCGCTTCTGCACCTCGGCCAGTCGATGGTGAAGGGCGTCCACCAGCTGCTGTCGGCGCTTGGGGCTGTCGAGCAGGTCGTCCTGCAGATAAGGGTTGCGCTGCACCACCCAGATGTCACCCAACACCTCATACAGCATGCGCGCCGAGCGACCGGTGCGCCGCTCACCGCGCAGTTCGTCCAGCAGGCCCCAGGCGCGCTCGCCGAGCAGGCGCAGCACAATTTCACGATCCGAGAAGGAGGTGTAGTTGTAGGGGATCTCGCGCAAACGTGGCGCATCGTCAGTGGCGGTGGCGAGCAACGAAAGCGGTGTGGGTGCGTTCATGTGTGTGGCAGTCGCCAGCATGACAGTAAAGAACCCAGGATGGTACCGCAGCGCAACATTCACCTACCCCCCCTGTGGAAACCCCTGTTGTCACGCCAGGGAAACGCATGTGCAATCGTTTTGACACATCGGAGCCCTACCCTAGCCCCATCGGTATCCGACCATCCATTCCAAGGAGCAGCACCCATGCACAAGCGTTTTCTTCCCTTGACCGGCGCCCTGGCGCTCGCCGCCCTCATGAGCGGCCCCGCCCATGCCCAGGCGCCGACCGAGATTCAATGGTGGCATTCCATGAGCGCCGCACTCGGCGAGTGGGTCAACGACCTGGCCAAGCAGTACAACGCCAGCCAGAGCCAGTACAAGGTCGTGCCCACGTACAAGGGCACCTACGATGAATCCATGACGGGCGCGATCGCCGCCTTCCGGGCGGGCAACGCCCCCCACATCCTGCAGGTGTTCGAGGTCGGCACCGCGACCATGATGGCCAGCAAGGGCGCCATCGTGCCGGCGGCCAAGGTGCTCAATGACGGCGGCTTCAAGTTCGACCCGACGCAGTACGTGTCGGCCGTGGCCGGCTACTACACGGCACCCAATGGCCAGATGCTGAGCTACCCGCTCAACAGCTCGACCACCATCTTCTATTACAACAAGGATGCCTTCAAGAAGGCAGGCCTGGACCCGGAGAAGGCGCCCAAGACCTGGCCCGAAGTGTTCGCCGCCGCATCGAAGCTCAAGGCCAGCGGCCACGCCTGCCCGTTCACCACCAGCTGGATCAGCTGGACGCAGCTGGAGAGCTTCTCGCTGTGGCACAACACCCTTTTCGCCTCCAAGAACAACGGTTTTGACGGCAACGACGCGCAACTGTTGATCAACACGCCGTTGCACGTGCGCCATTTCGAGAACCTGGCCAAGGCCTCCAAGGAAGGCAGCTTTGTCTACAAGGGTCGGGGCAACGCGCCCGACGCCTCTTTCCCTTCGGGCGAGTGCGCCATGATCACGGGCTCTTCGGGCCTGTATGCCCGCGTGTCCAAGGATGCGAAGTTCGCCTACGGCATTTCTACCCTGCCCTATTACGCCGATGTCAAGGGTGCGCCGCAGAACACCGCCATTGGCGGCGCCAGCCTGTGGGTGATGGCGGGCAAGAAGCCCGCGGAGTACAAGGGGGTGGCCGACTTCCTGAACTTCCTCAACGACACCCGGGTGCAGGCCGCCAGCCACCAGCGCACTGGCTACCTGCCGGTGACCACCGCCGCCTACAAGCTGACCGAGGCGTCCGGTTTCTATGAAAAGAACCCCGGCACGGACGTGGCGGTGACGCAGATGATCCGCAAGGCCACCGACAAGTCGCGTGGCATCCGCCTGGGCAACTTTGTGCAGATCCGGACCATCATCGACGAGGAAACCGAACAGATCTGGGCCGGCAAGAAGTCGCCCAAGGAAGCACTGGATGCCGCTGCCGCGAGAGGCAACGAGCAACTTGTGCGGTTCGCCCGCGCCAACAAGTAAGTTCGGGCCTCAAGCCTGATGATGCCCGCCAGTGCTCTGGTGGACATCGATAGCCCGCCACTCTGCAGGCCCCAGGGGTTTGCACAGCGGCGGGTTGTCTTTTTGAAAGACTGAGAAAGACTGGACATGGAAAAGCGCGTGCTCTTTCGCTCTGCATGGTTGCCCTGGGCCTTGCTGGCGCCCCAGCTGGCAATCATCAGCATCTTCTTTTTCTGGCCCGCTGGTCAGGCCCTGGTGCAGTCGTTCCAGGTGCAGGATTCGTTCGGGTTCTCCAAGGAGTGGGTGGGCTTCGAGAATTTCAGGAATCTCTTTGAAGACCCGAGCTACCTGGCTTCGTTCAAGACCACGGCCTTCTTCTCCGTGCTGGTCGCTGGTTTCGGCATTGCCATCTCGCTGGTGCTGGCGATCTTTGCCGACCGCATCATCAAGGGTGCGCTGGCCTACAAGACCGCGCTGCTGCTGCCTTACGCCGTGGCCCCGGCTGTCGCCGGCGTGCTCTGGATGTTCATGTTCTCGCCGTCGCTTGGCGTGGTGGCTTACATGTTGCGCCAGTCCGGCTTCAACTGGAACCACATGCTCAACGCCGACCATGCGATGACGCTGATCGTGATCGCTGCGGTGTGGAAGCAGATTTCCTACAACTTCCTGTTCTTTCTCGCGGGCCTGCAGTCGATACCCAAGTCGCTGATCGAGGCCGCCGCCATCGACGGCGCAGGCCCCTGGCGCCGGTTCTGGAGCATTCAGTTCCCGCTGCTCTCCCCCACCACCTTCTTCCTGCTGGTGATCAACGTCGTGTACGCCTTCTTCGACACCTTCGCCATCGTGGACGCCACCACGCAAGGCGGTCCGGGGCGGGACACCGCCATCCTCGTCTACAAGGTGTATCACGACGGCTTCAAGGCCATGGACATGGGCGGCTCGGCCGCTCAGTCGGTGGTGCTGATGGTGATCGTCATCGTGCTCACGGTGATCCAGTTCCGCTACGTCGAGAAGAAAGTGCAGTACTGACATGGTTGAACGCAGTCCCTACCTGACGCTGCTCTCGCACCTGATCCTGGTGCTGGGCGTGCTCATCGTCGGCTTTCCGCTGTACCTCGCGTTCGTGGCCTCCACCCACACCGCACAGGACATCGTGCAAGCGCCCATGCCCCTGCTGCCCGGCAGCAACTTCTGGCAGACTTACCGCGACACGCTGCTCGGCGGCGGCAGCGGCCCGGGATCCAGCGCGCCCGTGGCGCGCATGATGTGGGTGAGCCTCGTCACGGCGCTCGTCATCACCTTTGGCAAGATCGCCATCTCGCTGCTGTCGGCCTTTGCCATCGTCTACTTCCGCTTCCCATTCAAGGGCATCTGCTTCTGGCTGATCTTCATCACGCTGATGCTGCCCGTGGAAGTTCGCATCGGCCCGACCTACCAGGTGGTGTCGGACCTGGGCATGCTCAACACCTATGCCGGCCTGACCATCCCGCTCATCGCCTCGGCCACCGCCACCTTCCTGTTCCGGCAGTTTTTCCTCACCGTGCCGGACGAACTGGTGGAAGCCGCTCGCGTGGATGGCGCAGGCCCCATGCGCTTCTTCAAGGACATCCTGGTGCCTTTGTCGCGCACCTCGATCGCCGCGCTGTTCGTGATTCAGTTCATCTACGGCTGGAACCAGTACCTGTGGCCCTTGCTCGTCACCACCTCGGAGGAGATGTACCCGGTGGTGATCGGCATCAAGCGCATGATTGCGGGCGGCGACGCCGGCAATGAGTGGAACATCGTGATGGCAACCGCGCTGCTGGCCATGCTGCCGCCCGCACTCGTGGTGATCTTCATGCAGCGCTGGTTCGTCAAGGGACTGGTGGACACGGAAAAGTAACCCGGCAACCGACAACAACACGATCGCAACAACGCCATGGCCTCTCTTTCACTTCGCAACATCGTCAAGCGCTACGGCATCGGCCCCAAGGCCAACCAGGTCATCCACGGGGTGAACGCCGAAATCCAGGACGGCGAATTCGTCGTCATCGTCGGGCCCTCGGGCTGCGGCAAGTCCACACTCCTGCGCATGGTGGCAGGCCTGGAGGAAATCTCCGGTGGGGAGCTGCGCATCGGTGACCGCGTCGTCAACAACCTGGAGCCCGCGCAACGCGACATTGCCATGGTGTTCCAGAACTACGCGCTCTACCCGCACATGACGAACTTCGACAACATGGCCTATGGCCTGAAGATCGCCAAGGTGCCCAAGGACGAGATCCGCGCGCGCGTGGACAAGGCCGCCAAGATCCTGGAACTCGGCCACCTGCTCTCCCGCAAGCCGCGCGAGCTCTCGGGTGGCCAACGCCAGCGCGTAGCCATGGGCCGGGCCATCGTGCGCCAGCCGCAAGTCTTCCTGTTCGACGAGCCGCTCTCCAACCTCGATGCCAAGCTGCGTGCCCAGACACGGTTGGAAATCCAGAAGTTGCACCGCGAACTGGGCATCACCTCGCTCTTCGTCACGCACGATCAGGTCGAAGCGATGACGCTGGCCGAGCGCATGATTGTCATGAATGCGGGCAACATGGAACAGTTCGGCACGCCTGAAGAGGTCTACTCGCGCCCAGCCACGACTTTCGTGGCCAGCTTCATCGGCTCGCCCCCGATGAACCTGCTCAAGAATGCACCGGGTGGCCGCCCCGGCAGCATCATGGGCATTCGCCCGGAGCACCTGGACGTGGGCGACAGCGGCTGGGAGCTGCAAGTGGAGACCGTGGAACTTCTGGGCGCCGAGCGCCTGGTGCATGCCCGCCTGGGCGATGAAATGCTGATCATCCGCACCCACGAGGACCAGGGTGCCCCGGCCATCGGCAGCACCATCCGAGCCCAGCCGCGCGAAGACCGCCTGCACTGGTTCAACGCCGAAACTGGCCAGCGTCAATGAGCGCCGGAGCGCAAGCGCACTGGCCCTATCCGCGCTGGGTCGCCCACCGCGGTGCCGGCAAGCTGGCGCCCGAAAACACCCTTGCGGCCTTCCGCCTCGGGGCCTCGCAGGGCTACCGCATGTACGAATGCGACGCGAAGCTCAGCGCCGATGGCGTGGTTTTCCTGCTGCACGACGCGACCCTGGAGCGGACCACGAACGGCAGCGGCGTGGCTGGCGAGCAGCCCTGGACCCAGCTGAGCCAGCTTGATGCCGGAGGATGGCACTCGCGCGCTTTCGCAGGCGAGCCCCTGGCCACCCTCGAAGCCGTGGCCCGCCACTGCCAGGCGCACGGCCATTGGCTCAACATCGAGATCAAACCCACGCCCGGCACCGAGCTGGCCACGGGGCGTGCCGTGGCGCAAGCGGCCGCCCGGCTCTGGGCCGGGGATGCCGCTCGCGCGCCCTTCCTCACGTCCTTCCAGCCCGAGGCGCTGCAGGGCGCGCGGGAGGCTGCCCCCCACCTGCCCCGCGGGCTGCTGCTCGACACCTTGCGGGAAGGCTGGCGGGACATGGCGCCATCCTTGGGGTGCGTCGCCGTGGTGTTCAACCACGCCCTGTGGGACACCAGCACGGTCGCCCAGGCCCGGGAACTCGGCCTGCGCACCTTGGCCTACACCGTGAACGACGAATGGGCCGCACAGCGGCTGCTGGATCTGGGGCTGGACGGCATCATCACCGACCGCGTCGATCTGTTTGCGCCCGCGCGCTGAGCCGAAGCGCTCAACGCTTGCGGTGCAGCCACCATGCCAGCGTACCCTGCACGGCCACCAGGGCGGCGTAGGTCGCCATCTTGCCGTCGCGGCCGAAGAACACCAGCCCTGCGAGGAGCACCACCACACCCGCCACGACCAGCATGAAGGCCTCCAGACCAGCGCCCTGCGCAGCACGGCCCGCCCGGCGAAAGCGGGGCACCGTCCACAGGACCAGGGCCATGAAAACGGCGGGGGCGACGAAGCCGGCCATGTGCCCGAGGAAGGCCAAAGGCGTCATTCGAATCGGGCAGCGGCATGCATAAGGGTTCAATTTTATAATCAGGCCATGTCTGTCTGGGCCCTCGGCATCAACCACAACACGGCTCCGCTCGATCTGCGGGGCCGTTTTGCGTTTGCGCTTGACCAGCTGCAGCCGACTTTGCACGGCTACCTGCAAAGCCTGACGCGCCAGGCCGAGGCCACGCTGCTGTCCACCTGCAATCGCACCGAGCTGTACGGCGCGGGCGACCAATCGGCGGTTGACCCCACCCTGGACTGGCTGGCGCAGACCGGTGGCGTGAGTGGCCAGATGCTGCGCGACCACGCCTACATCCTGCGTGACGATCAGGCGGCACGCCACGCCTTTCGCGTGGCCAGTGGCCTGGACAGCATGGTGCTGGGGGAAGCCCAGATTCTGGGCCAGATGAAGGACGCGGTGCGTGCCGCCAACGACGCTGGCGCCCTGGGCAGCACCCTGCACCAGCTGTTCCAGCGCTCCTTTGCCGTCGCCAAGGAAGTGCGCAGCTCGACCGAAATCGGCGCCCATTCCATCAGCATGACCGCCGCCGCGGTGCGCTTGGCCTCGCAGCTGTTCGAGGATCTGCGCGACATCAAGGTGCTGTTCGTCGGCGCGGGCGAGATGATCGAACTGGCCGCCACCCATTTCGCGGCCAAGACACCCAAGGGGATGGCGATCGCCAACCGCACACTGGAGCGCGGCGAGAAGCTGGCCAGCCGCTTCGGTGCGCAGGTGATGCGGCTGGCGGACGTCCCCGACCGCCTTCACGAATTCGACGCCGTCATCAGCTGCACCGCCAGCACGCTGCCCATCATTGGCCTGGGCGCGGTGGAGCGCGCGCTCAAGAAGCGCCGTCACCGCCCCATGTTCATGGTCGATCTGGCCGTACCGCGCGACATTGAGGCCGAGGTCAAGGCCCTGCCAGACGTGTACCTCTACACCGTGGACGACCTGGCGACCGTGGTGCAGACCGGCAAGGATCACCGCCTGGCCGCCGTGGCACAGGCCGAGGCCATCATCGACGCAGGTGTGCTCAGCTTCATGCATTGGATGGAGCAACGCGATCCGGCTCACGGCGTGGTGCCGCTGATCCAGCAGATCAATGCCCAGGCCGACCAATGGCGCGCCGTGGAAATGGCACGCGCCCGACGGCTGCTGGCCAAAGGCGAACCGGTCGAGGCCGTGTTGGAAGCGCTCTCGCGCGGCCTGACGCAGAAGATGCTGCACGGCACACTCGCCGAACTGCACACCGGGGACAGCGCCACGCGCGCTGCCACCGCGCAAACCGTTTCGCGGCTGTTCCTGCGGGACGAACCGCTCAAACCCCGGCGCAACGCGCAAAACTAGCTGACCCGGCCTGTGCGCAGTGTTGCGGGCGCGCGCCCGCACCCGTGTGCCAGGCTTCAATGCTCCTCCATGAAACCTTTTGTCCGTGACACCCTGCTGCGCCAGCGAGCGCGACTGCACGAGCTCGATGCCTTGCTGTCCGCGCCCGATGTCGTCGACCACATGGACCGCTTTCGCGCGCTGAGCCGTGAGCACGCCGAGGCCTCCACCGTGGTCGAGGTGTTCAACCGCTACCTGCAGCGCGAGACCGACCTGGCTACGGCGCGGGACATGCTCGACGATCCCGACATGGCTGAGATGGCGCAGGAGGAAATCCTCAGCGCCGAGGCCGACCTGGCGCAACTCGACGGCGAGTTGCAGCAATGCCTGTTGCCCAAAGACCCCGACGACGAGCGCAACGCCTTCGTCGAGATCCGCGCCGGCACGGGTGGCGACGAGTCAGCCCTGTTTGCGGGCGACCTGGCCCGCCTGTACACGCGTTACGCCGAAAAGCAGCGCTGGCAGGTCGAAACCGTGAGCGAATCACCCAGTGAACTCGGCGGCTTCAAAGAAGTGGTGCTGCGCATCGCTGGCCCAGGCGCCTACGGACGACTGCGGTTCGAGTCCGGTGGCCACCGGGTGCAGCGGGTGCCCGCCACGGAGACCCAGGGCCGCATTCACACCAGCGCCGCCACCGTGGCGGTGATGCCAGAGCCCGACGAGACCCAGGCGGTGCAACTCAATCCGAGCGAGCTGCGCATCGACACCTTCCGGGCCAGCGGCGCGGGCGGTCAGCACATCAACAAGACCGACTCCGCCGTGCGAGTGACCCACCTGCCAACCGGCATCACGGCCGAATGCCAGGACGGCCGGTCGCAGCACAGCAACAAAGCCAAGGCGCTGCAGGTCCTCACCGCTCGCTTGCAGGAAAAAGACCGCAGCGAGCGCGCGGCCGCCGAGGCCGCCACTCGCAAAGGCCTGATCGGCAGCGGCGACCGCAGCGACCGCATCCGCACCTACAACTTCCCGCAGGGACGCTTGACCGACCATCGCATCAACCTCACGCTGTACAAGGTGCTGCAGGTGATGGAGGGTGATCTGGACGAAGTGATCCACGCGCTGCAGGTGGCGCGCGGTGCCGAGTTGCTGGCGGAACTCGAACAACGCAACGGCGCATGACGACCACACTGCGTGAGGCCCTGGCGAACCTGCAGCGCGAGGGCCTGGACCGGATCGACGCACAGATGCTGCTGTTGCTGGCCCTGCAGCGCGAAGCGCACGACCGTGCATGGCTCTTGGCTCATGACGGCGACGCAATGGAAGCCAGCGCTGCCACCCGCCTGGCGGCACTGGTGCAACGCCGGCGGCGCGGCGAACCCATGGCCTACCTGCGCGGGAACCAGGAGTTCTTCGGCCTCACACTGCTGGTGGACGAGCGCGTGCTCGTGCCACGGCCGGACACCGAAACCCTGGTGAGCTGGGCGCTGGATCTGCTGGATGCGCAGCCGCCTTCGGCCCAGGTGCTTGACCTGGGCACTGGCAGTGGTGCCATCGCGCTGGCCATCAAGGCCGAGCGCCCGGCTGCCAGGGTCTGGGCCACAGACGCCAGCGCCGATGCACTGGCCGTTGCGCGCGCGAACGCCGATCGGCTGCACCTGAGCGTGGATTTCCACCTCGGCCACTGGCTCGCCGCGGTGCCGGCTCAGCGCTTCGACCTGATCGCCAGCAACCCACCTTACATCGCTGAAGGCGACCCGCACCTCGCGGCCCTGGACCATGAACCCGGCTCGGCCCTGACGGCCGGACCCGACGGCCTGGACGACATCCGGGCCCTGGTGACCACCGCGCCCGCTGCCCTGAACGCGGGCGGCTGGCTGCTGCTGGAACATGGGCACGACCAGGCGGGCGCCGTTCGCACCCTGCTCCAGGCGGTCGGCTTCACCCAGGTCGGCAGCCGCACCGACCTCGCGGGCATTGAGCGCTGCAGCGGCGGCCGGTGGCCGCTGCGGCGATAATGTGAGCCGTTTCCGGGTCACCCCAGACCCTTTCGCAGAAGGACCTTCAGCCATGAGCGACGCACAAACCCGAATCGACCAGTTGGTCAAATCCCACGACATCGTGTTGTTCATGAAAGGCAGTGCGAGCTTTCCCATGTGCGGCTTCTCGGGCCGTGCGATCCAGATCCTCAAGGCTTGTGGCGTGGAGACCAAGACGTTGACCACCGTCAATGTTCTGGAGGACGACGGCATTCGCCAGGGCATCAAGGAATACAGCAACTGGCCCACCATCCCACAGCTCTTCGTCAAGGGCGAGTTCATTGGCGGCTCGGACATCATGATGGAGATGTACCAGTCGGGTGAACTGCAACAGGTCATCAACGGCGACGCCTGACCCGTTTCTTCTGCATCCGCCAAGGCCACCTCCGGGTGGCCTTGGCGTTTCTGGTGCGTGATTTCGCACACCTCGTGCTCATCTTCCGGAATGCGGTGACTTTGCCGGGCATTTCTGCATTGAGGTCAGGCATGTTGTGTGCTTGAATGAAATCGTCACCGAACCTCAAGGAGAATCGCATGAGCTCTCGCAGCCTGGTCGCTTCACCCTCCCTCGGTCTGCCCATCGCCCAGATGCGCAGCGTGTTCAGCGCCGACGACGTCGAGCGCAAGCTGGCGCACCTGCAGGCCAGTGGCAACGAGCGCGACTATGAAAGCCTTCGCAACACCTGGCAGCGCATGCTGGAGCGAGGCCCCCAGCGCTTCGCGGTCAAGCCCTCGGGGGTGCCAGACATGGCACCGCTCTACGACTTGCTGCCCAACTTTGGTGAAGTGCTCGACGATGTGAAACGCCACGTGGCGCTGAGCCAGGACAGCCGCGACAGCCTGGAAGTCACGCCCATCTTGCTGCTGGGCCCGCCCGGCGTCGGCAAGACCCATTTCGCGCGCCAACTCGCCGACTTGCTGGGCACAAGCATGAGCCTGGTGCCCATGAGCTCCATGACGGCCGGGTGGCTGCTCTCGGGCTCATCCTCGCAATGGAAGGGCGCCAAACCCGGCAAGGTCTTCGAGGCCCTGGTGGATGGGCAGTACGCCAATCCGGTGATCGTGGTGGACGAGATCGACAAGGCTGCAGCAGACGCGCAGTACGACCCGCTGGGCGCGCTGTACAGCCTCCTGGAGCACGACACCGCGCAGAGCTTCGTCGACGAATTCGCGGAGGTGCCGATCGACGCCAGCCAGGTGATCTGGGTGACGACCGCCAACCACGAGCGCGGCATCCCTGAGCCGATCATGAACCGCATGAACGTGTACGAAATCGCGCCGCCCTCGCCCGAGGCCGCGCGCAAGATCGCAGCTCATCTCTACCGTGGCATCCTGGGGGAGCACGACTGGGGCCAGCGCTTTGACCCGGAACCGGCGAACGATGTGCTGGACTTGCTGGCCACCCTGGCCCCACGCGAAATGCGCCGTGCGCTCGTCACGGCGTTTGGCAATGCGCGGCTGGACAACCGCTACCGCATCGAACCCGAGGACCTGCCTCGCGCTGGCCCGGGCAAGGGCCGCATCGGCTTCCTACAGTAGGCAGCGCCGGCGCGTTTACGCGTCCGGGTGGGCCCAGTTCCTGGCGGCGGCATACACCGCGGTCGGGTACTCGGCCCGTCCCCGGCTGCCGTTGTAGCGGCCCAGCGCCATGAAGGTGTCACCACGCTCCCGGTCCAGATAGTGGCGCAGGATCACGCAACCGAACCGCAAGTTGGTCTGCATGTTGAAGAGGCGGCTGGCATCACCGTCGCCGATCAGGCGCGACCAGAACGGCATGATCTGCATGTAGCCCCGCGCGCCCACGCGTGAAATGGCGAACTTGCGAAACGCACTCTCGACCTGAACCAGCCCCAGTACCAGGGTGGTGTCCAGCCCCGCGCGCCGGGTTTCGTACCAGAGCGTCTGCAAAAACTCGATGCGGGTCTGGAAATCCGGCTTGCGGCGCTGCAGCCGGTCGCTGGATGCGCCAAGCCAGCGCAGATAGGCCAGGCGTCTTTCCAGGTCGGTGAACTCGGGCACGGGCGGCGCGCGATTGGCAATCGCCGCGCTCAAGGCGCCGCGCACCGCATCAGCCAGGGGCTCTTCCAGTTGGCCTCCAGCGCGCACGGCCGGGGACCAGGAGCCCAGGCCCACCGCACCAGCGGCCAGCAGGCAGTCGCGGCGCGACCAGGCCAACGGCTTCATGCCGCCAGCTTGCCCTTCAAGAGGGCGACCACCTCGCCCACCGCCACCTGGGTGGCAGCGGCATCGCGTCGGTGCTGGTATTCCACCTGGCCGGCCTTGAGACCCCGGTCACCGATGGTCACGCGGTGAGGCACACCGATGAGCTCCCAGTCCGCGAACATCGCGCCAGGGCGTTCGCCTCGGTCGTCCAGGATCACGTCCACGCCAGTCGCCAGCAGCTCGCCATACAGCTGTTCAGCGGCGGCTTTCACTTCCGGACTGCGGTCCATGCCGATAGGGCAAACCACCACGGTAAACGGTGCGAGCGCGTCTGGCCAGATGATGCCGCGCTCGTCGTGGTTCTGCTCGATGGCCGCGGCCGGCAGGCGCGTGATGCCGATGCCGTAGCAGCCCATCTCGAAATGCGCGGGCTTGCCGTCTTCCCCCAGAAAGGTGGCATTCATGGCCTTGCTGTACTTCGTGCCGAGGTAGAACACGTGGCCGACCTCGATGCCGCGCTCGATCGCGAGAACGCCCTTGCCATCGGGCGACGCATCGCCTTCGACCACATTGCGCAAGTCGGCAACCAACATCGGTTCGGGCAAATCGCGGCCCCAGTTCACGCCCGTCATGTGGAAGTCCGGCTCGTTGGCCCCGCAGATCCAGTCCGCCAACACGGCCACCTCGCGGTCCACGACGAGGTTCACCGGCTTCTTCAGACCGATCGGGCCCAGGTAACCCGGCTTGCAGCCGAAGTGCGCATCGATTTCGGCGCTGGTGGCGAACCGGAAGCCGGCATGGAGGCCTGGCACCTTGGCCACCTTGACCTCGTTCATGTCGTGGTCGCCTCGCAGCAGCAGCAGCCAGACCTGGCTCTTGACAACTTCGCCTTCCTCGTTGAGTTCGTCGGTGGCCAGCACCAGGGATTTCACCGTGGTGGCCAGCGGCACCCCCAGCAGCGTGGCCACGTCTGCACAAGTCGCTTTGCCCGGCGTGGGCGTCTTGGTCATGGCATTGGCCGCAGCGGGGCGCGGTCCAGCCGGCGCCAGCGCCTCGGCCTTTTCCATGTTGGCCGCGTAGTCGCTCGCGGGGCAATAGACAATGGCGTCTTCCCCCGTGGCAGCGATCACCTGGAACTCTTCGCTCAAGTCACCGCCAATAGCACCGCTATCGGCTGCCACCGCCCGATAGCGAAGACCGAAGCGATCAAAGATGCGCCGATAGGCCGCGGCCATCACCTGGTAGCTCAGCTTGGCAGCCGATTCGTCCCGGTCAAAGCTGTAGGCGTCTTTCATGATGAATTCGCGCCCCCGCATGAGGCCAAAGCGCGGACGCCGTTCGTCGCGGAACTTGGTCTGGATCTGGTAAAGGTTCTTGGGCAGCTGCTTGTAGCTGCGGAAGTCCTGACGAGCGATGTCAGTGACCACTTCCTCACTGGTCGGCTGCACCACGAAATCGCGGTCGTGCCGGTCCTTGATGCGCAGCAGCTCGGCGCCCATCTTGTCAAAGCGCCCCGTCTCCTGCCAGAACTCGGCAGGCTGGATCACCGGCATGGTGAGTTCCACCGAACCCGCGCGGTTCATCTCCTCGCGCACGATGGCCTCCACCTTGTGGATCACGCGCAGGCCCATGGGCATGTAGCTGTAGATGCCAGCGCCGAGCTTCTTGATCATGCCGGCGCGCGTCATCAGTTGGTGGCTGACGACTTCCGCATCGGCCGGGGCTTCCTTGAGGGTGGAAATCAGGAACTGAGAGGCTTTCATGGGCGAGCTGGGTTCTGCCGGGAGGCAGTGTTGCGGTCTATCGGAAGGGGACCCGGAGAACGGCGCGCCCGGCAATCTGGACGGCCCACCTGCGCCCGGAGATGCAACAGGTGTGTGATCACTTCGCAACTTGCATGTCGCGATGCATAATGAACACAGTTTAAAAATTTGGGGTTGATTATGCTTGACAGAGAAGGCTTCAGGCCCAATGTCGGCATCATTCTGCTCAACCAGCGAAACCAGGTGTTCTGGGGCAAGCGCATCCGCTCACACTCCTGGCAGTTTCCGCAAGGTGGCATCGACAGAGGCGAGACACCTGAGCAGGCGATGTACCGCGAGTTGCACGAGGAAGTCGGGCTCATGCCAGAGCACGTTAGCATCGTCGCGCGCACACGCGACTGGTTGCGCTACGAGGTGCCGGACCGGTTCATCCGCCGAGATGCGCGTGGTCACTACAAAGGGCAGAAACAGATCTGGTATCTGCTGCGCCTCGTGGCTCAGGACTGGAACCTGAACCTGCGTGCAACCAGTCACCCCGAGTTCGATGCCTGGCGCTGGCACGACTACTGGGTGCCGCTCGACGTGGTCGTGGAGTTCAAGCGTGGCGTCTATGAAATGGCGCTCACCGAACTCTCGCGCTACCTGCCCAAGAACGATACCCGCAACCGATATCTGCGCGGCGGCTCTCGCCATCGCCACGACGAAAGCTCGGAGCCCTCATCCCTATCGGGACCGCCGCCCGGCCTGGAGTTGCCGCCAGGTGCCAGCTTTGATCCCGACCCGCAGAGCGGCACCCGCTCTGCTCACATCGAACACAAATGACTTCTCTCCGCCACCGGTTGCCGCGATGTCTCGCCATCGCGGCAACGCTGATTTCGTTCTTTGCTTTCAGCAGCGCATCGCAGGCTCAACTGAGAGACGACCCCGATGCCGCTCCCTGGCAGGAAGCAACAGTCAAACCACCAGCCAGCTTTAGCACAGACCAATTGCAGGCCATCGATGTCTCAGCAGGTACGGCGCTGAGCTATGGCATTGACCCCAGGACCTTGAGCGTCGGCGAGGACGGTGTGGTGCGTTACGTGATGGTCGCCCGCAGCTCCAGCGGGGCGCTCAACGTGCTGTACCAGGGTGTGCGCTGCCAGACCGGTGAAGTCAAGACTTATGCGCGCTGGAACAACAATGCCTCCAGCTGGAACGTGAACGCCAAAGAAGAATGGCATGAGCTATCGTTTTCCGGGTTCACCCGGCCGGCCATGTTGCTGGCCCGGGCCGGCATCTGCGAAGGCCGGACCATCAACGGCAACGCGCAGAAAATACTGCAGACGCTCAAGCACGGTCGCCCGGAAACGCGCTGAGCGCGACGGCACGCAGGTCTTACCCGCGCGCCAGGACCAGATTGTCGCGGTGGATCATTTCAGGCTCTGCCACGTACCCCAGCAGGCGCTCGAAGTCCTGAGATGACTTGCGGCAGATGAGCCGGGCCTCGCTGCTCGCGTAGTTGGCCAAGCCGCGTGCCACCTCCGCCCCGCGCGCGTCGCGCACGGCGATCACATCGCCCCGGGAGAACTCACCATCGACGCCCGTCATCCCAATGGGCAACAGGCTTTTGCCTTCGCCCACAATCTTGCCCACCGCGCCATCGTCCACGACCACCGCGCCACGCAATTGCAGGTGATCGGAAATCCAGCGCTTGCGTGCCTGATGTTTGGGCGTCTGTGCCACGAGACAGGTGCCGAAGGATTCACCCGCCGTCAGCCTCAAAAGCACGTCCGGCTCACGTCCCCAGGCAATGACCGTGGATGCTCCCGAACCGGCAGCGCGTTTCGCCGCGAGGATCTTGGTGATCATGCCACCCTTCCCGATGCCGCTGCCAGCGCCACCAGCCATGGCTTCCAGGCGCGCGTCGCCCGCGCGGGCCACGTGAACGAACTCGGCGGAAGGATCTCGTCGGGGATCGGCCGTGTACAAGCCCTTCTGATCGGTGAGGATCACCAGAACGTCCGCCTCGACAAGGTTGGCCACGAGCGCGCCGAGGGTGTCGTTGTCGCCGAACTTGATCTCGTCGTTGACCACGGTGTCGTTCTCGTTGATCACGGGCACAACACCCAGCTGCAGCAACGTCAGCAAGGTTGAGCGGGCATTGAGATAGCGCTCGCGGTCCGCCAGGTCTGCATGCGTCAGCAGCACCTGCGCGCTGCCGACACCACAACCGCGCAGCTTGCTCTCATACATCTGCACCAGGCCCATCTGCCCCACGGCCGCTGCCGCTTGTAGTTCGTTGATCTCCTTGGGCCGCACGGTCCAGCCCAGGCGTTTCATGCCTTCGGCCACCGCGCCGCTGCTCACCATGATGACTTCACGTCCCTGCTGCACAAGGGCCGCCAGCTGCTGACTCCATTGCCCGATGGCTTCCTCGTCCAGGCCACGGCCTTCGTTGGTGACCAGACTGGAGCCGACCTTGACGACAATGCGCCGGGCCGTCTTGAACACAGCCGCTGGCGCCATGCCATGCACATTCACGGAATCAACGGATGAGGTGTTGGTCGAAGCGATGTCCATGGAGACGTCAGAGTCAAAATCAGAGGGTGTCCGGACCATGGGCGAAACGGGGATCCACATCCACGGGCGCCTGTGTCGCCCGATGCACCTGTGCGATGTGCTGGTAGATTTTTTGCACCAGCAGTTCGCAACCTTCGCGCGTGAGAGCGGAAATTTCGAACACGGGGCCCTTGTATTTCAGGCGTTTCACGATGTCCTTGACCCTGGCTTCGCGCTCCTCGGCGGGCACCATGTCCAGCTTGTTGAGCACGAGCCAGCGAGGCTTCTCGTACAGTTTCTGGTCGAACTTCTTCAACTCCGCCACGATCGCCTTGGCCTGTGCAACGGGATCGACTCCTTCGTCGAAGGGTGCAACATCCAGCATGTGCAACAGCAGGCGCGTGCGCTGCAGGTGCCGCAAGAACTGATGCCCCAGGCCGGCACCCTCCGAAGCTCCCTCGATCAGACCGGGGACATCGGCCACCACGAAGCTCTTTTCCGGGCCGACGCGAACAACGCCCAGATTCGGATGCAATGTGGTGAAAGGGTAGTCGGCAATCTTGGGGCGGGCGTTGGAGATGGCCGCGATCAGAGTTGACTTGCCTGCATTGGGCATGCCCAACAGCCCGACGTCAGCCAGCACCTTGAGCTCGAGCTTGAGACTGCGCTTTTCCCCCGGCCATCCGGGCGTCTTCTGACGTGGCGCCCGGTTGGTCGAGCTCTTGTAGTGCATGTTGCCAAAGCCACCATCACCCCCTTTGGCGATCGTCACCTGCTCACCCGGTTGCAGCAGCTCGAACAGCACTTCACCGGTCTCGGCATCCGCAATGATGGTGCCCACAGGCATCTTGAGCACGATATCGTCGCCTTTGACGCCGAACATGTCGGAGCCTTTGCCATGTTCACCGCGGTGGGCTTCAAAGCGGCGGGTGAACCGGAAATCCACCAGCGTGTTCAGGCTGGCGTCCGCCACGGCGTACACATGGCCGCCACGGCCACCATCGCCGCCGTCGGGGCCTCCGAACTCCTTGTATTTTTCATGCCGGAAAGATGCGCAGCCATTGCCGCCATCGCCCGCAGCGACATCGATCGTGGCTTCGTCCACAAATTTCATGACATGCTTTCCAGGAAGGAAGTGCTAGGGAAGTGCCAAACAAAAAGCCCGCACGGGCGGGCCTTTTGCATTCAACGCATCACATGTGCTTGACCGCACTGCATCGATTTTTCAATCTTGCAGCACCGGAGCACGCCCGCTCAGACGGGGGTGATGCTGACAACCTGACGATTCAGCGCGCCCTTGATGGCGAAGCTCACGTGGCCATCGACCGTTGCAAAAATCGTGTGATCCTTGCCCACGCCCACGTTCATGCCGGGGTGGAACTTGGTACCGCGCTGACGCACGATGATCGAACCGGCGCTGACCAGTTCACCACCAAATGCCTTCACGCCGAGCATCTTGGGCTTGGAATCGCGCCCGTTTCGCGTTGAGCCGCCGCCTTTTTTCTGTGCCATGTTGACTTACTCCTCAGGCTGCGATCGATGCAATCTGCAGTTCGGTGAAATTCTGACGGTGCCCTTGGCGCTTCTGATAGTGCTTGCGACGGCGCATCTTGAAGATGCTCACCTTGTCGTGCCTGCCGTGGGCCAACACCGTGACCGTGACCGTTGCGCCGGTAACCAAGGGAGTGCCAACCTTGATTTCGGTGCCGTTACCGACAGCCAGAACCTGGTCAAACACGATCTCTTGGCCCACATCCGCAGCAATCTGTTCTACTTTAATTTTTTCGCCAGCAGCAACACGATACTGTTTGCCACCGGTTTTTATGACCGCGTACATATGAACCTCTTTAAAAATTCCACGAATGGAAGCTCGGCGAACCCAATTCCACCGAGCCTTAGATTTTAGCATGTGCCCGGAAAACCGGCAAGCAGCGGCCCCGACGCGGTCTGCGGCCCCCGCCAGGGCGGCCATGCCCAAGGGGCGCGAGGGCTCGGTTCCTATAATCCCAACCCAGCCCGACACCCCCTTTACCGACCGCGCGTTTCCACCTTGACCACCCCCATCTCATCCCCCGCCAGCCCCTTGGAGCTGATCCAGCCCGACATGCAGCGGGTGGACCAAGTCATCAGCGAACGCTTGACCACCGAGGTGCCGCTGGTCCGGGAAGTCGCCCAGTACATCATCTCGGCGGGCGGCAAACGCTTGCGCCCAGCCCTGTTGTTGCTGGTCAGTGGCGCGATCAACAGTCAGAACCCCCAGCGCCATACGCTGGCGGCCGTGGTGGAGTTCATTCACACCGCGACGCTCCTGCATGACGACGTGGTCGATGAATCCACCTTGCGCCGAGGGCGCGAGACCGCCAATGAGCGATTCGGCAACGCCGCCAGCGTGCTGGTGGGCGACTTCCTGTACTCCCGCGCCTTCCAGATGATGGTGGACATCAACGACATGCGCGTGATGCAGGTCCTGTCCGACGCCACCAATGTGATTGCCGAGGGCGAAGTGCTCCAGCTCATGAACATGCACGACGCCACCATCGACGAGGCCGCATACCTGCGTGTGATCCGGTCCAAGACGGCCAAGCTGTTTGAAGCCAGCGCCAGGCTGGCCCCCATCCTGGCGGGCGCAGATGCCCACACCGAGGCTCTGTGCGCGCAATACGGACAAGCGCTGGGCACCGCCTTCCAGGTGATCGATGACGTGCTCGACTACGAGGGCAGCGCCGACGAACTCGGGAAGAACCTGGGGGACGACCTGCGAGAAGGCAAGGTCACGCTGCCCATCATCTGCGCCCTCCGTTCGGGCTCCGATTCGCAAAAAGCCTTGCTGCGCCAAGCCATAGAACAAGGTGATGTGGCTCACCTCGATGCGATCAGGGACATCATTCTTCAAACCGGCGCCCTGGACGCCGCGCGGATGAGCGCACAAGCAGAGGCCCAAAGAGCGATCGAGGCCGCGAAGCAATTGCCGGTGAATACGTACAGCGCGGCTTTGCTACAATTGGCAGCTGGTCTGCTTGAGCGTCGCTCATAGGCAGCCACGGAAGGCCTGCGGCCTTCTGACGATTGACCTTTCTTGGTCCATCGGGGTGTAGCTTAGCCTGGTAGAGCGCTACGTTCGGGACGTAGAGGCCGGAGGTTCGAATCCTCTCACCCCGACCAGTTTCCCTTTTCCGACATTGCCGCTCAGGCCGTTCCAACGACCGGTCGGTCGGAATTCGCCTCTTCGAAACAACGGCCTGCGGGGGGAATCCGCAATTCCGACACAAGTTGCCTCAATAATGGCGGGCAAGTCGTTGATTCACGATAGATTACAAACCCATGGCGTCCGTCGAAACCCTCCCTCAGGAGACCCCGTCCATGGCCTTGCCAGGCCTGGGGCGGGCACTCGTGTCTGCTGGAAAGCTTGGCCAGAAGGCGGCTGAAGATCTGTACCGGAAGGCGCAAAGTGGCCGCACCAGCTTCATCGCGGAGCTGACGGGCTCCGGCGCGGTTTCCGCCTCGGATCTGGCGCACACCATGTCCGTGGCATTTGCTGCGCCACTGCTCGACCTCGATGCCATCGACGTGCAACGTCTGCCGGCCGGCCTGCTCGATGCAAAGATCTGCAGCGACTACCGCATCGTCGTCCTGAGCAAGCGCAACAACCGCCTGATGGTGGCGACGGCCGATCCCGCAGACCAGCAGGCGGCCGAGAAGATCAAGTTCGCGACGCAGATGGGCGTGGACTGGGTGATTGCCGAGTACGACAAGCTCAGCAAACTGGTGGAGACCCAGACCACCAGCGTCAACGACACGATGGACAACATCATCGGTGGCGAGTTCGAGTTCGACGAAGCGGCCACCGACACCAGCGTGAGCGACGTGACCGACAAGGCATCGGAGGTCGACGACGCACCGGTGGTGAAATTCCTGCACAAGATGTTAATCGATGCCTTCAACATGCGGGCATCCGATCTGCACTTTGAGCCTTACGAGCACAACTACCGGGTGCGCTTCCGGGTGGACGGCGAGCTTCGCGAGATTGCGTCGCCGCCCATTGCGATCAAGGACAAGCTGGCGTCCCGCATCAAGGTGATCTCCCGGATGGATATCTCTGAGAAGCGCGTGCCCCAGGACGGGCGCATGAAGCTCAAGATCGGCCCGGACCGCGTGATTGACTTCCGGGTCAGCACCTTGCCCACCTTGTTCGGCGAAAAGATCGTGATTCGTATCCTGGACCCGAGCAGTGCCAAGGTCGGGATCGATGCCCTGGGCTACGAACCCGAGGAAAAAGAAAGGC
The DNA here is from genome assembly GCF_026125825.1 of Hydrogenophaga sp. Classification (GTDB taxonomy): domain Bacteria; phylum Pseudomonadota; class Gammaproteobacteria; order Burkholderiales; family Burkholderiaceae_C; genus Hydrogenophaga. The sequence continues at coordinate 40,843 of NZ_JAHCKK010000018.1, read as the reverse complement.
TGCTGAACGCAATCAGCCGGCCGTATGGCATGGTCTTGGTCACAGGTCCCACGGGTTCGGGAAAGACCGTGTCGCTGTACACCTGCCTGAACATCCTGAACAAGCCGGGCATCAACATTTCCACGGCCGAAGATCCGTCCGAAATCAACTTGCCTGGCGTCAACCAGGTCAACGTCAACGAGAAGGCGGGTCTGACGTTTGCGGCAGCGCTCAAGGCGTTTCTGCGTCAGGATCCTGACGTGATCATGGTGGGTGAGATTCGCGATCTGGAAACGGCCGACATCTCGATCAAGGCGGCCCAGACCGGCCACATGGTGCTGTCCACCCTGCACACCAACGATGCCCCGACCACGTTGACGCGAATGATGAACATGGGCATTCCCACGTTCAACATCGCCTCCAGCGTGATCCTGATCACCGCCCAGCGACTCGCGCGGCGGCTGTGCGCCACCTGCAAGGCCCCACTGGATGTGCCCCGCAAGGCGCTGGTGGATGCGGGATTCAAGCCTGAAGACCTCGACGGCACCTGGACACCCTACAAACCCGTGGGGTGCTCGGCCTGCAACAACGGCTACAAGGGCCGCGTCGGGATCTACCAGGTGATGCCCATTTCGGAAGAAATCCAACGCATCATCCTGCGCGGCGGCAGTGCGCTGGACATCGCGCAGCAGGCCGGCAAGGAAGGCGTTCGCACGCTGCGCGAATCCGGTCTTCTCAAGGTGAAGTTGGGCATGACTTCGCTGGAAGAAGTGCTTAGCGTGACCAACGAATGACCCCGCTCCAGACACAAGGCTCAGAGGGATAGAGGCACACCATGGCAACCGCAGTATCCAAGAACGTCAAGGACGCCGTCTTCGAGTGGGAGGGCAAAGACCGCAACGGCAAGACCGTGCGTGGCGAAACGCGGGCTGCGGGAGAGAACCAGGTGCTGGCCGCCTTGCGTCGCCAGGGCATCGTGCCAGGCAAGGTCAAGAAGCGCCGCATGAGCTCGGGCAAACGAATCAAGCCCAAGGACATTGCCATCTTCACGCGCCAATTGGCCACCATGATGAAGGCTGGTGTGCCACTGCTCCAGGCGTTTGACATCGTCGGTCGCGGCAATGCCAACCCCAGTGTCACCAAGCTGCTCAATGACATCCGCACCGATGTGGAGACTGGCACCTCGCTGAGTTCGGCGTTCCGCAAGCACCCCTTGTACTTTGACAGTCTGTACTGCAACCTCGTGGAAGCAGGCGAAGCCGCCGGCATTCTGGAGGAGTTGCTCGATCGCCTGGCGACCTACATGGAGAAGACCGAGGCGCTCAAGTCCAAGATCAAGTCGGCGTTGATGTACCCCATCGCCGTGATCGTCGTGGCCTTCGTGGTGGTGACCATCATCATGATCTTCGTGATTCCCTCATTCAAGGAGGTCTTCTCCTCCTTTGGAGCCGACCTGCCCGCACCGACTTTGTTCGTGATCGCAATGAGCGAGTTTTTCACCGAGTACTGGTGGCTGATCTTTGGCGTGCTCGGTGGCGGCTTCTACTTTTTCATGCAGGCTTGGCGGCGCAATGAGAAGGTTCAGCGGTTCATGGACCGCCTGTTGCTCAGGTTGCCCATATTCGGGCCCTTGATCGAGAAATCGGTCATCGCACGGTGGACAAGGACGTTGGCCACGATGTTTGCGGCAGGCGTGCCTCTGGTCGAGGCCCTCGACTCGGTGGGGGGCGCAGCCGGCAACTCGGTCTACGCCATCGCGACCGAGAAGATCCAACAGGAGGTGTCGACTGGCACCAGCCTGACCAATGCCATGACCAATGCCAACGTCTTCCCTTCCATGGTGCTGCAGATGTGCGCCATTGGCGAGGAATCGGGCTCGATCGACCACATGTTGGGCAAGGCCGCGGACTTCTACGAAGCCGAGGTCGATGACATGGTCGCAGGCATCTCCAGCCTGATGGAGCCCATCATCATCGTCGTGCTGGGCACCGTCATTGGCGGCATCGTGGTGTCGATGTACCTCCCCATCTTCAAGCTGGGTCAGGTGGTTTGATGCTGACCGGGTCGGGCGCGCCGGGCGCGGCGCTGCTGGGTGTGCTCGGTTTGTTGGTGGGCAGCTTTCTCAATGTGGTGATTCACCGCCTGCCCAAGATGATGGAGTTGCGCTGGGCAGCGGAGTGTGCGGAGATCCAGAACACGGAGGAAAGCCCGGTGGATTCTTCGGCCCCGGAGCCGTTCAACCTCATGGTGCCGCGCTCGCGCTGCCCGCAATGCGGGCATCAGATCCGCTGGTACGAGAACATACCGGTGTTCAGCTACCTGGCTTTGCGAGGCCGATGCAGCCAATGCGCTGCGCCAATCAGCGCGCGCTATCCGGCGGTGGAACTCACGACCGCAGCGCTGTTCGCGTGGTGCGGGTGGCATTGGGGTCCGGGTTGGGAGGCGCTGGCTTGGTGCGGATTTTCCGCGGCCGTGCTGGCCCTCGCTTGCATCGATTGGGACACTACCCTGTTGCCGGACGACATCACCCTGCCATTGCTGTGGGCGGGCCTGTGCGCGGCCGGCCTGCGGGTGACAGACACCCCACTGCCAGACGCCCTCTGGGGCGCGGTGGCCGGCTACCTCTCTCTATGGCTGGTGTACTGGGCCTTCAAATTGATCACGGGCAAGGAAGGCATGGGCTATGGTGACTTCAAGCTCTTCGCTGCATTCGGTGCGTGGTTCGGCTGGCAGGCACTGATCCCAGTGATCTTGATGGCCTCCGTGATTGGTGCTGTGATCGGCATCGCCATCAAACTCAAGGGCAACCTGCGCGAGGGTGGCTATGTGCCCTTCGGCCCCTTCCTGGCCTTGGCGGGTCTGACTTCGATGGTCTTCGGTCCTGCGGCCATTCTGTCTTCGATCGGCCTGTGAATCCGATGCTGCACACCCCGCCCCTGCGGCTGGGACTCACCGGCGGCATTGGCAGCGGCAAAAGCACGCTCGCGCGCCTGCTGCAGGTCCGTGGGGCAGAGGTGATCGATGCCGACGCGATCTCCCGCCGCAGCACCCAAGCCGGTGGGTCTGCGATGCCCGCCATTGCGCAGACCTTCGGCCAGGCCTTCTTGACCCCGGATGGGGCGCTCGATCGGCAACGCATGCGCGATCATGTGTTTGCGCATCCCGAAGCCCGTCACATGCTGGAGCACATCATCCACCCCCTGGTGGGCGCGGATATCCTGCGCCAAGCCCAGGCGTCGACCTCACGCTGCCTGGTATTCGATGTCCCTTTGCTTGTGGAGTCGGCACGCTGGCGGCCTCAGTTGGACCGCGTGCTGGTCGTTGACTGCTCGCAAGCCACGCAGATCCGCCGCGTGCATGCTCGCAGTGGATGGGACGCCGCGACCACCGAAGCCGTGATGCGCAACCAGAGCCCACGCGCCCTGCGACTGGCGGCGGCCGACCTCGTGGTCTACAACGACAGCGATGACCTGCCCCTGCTGGAGCGCACTGCCGAGGCCCTGGCCAGGCGGTTCGGGCTATGATGAACCCCCACCCGCCGCTCCGTCCCGCGACCGCCCCGCTGCCGTGATCCTGTACGACTACCCCTTCAACGAACGCATTCGCACCTACCTGCGGCTTGAACAGCTGTTTCGTCGCATGGTGGAACTGGTGCCCCGCAGCCACCCGCTGGACCACCACTATGCGATCCAGACCATCTTCGAGATCATGGATGTGGCGGCCCGGGCCGACATGAAGTCGGACGTGCTCAAGGACTTGGACCGGCACAAGCAGCAACTCATCGGCTTTCGCGGCAATCCGATGATCGCCGAGCAGGCTCTCGAAGAAGTCATTCAGAAACTGGAGGATTGCTTCACTCAGCTCAGTGAGATGACCGGCAAGACCGGGCAAGCCCTGACCGAGAACGACTGGCTGATGAGCATCCGCAGCCGCATCGGCATTCCTGGGGGCACCTGCGAGTTTGATCTGCCGGGCTACTTTCACTGGCAGCATCGCAGCGCCGAGGAACGGCGGGCGGACCTCCATCGCTGGTCCGTGCCACTGGCCCCGCTGGCGGAGTCCATTGTTCAGTTGCTCAAGATGCTGCGCGAATCGGGCTCGGCCCAGAAGGTCATCGCGCCAGGTGGCCAGTTCCAGTTGACCCTGCCGCAAGGCCGCAGCTTTCAGTTGCTGCGCTTGCGCATCGACCCGGCCACCGGGCTCATCCCCGAGATCAGCGGCAACCGGTTGATGCTCTCGGTGCGCCTCATGCGCCATGGCGAAGACGACCGCCTGCACCCCGCGCAAGAAGACGCCGCGTTTGAACTGACCTTGTGTGCCTGAGGTCCGCGTGAACGGCACCGCCAACAGCGCACCCGTCAGAACCGTTCGCTGCCCGAATTGCGGCGGGCCCAGCGTCTACGCGCCGAGCAACGTGTACCGGCCATTCTGCAGCGAACGCTGCAAGCAGATGGACCTCGGTGCGTGGGCGAATGAGGAATTTGGTCTGCCGGAGAAGGAAGGCCAGAGCGACCCCGGTTTCGAACAGAGCTGAAACCAGCTCCTCAACTGCGCGCCAAGCCGTCCTCACCCCCCTGTTCGGCAGCCAGCCATTCCAGCACGGGCAACGTCCCAGCCAGCACTGGAGTGCAGGACACCGGCAAGCTCTGCCAGCCGTACTGCTGGCCTTCGCGCATCTGCAGTTCGCCTGTCCAGTCGCGCACCTTGCAGAAATGCAAGCGCACAAGGCCGTGAGGGTAGTCCACCATCGACACTTTCCAGGGATGGGCGGTGCCGATTGTCAGGCCGATCTCCTCCTGAAGCTCACGCCGCAACGCCTGCTCCACGCTTTCACCCGCCTCCAGTTTGCCGCCGGGAAACTCCCAATACCCGGCATACACTTTGCCCGGGGGACGCGATGTAAGAAGAAAAGCGCCATCGGGCGCGATCAGCACGCCCACAGCCACGTCCACCACCGGCCGATCGGCAGGGCGCGGCGCGTCCTGATCGCCATCGACCACCAGCACCGGCGCGCTCATGACTGTGTGGCGTGGGTGCCGGCGTAGTCGCGCGCAAACTGGTAAGCCACCCGTCCGCTGCGCGAACCTCGCTCCAGTGCCCACACCAGCGCCAGGGGCCTGGCTGCCTCGATGTCCGCCGCCGGGACGCCCAGCGAGGAAAGCCACTGCGCGACGATGGTGAGGTATTCGTCCTGACTGAACGGATAGAAACTCACCCAAAGACCAAAACGCTCGGAGAGAGAAATCTTCTCCTCCACCACCTCGCCAGGGTGCACCTCACCGTCCGCCGTGTGCGTGTAGGTGAGGTTTTCCTTCATGTACTCGGGCAACAGGTGACGGCGGTTGCTGGTGGCGTAGATCAACACGTTAGGGCTTGCGGCCGAAACCGACCCGTCCAGGATGGACTTGAGCGCCTTGTAACCGGGCTCCCCGTCCTCGAAGCTCAGGTCGTCGCAGAACACGACGAAGCGTTCAGGCCGCTCAGCCACCACTTCGACAATGTCTGGCAAGTCCACGAGGTCGGACTTGTCCACTTCGATCAACCTCAGGCCCTGCGGCGAATACTCATTGAGGCAGGCACGCACCAGCGAGGATTTGCCGGTGCCGCGCGCACCCGTCAGCAACACATTGTTGGCGGGCAGTCCCTGCACAAACTGCAAGGTGTTGCGTTGAATCTTTTCCTTCTGCGCGTCGATTTCCTGAAGATCGCCCAGGCGCATCGCGCCCACATGGCGCACCGGCTCCAGCACGCCATGGCCGCTGCTGCGCTTGCGATACCGCCATGCCACGGCCGCGGCCCAGTCCGGCGCCGACATCGGCTGCGGCAGCACCGCTTCGATCCGCGTGATGAGCTGCTCGGCGCGCTGCAGCAGGCGTTCGAAATGCTCGTTCATGATCGATAGTCGGCGTTGATGGTCACGTACTCATGGCTGAAGTCGCAGGTCCACACCGTCTCGCTTGCCGTGCCACGCCCCAAGCCGATGCGCACCAGGATCTCGGCCTGTTTCATGACGCGCTGACCATCCTCTTCCTTGTAGGAGGGGTGGCGTCCGCCGGCGCTGACCACGTGCACGTCACCCAGGTGCAGATCGATACCGCTGACATCCAGATCGGCAATGCCCGCGTAACCCACCGCTGCCAGGATACGACCGAGGTTCGGGTCGCTGGCAAAAAATGCCGTCTTCACCAGCGGCGAGTGCGCGACCGCGTAGGCTGCAAGCAGGCACTCCGAGGCGTCCCGGCCACCGTCGACCTGCACGGTGATGAATTTGGTGGCGCCCTCACCGTCACGCACGATGGCGTGCGCCAGGTGCCGCGCCACTCGGGTGAGCGCCTCAAGCAATGCAAGCCCCGCCGGGCTCTCCAGATCGGTGATAGGCGCATTGCCCGCCTGACCCGTGGCCACCACCACAAAGGAATCGTTGGTGCTGGTGTCGCCGTCCACGGTGACGCGATTGAAGGAGGCGTCGGCAAGCCGGCGCGCCAGCGCATTCATCAGCGAGGGGGCGACAGCGGCGTCGGTGGCCAGGAAACCCAGCATCGTGGCCATGTTGGGTCGGATCATGCCCGCACCTTTGGCAATGCCGGTGGCGCTGAGGCTGCGCCCTTCAAGCTCGAAGCGCTGGCTAAAAGCCTTGGGCAGGGTATCCGTCGTCATGATGCCCTCAGCGGCCGAGAGCCATTGCGCACCACCATCGGTCTGCGGCTGCGCCGCGTCGGACAGCGCCAGCGGCAGGCCGGCCAGCAGGCGGTCCAATGGCAGTGGCTCCATGATCACGCCCGTCGAGAAGGGCAGCACCTGTTCGTGGTGCAGACCTAGCGAGCGTGCCAGCGCGTTGCAGGTCTGGCGCGCATTCGCCAAGCCCGGCTCGCCAGTGCCAGCGTTCGCGTTACCGGTGTTGATCACCAGCGCGCGGATGGTCTGCCCGGAGGCCAAGTGATCCCGGCAAACCTGCACCGGTGCGGCAGCGTAGCGGTTCTGCGTGAACACCGCGCCCACGGCGCAGCCTTCGTCGAGCAGAAACACCGTGAGATCCTTGCGGTTGGCCTTGCGGATGCCCGCCTGAGCCACACCAATGCGCACGCCCGCAATGGGCAGCAGGTCGGCGACCAAAGGGGCGTTGAGTTGAACAGGCATGTGAACTCCGAGGATGTGACCGTGATACCCAACGGCGCGCGGCGGCGGACACCCCTGGTGCCGCCCGCACGCCACCGTCAGTCCAGCTTGCCGTGGCAGTGCTTGTACTTCTTGCCACTGCCACAGGGGCAGGGATCGTTGCGCCCGACGCGGGGCACGTTGCCCGCAGGGCGCGCGGCCGCAGCAATGGCCGCATCGGCGATGGTTTCCGCCTCGCCGGTTTCAGTCGGGGCGGTGTAGGTCACATTGGCGATCTGCTCGGCACGTTCCTCCAGCCGCTCAGCCGCTTCGGCCATCTGCTCCGCCGACTGCACGCGCACATTCATCAACACACGGGTGACGTCGTTCTTGACGCTGTCGAGGAGTTGGCCGAACAGCATGAAGGCTTCGCGCTTGTACTCCTGTTTTGGCTGCTTCTGCGCGTAGCCGCGCAGGTGAATCCCCTGGCGCAGGTAGTCGAGGGCCGAGAGATGCTCGCGCCACTGGCCGTCGATGGTCTGCAAAAGCACGACGCGCTCGAACTGCGTGAAGTTCTCTTCGCCCACAAGCGCCACTTTGCCCTCGAACACAGACTTGGCAGCGGCCTGGACGCGCTCGACGATTTCTTCCACGTCGATGGCTTCGGCGTCGGCCACCCAACTGGTCACCGGCGCTTCCACCGCCCACTCCTCGCGGAGCACACGCTCCAGCGCGGGCAGGTCCCACTGCTCTTCCACACTGCCCTCGGGCACGTACTGGTGCACGACGTCCGTGAAGCAGCCTTCGCGCAGCGCGTCGATCTGCGCGCGCAGCGACGTGGCGTCAAGAATGTCGTTGCGCTGCTGGTAAATCACCTTGCGCTGGTCGTTGGAGACGTCGTCGTACTCCAGCAACTGCTTGCGGATATCAAAGTTGCGCGCTTCGACTTTGCGCTGCGCACTCTCGATGCTGCGCGTCACGATGCCCGCTTCGATCGCCTCGCCCTCGGGCATCTTCAGGCGATCCATGATCGCGCGCACGCGGTCGCCGGCAAAGATGCGCATGAGCGAATCGTCCAGGCTCAGGTAGAAGCGCGACGAACCAGGATCACCTTGGCGGCCAGAGCGGCCGCGCAACTGGTTGTCGATGCGGCGCGATTCGTGGCGCTCGGTCGCGATGATGCGCAAGCCGCCCAGGGATTTGACCTTGTCGTGGTCCTGCTGCCATTGCTGGCGGATCGACTCGACGCGAGCCGCCTTGGTGGCATCGTCGAGTGCTTCGTCGTTCTGCACCGCATCGACCATCTTCTCGAGATTGCCACCGAGCACGATGTCGGTGCCGCGGCCGGCCATGTTGGTCGCGATGGTGATGGCGCCGGGTCGGCCGGCCTGGATGATGATGTCGGCCTCGCGGGCGTGCTGCTTGGCGTTGAGCACCTCGTGTGGCAGCTTTTCGGCCTGCAGCAGGCTGGCGATGATCTCGGAGTTCTCAATCGAAGAGGTACCCACCAGCACCGGCTGACCTCGTTCGTGGCATTCGCGGATGTCTTCAATTGCCGCGACGTACTTTTCCTTGGTGGTCTTGTAGACCCGATCCAGCTGATCGGTGCGCTTGCTCGGCCGGTTGGGCGGAATCACCACCGTCTCCAGCCCGTAGATTTCCTGGAATTCGTAGGCCTCGGTGTCCGCCGTGCCGGTCATGCCCGAGAGCTTGCTGTACAAGCGGAAGTAGTTCTGGAAGGTGATGGACGCCAGCGTCTGGTTCTCCGGCTGGATGGCGACGCCCTCCTTCGCCTCCACGGCCTGGTGCAGGCCGTCGCTCCAGCGGCGGCCCGACATCAGGCGCCCTGTGAACTCGTCGACGATCACGATTTCACCGTTCTGGTTCACGTAGTGTTGATCGCGGTGATAGAGATGGTGCGCCTTCAGCGAGGTCACCAGGTGGTGCAGCAGCGCGATGTTGGCGGGGTCGTAGAGCGAAGCGCCTTCGGGCAGCAACCCGGCCTGGCTCAGCAGGCGCTCGGCATTCTCATGACCCTGCTCAGTCATGTGGATGGAGTGAGCCTTCTCGTCCACGGTGAAGTCGCCGGGCTTGATCACGCCCTCACCTGTGCGTGGGTCGGCCTCGCCTTCCTGGCGCACCAGATGGGGCACAAGCTGTTTGATCGCCAGATAAACCTGGGTCTGGTCTTCCGCCTGCCCGCTGATGATCAGAGGCGTTCTGGCCTCGTCGATCAGGATCGAGTCCACCTCGTCCACGATCGCGTAGTTCAGGCCTCGCTGCACGCGGTCTGCAGCCTCATAGACCATGTTGTCGCGCAGATAGTCGAAGCCGTACTCGTTGTTCGTGCCGTAGGTGATGTCGGCGCGGTAGGCCGCCTGCTTGTCCTCACGCGGGGCCTGGGGCAAGTTGATACCCACGGTGAGGCCGAGGAAGTTGTACAGCCGGCCCATCCACTGCGCATCGCGGCTCGCCAGGTAGTCGTTGACGGTCACGACATGCACGCCTTTGCCAGTCAGCGCGTTCAAGTAGACGGGCAGCGTGGCGGTCAGCGTCTTGCCCTCGCCGGTGCGCATTTCGGCCACTTTGCCATGGTGCAGTGCCAGGCCGCCCATCAACTGCACATCGAAGTGGCGCATCTTCATGACGCGCTTGCTCGCTTCGCGCACCACTGCAAATGCCTCGGGCAACAAGGCCTCCAGGGCCTCGCCCTGGGCGATGCGTTGCTTGAAAGCCTCCGTTTGGGCTTTCAGCTCGTCGTCGCTGAGCTGCTCGAACTTCGACTCCAGTCCATTGATCCGCTCCACCGTCTTGCGATAGGTCTTCAGGAGACGGTCATTGCGGCTACCAAATATTTTGGTGAGGAAGTTTGTGGCCATACGTGCGGGCCTGCGCCGGATACCCTGTGGATTCCGGGCAGGCAATTGGAGGTAGGAGGGCTCTCGCGAACCCGGGAGAGCAAATGACGGGAAACTACCCGTGATGTGCCGACGGACGCAGGGCTTTCAAGAGCAAAGCGCGCATTTTACCCGTCGCACCTGCCCCTCGCTCAGGGCCTGCGGGGTCCGGGTCCGGTTGCCTTGGCGACGGCCATGTTTTCACCGGCAGCCAGGAAGCGCTGCGGATCCTGCGGCACCCCCGAGACCCACACTTCAAAGTGCAGGTGTGGCCCTGTAGAGCGCCCGGTGGAACCAACTTCGGCGATTTTCTGGCCCCGCTTCACGATATCGCCCTTCTTCACCAACACCTTTGACGCGTGGGCGTACCGGGTGATCAGGTCGTTGCCGTGGTCGACTTCGACCATGTTGCCGTAGGCCGGGTGGTACTCCTGCACCACGACCATCCCACCGGCGGCAGCAAGAATAGGCGTGCCGGGGTCGGATGGGAAATCCAAGCCTGTGTGCAAGGCGGACCGACCGGTGATGGGATCGATGCGAAAACCAAACGGCGAACCCACCTGCACGCCGGCCACCGGCTGTTCGGTCGGCACCATGGTGCGCTGGATCTTCTGGTCGAACAGGCGCGACTCGACCACCGTCAACCAGTCCACGCGCGACCCGCTGGTCTGGTCGATCCGGTCCAGGGCGCCCATCAGCTCGTCCATGCTCAAGTCACGCCCCCCCACCAGCGCCCCGCCGGCGCCCGGCTTGGGCTTGAATTCCGCAGGGCTCAGGCCGGCCAGGCCGGCGACCCGCTCGCCCAGCGAGTCGATCTGAACCATGCGCGCCTGCATTTCACCCAGCTTGCGGGCCATCGCGTCGAGATTGGCGCGCATGTACGCGTTCTGGGAATTGGCTTCGTCCTGGTGCACCAGTCGCGCCACCGGGGCGAACCCGGGCCAGCCCTGGCGCACGCCTTCCAGAAACACCCAGTGATAGGTCGTGATCGCGCCCAGCATCAACAGCACCGACGCGAGCACGCCGACACCGACGAGCTTGAGTCCGCTGAGGTGCATGGCGCGGCTCCGTGCCAGCCAGGCGTCCGTGATAATGATGTGCACTGCTCTGCTCTACCTTTCCAGGCCGCCCGGATTCACTTGGGCCACCCTCATCGCATGTCTAACGCCCCACGCTCCCACAACACCATGCTCAGTCTGGAGCAGGCGGTGGGAGCTGCGCCCACTCTCGCCGCGCTGCAGGAGCGCATCCGCGAATCCCGCTGGTGCCTGGATCAGGTTCAACACCTGATACCTGCGAGCTTGCGCCCTCATGTGCAGGCTGGGCCCTTGCAGGATCAGGAGTGGTGTCTGCTGGTGGCCAGTTCCGCCGCGTCGACCAAACTTCGCCACCTGCTGCCTTCGCTGCAATTGGCTTTGACTCAAAGGGGTGCGCAGGTTAACGCAATCCGCATCAAAGTCCAAACGCCGGGGCGATGAGCGCGGCCTGCGTCTTCGCGGGCGGTGACTGGTGCGCTTGTCTGACTCGAAAATACAACGGCAAGCCGCATAAATCCTCACACGTAGCGCGCCCCCCGAAAAAAGTACCGTCAAAAGTACCGTCATGTTGATCTTGGTGGGGCTGATGGTCGCACGCTCATCACTTTCCATCCGCCACATGCACGCTCCTAGCCATTTCTGAAGAGCTGGGTCGCTCGTGAGACTCTCCGCCCGAATGCTAGACTGGAAAGTTTTGTACAAGGTAGTCCGCGAGGTCGCGGGTCTCCCCCCACTAAGTTGGAAGGCGTCAAGATGGAAGAGAGCACGGTAGTCGCAGCTTTGAAGCCAGTAGCTGTGATTGTTCAGCAAGGCAAGGTGCTTGATTTCATCGACGGAAGGACCCAGCGCGAGGAAACTCCAGAAGAGTACGTACGCCAAGAGATCGCGAAATCGCTTGTCCGTGAATATGGCTACCCCAAGAGCGACATACTTGTTGAGTATGTACTGCGGCTAGGTTCGCGCAAGCCGAGAGCCGATATTGTGGTGTTCAACTCGGGCGAAGATCGAGATCAGTCGAGCGCGTACATCATCGTCGAGTGCAAAGAAAAGAAGGTGCGGTCCAGCGATCGCAAAGAAGGCGTTGGACAGCTACAGAGCTACATGGCGGCTTGCCCCAATGCCATCTACGGCATGTGGACGAATGGACTAGAACGCTTTTGTTATCGGAAGGTGGAGAGCAAGGGAAAGATCCTTTTCGAGGAGCTTCCTGACCTTCCCAGCTTTGGTCAAACTGGAGACGAGGCAGAACGCCCCAAGTTTGATCAGCTCAAACCCGCCTCGTCTGACGCTCTCCTCTTCGCCTTCCGTCGTTGCCACAACTACATCGCCGGCAATCAAGGTTTGCAGAAGCCTCAGGCGTTCTGGGAGCTGCTAAAGCTCATCTTCTGCAAGATTCATGATGAGCGCGACAGCGAGGTCGTAGAGTTCTACGCCGCTGGCAATGAGCGAGCTGGAATCAACGGACCGCTGAAGGTAAAAAAGCGGCTCGACGCACTTTTCGAAGCCGTGAAAAGCGAGTTTCCGGCGATCTTTACAGCTAACGACACTATAGAGCTTAAGCCTCAGGTGCTCGCTTATCTCGTCAGCCAACTTCAGATGTACTCGCTGCTTGAGAGTGACGTCGACGTGAAAGGGCATGCATACGAAGAGATCGTCGGTTCGAACCTTCGAGGAGACCGTGGCGAGTTCTTCACTCCCCGCAATGTCTGCAACATGGCGGTATCTATGCTCGACCCATCTGAAGGTCAACTCATGCTAGATCCGGCTTGCGGTACGGGAGGGTTCCTGATCGCTGCGATGAACCATGTGATCGAGAAGATCCGTGCTTCTGAGTTGGACAAATGGAGAGGTGACATCAAACGCGCAGAGCCGAAAATCGTCTCTCGCATCGCTAAGTTCGCGGGCTCTTGTATCGTCGGCCTTGACTTCAACCCAGAGCTGGTGAAGGCCACGAAGATGAACATGGTGATGAACAATGACGGTGCGGGCGGGCTCTATCAAGCGAACTCGCTTGCGAGCCCCGCCACATGGGAAGAGGGCCTTCGCGATCGGTCACTGATTGGAAAAATTGATCTCATTTTCACCAATCCGCCGTTCGGGTCGAAGATCCCCGTCGACGATCCAGCCATCCTAGAGAAGTATGACCTGGGGCACTCTTGGGCATACAACGAGCAGACTGACCGTTGGATTATGGGTGAAGGCATCCAGAAGTCTCAGCCGCCGGAGATTCTCTTTATCGAACGCTGCGTGAAGTTCTTGAAGCCCGGCAGCGGTCGCGTAGCCATGGTGTTGCCAGACGGAATCTTAGGCTCGCCAGGCCTTGGCTACGTGCGCCAGTGGATCCTTCAAAACACGCAAGTGCTTGCGTCCGTTGACCTTCATCCGGACACGTTCCAACCAAACGTTAGCGTCCAAACCAGTGTTCTTGTTCTTCAGCGTAAAACAGACGCATTGATTGCTCTTGAGGACGCGGCCGGCCGCATGAATGACTACAGCATATTTATGGCTGTTGCCAATCATGTAGGACACGACAAGCGCGGGAACACGACTTACGTACGGGATAAAAAGGGCAACGAGGTGGTTGAGGAGGTCGAAAAGAAGTTCAAAGAGTTTGAGGATGGACAACTGGTCTACAAGTCGCAGAAGACCCTGACCAAAGTAGTCGACGACAACACTCTTCAGATTGCCCAGGAGTTTCGCAAATGGCTCTCCGAGCAAAACTAAGCGCCCCCAAAGAGGAGAGGAACCACTGGGCTTGGCACAGCGCCAAGTGGATGGAAGTGTCCGCCTCATCGCTTTGGACCAACGAGCGTAGGTTGGAGGCGGAGAACTATCTTGCCAGTGGATACGGTCTTAGGCTAGCTATGGACAAGCGCGGCACGCCGGCCATGCACACGCTCGCATCAGTTTGGCAACCCTCTCGTCTAAAAGGTATCCAAGTCTCTCGGGAGTTCGGCACGCCGTTCCTCGCTGCAACGCAAGTACTTGACCTCCGGCCGGTCCCTCGTAAGTTCCTTTCGTTGGACCGTACCGACAGTGTCGCGGAGCGCATGGTTAGCTCAGGCCAAATAGTCGTCACATGCTCCGGCTCTGTAGGTAAGACTGCGCTCGCCTACGCGCCGCATGAGAACACACTTATCTCGCATGATCTCTTGCGCGTGACGCCACACCAGTCGGACACCTGGGGATGGGTGTTCGCATACCTGAGGAGCCAGCAAGCAATCTCTATGATGGGAGCCGCGCAATACGGTCACATCATTAAACACCTGGAACCAGAGCACCTACTTGCACTTCCCATTCCCACGCCAACGCATGAGCGGCTGGCGGAATTTGACGTCGCGGCGAGAGGCATTCTTACCCGTCGCAACGAAGCATGGCGCCTTCAGCGCGAAAGCGAAAGCATCTTTTCGGAAGCTATCGGTGCCGTAGCAAGCAGCGAGAGAAAGTCCACGGGCTTCGAGGTCAAGTCGCGTGAGCTGTTCAGTGGTCGGCGGCGACTGGAAGGCTCTTACCACTCTCCTGCGGCGACGGCGATTCTCGACCGCTTTCACACCGCGAAGCTCCCGACCCAGACTCTCGCGCAAGTCACTGATGGGGTGTGGTGGATGACGCGATTCAAGCGAGTCTTCGGAGAGAACGGTGCACCGTATCTAAGCGCAGACGAACTCTTCTCGGTCAATCCTCCGATTACAAAAAGGGTGATGCTGGAACAAGCTGAAAATGCGGAAGACTTTTTCGTCAAAGATGGCTGGCTTGTGATGGCGTGCTCAGGGCAAACCTACGGCCTAAATGGCTCCGTGGCGCTTATGACGAAGTGGCACGAGCGGGCATTCCTGTCACACGATCTGGTGCGGATTGTTCCGAAGACCGATGTCGTCCGGCCCGGCTATCTCTACACCGCGCTGGGACATCCCACGCTTGGTCGCCCACTTGTCATTCGCCAGGCGTACGGGACTTCGATACCCCATTTGGAGCCGGCGGACATAGCCGCCACGCCGATCGTTCGGCTTTCGAACGATCTGGAGACGCAGATCGCAGATCGCGCAGAAAAGGCGGTGAGCCTTCGCGCAGAAGCGGACCAACTTGAGAATGACATCGCTGACAAGGCGACGGAGCTAGTTGATCAACATCTCTCCGGAACCTCGATCTAGCGATGACACGAGTTCGATATTGACGCGCCTAGATGCCGCACGCATCTACGATGCCGGCACTTGCCCCTAGCGACTGCCGATCAATGTCACCCTTCGACGCGTTAGCAATGAAGCGAACGAAGCCGGCATACCCACCGAAACTGTTCTTCGCGTTGACCTCCCCGCAGACAAGCACCCCTCCTGCATAAGAAGCGACACGAAGACTCCGGAACTGAGCGCTTCCTGGGTCTCTCAGTTGGTCGGCGATAACCACTTTGGCTCGCTCCATCAACCCCTGCTCATTCATAACCCGCAGATCCGCCGCGCCGCCAGTAGCGATCGAACGTGCAGAGGCAATAGCTGCGTTGTGAACGCTCATGACACCCCCCGGGATAGCGATTGGCGCAACCGGCGCCGTAGGCCGCGATGGAGCAGCGCCACAACCGGTCAAAAGAGCCGCAACGACCATGAAGGCAAGATGTTCCTTGGAGACTTTCATTTTTTTCCTTGATGCGATGTAGGGCACGCGCTTAGCGCATGGCAAGCCGGTGATCTCTGTGAGCGACAAATGTCACTCATAGTGAGTGTCATTATAAGACGTGGCCTTATCGAGCTCAAAAACATAGATTTCCCGATCACTCGGAAAGCTATGTATGGAGTACAACCCCCTGGCGCTCTTCGGCGCCCATTTGGCCTCACTGCGGAAATCACGCGGCTGGTCGCAGGAGGCGCTTGCGCTGAAGAGTGGATTGGCTCGTTCATATGTAGGTGGTATTGAACGCGGGCAGCGCAACCTCTCGCTTATCAACATCTGCGTGCTCGCTCACACGTTAGAAGTACCCCCTCGCGAGATGCTTGACTTCTTTGGGGAGTCAAGCATGTTGTAAGCGCTCTCCGGCCCAAAAATCTGACTATGTCAATTTCATACTCAGTATTCAGCGCATTGCTTCTGTACGATCGTTTAAATCGGAACACAACTCCGCACTAGCGATTTTTTTGAAATCGATTTCAAACTCTTAAATCCGTAAAAAATCGCAGCCGCGAAGATTTTCAGGATTTAATAGATTACCTATCGAAAATATCTGCCACGGCAACCGGCATTTCTGACCACAGTGCTTCTGGGCTCCACCATTCCGGCGGCTCCAACTTGCGCACTAAGCTAGCGTATCTGGTTCGTGTTCGCTGATTTGGAATAGTAGAGAGTGCAGCTTGAATTCCTCTGTAGCGACATGCATCTAAAAACCACCCTTCGACATAGCCGCTCACCGATTCTCCCATTTGCCCAATTGTGCTAACCGTGTATCCGGCGAATGGATTACTCAGTGCGTCAAGCTCGGCAAAACTCCCGACGTCTTTTAGTCGAACTTCAAATCTCGTCCAAGGTCTAGTTCTTCTTACCAGGTTTGAAGTGCGTGCAGCCCTTGTAAACCGCCCTATTAGGGCACTCCCAAGCTGCAAGCGCTTGTCATAGACCAGAAGATACCTATCTCCGCCATAGCGCCCGATTTCTATGGAATTTGTCACCCCAAGAGGTCCATGTTCGTAACGTCCGCTGTGAGCCCTTCTCAACAAGGAAAAAACTTGAATTCCATTGACATGCTGCCCATGCAGATCAAATGCTAGGTCTATCCGAGTGATTACCGCATGCTCCAAAACATACTCGATATCGAACCCAGGTATTAGTTCACTAAGCACATGTTGAATCTGGCTCCAATGCTGTGGATTCGCCCGTCGCGCTTCATTCGGGTTCCACTCAAGTCTCATGAAGCGCCGACCTCTCGCATTGCCTTCAGTATCGACTCTGTGCGCCATCAGTGGGTTCATTTGCACTGTCATCATCTGATGACCTCCAAACCGAAGTTGGTATGCCCGTCCGTAGTGGTTGAGTAGCTCCCCGCGGTTGATTCGATAAAGTAATTCTTGTGCCTCTAATCCTTCTGCGGCTGCAAGGATACGATTGTGAAGTTCACGTCTAACGCCTAGTGTGATCGCAAGTTTGTCTATAAAAAGTCTAGTTCTGTGTGACATAACACCTTGCCGTGTACGTCTGCCCCTCTAATAGACACACTGAATATGCTATCAGGTGGACATTTTGAAATTGATTTCAAACTGTGGCGCCATACCCGGCCACAATCTGTGCGAAGCGCTAGCCGAGGCCCCGGCCACGGGGCAATCTCCTAGTGCTGCAGTGCATCGGCTCGAAGGTAATCCTCAATCGCGGCAATATCGAAGAGGGTTACTCTAGCCCCGGCTTTGAAAGGCTTGGGGAAGCCGGGCCTAGTTTTTACCCAATTCCAGAGGGTGGACGGGGCGATGCGAAAATAGGCGCTGGCTTCCCGCGCACGCATGAAATTTGAGCCGGGGCGAGCCGACACGTGAGATCTTGGCTTATTCATCATCAATGTCCTTTATTGAATCAACTTGGACATTGTGTCAAAGCCTATCGGCCTGGTAAAGATGTAAGACAGAAAAGTGCCATTTCGGAGATGGCAATCAACGCGATTCAGGCCGCCAACTGCGGTAGGTGCACCACATTTCCACCTACCGTGAGCGCATCAACGAGATTGGCCCAATCATTCATGATTTTTCGGCGCTCAACCAAGTGCTCGCTACGCGCATATGCTGCAACGGATTTATTCCTTTCAGCATGGTCCAACTGCCTTTCAAGCGCATCGACAGTCCATCCACGCTCGGATAGCAAACTCCTAGCGGATGCTCTAAATCCGTGCAATGTTTGTTTCCCTTGGTAGCCCATGCGGATCAACATTCGTCCAATGGTGTTTTCGCTCATGAAACCATCGGCACCGTAGTTGTTGGGAAATACGTTTTCAACTTCACCAACGTACGCTTTGATTTCTTGAAGCAGTGCGATTGCTTGAGGCGCCAGCGGAACAATGTGTGCTTGATTCAATCCCTTTCCCATTTTCATACGCGCGGCAGGGATGCGCCACTCGCGCGCTTCCACATCAATTTCACTCCAACGTGCATACCGTAGTTCCTGCGAACGAACGAATGTCAAGAGAGCGAGTTTTGTGGCCATCAGGGTGAGCCTATCCGCAGACTCATAACTAGCCAGGTCGCGAAGAAATATTCCAAACTCTCGCTTGTCTGTTATGGCTGGTCGATGCTTGACAGATGGAACAGCAATGGTGTTCCTTAAATCATTGGCGGGATTGTACGTAGCTCGACCCGTGGCGATCGCATAAGCGATAACTTGGCGGCAAATTTCGCGAACCCGAGAAGCGGTGTATGCAGCGTTTCGAGCCACGATTTTATTGAACAGTGCCAACAGCTCCGGCGCTGTTATTTCTGCGATGGGACGATGACCAATGACGGGGAACACGTCCGCCACCAAGTGAGTCATTTGCTTATCGGCGGTTACCTGCTTCCATCTAGCGGATTTAACCGCATGCCAATCTAGTGCAACCGTTTTGAAATTGTTTGCAGCCGACGCAGCGACATGGCGTTTGGTAGCGGCACGCTCCGCCGTTGGATTGCGCCCCTCGCGAAGCAAAGCGCGTGCGTCATCGCGACTCTGCCGAGCGGTTTTAAGATCTACTTCCGGATAGACCCCAAGAGCCAAAGTCAACCGCTTGCCGCCGTACCTGAAGTCAAACCTCCAGTACTTCCCTGCTACGCCGTGTGCGTCTGCTGCTTTAACTAAGAGATAAAGGCCTCGCTCGTCGGCCAGCTTCTTAGGTTTATCTTGAGGCTTGAAATTGCGGCAGGCCGCGTCTGTAAGTGCCATGACGGTATCTCCTCGACGTGTTTTCGTCGGTACCGTCGAAGATACCGCCAACAAATGGCGGACGTCAATGGACACTATCGAACTTGGCAAGACGCCAAATTTATCTAACCTATTGATCCAAAAGGAATTTTTGGACTATGTTGGATTCAGATAGACAGAAAGTGGTGCCGCTTGTCTGACTCGAACAGACGACCTATCGCTTACAAGGCGATTGCTCTACCAACTGAGCTAAAGCGGCGACTTCTACGAAAAATTCTACTTGACGCGCTTGAGCTGGGGCCTGCCGCCCGGACGGCCCGGGCCGGCCGGAGGATCGGGCAGGTCGCCCGATGGGGCCGCAGCATCGCTGGGTACGGACCGTAGGGGGCCACGGGCCAACCCGTCGGCAGCCTCTGCGGCGTCCCCCGATGCGTCGGGCACCACGGCGGCATCCACGGCAGGCCCGGAGGCAATGGCCGCAGCGGGAGGCGCCGGAAAGGCCATGCCCTGGCCGTTCTCTCGCGCGTAAATGGCGATCACATGACTGACCGGCACGATGATTTCGCGAGCCACACCACCAAAGCGGGCTTTGAACTCGATGAATTCATTGCCCAGCTTGAGCGAACTCGTGGCCTCCATGCTCACGTTGAGCACAATCTCGCCGTTTTTCACAAACTCCATGGGCACGCGCACCGATGCATCGACCTGAACGGCGATGTAAGGCGAGAACCCGTTGTCGGCACACCATTCGTGCAAGGCACGGATCAGGTACGGCCGCGTGGAAGGGATGTCCGGTTCGAAGGCGCTCATGGAGGTTCGCTGGCCAGGCCCCTGCGGGGCCATCAGCCATTTACTTGCGCATCACCTTTTCGGATGGCGTGAGTGCCTCGATGTAGGCAGGTCGCGAGAAGATGCGCTCGGCGTACTTGAGCAAAGGAGCAGCGTTCTTGCTGAGTTCGATTCCGTAGAAATCCAACCGCCACAGCAGGGGCGCGATGGCCACGTCCAGCATCGAGAAGTTGTCACCCAGCATGAACTTGTTCTTCAAGAACACCGGTGCGAGCTGCGTCAGACGGTCGCGAATGTGCGAACGCGCCTTTTCCAGCGCTTTTTCGTTGCCTTTGGTGCTGCGCGATTCCAGCATCGACACGTGCGTGAACAGCTCCTTCTCGAAGTTCAGAAGGAACAGGCGCACGCGTGCACGGTCCACCGGGTCGCCCGGCATCAGCTGGGGATGCGGGAAGCGCTCATCGATGTACTCGTTGATGATGTTCGATTCGTACAAGATGAGATCGCGCTCGACCAGGATGGGCACCTGCCCATACGGGTTCATCACGCTGATGTCTTCAGGCTTGTTGTAAAGGTCGACGTCCCGGATCTCGAAATCCATGCCTTTTTCAAACAGCACGAAACGGCAGCGGTGGGAGTAAGGGCAGGTGGTGCCCGAATACAAGACCATCATGTGGGAGTCTCCTTAAAGCAAAAAACAGTGGCTTGCGAACATGCCCGCCGGGCAGTGCAAACCACTGTGGAACGGTCAGGCCGGTCTCCTTTGAGACCAGCCCACCCGGATCGGATTATTTGACGTCTTTCCAGTAGGCCGCATTCAAGCGCCAGGCCACGATGGTGAACGCGGCCAGGAACAGCATCACCCAAACGCCAATGCGCACGCGCGAGTTCTGGGACGGCTCAGCCATCCATTGCAGATACGCCACCAGGTCGCCGACGTTTTCCTCGTAGCGGGCATCGCTCAGGGTGCCGGGCTTGACCTGCTCCCAGCCCTTGACGCGGTCCACCTCGTGGCCGTGGCTCATCACCTTCTCATGCACGGGGCGGCGCTCGCCCTGCAGTTCCCACAGCGGGTGCGGCATACCAATGTTCGGGAACACCAGGTTGTTCCACCCGGTGGGCTTGGTGTCGTCGCGGTAGTAGGTGCGCAGCAGGGTGTAGACGTAGTCCGCACCGGTGCCGGCGCTGCTGGAGCGCGAACGGGCGATCAGGCTCAGATCAGGCGGGTTCACACCAAAAAACTGCTTGGCCTGCTTGGGATCGATGGCCGCCTTCATCGTGTCGCCGATCTTGTCGGTCGTGAAGGTCAGGTTTTCGGCGATCTGCTTGTCATTCAGGCCAATGTCGCGCAGCCGGTTGTAGCGCATGAACGCCGCAGAGTGGCAACTCAGGCAGTAGTTGACGAACAGTTTGGCGCCGTTTTGCAGGGCAGCCATATCGTTGGTGCGCTGAGGCGCTTTGTCCAGCGGGAAGTTCCCGCCAGCGGCCAGCGCCGCACCCGACAAGCCCAGGGCCAGCATGAAGCCCAAGAGGATTTTTTTCATTTGCTTGACTCTCCGGATTGGCTCTGTGGGTTCAGTGGGGCTGGAACGTGACGCGCTGGGGCACCGGCTTGAATTCGCCGATGCGACTCCACCAGGGCATCAGCAGGAAGAAGCCGAAGTAGAACAGCGTACCCAACTGGGACACCCGCTCGCCAATGGGCGACGGCGGCTGCACCCCGAGATAACCGAGGATCAGGAAGTTGATCACGAACACCGTATACAGCCAGATGTTCCAGTTCGGACGGTACCGGATCGATTTGACCGGGCTGTGATCCAGCCAAGGCAGGAAGAACAGGATGATGACGGCTCCACCCATGGCGACCACGCCCCAGAACTTGGCATCGATGGACAGCATCAGCGCCACCAGCACCAGTGCGGCGATCACGATGCCGCCCTTGACCGCACCAGACACCTTGGCTTTGAGTGCTCCCAGCACCGCAGCGATGACGACGATGGCCACAAGCGCGTACATCATTTCCGTGGTGATGGCCCGCAGCATCGAATAGAAAGGTGTGAAGTACCAGACCGGTGCAATGTGCAGCGGCGTCACCAGCGGATCGGCCGGGATGAAGTTGTTGTACTCGAGGAAATAGCCGCCGAACTCCGGGGCAAAGAAAATGATCGCCGAGAACACCATCAAGAAGACAGAGACACCCAGGATGTCGTGCACGGTGTAGTACGGGTGGAAAGGGATGCCGTCCAGCGGCTTGCCCGACGCGTCCTTGGTCGCCTTGATCTCCACACCATCGGGGTTGTTCGACCCCACTTCGTGCAGCGCAATCAGGTGGGCAACCACCAGACCCAGCAACACCAGCGGCACTGCGATCACGTGGAAGCTGAAGAAGCGGTTCAGCGTGGCGTCGCCCACCACGAAGTCGCCACGAATCAGCAGCGCCAGATCGGGTCCCACGAAGGGGATAGCGGAGAACAGGTTGACGATGACCTGGGCACCCCAGTAAGACATCTGCCCCCACGGCAGGAGGTAGCCCATGAAGGCTTCCGCCATCAGGCACAGGAAGATCGCACAGCCGAACACCCAGACCAACTCGCGCGGCTTGCGGTAGCTGCCATAGATGAGGCCGCGGAACATGTGCAGATACACGACCACGAAGAACGCCGAGGCGCCAGTGGAGTGCATGTAGCGGATCAACCAGCCCCAGGGCACATCGCGCATGATGTATTCGACCGACGCGAAAGCCAGGTTGGCGTCGGGCTTGTAGTGCATCACAAGGAAAATGCCGGTGACGATCTGGATCACGAGCACCAACAGGGCCAGCGAGCCGAAGAAGTACCAGAAGTTGAAGTTCTTGGGCGCGTAGTACTCGGAGAGGTGCTCCTTGTACAGCTTGGACGCAGGGAACCGGTTGTCGATCCAGTTCAGCGCTTTCTGACCGATCGGCGCGTCGGGGGAAATTTCTTTGAATTCAGCCATGGGGATGCCTCTGTGATCCGTTGTCTGTCAGTGCCGCTCAGGCCTGCTTCTCTTCACCCACCAGCAAGGTGGTGTCGGACAGGTAGTAGTGCGGCGGCACTTCCAGGTTGTCGGGCGCCGGCTTGTTCTTGAACACGCGGCCGGCCACATCGAACGTGGAGCCGTGGCAGGCGCACAGGAAGCCGCCCTTCCAATCGTCGGGCAGCGAGGGCTGTGGGCCAGGGGTGAGCTTGTCGCCCGGCGAACAACCCAGGTGGGTGCAGATGCCCACGGTCACGAGGAACTCGGGCTTGATGGAGCGGTGGCGGTTCTTGGCGTAGGCCGGCGTTGGGTAAGCCGTGCGGTCCGAATTCGGGTCGGCCAGTTGCCCTTCGATGGTCTCGAGCGCGGCGAGCTGCTCAGGCGTCCGACGCAGGATCCACACCGGCTTGCCGCGCCACTCGACGACGATCTTCTCGCCGGGCTGGATGCCGGAGATGTCCACTTCCACGGCAGCACCGGCGGCCTTGGCCCGCTCGGAGGGCTGGAAGGTGCTCACGAAGGGAACGGCGACGGCGGCTGCACCAGCACCACCCATGGCGCAGGAGGTGATCAGCCAGGTTCTGCGGCTGCGATCAACAGTCGCACCGGCGGTTGCTTCACTCATGGGGATCTTTCAATGGGGTCGGGACGGGACACTAGGGACAACCCGGCATTGTACTGGAGCAGTCAAGGGGCTTTACCGCTTGTCGGGGTGTGGGACTTGGCTATTTGCCCCAGAGCACCCGATGCAGGCGGCCTCGAGGGACGACTGTGTGAGAATGCCTCTCGACTTTCAGCCATCCAATTCAATCACTCGCCAACTGGAGGACCTCATGGGCATGTTGCAAGAGTTCAAGGAATTTGCCGTCAAGGGCAACGTGATCGATCTCGCCGTGGGCGTGATCATTGGCGGGGCCTTCGGCAAGATTGTCACCTCCATGGTCGACGACGTGATCATGCCCATCGTGGGCGCCATTTTCGGCAGCCTGGATTTCACCAACCTGTACCTGGCGCTCGGCAGAGTCCCCGAAGGCACACCTGCCACGCTGGCCGGCCTCAAGGCGGCAGGCGTGCCGACCCTGGCTTACGGCAACTTCATCACGGTGGCGTTGAACTTCACCATCATGGCGTTCATCATCTTCATCATGGTCAAGCAGATCAACCGCCTCAAGCGAGAAGCGCCTGCGGCCCCGGCCGAGCCGCCTGCAACGCCTGAGGACATTGCGTTGCTGCGCGAGATCCGCGACAGCCTGCGCAAGTAGCCCCCAGGCGCCTGCAGACACGCCGCACCCCTTAACAGGGCTGCGGCGTTTTTCATGCCCTAGCCGCCCGACGCGGCCAGGGCGGCATCGATGGCCGCCAAGAGACTCGTGGCGCTGGCGCGGCCGGTACCCGCGATATCGAACGCCGTGCCGTGATCAGGGCTGGTGCGCACGAAAGGCAGGCCCAGCGTGGTGTTGACGCCATGTTCCAGCCCCATCAGCTTGACGGGAATGAGTCCCTGGTCGTGGTACATCGCCACCACGACGTCAAACGCTCCCTGGCGGGCGCGCATGAACACCGTGTCAGGTGCATAGGGCCCGCTGGTCTGCACACCTTCCCGCTGCGCCTGCGCCACCGCGGGTGCGATGGTCTCGATCTCTTCGCGGCCGAACAGCCCGCCCTCTCCCGCATGCGGGTTCAGCCCGGCCACGGCGATGCGCGGCGCGGCCAGTCCAGCACGACGGAAATGCGCGTCGGTGATGCGGATGGTCTGCAGCACCTGGTCGAGGGTCACGGCCTTGAGCGCGTGCTGCAAGGAGACGTGGATGCTCACCAGCACGGTGCTGAGCCCGGGGCAGCTGAGCATCATGCGCACAGGCAGGGCCGAGACTGGCAGACCGGCATGGGCGGCCGCGAGCGCCTGCAGCATCTCGGTGTGGCCGGGATGGTCAACACCCGCCGCCGACAGCGCTTCCTTGTGGATGGGCGCGGTCACCAGGGCGCGGGCCTGACCCGACAAGGCCGCCTGCGCGGCCCAGCGGATGCAGTCAGCTGCGGCCAGCCCGGCCTCGGCGCTCACTTGCCCTGGGATCACCGGTCGGGGCAGCGAACAGGCCTGAGCCACCGCCATGCAACCGGGAGGCACGGCGTCCAAGTCCGACAAAGCCCCCACCTCTGCCAGCATCAGGGGATGGCAGGCCGAGTCGGGCTCCGCAGCAGTGACGCGCAAAGCCTGGTGCATCGTTCCCACATCGCCAGCCACCACCACCTGCCCCTGCAGCGCTGGCCGCTCGCGGAAGGCCTTGGCAATGATCTCGGGCCCGATCCCTGCGGGATCACCCATGCTGAGGACCAGCGGAGGACGTGTGAAAGGCTGCATGTGGCGCCTCAGGCAGGGTTGTCGATGTCGATGAACACGTGGGCGAGCCCCAACTGAGTGGCCACATGAGCACCGACGGCGGGCGCCCCATACCGCTCGGAAGCATGGTGCCCGCAGGCGATGTAGGCAACACCGCACTCACGGGCGTAATGGGCCTGCGGCTCGGAAATCTCGCCGGTGATGAACACGTCCGCCCCAGCAGCGATGGCCGCCTCGAAGTAGCCCTGCGCCCCACCCGTGCACAGCGCCACATGGCGCACCGGACGATCGGGCTCGGCCACCAATGTCACCGGGCGCCCCAGGCAACGAGACACGTGATCGGCCAGGGTGGCGGCCGAATCGCTGCGGCGCTCACCCATGAAGCCCAGGGCCTGCTCGCCAAAGCGGCCGCGCGCATCGGCGTACACAGCCACGCCCAACTGGCGTGCGAGTTGCGCGTTGTTGCCCAGTTCGGGGTGCGCATCCAGCGGAAGGTGGTAGGCAAGGAGGTTGATATCGTGCGCCAGCAGCAACGCCAGCCGCTGCTTCATCCAGCCAGTCACGCGTCCGTCCTGGCCGCGCCAGAACAGGCCATGATGCACAAGGATGGCATCTGCACCTTCGGCAATGGCTGCCTCGATCAGCGCGCGGCTGGCCGTCACGCCACTCACCAGCTTGCGCACCTCCGCCCGGCCCTCCACTTGCAGGCCGTTGGGCCCATAGTCCTTGAATTGGGACGGCTGCAGCAGCGTGTCCAGCGCTTCGGTCAGGGCGGCACGGGAAACCGCAGGGCAATCGGTGCGCGGATGAGGCATGGGCTGTCAGCATGTAGAAGGGCGTAGCTCTCCATTTTGACACCCCGCACCTCTCGCTGACCGGGTCGCCCTCCCACTTGAAGCCGTCGCCGCTCGCGCCCATATGCGGGACAATAACGACGGATGCGGCCCAGGTCGCGCGCCCTTCAACCCGTCTGACATGCTCATGAAACGTCTCTGGCTCCTGTTCGCCCAAACCGTTACCGTTCTTGTGGCGGCGTTGTTCGTGGTGGGAACCTTGCAGCCCCAATGGCTGGGCCGCCAGACTGCCGTGGTGCCGGTGTTCGAGGCACCGTCTGGCACGCCGGTGGCGACGGTCGAGGGCAGTGCGAATTTTCGCACCGCCGCTCGCACCGCTTCCCCGGCCGTGGTGAGCATCAACACCAGCAAAGCTCCTGCCAACAACCCGCAAAGTGCCGACCCATGGTTCCGCTTCTTCTTTGGCGACCAGGCTCCATCGCAACAACAGAGCGGTCTGGGGTCGGGGGTGATTGTCAGCCCCGCCGGCTATGTGCTGACCAACAACCACGTCATCGAGGAGGCCGATGAGATCGAGGTCATCCTCAACGACGGCCGCAAGTCCGTGGCCCAGGTCATCGGCACCGACCCCGAAACCGATCTGGCGATCCTCAAGATCAATCTGACCGATCTGCCTGTGATCACGCTGGGCAACTCCGACGCGCTGGAGATAGGCGACCAGGTGCTGGCCATCGGCAACCCGTTTGGCGTGGGGCAGACCGTCACCAGCGGCATCGTGAGCGCGCTGGGTCGCACCCAGCTCGGCATCAACACCTTCGAAAACTTTATTCAGACCGATGCCGCCATCAACCCGGGCAATTCGGGTGGTGCGCTGGTGGACGTGAGCGGCCAACTCATGGGCATCAACACCGCCATCTACTCGCGCTCTGGCGGATCGATGGGCATCGGTTTCGCCATCCCCACCTCCACCGCCCGCAGCGTGATGGAAGCCATCGTGAAGGACGGGCAGGTCACACGCGGCTGGATCGGCGTGGAGCCACAGGACCTGAGCCCCGAACTCGCCGAGAACTTCGGCATGCAGCCCGGCACGGGCGTCATCATCAGCGGTGTTCTGCAGAATGGGCCTGCCGCCCAGGCCGGCATCCGCCCGGGTGATGTGATCACCGCCGTGGCCGGGCGCCCGGTCAACAATGTCGCGCAACTGCTGTCGGCAGTGGCCAACCTATCGCCGGGCACGCCTGCCTCGCTCGACGTGGTCCGGCGCGAAGGCAAGACAAAGATCGAGGTCACGCCAGGACGGCGCAATCTGCCGCGCCAGCAGGCCACCCCACGCTGAAGCGCGGGATCGTTCAAGCCGCTGGCTTTTCTTCTTCTTTGGCTTCCTCGTCGGTCTTGGCCGACGCCTTGATGAACCACTGCGCCCCCCAGATGCCCAACTCATAGAGCAGGCACATGGGCACAGCCAGCGCCAGCTGGGAGATCACGTCAGGCGGCGTGACCACCGCCGCAATGACGAAGGCCACGACGATGAAGTAGCCTCGGAACTCCTTGAGCTTCTGCACCGTCACCATGTTCATCTTGACCAGCAGAACCACCACGATCGGGACTTGGAACGCCAGGCCAAAGGCGAGGTACAGCGACAGAATCGCCTCCACGTAAGAAGCAATGTCGGGCGTGGCGGCCACACTCGCGGGCGTGAACTTCTGAATGAAGCCGAACATCTTGTCCAGCACGAAAAACTGCACAAACGCGATGCCGATGTAGGCCAGGAAGCTGCCCAGCACGATGAGGGGCACGGCGAACCGCTTCTCGTGGCTGTAGAGGCCTGGCGCCACGAAGGCCCACACCTGGTACATCCACCAGGGCAGGGAAAGCAGCAGCGCTGCCATGGCCAGCACCTTGATCGGTACGAAGAAGGGCGAGAACACCCCCACGGCGATCAATTTGGCGTCGGGTGGCATGTGCGCACGAATCGGCACGGCGATCAGGTCGATCAGACCACTCGGGCCTGGCCAGACGGCCAGCAAGGCCATGCAGATGGCCAAACCGATGATGCCGTACAGGAGCCGGTCGCGCAGCTCCATCAGGTGCTGGACAAACGGCTGCTCGGAACCGGCGAGCTCGTCGGTGGAATCTTTGGGATCGGACATCAACGGGGAGCGGAAGAGGAGCGAGGCCGGAAGCGGGCCACGCGGGCCGCACCCGACTGGGTGCGGGTGCGCACGCCGGTGCGGGCCTTGAACCACTGGGGCATCGCCTTTTGCTTCAGGCGCCAGTTTTTCTTGGGGTGTTTGTAAACGGGTGGCGTGTCGAAGGCACTGTTGGCACCGTAGCTCGTGGACGTGCCATCCAGACCCGAAGTCGCCTCCGACCACGATTTCTCAAAATCGCTGGCACCGCTCTGCACCGAGGCTTCCACATCGCGCGCCGCCTCGGTCACCGAGTCCTTCATCTTCTTCAGTTCTTCAAGCTCCATGGAGCGGCTGACCTCGGCCTTGACGTCTGACACGTAGCGCTGCGCCTTGCCCAGCAAGGCACCCACGGTGCGGGCGACGCGAGGCAGCTTCTCGGGGCCGATGACGATCAACGCCACCGCCCCGATGAGGGCGAGCTTGGAGATGCCCAGATCAATCATGTTTCAGCCATCCTGCGGGCAAGGTGGGGCGGGTGGTCCGCCCGGCAAGGGTGCTGCCCAGGGTGTTCAGACCCATTGTGGGCAGCTGGAGCATCAGCTTTTGTGCTTGGCTTCGACGTCGATCGTGTTTTTGTCGGTGCGGGTGTCCTGCGACACCTGCCCGGCTGGTGCAGCCGCGCTGTCAGCGGGCGTCTGGCCGCCTTCCTTGATGCCGTCCTTGAAGCCCTTGACCGCACCGCCGAGATCAGAACCGATGTTCTTGAGCTTCTTGGTGCCGAACACCATCACCACGATCAGCAGCACGATCAACCAGTGCCAGATGGAAAACGAACCCATGAGTTACTCCAGATAGGGGAAATAGGGAAGCGAGAACCGCTATGCGTGGGATTCTAAGCCCCGGGGGGAGTTCAGCCGCTCTGGCCATGCAATACCTGCGCCCGCCGGACGGCACTTATCCACGCAACCAGGGTCGAGGTCCCCCCATGACATGCACGTGAAGGTGGTGCACCTCCTGGCCGCCTTCGGCTCCGTTGTTGCACACGATGCGAAATCCACCTTCGGGGTATGGATTGCATCCTTGCTCCAGCGCCAGGCGAGGGGCCAGCGTCATCATGCGGCCCATCAGCCGCTCGTGCTCTGGGCCCAGTTGAGCCATGGAGAGGATGTGCGCCTTCGGCACCATCAGAAAATGCACCGGTGCCCACGGGTGAATGTCGTGAAAGACGTAGATGTCCTCGTCTTCATAGACCTTTTTCGAGGGAATCTGGCCGGCAATGATCTTGCAGAAGATGCAGTTCGGGTCGTGAGCGCTCATGAGATCGGGGGTGTTAGTCGGGCATGGCCTGGCTGGCATTCATGCGCACCATGCCCTTGACGATGCGGTAGAGGAACCAGATGGAGATAAGGCACCATGCGATCCAGCCGGGCGCCAGGAACAACAGCCACAGCGGCAGGGTCGCGAGGTAGAGCACGGCGGCCCAGATCACGGTGCGGATGCGCCAGGCGAAATGTGTTGCCTGCCAAGTGCCCTCGGCATCGCCCTTTTTCACGAGGTCGATGATCAAGGCGATGATGAGCAGCACCGGACTGGCCTGTGCACCGGGCAACACCGCCGCCACGGCCACGATCAGGTGCAAAAGGTAGCTGACCCAGCCCACGGTCTTGAGAGACTGGGCCTTCTCACTGTCCACCGCTTTGACGTCCAGGATGTCGCTCATCACAGGCTCCTTTCAACCAGCTTCCGGACCGTCCGCAGCTTCTCGCTGCAGCACCTTGCGCATCGCCTTTTCCTCCAGGCCGCTCAAGCCTTCGCGGCGCACCAGCTCAGCCACCACGTCGGCAGGGCCCAGTTTGTAGTGCGCCAGCGCGATCATGCAGTGGAACCAGAGATCGGCAATTTCATTGACCAGCTTCTGGGGGTCGCCGCCATGGTCAGCGTCCTTGGCCGCCATCACCGTCTCGGTGGCTTCTTCGCCGATCTTCTTCAGGAAGGTATCGGGCCCCTTGTGCAACAGGCGGGCGACGTAGCTTTTTTCGGGGTCGCCCCCGTTGGCCGGCTTGCGGCTTTCGATCACGGCGGCCAGGCGCGCCAAGTCATCGGTGGTGGACATGTCGGTTTACTTGTAGATCGATTCGGGGTCTTTGAGCACAGGCTCGACGGCTTGCCACTGGCCAGCCTCAAAGCGCTGGAAGAAGCAGCTATGGCGGCCGGTGTGGCAGGCGATCCCGGGTTCGTGCCCCAGCTGCGTGACCTTGAGCAGCACCACATCGTTGTCGCAGTCCAGGCGGATGTCGTGCACGGTCTGCACGTGACCCGACTCCTCCCCTTTGAACCACAGCCGTTCGCGCGAACGGCTGTAGTAGACGGCGCGGCCCAACTCCGCGGTCTTCTGCAAGGCGTCGCGGTTCATCCAGGCGAACATCAACACGTCGCCCGAGGCGGCTTCCTGCGCGATCACAGGCACCAGGCCTTGCGCGTCCCACTTCACTTCATCAAGCCAATTCATGGCAGGAATCTACCATGGGGCCCGGCCACGACGCCCCTGGCAGCCGGAATGCCGTTAGGATGGTCCAGACACTGGTCCGGGGCACTTCGCCCCGCCCCTCCTCCATGACAAGGAACACCATGAAACTCCGCACCCTGCTCCTGGTCCTCTTCATCCTGTTCATTGCGGGCTTTGTGGCCCTGAACTTCGAGCAGATCCTGCAACCCACCGCGCTGAATTTCGGCTTCACCCAGGTGCAGGCGCCCATGGGACTGGTGCTGCTGGGCATGCTGGCCCTGGTGCTCGTGGTGTTTCTGGCGGCGCTGGTGTACTACCAGACGCTGCACCTGATGGAGGTGCGCCGCATCACCCGGGAGGCCGCCGACCAGCGCCTGCTGGCCGACAAGGCCGAAGCTTCGCGCTTCACCGAACTGCGGCAGTACCTCCAGACCGAGCTACAAGCCACCACGGCGCGCGAGCAGGCGCTGTCGGAAAAGGTGCACGCAAAACTGGACCAGGTTCAGTCGGCCTTGACACAGGTGATCGAACAAACGGGCAATGGTCTGAGCGCGAGCGTGGGCGAGCTGGAAGACCGGCTGGAGCGGCATTTTCCGCCTCGCAGCGGCGAACACCTCTGAAAAGGCGGCTCAGAGCCGGACCGGGATGCCACGTTCGGCCATGCGCGCCTTGGCCTGAGCCACGGTGAATTCCCCGTAGTGGAAGATGCTGGCGGCGAGCACGGCGTCGGCTCCACCTTGTTGCACGCCGTCGGCCAGGTGGTCGAGGTTGCCCACCCCGCCCGAGGCGATCACCGGCACGCTCACGGCGTCCGCAACCGCCCGCGTCAGGGCCAGATCGAAGCCGGACTTGGTGCCGTCGCGGTCCATGCTGGTAAGCAGGATCTCGCCAGCGCCGAAGTCGGCCATCTGCGATGCCCAGGCCACCGCGTCCAGGCCTGTGTTTTTGCGCCCACCGTGGCTGTAAACGTCCCAGCCTTCGCCACGCTGGGCCAGATCGTCGCCCTGGCGGCGCTTGGCGTCGATCGCGACCACGATGCACTGCGCACCATATTTGTCAGAGGCTTCTCGGATCACCTGAGGGTTGGCGATCGCTGCGGAGTTGAAGCTGGTTTTGTCGGCGCCGGCATTGAGCAGGCGGCGAACGTCTTCCACGGTGCGCACGCCTCCACCTACCGTGAGAGGAATGAAGACCTGCGATGCAACCGCTTCGATGATGTGCAGGATCAGATCGCGGCCATCCGAGGTGGCGGTGATGTCGAGGAAGGTGAGTTCGTCGGCGCCCTGCTCGTTGTAGCGGGCGGCGATCTCTACCGGGTCACCCGCATCGCGCAATTCCACGAAGTTGACGCCCTTGACGACACGACCCCCGGTAACGTCCAGGCAAGGAATGATGCGCTTGGCGAGCATAGGCTGCGTTATCCGTTCAGGTCGTCGGCCAGCTGCTGCGCGGCCTCGAAATCGAGGTCGCCGCTGTAGATTGATCGGCCACAGATCACCCCTTCGACGCCTTCGTCTTCGACCGCGCACAGGGCGCGGATGTCGTCCAGGTTGGACAGCCCCCCCGATGCGATCACGGGAATGGACAGCGCCTGCGCCAGCTTGACGGTCGCCTCGATGTTGATGCCCGAGAGCATGCCGTCGCGACCAATGTCGGTATAGATGATGCCTTCGACGCCGTAGTCCTCGAATTTTTTGCCCAAGTCCACCACCTCGTGGCCGGTCAGCTTGCTCCAGCCATCGGTGGCGACCTTGCCGTCCTTGGCGTCCAGGCCGACGATGATGTGGCCGCCGAAAGCGGTGCACGCATCCTGCAGGAAACCCGGGTTCTTCACCGCCGCCGTCCCGATGATCACGTAGCGCAGGCCTGCGTCCAGGTAGCGTTCGATGGTGTCGAGATCGCGGATACCACCCCCCAGTTGAACGTCCACCTCGGCGCCCACTTCCTTGAGGATCGCGCGAATCGCCTGTTCGTTCTTGGGTTTTCCAGCAAAGGCGCCGTTGAGGTCCACCAAGTGCACGCGTCGCGCCCCTTTATCGACCCAGCTGCGCGCGATGGCCGCCGGGTCTTCGCCGAACACCGTGGATTGGTCCATGTCACCTTGTTTGAGGCGAACGCACTGGCCGTCTTTCAGATCAATGGCAGGAATCAGCAGCATGATGGTGTGGGTGAAGGGCGGATGGACTCAGGGATTCCAGGACAGGAAATTGCGGTAGAGCGCCAGCCCCTGATCGGCGCTTTTTTCCGGGTGAAACTGGGTGGCGAAAATATTATCGCGGGCAATGGCCGCAGCAAAGCGCCCACCATAGTCCGCTTCGCCCACGCAGTGCACCGCCTGGGCGGGGCGGGCATAAAAGCTGTGCACGAAATAAAAGTAGGCCCCCTCCGCGATGCCCGACCAGAGGGGATGGGATGGGCCACGCCCCAATTCGTGAAATACCCGGTTCCACCCCATCTGAGGCACCTTGAAGCGGCTGCCGTCGGCCTGCAAACGACCTTCGAGCTGGAAACGAACGACCTCGCCAGGGATCAGACCCAGGCCGTCGGTCGGCCCCTCCTCGCTGCGGTCCAGCAGCATCTGCATGCCCACGCAGACGCCAAACAAGGGCTTGTGGGCGGCAGCGTGCAGCACGGCATCCAGCAGGCCGGACGCCGCCAGTTCGCGCATGCAGTCGCCCATGTGGCCCTGGCCGGGCAGCACCACACGATCGGCATCCAGCACCTCCTGGGCGTGGGACGTCACGCACACCTCCACGTCGCGCGCACGCGCCACGTGTTGCACCGCCTGCGATACCGAGCGCAGGTTCCCGCTGCCGTAGTCCACCACGGCGACCGTCTTGCGTTTCATCGGGGTGAAGGACTCAGAGCGAGCCTTTGGTCGAAGGAATCACGTCGCCCATGCGCGGGTCGCGCTCCAGGGCCATGCGCAGCGCACGAGCGAACGCCTTGAACACCGTCTCGGCCTGATGGTGTGCGTTTTCGCCATGCAGGTTGTCGATGTGCAGGGTCACGCCGGCGTGGTTGACGAAGCCCTGGAAAAACTCAAAGGCGAGCTGGGTGTCAAAGGCGCCGACCATGCCGCTCTTGAACGGCACGCGCATGTGCAGGCCCGGGCGGCCCGAGAAGTCGATCACGACACGCGACAGCGCTTCGTCCAATGGCACGTAGGCATGGCCGTAGCGACGGATGCCCTTTTTGTCACCCACGGCTTGCGCGAAGGCCTGGCCCAGCGTGATGCCGACGTCTTCCACCGTGTGGTGTCCGTCAATGTGCAGATCGCCTTTGGCCTGGATATCGAGGTCGATCAGCCCGTGACGGGCGATCTGGTCCAGCATGTGATCAAAGAATCCGATGCCGGTGGACAGGCTGGCCTGTCCCGTGCCGTCGAGGTTGATGCGCACGCCGATCTGCGTCTCCGAAGTATTGCGTTGCACTTGGGCCACGCGGTCGGACACGGCGGGGGCGGGAGGCGTCTGGGTCATAGGGCGGTCTGGAGGGCTCGGAGCAACTGGGCGTTTTCCGACGGTGTACCCACCGTCAGGCGCAGACAATGGGTCAGCAAAGGATGCATTCTAGAAACATTCTTCACCAGAATGCCCTGGGCCTTGAGCCCATCGAAGCAGCGTTGCGCATCGGGCACACGCACCAGGACCATATTGGCCTCGCTGGGAAAAGGCGTGACGCCCGGCATGGCCCTGAGCGCATCGATCAGCAAGGTGCGCTGTTCGCGGATTTGCGCGGCCTGGCTGGCGAATACCTCGGCATGTTCCAGCGCAAACAGCGCGCACTCGGCATTGAGCACGCTCACGTTGTAAGGCGGCCGCAGTTTGTCGACCTCGTGCACCAGCGCCTGAGCACCCACCATGTATCCGATGCGCACCCCGGCCAGGCCAAATTTAGAGAGGGTGCGCATCAGCAGAACATGCGCATGGGCAGCCGGCTGCGACCGGATCTCGTTCAGCCAGCTTTGGCTGGAAAACGGCTGGTAGGCTTCGTCCATCACCACCAGGCCGCCGAAATCGGCCGCCTCGGCAATCAGGCGGCGAATGGTATCGGCGTTCCACAGGTTGGCGGTGGGGTTGTTGGGGTAGGCGATGTAGGTGATGGCCGGCTTGTGCTCTCGCATCGCGGTCAGCATGGCCGGCTCGTCCAGTTCGAATTCGGAAGTGAGCGGCACGCCAACGAAGTTCAGCCCTTGCAGCTGGGCGCTCATGGCGTACATGACAAAACCTGGCAGGGGCGCCAGAATGGAGGCGCCCGGCAGGTCACAACCCATGGCCAGCAGCGAGATGAGCTCGTCAGAGCCGTTGCCCAGCATCAGGTCGCAGCCTGCGGGCAAGTCCACATAATGGGCCAGCGCGCGCTTGAGATCGTCGATGCGGGCACCGGGATAGCGGTTGATGGCAACCGAGCCCAGGCGAGCACCCAGCTCCGCCTGCAAGGCGGGCGGCAGGGCGAAGGGGTTCTCCATCGCATCCAGCTTGACCATGCCCGTCGAGTCCTGGACGGCATAGGCGTGCATGGACTGCACGTCCTGGCGGATCGTCTTCAAAGGATTGGGGTTCATCGGGCGCCCCGCATCGGTGGCACATTCTCGAGCCGCATTTCGGCGGCACGCGCATGCGCCTGCAGGCCCTCGCCGTAGGCCATTTCGGCCGCGATGGCACCCAGGCGCTGCGCACCGGCCTGACTCACCTCGATCAGGCTGCTGCGTTTCTGGAAGTCGTAAACGCCCAGGGGCGAGGAAAAACGAGCGGTGCCGCTGGTGGGCAGCACGTGGTTGGGCCCGGCGCAGTAGTCGCCCAGGCTTTCGCTGGTATAGGCCCCCAGGAAGATAGCCCCGGCATGCCTCAACAGAGGCTCCCAGCGGTGCGGCTCGTTGCTGGACACCTCCAGGTGCTCGGGCGCGATCCGGTTGCTGATCGCGCAAGCCTCTTCCATATGACGGGTGTGGATCAGCGCCCCCCGGCCGCTCAGGCTCTTGGCGATGATGGCCGCACGCGGCATGTCGGGCAGGAGGCGATCCATCTCCCTCTGCACCGCGTCAAGGTAGGCGGCGTCGGGGCACAGCAAAATGCTCTGGGCCAACTCATCATGCTCGGCTTGGCTGAAGAGGTCCATCGCCACCCACTGCGCCGGTGTGCTTCCATCGGCCAGCACGAGGATTTCGCTCGGACCAGCGATCATGTCGATGCCCACGGTCCCGAAGACGCGCTTCTTGGCGCTGGCCACGTAGGCGTTGCCTGGGCCGGTGATCTTGTCGACCTTGGGCACGGTGGCGGTGCCGTAGGCCAGCGCGGCCACAGCCTGCGCGCCGCCGATGGTAAAGGCACGGGTGACGCCTGCCACGTGCGCTGCGGCGAGCACCAGATCGTTGCGCTCGCCGCGCGCCGAGGTCCCCTCACCGCTACCGCCGGTGGCCACACTGCCGCGCACAGGCGTAGGCACCACCATGATGATTTCCTGGACCCCGGCCACGTGCGCGGGGACGGCGTTCATGATCAGGCTGGACGGGTAGGCCGCCTTGCCACCTGGCACGTAGATGCCCACGCGGTCCAGCGGCGTGACCTTCTGGCCCAGCAGCGTCCCGTCCTCGTCCCGGAAGCTCCAGCTTTCGCCACCAGCCTTCTTCTGGGCTTCGTGGTAGCTTCGAACGCGGCGCGTGGCGGCTTGCAGGGCTTCGCGCTGGGCTGCGGGCAGGCCATCGAACGCGGCCTTGAAGTCGGCCTGCGTCAGCTCCAGATCGGCCACGCCGTTCGCCGTGAGGCCGTCGAAACGCGCCGTGTATTCCAGCACCGCCGCATCACCGCGCTCACGCACATCGGCCAGGATGTCGGCCACGCGCTGCTCGATCGCCCCGTCGGTCTCCGCCGACCAATGGAGGCGGGCCGCGAACTGCGCCTCGAAATCCGCGGCGGTGGTGGACAGACGGACTGGGCGGGCAAAGAGGCTCATGAGGAAACAGGGTCCTTTTCGATGGCTTGCGCGAAGGCGTCGATGATGGGGCGGATGGCCGTCTGCTTGAGTTTGAGCGAGGCCTGATTGACGACCAGTCGCGCGCTGATGTCCATGATGCGCTCCACCTCGACCAAGTGGTTGGCCTTGAGCGTGTTGCCTGTGGACACCAGATCGACGATGGCGTCGGCCAGGCCGGTCAGCGGTGCCAGCTCCATGCTGCCGTAGAGTTTGATGAGATCCACGTGTACGCCCTTGCCCGCGAAGAACTCGCGCGCGATGGCGGTGTATTTGGTGGCGACCTTCAGGCGCGAACCCTGGCGCACGGCCGAGGCGTAGTCGAAGTCGGCACGCACGGCCACGCTCACGCGGCAGCGCGAAATGTGAAGATCCAGCGGCTGGTACAAGCCCTGGCCACCGTGTTCGATCAAGGTGTCCTTGCCGGTCACACCGATATCGGCGCCGCCATACTCCACGTATGTCGGCACGTCGGTGGCGCGCACCAGCACGACACGAACCTCAGGGTTGCTGGTCGGCAGGATGAGCTTGCGCGATTTCTCGGGGTCTTCCAGCACCTCGATGCCGGCGGCTTTGAGCAGCGGCAGGGTCTCGTCGAAGATGCGGCCTTTGGAGAGGGCGAGAGTGATCATTTGATGCGTTCGATGTCTGCGCCGATGGCGCGCAGCTTGGCTTCCATCTGGTCGTAGCCCCGGTCCAGATGGTAGATGCGGTCGACAATGGTTTCACCATCGGCCACCAGGCCGGCGATCACCAGGCTGGCCGAGGCGCGCAGATCGGTGGCCATCACGGTGGCACCCGACAAGCGAGGAATGCCCTCGATGAGCGCCACCTTGCCGTCCGTCTGGATGCGGGCGCCGAGCCGCACCAGCTCATTGACGTGCATGAATCGGTTTTCGAAGATGGTCTCGGTGACCTTGCTCGTGCCTTCAGCAATGCAGTTCAGCGTCATGAACTGGGCTTGCATGTCGGTCGGAAAGCCCGGGTACTCGGTGGTTCGGAAGCTCTGCGATTTGAGGCGACCCGAGGCACGCACTCGAATGAAGTCGCCGCGCGCGTCATTACCTGCCTCGATCTGGGCGCCGGCCTCGTGCAGCTTGTCGATCACGGCATCGAGGTGGTCAGCGCGGCCGTGGCGCAGCACCACATCGCCCCCCGCGGCGGCCACGGCGCACAGGAAGGTACCGGTCTCGATGCGGTCGGCCACCACTTGATGCGTGCAGCCCTTCAGGAGGTCCACACCTTGCACATGAATGCGGCTGGTGCCGTGGCCTTCGATCTTTGCGCCCATCGCGATCAGCATTTCCGCCAGATCGCCAATCTCCGGCTCCTGCGCCGCGTTTTCTAGCAACGTCTCGCCCTGGGCCAGCGCGGCGGCCATGAGGAAGTTCTCGGTGCCCGTGACCGTCACCATGTCGGTGG
This sequence comes from Hydrogenophaga sp., assembly GCF_026125825.1. Taxonomy (GTDB): domain Bacteria; phylum Pseudomonadota; class Gammaproteobacteria; order Burkholderiales; family Burkholderiaceae_C; genus Hydrogenophaga. Next base: position 3,024 of record NZ_JAHCKK010000018.1, on the reverse strand, counting down.
TGATTCGGGCGCCGTGCAGGCGGGTCTTGCCCGCAGGCAACTTGGCGACCATGTAGCCATGCTCAACCACGATCTCCGCGCCCATGGCCTGCATGCCTTTGATGTGCTGGTCCACTGGACGCGAACCGATCGCGCAGCCACCCGGCAGCGACACACGGGCGTGGCCAAAGCGCGCCAGCAGCGGTCCGAGCACCAGCACCGAAGCCCGCATGGTCTTGACCAGCTCGTAAGGTGCCTCGGCCTTGATCGGCTCGGCCGCCCGCAGGGTGATGCCGCTGCGGTCTTCCCGCGTCTGTGTTTGCACCCCCATGTTGTCGAGCAGCTTGCGCATGGTGACCACGTCCTGCAGGCGAGGCAGGTTGTTCAGCGTCACCGGTTCAGGGGTGAGCAGCGCGGCGCACAGTTCGGGCAGCGCGGCGTTCTTGGCGCCGGAGATGGTCACTTCACCCTGCAGGGTGCGGCCACCGTTAATTCGCAGTTTGTCCATGGGCGTGTCAGTGACGAGGTTGGGCGGCCCACTCGGCGGGCGTGAATGTCTTCATTGACAAGGCATGCACCTCGTCGGTCTGGATGCGCGCGCCCAGCGTGCCGTAGACGGCCTGGTGGCGCTTGATCAGCCGCTGGCCCTCGAAGGCCGGCGAGACGATGACCGCCGCCCAATGGCGGCCGTCCCCACTGACTTCGAGGTGCTCGCAGGGCAGGCCGGCGGCGATGAGGGATTGCAGTTCTTCAGCGGTCATGGGGTTTGGTCAGTGCCGGATCTTGTAGCCGGTCTTGAGCAGGTGCAGCGCGATCGCGCTCACCACGGCCAGCGCGCTGCCCACCAGGGCCAGGCTGATCCAGGGCGAGACGTCGCTCACCCCGAAGAAGCCATAGCGAAAGCCGTCGATCATGTAGAAAAACGGGTTGAGGTGGCTCACGCGCTGCCAGAAAGCCGGCAGGGAATGGATGGAGTAGAACACGCCCGAGAGGAAGGTCATGGGCATGATGATGAAGTTCTGAAACGCCGCCATCTGGTCGAATTTCTCAGCCCAGAGTCCGGCAATCAACCCCAGGGTGCCCAGCAGCGCCGCGCCCATGAACCCAAAGGCCAGGATCCACAGCGGAGCCACCATCGAGGGCTGCGCGAACCACCAGGTGACCAGCATCACGCCCAGGCCCACGGCCATGCCGCGCACGATCGACGAGCCCACGTAGGCCACGAACCAGGCACGGTGCGACAGGGGCGTGAGCAACAAGAAGACCAGGTTGCCCATGATCTTGCTCTGGATCAGCGAGGACGAGCTGTTGGCAAAGGCGTTCTGCAGCACGCTCATCATCACCAACCCGGGCAGCAGGAAGGCGGTGTAGCTCACCGAGTCGTAAACCTGCACCCGGTCTTCGAGCACGTGGCCGAAAATCATGAGGTAGAGGATGGCCGTGATGACGGGCGCGGCAACGGTCTGGAAGCCGACCTTCCAGAAGCGCAGCACTTCTTTGTAGAACAGGGTCTGCCAGCCGTTCATTGGGAAACTTTCGTGCGTTGCATCGGGGTGTGAGCCCTCTTCGGCATGATCCGGCGGCGGCTCATGCCGCCACCTCTACGGGTGAGGCAGCGCGCGGGTGGGCACCGGTTAGATCGAGGAAGACGTCTTCCAGGTCGGCCTTGCGGATCTCGATGTCCTCGGGCGATACACCCACCTCGCGCAGGCGAGCCAGGATCCGCTCGACCGCCAGCGCGTCATTGGCGGGCAGCTGCACCACACGGCCGGTGATACGGGCTTGCACAGCGAGGTCGACCGGCAGGGCCGCGTCGGTCTTGAAGCGCAGCACATTGGACGCCGCCCGCGCCAGCAGTGCGGAGGTGGATTCGAGCGCCACCACCCTGCCCTGCTTGAGCATGGCAATGCGGCCGCACAGGGCCTCGGCCTCTTCCAGATAGTGCGTGGTCAGCAGCACCGTGCTGCCCAGGCGCTTGTTGAGGTCTGAGACAAACTGCCAAAGCGTCTGGCGCAACTCGACGTCCACACCGGCGGTGGGTTCGTCGAGCACGATCACTGGTGGTTTGTGCACCAGCGCCTGCGCGATCAACACGCGGCGCTTCATGCCGCCCGAGAGCTGGCGCATGTTGGCCGACGCCTTGTCCGCCAGCCCCAAGCCTTCGAGCAACTCATCGATCCAGGCGTCGTTGCGCCGGATGCCAAAGTAGCCGGACTGGATGCGCAGGGCCTCGCGCACGTTGAAGAAAGGGTCGAACACCAGCTCCTGAGGCACCACGCCGAGCTGACGGCGGGCGGTGGCGTAGTCGGCCTGCACGTCGGCGCCATGCACCAGCACTCGACCCGAGGTGGCGCGCGCCAGGCCCGCGAGCACGCTGATCAGGGTGGTCTTGCCCGCGCCATTGGGGCCGAGCAGACCAAAGAACTCGCCGGGCTCGATGTCAAAGGACACCGATTGCAGCGCGTGCAGGTCGCCGCGAGGGGTCGGGTAGGTCTTGGAAACGTTCTGGAAGGAGACGGCGGACATGCGCGGGCGGGACCCATGGGACACCGGCCACGGGGCAGGACATCTGGCGCCCGCCGGTGAACCGGGTATTTTATGCGCCCCCCTCCCGCCGCGCTGGCGCAGGGTCGCTTGGCTGCCGCTCAGGCCGCCAGAAGTTCGTGCACGCCGTAGAGCGAAGCGAGGTCTTCCAGCCGCCGCGGCCAGCCGCTGACCCGCATGGCCTTGCCCTGGGTCAACAGGCGACGGCGCAGCTCCAGCAGCACAGAGAGCGCCGAGGAGTCGAACACCTGGAGGGAGCCGGCATGGACCACCACCGTGGCGTCAGACTGGCCGGCCAACTCGCCACCCAGGCGGGCGAGGGTCTGGTCAGCCTCGGCCAGTGTCAGCCGCTCGGGCAATTCAAGGGCGGCCATGGGTCAGCTGGCCTTGGGGGCCGCACCGCTCTTGTTGCGCTGCGCCAGCGACGCGATCAGGCCGTCGATGCCCTTGCTGCCGATTTCCTGGGCAAACTGAGTGCGGTAGGTTTCGACCAGCCAGACA
>NZ_JAHCKK010000179.1 GCF_026125825.1 Hydrogenophaga sp. | reverse complement strand
CACAATGCCCGGCGCATAGCGATGCCGCCACTGCGGGTAGATCTCGTACACGTTTTCCAGTGCCCAGTCGCTCAGCACGTGCCCGGGTGCATGGGCGTCGAGGCCCGTTTCTTCCAATACCTCGCGCGCCGCCGTTTCCGCGAAGCTCTCGGCGTCCGTGTCCTTGGAGCCGGTCACCGATTGCCAGAAACCGGGCGCATCGGCGCGCTCGATCAGCAAGACCTCCAGCGCCGGGGTGTGGATCACCACCAGCACCGATTGCGGAATCTTCACGGGACGCAGAGATGGGTTCAGCGCCGCGCGGTCGGCAAAGTCGTGCGGACGCCCCGAAGCCCCTGCACAAACTTCCACGCCGACCACAACCGCATGCCAAAGCTCGCCGCCCGGCGCGGGCGCCATACCGCCAGCAGCAGGCTGCCGGCGGTGGCAATGAACGGATTGCCTCGCAGCCACAGCAAGGCGTCCTGCACGCGGTCTACCCAGGTCATGGCCGGCTGCACGGCCTCCAGTTCGACGGTGATCTGCCGGCGAAGCTGCTGCGAGCGCAGCACCAGCCGCTCCCGCCGCGTGGCCAGCACGACCGCACGCGGGTTCACACGTCCTCCCTGGCGGCTCGCAGGCCCTCACGGTCCTGCCTGAGCTCCTCGACGCTGGCCGAGAACAGGTAAGTCCCGGAGCGCACGCGCTCCCGGGCCAGCCAGGCAGCCACCCCGCCCGTGACGAGGAACAGCCCGGTGAAAACGCCCAGCGCCAGCAGGCGGTGGGTGTCCCACAGAGCGACCGTGATCAACAGCGCCAGCAGCACCACGCCCAGGCTGAGGAAGGCCACGGCCACCGCGCCATAGACCAGAAGCGCGCCGACGCGCAGCACTTCTTCCTGGGCCTCGACGCTGAACAGCTCCAGCCGGATCTGCACCAGCTCCAGGACGGTGGAAGCCAGCCCCCGGAGGGACGACGAGAAACGCTGCGGCGTGGCCATGGAGCGCCTGGTCCGATCAGCGACGGCTGATGAGCAGGCCCACCAGCAGACCCACACCGGCGGCGGCACCGATCGCGGACCAGGGGTTCTCGTGCACGTAGTCGTCGGTGGCGCGGGCCATCTCCAATGTCTTTTCCTTGATGGCCTCTTCGGCATCCGCCAGCTTGTGGCGAGCCTCGCGCAAGTTTTCGTTGATGCGATCGCGCAATTCCACCACCTTGCCTTCGGTCTGGTGGGCGGTGGCCTGCATCAGTTCTTCCGCGTCGGCGATCACGCGCTGGAGGTCAGCCACGAGCTTTTCCTTGCCATCGAGGGAGGTCGTACGAATCTTGGGCATGAGGGGACTCCTTTTCAAAAGGCCATGTTACTCCGAAGGAATGCCGAAACTTGCATGCAGATAAGCGCAATCAGCGCTTTGATACAAGAAAAAAGGCGCCTCGCGGCGCCCCTTTCGGAGGTGTCCTACAGACGGGCCTGTCAGGCGGATTTCGCCAGGTCCACGTTGCGCAGGCGAATGTGCAGCTCGCGCAGCTGCTTCTCGTCCACCGGGCTGGGGGCCTGGGTCAGCAGACACTGGGCACGCTGGGTTTTGGGGAAGGCGATCACGTCGCGGATGGACTCTGCACCGGTCATGAGCGTGACGATGCGGTCCAGGCCGAAGGCCAGGCCGCCGTGGGGCGGCGCACCGTACTGCAGCGCATCGAGCAGAAAGCCAAACTTGAGCTGAGCTTCCTCGGGCGTGATCTTGAGCGCGTCGAACACCTTCTGCTGCACCGCGGCGGTGTGGATGCGGACAGAGCCGCCACCAATTTCCCAGCCGTTGAGCACCATGTCGTAGCCCTTGGCGATGCACTTTTCGGGTGCGGTCACCATCCAGTCCTCATGACCGTCCTTGGGGGCGGTGAAGGGATGGTGCACCGCCGTCCAGCGGTCGGCTTCCTCGTCGTGCTCAAACATCGGGAAGTCCACCACCCACATGGGCGCCCAGCGGTCTTCGAACAGGCCGTTCTTCTTGCCCAGCTCGCTGTGACCGATCTTCAGGCGCAGTGCACCGATGGCGTCGTTCACCACCTTGGCCTTGTCGGCGCCGAAAAAGAGGATGTCGCCGTTCTGCGCACCGGTGCGCGAGAGGATGTCGGCCACGGCCTTGTCGTGCAGGTTCTTCACGATCGGGCTTTGCAGGCCGTCGCGGCCTTGCGAGGCGTCGTTCACCTTGATCCAGGCCAGACCCTTGGCGCCGTAGATCTTCACGAACTCGGTGTAGGCGTCGATCTCGCTGCGGCTCATGTCCGCGCCGCCGCGCACGCACAGGGCGACCACGCGACCGCCCTTCATGGTGGCCGGCGCCGAGAACACCTTGAAGTCCACATCGCCCATCACGTCGGTGAGTTCGGTGAATTCGAGCTTCACGCGCAGGTCGGGCTTGTCAGAACCGAAGCGATGCATGGCTTCGCTGTAGGCCATGATGGGGAACTCACCCAGGTCCACGCCCAGCGTGTTCTGGAACACCGTCTTGATCATGCCCTGGAACATGTCGCGGATGTCTTCCTCGGTGAGGAACGAGGTTTCGATATCGATCTGGGTGAACTCGGGCTGGCGGTCCGCACGAAGGTCTTCGTCGCGGAAGCACTTCGTGATCTGGTAGTAGCGGTCGAAGCCGGCCACCATCAGCAACTGCTTGAACAGCTGAGGTGACTGGGGCAGCGCGAAGAAGTGGCCATCGTGCACGCGGCTGGGCACGAGGTAGTCGCGCGCGCCTTCGGGCGTGCTCTTGGTCAGCATCGGGGTTTCGATGTCGATGAAGCCGTTGGCGTCGAGGAACTTGCGCACTTCCATGGCCACGCGGTAGCGCAGCATGAGGTTGTTCTGCATGTAGGGCCGGCGCAGGTCAAGCACGCGGTGCGTGAGGCGCGTGGTCTCCGACAGGTTCTCGTCGTCCAGTTGGAACGGCGGCGTCACCGAGGCGTTGAGCACCTTCAGTTCGTGGCACAGCACCTCGATCTGGCCACTCTTGAGCTTGTCGTTGGTGGTGCCCGCTGGGCGCGCACGCACCACGCCCGTGACCTGCACGCAGAATTCGTTGCGCACATCCTCGGCCGTCTTGAACATCTCGGCACGATCGGGATCACAGACCACCTGCACATAGCCTTCGCGATCGCGCAGGTCGATGAAGATCACGCCACCGTGGTCGCGGCGACGATTGACCCAGCCGCACAGCTGAACGGTTTGGCCCAGTTGGGCTTCGGTCACCAGACCGCAATAGTGGGTACGCATCGCCATATCGACTCTTCTTTCAACAGGATCGCGGACAGGGCCGCAGGAGAACATTCAGGAGGTTTCGGTGATGGCGCCATCGGCGGCCACCTTGAAGTGCGGGTTCTTCGGCCCGCCAGGGACGATCACGCCCATGGAGACGACGTAGGTGAGCGCTTCGTCCACGCTCATCTGCAGCTCCACACAGGCGCTCTTTCGCACCATCACGAAGTAGCCACCGGTGGGGTTGGGCGTGGTGGGCACGTACACGCTGAAGAACTCGTCGTGCTCGGCGCCACCCGGCATGGACTGGAGGTGGCTCAGGACGTCGCCCGCGGGCGAACCGGTCAGGAAGGCGATGGTCCACATGCCTTCGTGCGGCCATTGCACGAGCATGGCCTTGCGAAAGGCATTTCCCTTCTCGGAAAACAGCGTGTCGGAGACCTGCTTCACGCCGGAATAGATGGACCGCACCACCGGAATGCGGTGCAGCATGGCGTGCCACCAGCTCACCAGCTTGTTGCCGATGATGTTGGAGGCCAGCGCGCCAATCGACAGCACGACGACCAGGGCGAACAGCACGCCCAGGCCCGGGATGTGCACGCCAAGCAGTTGATCGGGCTGCCAACTCGTGGGCAGGATGCGCAAAGTCTGGTCGAGCGTGCTGACCACCCACTCCAGCACCCAGAGGGTGATGATCAGGGGCACCAGGACCAGAAGGCCCGAGAGCAGCCATTT
>NZ_JAHCKK010000178.1 GCF_026125825.1 Hydrogenophaga sp. | reverse complement strand
GGGTTCGAGCCGCCGACGACGGGGGTGACGACCGGCTCCTGGTCGAAGCCCTCACCCAGCGCCCTGCGGACGAGCAGGCAGTAGGGGTGATCGATGGCGGTGCGCGCCGGCAGGTACTGCATCCCCTTCTCGATCTCGAGACCGCCCATGCCCATGGCGGCGGCATGGCGGCGGAACTTCGCCAGGATGTCCTCGGGTGTCTGGTTCTTGACCAGCCGCATGTCGATCTTGGCGGTGGCCTCGCAGGGGATCACGGTCTTGGTCCCGGCGCCCTGGAAGCCGGCCGTGAGCCCGGAGATGTTGAGCGTCGGCCGGAACATGATCTTCTCCCAGTGGTCGAGCCCGGCGGGGCCGAACGGGCGGGAGAGGCCGAGCATCCGTTCGAACGCGGCCTGGTCGTGCGGCAGCCGCGCCATGGCCTCGCGGTCGGCCACATCGACCTGTTCAAAGGTGAAACCCGGGTGCTTCTGCAGGGGCTCCAGCCGGGCGCGTTTGAGCGCCACGGCGTAGTAGTCGTTGAGGTTGTCGATGCCGAGCACCGTGTCACCGCGCGCCAGCAGGCGCTGGGCGGTGTGCATGCCGATGAACCCGGCCGCGCCGGTCAGGAGGATGTGCATGGCGGTATGTTAGCCGCCAGGCCGGGTCAATCTTTCTGCCAGATCACGCGTTTTCCGGACGTTTCCCACGTTTCGTAGTACCGCGAGTACAGGTCTTCGATGCGGTTGCGCTTGACCTTGAAGGTGGGCGTGATGATGTCGTTGTCCACCGTCCACGCGGTGGTGACGACCACGACGCATTGCAGCTGCTCGTGCGGATCGAGCGTGGCGTTGATGTCCTTGAGGTGGCGGGCCAGCGAGGTTTCGAGCTCGGCGCGGGCGGCGGGGTCGTTCGCCACGCTCGTGGCCGCGTCCGCGTTGAGCATCACGATGCCCAGCGGCTGGCCCAGGTTGGCGCCTGTCACCACGCAGGCCTCGACGGCCTCGTGCATCACCAGCTTGTCCTCGATCGGCGCCGGGGCGACGTACTTGCCCTTGCCGGTTTTGAACAGGTCCTTCACGCGCCCGGTGATGCGCAGCAGGCCCTGCTTGTCAATCGTGCCCTTGTCGCCGGTCTTGAGCCAGCCGTCTTCGGTGAAGGCCTCGCGGCTCTTCTCGGGCTCCTTGTAGTAGCCCAGCATCAGCGCCTGGCTGCGCATCTGCACCTCGCCCGTTTCGGGGTCGAGGCGGTGCTGCACGCCGGCGTAGGTGGGGCCCACGGTGCCTTGCTGGTTCTTGCCGGGTTCGGTGATGTGCGAGAGCGCGAGGTTCTCGGTCATGCCGTAGCCCTCGTTGATGTTCAGGCCAAGCTGGCTGTACCACTGGAGCAGGGCCATGGGCATGGGCGCGGCGCCGCCGGCGGCGAACTTGCACTGGTCAAGGCCCAGGGCCTTCATGACCTTGCGGCGCACGATGCCGCCCAGGATGGGGATGCGCAGGAGGCGGTTGAGCTTGGCCGGTGGCATCTTGGCGTGGATGCCCTGCTGGAACTTGACCCACAGGCGCGGCACCGAGAAAAAGATGGTCGGGCGCGCGCGCTGCAGGTCGGCGGCGAAGGTGTCGAGCGACTCGGCGAAATACACGTGCATGCCGGTGCGCAGCCAGCCGTGCTCGACCAGCATGCGCTCGACCACGTGGGCCAGCGGCAGGTAGGACAGCATGCGGTCCTCGCCCGAGAGCGGGATGCGCTTGACGCCGGAATCGATGGCCCAGGCGAAGTTGCCGAAGCTGTGCATCACGCCCTTGGGCATGCCGGTGGTACCGGAGGTGTAGATCAGGGTCGCGAGTTCGTCGGCGCCGCGTGCGGGCTCGCCCTGGAGCGGCTGGTGGCGGCCGCAGATCGCATCCCAGCCTTCGTAGGCCTGGAGCGCGTCCAACGGTGACAGCGCGTAGCTGATGCAGGGCAGGCCAGCCGGCACGCCCGGCTTCATGCCCTCCCAGCCGTCGAGCTTGCCGATGAAGCAGGCCTTGGCCTCGCTGTGGGTGAGGATCTGCCGCACCGTCTCGGCCGCGAGCGTGGGGTAGAGCGGCACCGACACGTGGCCTGCCATCCAGATGGCGAGGTCGCTCATCATCCACCAGGCGCAGTTCTTCGAGAGGATCGCGACCTTGGAACCTGGCTCCCAGCCCTGCGATTGCAGGTAGGCCGCCATGCGCCGCACCTGGTCACCAATTTCGGCCCAGGTGAAATCCTGAACCGCGCCCGCGCCCATGGGCTGCGTGAGGGCCACGCGTTGGGGGTCGGTCTTTTCCCAGTGGTAGAGGCGTTGCAGGGCCAGCAGCTCGGGCGCGACTTGGGTCATGTGGCGGGTCTCCGTTGTTGTGAGTGCGAATGGTGAATCTACCAAGCCCTCCGCACGCTGTTTAGAGGGTTTCACCTGTTCGGAGCCGCCGCGCGGCCCAGGGTTCACTCGATGAAATCCACCGTGAGGGCCGGCAGGGGATCGGTGAAGCGCGCGGACCAGCGTTGGCCGGGCTGCACCGCCCAAGCGTCGGTCCAGGTGCCGGTGGTCACCACGTCGCCGGGCCGCAGATCGGGCGCGCCCGGGCAGGCGCGCAGGGTGTCGACGAAGTGTTTGAGCGCGCGCAAGGGGCTGTCGAGCACGTTGCTGCCCTGGCCCAGTTCCACGGGTTCGTCGTTCTTGAGCAGCGTGACACCGGCATGGGCCAGCAGCGCATCGAGTTCGCCCGCGTTCTTCGCGAGCCTGCTCAGGGGCACGCGCGGACCCACCAGCAGATGCGCATGCAAGCCGCCATCGGCCACCGTGTCGGCGGGCAGGAACTTCCAGTCGGGCAAGTGCGATTGCACGACTTCGAAGCCCGTTGCGACCCAGCCGATGGCATCGAACAGCCCGTCCAGCGAGGCGTTCGCCACGGGCGTGGCCTTCAGGCCGAAGACGGTCTCGGGCTCCAGGCGAGGCTGGCACATGCGCGCGAGCGACACCTGGCCTTCGCCTTCGCAGTTGGTGAGCGTGGTGTCCCACACCGTGCCCCAGATCGGCGCGAACACGTTGTAGCGTGCCCAGATCGTGCGGTTGGTGAAACCCACCTTGTAGCCAAGAGGCCGCTCGCCGCGCGCGATGCGCAGATCGCGCACCGCGAGCGACAGGACGTAGGCGGCGTCCAGACCGAAGCCGGCTTGAGCGCTGAGGGCGGCGGGCCAGAGGCGGCCCTGGTCCAGGTGGTCGAGCAGGGTCTGCGGTTTCATGCGGCCATCATAGTCAGGCGCTGGCGTCGGCGCGCCCGAACAGGCGATGCACCTGCGCGCGGATCCACTGGTGCGCCGGGTCTTGCGCGGTGCTGGTGTGCCAGACCAGCCGCACCTCGTAGCTGGGCGCGGCCGCGCGCGGCAGCTCCCACACCCGCAGGTCGTGGCGCTGGCCGAGGTTGGCGGCATACATCTGCGGCACGATGGTCAACAGGTCCGTGTTGAGCGCCAGCTCGGGCAACGCACCGAAGTGCCGGGCGCGCAGCACGATGCGCTCGGAGAGCTTCATGCGGACCAGCATCTTCTCGACGCTGCCGTGGAAGGTGGCGGTGGGCGAGGCCACGACCAGCGAGGCTTCGGACAGCTGGCGGGCGCTCAGCGTGCGCCCCGCCGGTCCCGAGGCGGGACGCCAGCGCGAGGAGGTCAGTGCCACGTAGTGCTCGCGAAACAGCAACTCGGCGCGCACGCCGCGGTGGCGCGGCTGCAGGATGCCGATGGCGAAATCGATGTCGCGCGATTCGAGCGCGGCCGGCACGTCTTCCGCCGCCACCGAAACGTTGGTCACGTGCGCCTGCGGCGCCTGCTGGCGCAGGGCCGCCGCCAGCGGCGGCAGGAACATCATCTCGCCCAGGTCCGACAGCGAAAGACGCCAGCGCATCTCGCTGTGTGCGGGGTCGAAGTCGTCGCGCACGCTCACCAGGGCTTCGAGCATCTGCAACTGCGCCTGCACC
>NZ_JAHCKK010000177.1 GCF_026125825.1 Hydrogenophaga sp. | reverse complement strand
GAACGAGTGCGACGCGCAGCAGTCGAGCGGGGTTGCGGGCGAGCTGGATGGTGCCCCGCGCACTACGTGGCGAGCCTGCCTGATGGCGGCTGTTGGACGGGACAAGCTCTGTTGTCGTCTAGTAGCGCCTGACGATTGTCAGGTAGACAATGGCGCTTGCAGAGGCAGCCGCCACGAGCGCGCCTACGCCAAGGTCCTTCGACGAGCGGTACATCCCCCACGCAAAGGCGTCTGTGACGAAGAAGATGGCGCAGCCCACTTCCACCATCAGGCCTAAGAAGCCGTCCATGGGACTCTTCCGCCTGCGTGCACGCGGGTGCAGGGCGCGCCAAGTTGGCCAGCCGGCGCCACGCGCGGTCACGGCCTGCATGGCAATGTACCTCATGCATTCCCTCAGCGACCCGAACAGCATGAGCACTGCGAAGAGGTCGAGCGCGGCTGCGACCGCTATCTGCACGTGTCCGCCATTGTGGCTCGAGACGGCGACCGGGATGAAGACCATGCACCCCAACTGCACCATGACCAAAGTGATCATCGTGACGAGCCAGCAGCCATCGTTGGTGGGTATTGCCCCCTGCGTCGCCGCCCTGGGCGCCAGCGTCGGCGTGGCGGATGCAGACCAGGTCGTGGTCCTCGTCGCGGGATTCGCCTCCACAATGGCGCCCGTCCCCGCCCGCTGGTCGGCGTACGTCTGCCCGCAGAGCATGGCCAGCTGGCGCAGCAGGCTCATCCGCTCGCCCGCCACGGTGAAGCCCATGGACCGCAGATTCTCCTCCGACACGTGCCGCAGGTGCTGGCCCGCGATCCTGTTGCTGGCAAACGTCTCGACCACGTCCTCGCCGAAGCCCCGGCTGCGCAGCCAGTGCTGGACGCGCGCCTCCGACCACGTGTTCAGCACCGCGGCGGGCACCGTGAGTCCCGTCCACGCCGGCTGCGGCGGTGCTTGAGAACGGCGGCCGTCGCCCGGCTCGGCCACCTGCTGAGGGCGGGGCGGGGCCCAGCCGTCGAACGTGGAGGCCGCCAGGGTCGCCACCAGCGCCTGCGCCTCGCTTGGGTGTCCGCCCATCGGCCTCGCGGCCCCGTACCGCACACTCGGCCCGAACACACTGTCGCCCTCCATGCTGAGGAGGGAGCGCGCGTCCAGGGCCACCGCCTTCGTCCTCGTCTCCGACGCGACCGTCTGACGCCTCGACCACAACGGACGACGCAGCCTCCAGCGGTCGCTCGGGCGGCGGTCGGTGCGGAGGCGCGACTGCACGCGCGGACAAACACCATCGTCCGCCGCCCGCCGCCTGTTCGCTGTGACATTGTCGAGCGCACGGGCGAGGTCCAGAGGACCAAGAATCGAGAGCGACCTGGTCGCCTCGAACGACAATCAGTGCTTGGTGGCCAAAGACATGGACGCGGCTGCGCAATGGAGGCAAGCTAGGCCGCGCCAGCTGAATTCGTGGGGACGACTCGCGCATGTCGGCCGCCGCCCTCACGCCGCGCGCTAGAACTCGTCAAAGTTGTTCTCGGGCTCGAAGACCGGGTTGTCCATCCCGGCAGGCTGCGCCGCCGCCTCCGCCTTGCCGCTCGACTGCGGCGAGTACGACTGGCTCGTGCCGTTCTTGCGGTACAGCAGGAAGATGATGATCACGATGAGCACCACAAACCCGATCACAACGCCCGCCGCAATCGCCGCCGAGTTGCTGCTGCTCGACCCGGAGCCGCCGCTCGAGCTGCCCGACGACGACGAGTCGCAGTTGCGGCCCGTCCAGCCAGACGCGCACGAGCACGTCCACGACCGGCTCTCCGTGTCCACCACGCACGTGCCCCCGTTGTCGCAGATGCTTTCGTCGCCATCGAGCTGTCCGCACACGTCGCACCGCGGCAGCTCGAGACCAAGCGGGCAGGCAACGCATCGGGCATCGCCGCCGTTCGGGAACGTGCACGTCGCGCCGCCCTCGCACAGGCGTCCGCCATTGTCCAGCTTCGACGTGCACGGCTTCGAGCAGTCCGTCCCGAACCACCCGTTGTCCTTGCACGACGTGCACCGCGGATTCGCACCCGTCGCCTTGTCGCACGTCAGCCCGACGCAGTTGCTCAGCGGCGGGCACGCCTTGTCGCAGTTGTCCCCGTAGAACCCGGACGCGCACGTCCCCGAGCACTTGCTGTTGCCCCCGTTCTTGTCGCACGTCACCGTCCCCGACGCGCAGTTGGGCGACGACGTGTTGCACGCCTTCGTGCAGTCCGATTCGAAGAACCCGGCCACGCAGTTCCCCTGGCACTCGCGGTTGCCCCCGTCGCTCGCGCACGTCACCTGCCCCGCGCAGTTCCCCTTGGTGCACTGCTGCTGGCACTTGTCCCCGTAGAACCCGGGCGCACACTTGCACGTCATCTTGTTGTCCCGGTTCTCGCACACCCCGCCGTTCTGGCACGGATTCGGCGAGCACAGGTCAGACTGCGAGTGGCAGTCGTCGCCGAACCAGCCGGGCAGGCACGCCTCGCACTTCAGGTTCGCCCCGCTCATGTCGCACGTGTGCGTCTTCGTCATGTCGCAGTTCTCCATCCCCGCACACGTCGTCCCGCAGTCGTTGCCCGCAAAGCCCTCCTTGCACGCCTGGCACACCCGGTTCCCGCCCGTCCCCTGGTTGCACGTCACCGCCCCGACGCAGTTCCCCTGCGCGCACTGATCCAGGCACAGGTCCCCGTAGAACCCGGCCTTGCACCCTTGCGGGCACGCCGTCACCGTCCCGCCCAGCGTGCACCGCGCCGTCCCCGCCTTGCAGTTGCTGCTCGCCCCGCACACCGTCGTGCACGTGCTGCCGAAGAAGCCGTCCTTGCACCCCGTGCAGGCCAGGCCCGTGCCGTCCTGCCGGCACGTGCGCGACCCCACGCAGTTCTCCGCCCCCGCGCACGTCCCGCTGCAGTCCGTGCCCGTGTACCCGGGCGCGCACTCGCTGCAGACGCGGTCATTCCCCGTCACCTTGTTGCACGACACCGCGCCCTGGCAGTTCCCCTGCACGCACGACAGCGTGCAGTTCGTGCCGAAGAAGCCCGCCTTGCACGCCCCGCACACGACATTCGTCCCGTCCGCCTGGTTGCACGTCCCCGGCTGCAGGCAGTTCGCGTCGCTGCACCGGCTGTTGCAGGTCGAGTCCCAGTAGCCCGCCACGCAGACGCAGAGCGCGCCCGTCGGTCCACTCGTGCACCGCGCTCCGTTCTGGCACGGGTTGCCCGACGCGCAGTAGTCCGTCTCCGTGAAGCACCCGTCGCCCGTGTAGCTCCCCTTGCACCCGTTGTTGCACCGCGCCGCGCTCCCGTCCACGTTGCACGTCACGCTCTGCTCGTTCACGATGTTGCACTGCTCGTAGTTCACGTTGCACGGGTTGCTGCAGTCGCTGCCCCAGAAGCCCGCCTTGCACGACTGGCACACACGCATCGCCCCGTCCGCCGCCCGGCACGTCACCAGGCCGATGCAGTTGCCCTGATCGCACGGCACGTCGCACACGGCGTCGTGGTGGACATCCGCGCGACCCCAGTAGCCCGCCCTGCACGAGCCCAGGCACTCGCGGCTGCCGCCCGTCAGCTGGTCGCACCGGATCGTGCCCTCGCAGAACCCGCCCTCGTTCGTGCACTGCTGGCTGCAGTCGATGCCCCAGAAGCCGTCCTTGCATCCCTTGGCCGTGCAGTCGCGTCCCTCGCCGTCCGCCTTGTGGCAGCTCACCCCGCCGACGCAGTTCCCCAGCGTGCACGTCTTCGTGCAGTCGTTGCCCCAGAAGCCGTCGACGCAGGCGTACCCGTCGCACCGCCGGTTCGACCCGTCCTGGTCGCAGTAGTGCTGCCCGATGCAGTTGCCCTTGCCGCAGTCGTCGTCGCAGCCGGGCCCGTAGAAGCCCGCCTTGCACGGCGTGCACTTCCGGTCCTTGCCGTCGCTCTGCCGGCACGTCACGTTGACGGGGACGTTCTTCTCGTTCTTCTCGGCGCAGTTGCCCTGCGCGCACTCCGACTCGCAGTCCTTGCCCCAGTACTTGTCGTAGTC
>NZ_JAHCKK010000176.1 GCF_026125825.1 Hydrogenophaga sp. | reverse complement strand
AACCGTGCTCGTGAGCTGCTCCATGCTCGCCGCCGTCTCCTGCAGGTTGCTTGCCGCCTGCTCCGTGCGCGCGCTCAAGTCCTGGTTGCCGGAGGCAATTCCCTGGCTGGCCGACTCGATCCTCTTCGCCGACGCTTGAACAGAGGTCACAGCGAGCTTCATCCTGTCAAGAATGGTGCGCAAAGCACGTGCGCCTGCTGTGCCGGTGCTCTGCCCACTGACGTCCAGTGAGATTCCATCCGGTCGGTCAACTGCTCTCACCAGACGCATCAGTTCGGCTCCCTCACGAGCCGTATGGCCCATGCCAACGGCCAGCACGCCTTCCAGGCCTGTCTGGATCACGACATAGGCCGCGTGGAGCATGACACGCCAGAAATTGGCTTCGGTGGTGCAGTAGAAGCCCAAGCCAATGGCCTGCAGGCGATCGAACAACACGTGGTGTACCGCAAACAGAGCGGCAGCGAACACGATCGGGCGCCAGTCGAGGTAGACCAGTACCAGCGCCAGGGTGACAAACACCCCGAAGTGGAACTCCAACTCTCCATGCGCCAGCTGGATGTGCAAGGCCACGAGCGACACCAGCGTGAAGGTGAGCACCAGTCGTGAGCCAAGAGAACTTCGACCCAACACATAGGCTGCCAGCCCCAGCCCGAACAAGAGCAGCGCACCGACCACCGCAAGCACAGGCTCGTAGTAGGTGAAGCCGATCACCACCGCAGCCACCGCACTCAAGCCAATGGCCGCAAGCATCACCCGGTCGCCCAGTCTGGCCTGGGATTCATCGGCTTGTGGTCTTTGAAGCGATTTTGTGATGGTCACACTGAACTTTCGACTCGAAGCGAGGCGGTTGATGGGATGAATGAAATCGGATCTCTGCTGCACGCAAATTGGGGCTCCGCCCGAGATGTTCACGTGGAAGCTGCAACCTGACCGATCCGCGCGCGTGCAACCACTCAAGCTGTATCGGTCTGCCACGAAAAAAATGAAGGTGGGCCTTCGCGCCAAGCCGAACCTGCGAAAGAATGCCGTCCGTCTGCGATTGACGGAATCTCGATTTCTGCGTGAAGAGACTCCTGCCGGGGGAGTTCTCGGCTTGCGGTGGGTTGAGGCTGTCGAGGGGAGGACTTCTGCAGACAGCAGTCCGAGCCCACACCGCGGGCTCGGATTCAATCGCCGTTGAGCTACATCACATCTTGCACAGCGCAGACGCGGGCGGGGTGATGGACGCGGGGTAGGTCTGCTCAATGACCGGACGCAACACGCCATCGGCCCTTTTCACACGCGCAACGTAGTTCGGGATCAACAGTTGGTTGTCTGCGGCGCGGATCGTCATCTTGCCGTAGAGCGTGTCGACCTGCGCACCGCGCAGCGCCTTGGTGACGGCCTCGGGCTGCACGCTGTTGGCAAGCTTCACGCCCTGGAAGAGCACCATCGCGCCGTTGTAGGCCTGGCCTTCGGTGTCGGAGGGCAGGCGGTTGTACTTGGCCTTGAACGCAGCCGCAAAGGCCTTGGAGGCAGGCGTGTCGATGTCGGGCGTGTAGCCCACATTGCCGGGCACGCCTTCCATGGCGTTGCCCGTGGCGTTGATCAGGAAATTGGACACCAGCGCGTGGCCGATCAGCGGCGTCTTGGGGGTGAGCCCGAAGTCGGCCGCCTGCTTCACGAATGCGATGCCACCGGACACATCGGCCACCCAGATGGCATCGACGTTGGCCGCCTTGAGCTGCTGGATGTAGGGCGCGTAGTCCTTGGTTCCCAGCGGGGCAAGCAGCTTGACGGACACCTTCTTGCCTTGCGCGGTGACGGCCTTTTCGAAGGAACTGGCCGAGTCATGCCCCCACACGTAGTCCGCCGCCACGATGGCAAAGTTGTTGCCCGGCACATTCTTCACCCACTGCTCGATCATGGCCAGGTCCATCGCATCGGAATGGTTGGTGCGCACGAAGCGCGGGCTGCAGGTGTCGGTGGTGAGCTTGTCGGCCTTGCTGATGGTGCCGATGAATGCCGCGTCCCAACGCGCCAGGTTCTGGCTGATGGCCAGTGAGATGGACGAGGTGATGGGGCCGATGATCAGGTTGTGCCCTTCGCGGGTCAGTTTCTCCGCCACCCGGCGTCCCGCATCGGGCGTGCCTTCGTCGTCACCCTCGGCCACGATCACCCGCCGGCCATCCACGCCGCCTTTGGCGTTGGCTTCCTCGACGGCGAAGCGCACCCCGTTGAGCACATCCACACCCATCGCGGCGAAGTTGCCGGACTTGGACGACACCAGGGCGATCTTCACGGGCTCCTTCGCCTGCGCCAAGGCGCTCAGGGGAGCCAGGGCGATCAGTGCCGCACCGGCCAGCGCGCATGGAACCACGATTCGCTTGTCTGACATGTTTGTCTCCTGCTTGTTGGAATCACCGGAATCGGTCCGGCAGCCGTGCTGAAAAACGGGGCTCGTGCGCGTCAGACCATCACATGGCTTTCGAGGGCCTTGAGGCCTTCGGCCGACGCGCTCACGGGGCCAACGCCAACCACGGCGCCCTTGGCCATCGCCAGGTAGCGCTGCGCGACGCGCACCACCAGGTTCATGTTCTGTTCGACCATGAGCAGGGCCGTGCCTTGGCTGGCGACCTGCCCGAACACGTCCGCGAGCTGGTCGACGATCACCGGCGCCAGGCCTTCGGTGGGCTCGTCGAGCAGGATCAGCGCGGGGTTCACCATGAGCGCGCGGCCCACCGCCAGCATCTGCTGCTGTCCACCGGAGAGCGCGGTGCCCGGGGTGTGGGCGCGCTCCTGCAGGATCGGGAACAGCCTGTAGATCTCGCGCACGTTCCACGGGCCCTTTCGCCCGACGGCGGCGCCGAGCAACAGGTTTTCCTCCACCGTGAGGTTGGCCACGATGCGGCGTCCCTGCGGCACCACGGCGATGCCGTGTTGCGCCGCCATGTAGGCGCGCGGCTTCTGGATCGGCTGCCCGGCCAGCCGCACCTGGCCGCCGGTGAGGCGCGCCAGACCGAGCACGGTGTTGACCACCGTGGTCTTGCCCACGCCATTGCGCCCGATGAGCGCCACGCGCTCGCCCGCGTCCACACGCAGGCTCATGCCGTGGAGGATGTGGGCCGCGCCGTAGCAGGCGTGCACGCCATCGAGTTCCAGCAAGGGCGTCATGCCGCGCTCCCGAGATAGGCTTTGCGCACGCGCGGATCGGCCCGCACGATCGCGGGCGCGCCGTGCGCGATGACCCGGCCGAGTTCGAACACGGTGATCACGTCGGAGATGCCGAACACCACGTCCATGTCGTGCTCGACCAGCAGCACCGACACGCTCCAGCTTGAGGTCAGCGTCTTGAGGTGGTGCGCCAGGTCATGCGACTCCTGCACCGAGAGTCCGGCCATGGGCTCGTCGAGCATCAGCACCTTGGGCCGGCCGACCAGCGCCAGCGCAAGGTCCAGTCGCCGTTGCTCGCCGTAGCCGAGTTCTTCGGCCTCCATGTCCGCGAGCCGCCGCAGATCGAGCTCACCGAGCACGGCATCGGCGTCGGCCCTGAAATCGCCCACCCCCATCTTGTAAGACGCGAGCTCCACCTGCTTGCGCACACCCATGCCGCCAAAGACGCTGGTGCGCTGGAAGCTGCGCGAGAGCCCGCGCGTGCGCCGCGCCACGGCACCCATGTGGCTCACGTCTTCACCGTCGAGCATGACCTGGCCTCGGGTCAAGGGGCGCCGGCCGGTGATGGCGTCGATCACCGTGGACTTGCCCGCGCCGTTGGGCCCGATCAAGCCGTGGATCTGGCCTTTCTCCAGGGCGAGGTCCACCCCGTCGAGCGCCTTCACGCCGCCATAGTGGATGGCCACGTCCCTGGCCTGCAGCACGTGGGCGCTCATGGGTTCACTTTCTTGCGCTTGGCGACGCGCTGGAGCGCGCCGATGAGGCCATCGGGCGAAAACACGATCACGGCAATCAGCGCCGCGCCAAAGATGGCCATCGAGTGGGTGGCGTGTTCGCCGAGCAAGTCCTTGAACAGGAAGTACACGATCGCGCCCACGATCGGCCCGGCCAGGCTCTTGACCCCGCCCACCACCACCATCAGCAGGGTGATGGCTGACACGCTCCAGTGCAGGTTCTCGGGCGATACAAAGCCGGTGTTAAGCGCCG
>NZ_JAHCKK010000175.1 GCF_026125825.1 Hydrogenophaga sp. | reverse complement strand
CGCGGCCGGCTTGTCCTCCACCACGCGGTTGCCCTCCAGGCGCATCGCCAGCGGCGTCACCGTCTGGCCCACGCGGGCCTTCTGGAAGCCGTCGACCATCACGCGGTCGCCCGCCTTCAGGCCTTCGAGCACCAGCCACTGCGCGCCCAGGGCCTGGCCCAGGCGGATGGGCCGCTTCTCGATCTTGTTGTCGGCATTGATGAGCTGCACGCTGGGCTTGCCCGCCGGATCGCGCTGCACCGCCTGCTGCGGCAGCACGATGGCGTCGCTGGCCTCGCCGGTGGACAGGCGCGCGCGCACGTACATGCCGGGCATCAGCAGGCGCTCGGGGTTGGGAAACACCGCGCGCAGGGTGATGGCGCCGGTGGTCTGGCTCACCGTCGCGCCGGTGAACTGCAGCTTGCCCGGGTGCGGGTAGCGGCTGCCGTCCTCCAGCGCCAGGCGCACCGGCGCGCCGCCGGCGTCGACCTTGCCAAAGGTGCCGGCCTGCCACTGGCGCCGCAGTTCGAGCAGCTCCGAGCTGGACTGGGTGATGTCCACATAGATGGGGTCGAGCTGGCTGATGGTGGTCAGCGCCTGGGCCTGGTTGGCGGTGACCAGCGAACCGGGCAGCACCGCGGAGAGGTCGATCTGGCCGCTGATGGGGGCCACGATGCGGCTGTACTGCAGGTTGATGCGGGCATTCTCCAGCGCCGCCTGCGCCACGGCCACGTCGGCGGCCGACTGGGCCACCTGGGCCTGGCTTTCATCGAACACCTGGCGGCTGATGGCGTCGATCTTCACCAGCTCGGCGTTGCGCTCGGCGTTGGTGCGCGCGGTCTGCGCGGAAGCGCGCGACTTGGCCAGCGCCGCCTCGGCGCTCTTGACGGTGGCTTCCAGCGTGCGCGAGTCGATCTGGTACAGCGGTTGCCCGGCCTTGACCATCGAGCCTTCGGTGAACAGGCGCTTTTGCAGGATGCCCGAGACCTGGGGCCGCACTTCCGCGCTCTGCGAGGCCCGGGTGCGGCCGGCCAGTTCGGTGCTCAGCCCCTGGGCCTGCAGCACCACCGTGAGGTACCCGACGGTGGGGGCAGGCGGGGCCGCGGCGGGCGCCTTTTTCTCGCCGCAGGCGGCCAGCGCCAGCACGGCCGCACCCGCCAGCGCCCAGGCCCAGCGCCGCGCGCGGGCCGGTGGCCAGGGGGCGCAAGCAGCGGCGGAGAACAGGGCGGCGGGGGGCACCCGGCAGGGCTCATCGGATGCGGCGAAGGTCAATGGCATGGAAGTCGGGACGGGCTGTGGGGTGGGAGCGCGGTGAGGCGGTCGGCGGTTGCGGCCGCAACTTGCCATTGTGCGCATGCAAAGATGTCTGGAATGTAAACCCACGCCGTGGTCTCCAAAAAAGTCCGGTTCCGAGAAAAACCGCAAAAACGTCAAACCCCTTTGCGGCAGATTGTTCCGCCGCCCGCCCCCGGCGCGCGCCGCGCCCATGCCCGGCCGCTGGCACGCGCCCTGCCCCGCCATGGGCCGAACCCATTCAACGTTTCCGGGAGCACGCGCATGAACCGACGCCAGACCGCCGAGCACCAGGCCTCCATTCACGAGGCGCAAGACCACCGCGACCAGCGCAAGAAGCGCAACCCGGCCGCGAAGAAAGCCCCGCCCCAGACAGGTGCGCGCCGCCAGCCCACGACGATGCCCGAACAGCACCTGCAGACCGGCGAACAGGAATCTGATCTGGAACTGCGCCCTCGGTTCCTGGCGCCCGACTACCTGGGCAGCCAGAAGCTGCAGGGACAGGCCGCGCTGATCACCGGCGGCGACTCCGGCATCGGGCGGGCGGTGGCCATCCTGTTCGCGCGCGAGGGGGCCGACGTGGCCATCGCCTACCTCGCCTCCAAGCAGGACGCCGAAGAGACCCGGCGCCATGTGGAAGCCGAAGGGCGCCAATGCCTGGTGCTTCAGGGCGACGTGAAGGACCCCGCCTGGTGCGAACAGGCGGTGAAAGAGACCGTGGAGGCCTTTGGCAAGCTCGACGTGCTGGTGAACAACGCCGCGTTCCAGAAGCACGCCGAGTCCATCGAGGACATCGACGACGAGCGCCTGAAGGAAACCTGGGACACCAACCTCGGTGGCTACTTCCGCATGACGCGCGCCGCCCTGCCCCACCTGAAGGAAGGCGCCTGCATCATCAACACCGGCTCGGTCACCGGGCTGCGCGGCAGCGCCCACCTGCTCGACTACGCCGCCACCAAGGGCGCCATCCACGCCTTCACCAAGTCGCTGGCGAGCAACCTGCTGCCGCGCGGCATCCGCGTCAACGCCGTCGCGCCCGGCCCGGTGTGGACACCGCTGAACCCGCGCGACCAGCCGGCCGCCAAGGTGAAGGACTTCGGGGAAAAGACCGATTTCCAACGCGCCGCCCAGCCCGAGGAGCTCTCGCCGGCCTACGTCTTCCTGGCCTCGCCCTGCTGCTCGGGCTACATCACCGGGGTGGTGCTGCCGGTCACCGGCAGCGTGGACGCGATCTGACCCCGGCCCTCAAGTGGGCGCGACCACCGGCGCTTCGGCAACGACCAGCTCCTCCCGGCGCTGGTCCATCCCGCCCTCCAGCCGGGCCCAATCCACGGCCAGGGATTCCAGCCCGGGAAACAGGCGGGCCTCTTCCCATTTCATATGCGCCAGCGCGCGCTGGCACAGGGCCACGAACCGCGCGGCGTGCTGCTCGCCCTCGGGCTTGAGCGTGCGCAGGGGGTTGATCAGCGCGTGCAGCTCCACCAGGTTCCGCTCGGCGGCCTCCACCAGCCGGGCATGGGCCCCGGCCGCCTCGCGCAGCGCGGGGTAGAGCAGTTCCTGCTCCAGCGCGGCATGCACGGTCAGCTCGTCCAGCACATGCACCACCAGGGCCTGGCGCTCCACGGCGCCGGTGCCCGCGTCCAGTTGCTGGAAACGGCGGCAGGCCTGCTTCACGCGCAGATGGGTCGCTTTGAGCCCATCCACCACGTGGCGGCGGGCGGCCTGCGCAATGTCGTCGGGCGTGGCGTCGGAGGGCACGGGCGTTTCCTTGCGAGTAGAAGCCATTCAAAAATGGCCGGGCGAAGCGCGCGCCTCGCCCGGCCTCAGGCACCGCAGGCGTCAGCTGTTGTCCTTGTTCTGCTTGCCCGACGGTGAGGAGCCACTCTCGTTCTTGCCGGCGTTCTGCTGGCGGCTGGACCGCCAGGTGGAGAACTCGTCGGAGAACTTCTTGAAGCGGTCCTGGCGCCACTGGTTGTAGTCGTCGTCGAGCGCGCGCATCTGCTCGCGGCGCCACTGGCTGTAGTCCGGGTCGAACTGCTGCTCCGGCTGGTCGCGTTGGCCGCTGTAGCCCGACTGCGAGCCGCTGTAGCTGCCGCCATAGCCGCCGCCATACCCACCCGGGCCGGCGTACCCGGCGCCCCGGTAGTCCCGATCCAGCCCGCTGGGCCGGTTGAAGCGCTCGCGCGGGTCCTGGCCGGACCCGCCCCATGCGCCGTAGCGGTCTTCATCGTTGTCGCGCAGACCGTACTGGCCGTAGCGGGGCGCGTCGCCACGGTAGGGGGCAGTGTCGCCATAGCCGTAGCGCTCGTCCTGGTCGCGCTGGCCGTAGCGGCTGTGGTCCTCACCGCGCAAACCGCCGAGATCGCGCTGGGACTCGCGGCGCCAGTCGCTGCCGCCCTGCCACGCGTCATCGCGCCCCCGGCCGTAGTCGCCCTGCGGCTGGCGCGGCGATTCGTACCCGCCGCCCTGCTGGCGGTGTTGCGGGCTGAAAGCCTCCTGCTGGTCACCGCCACGCTGGCGGTTCCGGTGGTCCTGTTGTGCCATGGGAATGTCCTTTCAAAGTCGATTCAATGGATGCGGATGCCGGTTCCCTCGCAGGCCTCGGCACCCGTCCATCCCACGGCAAGGCGCGTTCCCGAACGAGACGCCAGCCCGCGCAGGGACCGGGCACGCGGCTTGCCCATGCGCGGAGTCGCCATCCACGCCCCTGCCGCACCATGAGCCTGTCTTTTCCCACCCCACCCGTTCCCGCTCACACCGCCCATGCCCATGAACTGGTGCGCCGCCTGGGCGAACCTCTTTTGGGTGGCAACCACGCCGAGGTGTTCGCCGATGCCCAGGCGGCGCGCGCTGCGCTGATGGAGACGCTGATCGGTGCGCGCGACCACATCCACCTCGACGCCGCCCTGCTCCAGTGCGCCGAACCGCAGGACGGCCTGCTCCCCCGGCTGGTGGC
>NZ_JAHCKK010000174.1 GCF_026125825.1 Hydrogenophaga sp. | reverse complement strand
CCGCGATGGTGCCGCCCGCACCGGGCTTGTTGTCCACCACCACGGGCTGGCCCAGCACGCCGGTGAGTTTCTGCGAGAGGGCGCGCGCCAGGATGTCGGCCGAGCCGCCCGCGGCAAAGCCCACGGTGAGCGTGACGGGCTTGGTAGGCCAGGCCGCCGGCGCCTGGGCGTGGGCGAGCAGGGCGGTCGAGGACAGGGTGGCGCTGAGGGCGGCCGCGAGGGCGGTGCGCGCCAGGGCGCGCCGGTGAAGCTTGAACATGTCTTGTCTCCTGAATGAAGCCCGGTGTCGGGGCCAGAGAGGGATGCTAGGAGGGCTCACCCATACGATCCAATACTTTTCGGCCAGCTCTGAATAACACCGGGTTATGCGTGGGCGACAATGCGGCCCATGAACCTGCGTCAGATCGAGGTGTTCCGCGCCGTCATGACCACCGGCTCCACCACCGAGGCCGCGCGGCTGCTGCACGTGTCGCAGCCGGGCATCAGCCGCCTGGTGCGCCACCTGGAGCTGCAGCTGGGCGTGGCCCTGTTCGAGCGCCGCAGCGGCCGGCTGGTGCCCACGGCCGAGGCGCGCGAGTTGCAGGAGGAAATCGAGAAGGTCTATCGCGGTGTGCAGCATGTGCGCGACGTGGCGGCCCACCTTCGCTTTGGTACCCGCACCACGCTGCGCGTGCTCTCCAGCGCCAACACCGCGCTGCAGCTGGTGCCGCGCTGCATCGCGGCGCTGGTGGGCCAGGCCACCAGCGCGCGCGTGCTGTTCGAGTCGCTGCCCACGCGCGAGATCGTCAAGCTGCTGGTGACCGAGGAGGCCGACGTGGCCATCTCCAGCGCGCCGCTGGACCACCCGGCGCTGGACATCGAGGAGATCGGCCGCTGGGAACTGCTCTGCGCCTTGCCCGCCGGCCACGCCTTGCTGAAGAAGGCCCGACCCGCGCTCGCCGAGGTGCTGGCCGGCCGCCTGGTGGTCTACAGCCCGGAGGCACCCCAAAGCGCGGTGATCGACCACTGGATCGAGTCGCACGGCGTGGCGCGCAACGTGGCGGCCGAAGTGCGCTCGGGGCTGGCCGCCTGCTCGGTGGCTGCCACGGGCGCGGCGGTGGCCTTCGTGGACGACCTCTCGGCCCGCGCCCACCGGCCCGAAGGGCTGGTGTTCACCGCCTTGCCGGGCGCACCCACCTATCCCGTCTTCGCGGTGCGCAACCGGCACCGCCCGCTCTCGCGCCTGGGCACGTCGTTCCTGCAGATCGCGCGCGAGCAGCTGCAGGCGCTGCGCGCGGCGCCCCTGCCGCTGCACCCGGCGGCGTTGCGCTGAGAGGCGCTCAGGCCGCCGCGATCGGCAGGCCCACGAGCCTCTCGAGCTCGGCGTGTTCCAGGCCCTCGACCTTGTCGATGAGCGCGAGGCCCTGCGGCGTGCAGGCCAGGGTGGCCAGGTCGCTGTAGATGCGCTTGACGCAGCCGATGCCGGTGAGCGGGTAGCTGCACTGCGCCACCACCTTGCTCGCGCCCTGCTTGGTGAGCAGGTCCATCATCACCCAGGTCTGCTTGGCGCCGATGGCCAGGTCCATCGCGCCGCCCACGGCCGGGATGGAGCCCGCCTCGCCGGTGCTCCAGTTGGCCAGGTCGCCGGTGGCCGAGACCTGGAAGGCGCCGAGCACGCAGATGTCCAGGTGGCCGCCGCGCATCATGGCGAAGCTGTCTGCATGGTGGAAGAACACGCCGCCGGGCAGCAACGTGACCGGCTGCTTGCCTGCGTTGATGAGGTCGTAGTCTTCCTCGCCCGCGGCCGGCGCCGGGCCCATGCCCAGGATGCCGTTCTCGCTGTGAAGCACCACCTCGATGCCCGGGGGCAGGTGGTTGGCCACCAGCGTGGGCTGGCCGATGCCCAGGTTCACATAGGCGCCGTCGTGGATGTCCTGCGCCACGCGGCGCGCGAGTTCGTCCTTGGTTCTTCGGGTGTAGCTCATGGTCTGGTCCTCACGCTGCGTTCCTGAAGCCGCCGGCCTGCGTGGCCACGCGGGGGATCTGCACGACCGCGCTCACGTGGATGCCCGGTGTCACCACCGCCTCGGGGTCGAGGCTGCCGAGTTCGGCGATCTCGTAGACGCTGGCGATGGTGCGTTTCGCGGCGGTGGCCATCACCGGGCCGAAGTTGCGCGCGGCCTTGCGGTAGGTGAGGTTGCCCCAGCGGTCGCCGCGCTCGGCCTTGATGAGCGCCACGTCGCCGGAGATGGGGTACTCCAGCACATAGGGCTTGCCGTGGATCACGCGCGTTTCCTTGGGCGTGCCGTCGGCGTTCCTGGCCAGTTCGGTGCCGAAGCCGGTGGGCGTGAAGAAGGCGCCGATGCCGGCGCCCGCGGCGCGCAGGCGCTCGGCGAGGTTGCCCTGGGGCACCAGTTCGAGTTCGAGCTGGCCGCTGCGGTAGAGCGCGTCGAACACATGGCTGTCGGCCTGGCGGGGGAAGCTGCAGATGACCTTGCGCACGCGCCCGGCCTTGAGCAGCGCGGCCAGGCCGGTGTCGCCGTTGCCGGCGTTGTTGTTGACCACGGTGAGCTCGCGCGCGCCCTGGTCGATCAGGCCGTCGATGAGTTCACCGGGAATGCCGGCGGTGCCGAAACCACCGATGAGCACGGTGGCGCCGTCTTCGATGCCGGTGAGCGCCTCGGCGACCGAGGCGGCAATCTTGTTGATCACGGGAGTTCTCCTTCAAGGGGCCCGCGCATTGTGTCAGCGAAAGGCGCGCCATGGCGCGCCCACATTTCCCTCTGCGGAAAACTGATTTTCAGCGGGCCTGGCACGCGCCCGGGCGGGCAGACGCTGCCATCATTCGCACCATGAAATCCTTCATCTACCAGAACCTGCCGGCGCGCGTGGTCTTCGGTGCCGGCTCGCTGGCCCAGCTGCCGCGCGAGATGGACACCCTGGGCGCGGCGCGCGCGCTGGTGCTCAGCACGCCCGAGCAACGCGCCTGGGCCGAACGCGTGGCTGAGTTGCTGGGCGCGCGCGCCGCCGGCATCTTCGACCGCGCGGCGATGCACGTGCCCATCGAGACCGCGCGCGAAGCCCGCGAGGTGGCGCGCCAGCTCGGTGCGGACTGCGCCGTGGCCATCGGCGGCGGCTCGACCACCGGCCTGGGCAAGGCCATCGCGCTCGATTCGGGCCTGCCCATCGTCGCCATCCCCACCACGTATGCGGGCTCGGAGATGACGCCCATCTACGGCATCACCGAAGCCGGCCTGAAGAAGACCGGCAGGGACCCGCGCGTGCTGCCCCGCACCGTGATCTACGACCCCGAGCTGTCCCTGGGCCTGCCCGTGGCCTTGAGCGTGACCAGCGGCATCAACGCCATCGCGCACGCCGCCGAGGGCCTGTACGCGGCGGACGCCAACCCCATCACCGACCTCATGGCCGAAGACGGCATTGCCGCGCTGGGCCGCGCGCTGCCGCGCATCTGGGCGCAACCCACGGACGCCGAAGCCCGGGCGGACGCGTTGTACGGCGCCTGGCTCTGCGGCACCGTGCTCGGTGCGGTGGGCATGGCGCTGCACCACAAGCTGTGTCACACCCTTGGAGGCAGCTTCAACCTTCCGCACGCGGAGGTTCACACCGTCGTGCTGCCACAGGCGATGGCATTCAACGCAGCGGCCGCACCCGAGGCAATGCGGCGCATCGAACGCGCCTTGGGCGCAACTGGCCGAGCCAGTGCCGCAGCGGGCCTTTTTGACCTGGCCCACACCAACGGGGCTCCCGTAGCACTCAAGGACATCGGCATGAACGAGGCTGACCTGGACCGGGCAGCCGAGATTGCTGTGAGCAACCCGTACTGGAACCCTCGCCCGTTCGGAGCAGCACAGCGTGGCGAGATACGCGACCTGCTCCAACGCGCTTACGAAGGCATCCGGCCGGACTGACGGCCTTCGGCCCACGAGGGCCTAGGCACGCCCCCTTACAGGGTGTTCGTTCGCGAACGCCAAGGGGAAGTGCACCTGTTTTTCTAGAGATGGACTCCCATGATCAACAAAATCTCACCTTCCATTGCCGAGGCGCTCACTGGGGTTGCCGATGGCTCAACCGTATTGATCGGCGGCTTTGGCACGGCGGGCATCCCCAACGAACTCATCGAAGGCCTGATTGAGCAAGGCGCGCGCGAGCTCACGGTGGTCAACAACAACGCGGGCAATGGCGACAGCGGGCTGGCGGCGCTGCTCAAGGCAGGGCGCGTGCGCAAGATCATCTGCTCGTTCCCAC
>NZ_JAHCKK010000173.1 GCF_026125825.1 Hydrogenophaga sp. | reverse complement strand
CATCACCTTCGAGGAGTACCGGGGCCAGGCCACCGATGCCAGCGGCACCGCGCGCCGCTTCATCGCCGCCGGTGAGGCCCACGCTTTCCCGCTGGGCACCATCGACACCTTCGGCACCTACTTCGCGCCGGCGGACTTCAACGAGACCGTCAACACGGTGGGCCAACCGCTGTACGCCAAGCAGGAGCCGCGCAAGTTCGACCGGGGCACCGACCTTCACACGCAGTCCAACCCGCTGCCGATGTGCCATCGCCCCGGCGTGTTGGTCAAGCTGACGGTGGCGTGATGGGCATCGTGGAACAGATCTACGCCTCAGCGGGCAACGCCGGGCTGCTCAGGGAGTGCCGCTGGCAACCGTCGGATGGCAGTCCCGCCCAGCAGCATCCAGTGGGCTTCGCCGCGCCCGACGACACCGTGTTCGATGGGCTGGCCTCGACCACCGACCACCAGATGTCGTATCCGGCGTCGGTGTTTATGGGTCTGGCCCCGCGCGACACGGTGGAGATCGGCAGCGTGATCTATCAGGTGCGCGACATCCGGGCCGTGGGCGATGGCTCGGAGATGCGCGCCAAGCTCACAAGGCTCTGACCCGTGTCCGGCAACTCGATCCGCGAACAGATTCTGCTCGCGGTGATGGCGGCCGTCCGCACGCCGGTGGAATCGCTCGGGGCCACGCTGCACCGCTCGCCCACGGTGGCCATCAGCCGGGAGCAGTGCCCGGCGCTGGTGGTGTTCCCCGAATCCGAATCCATCACCGAACGCGCCAACGACCGCGTCACGCGTGAACTGATCGTGCGCCTCGTCGCGCTGGCCCGCACGGTGCCGCCCGCGATTCCGGAGACAGAAGCCGACCGGCTGCTGACCGCCGCCCACGCCGCGCTGCTGGCCGACCGGAATCTGGGTGGCTTGTGCCTTGGCATCCGCGAGCAGGAATGCGAATGGGACGTCGAGGACGCCGACGCGGTGGCCGTCGCTATTCCCGCGCGCTACGCGATCACCTACCGGACGCTCGACACCGATCTTTCAACCAAGGGATGACACCCATGACTTCCATCGTTCTGACTCACCCGCATACCCACGCGGGCCAAGCCCACAAGGCGGGCGAACGGCTCGATGTGGATGGCAGCACCGCCGACTGGCTCATCGCCAACGGCATCGCCCGCCACGACCGCCAGCCCGCACCCGTGCCGCAGCCGGAAGGCGACAGCGCTCCCATCGAAGCCAAACCCACTCCCACCCAACGCAAGGAATCCAAATCATGAGCACCTACGCCAGTTTTCAGGGCCGCGTCTTCCTCGGCAAGCGCGATATCGACGGCCTGCCCATCGAAGTGCGTTCGCCCGGCAACGTCGCCGAGCTGAAGCTCTCGCTCAAGACCGATGTGCTGGAGCACTACGAGAGCCAAACCGGCCAACGGTCTCTGGATCACCGGATGGTCAGGCAGAAATCGGCCACCGTGAACCTCACCATCGAGGAGTTCACCAAGGAAAACCTCGCCCTGGCGCTGTACGGCAACCACGTCACCGGCAGCGCCGGCACGGTGACCGCCGAACCCATCGGCGGCGCGGCTCCGGTGGTCGGCGACCGCTACTTCCTCGCGCATCCCAAGGTGTCGGCACTGGTGGTGACCGATTCGGCAGGCACGCCCGCGACGCTGACCGCAGGCACGCACTACACCGCCGACACCGACTTCGGTGCCCTCCAGTTTCTGGATACCACCGGCTTCACCGCGCCGTTCAAGGCGGCCTACAGCTACGGCGTCGCCACCGAGATCGGCATCTTCACGCAGGCGCTGCCCGAGCGGTTCCTGCGCCTGGAAGGCGTCAACACCGCACAGGGCAATGCCAAGGTGCTGGTGGAGCTGTACCGCGTCGCCTTCGATCCGCTGAAGGAAATCTCTTTCATCTCGGACGAGTACAACAAGTTCGAGCTGGAAGGCTCGCTCCTGGCCGACACCACCAAACCCTATGACGCGGTGCTCGGCCAGTTCGGCCGCATCGTGCAACTGTGATGGGGGCTGCCATGAGCGATCTGGAAACCCTCATCCCGCAGGCGGTGGAACTGGTCATCGACGGCGAGCCGCTGGCCATCAAGCCGCTCAAGGTCGGCCAGATGCCCGCCTTCCTGCGCGCCATCACGCCGGTGATGCAGCAGATCGGCGGCGATGGCATGGACTGGCTGGCGCTGTTCGGCGAGCGCGGCGACGACCTGCTGACGGCAGTGTCGATTGCCGTCGGCAAACCGCGCGCGTGGGTCGATGAGCTGGCCGCCGACGAGGCCATCCTGCTGGCGGCCAAGGTGATCGAGGTCAACGCCGATTTTTTTACCCGGACGGTGATGCCCCGGCTCGACGGGCTGATCGCGCGGACGGGCGCGACGGCATCAATGGCCACGGGTGGTTCGACACCGTCCAGCACCTGATCGCCCACGGCCACCGGTTGCCGGACATCCTCGACTACACCCTGGCGCAGGTGCGCGGCTTCGCCGCCGCCACCGCGCGGGAGGACGCCGCACGCGACGCACGGCTGCTCTCGCTGATCGCCATCGGCGCGCGCGGCGACGCCCGTCACCTCGACCAGACCCTCGACAGGCTCCAAGACCATGCGCATCTCGGTTCGCATCGATAGCAAGGCCGCGCAGGCGCAATTGCGCCGCTGGGGCGGCGAGTTCCGCGAGAAGGTGCAGAAGGCGGTCGCGCGCGGCATCGCCAGTGAAGCCACCGAACTCAAGCAGGACGTGCGCAGCCACGTCGCGGGCCAGATGGCGGTGGTCAAGAAGTCCTTCGTCAAGGGCTTCACCGCCAAGGTGCTGGACAAGGATCGGAGTCGGCTGCCCGCGCTCTACGTCGGCTCGCGCATCCCGTGGTCAGGCATCCACGAGCGTGGCGGCGTCATTGGGGGCCGGATGCTGATCCCGCTGCACGGACGTGTCGGCCGCAAACGCTTCAAGGCGCAGATCGCCGAGCTGATGCGCGGCGGCAACGCCTATTTCATCAAGAACGCCAAGGGGAACATCGTGCTGATGGCCGAGAACATCAAGGAACACGACCGGCCACTGTCGGGCTTCAAGCGCCGCTACCGCAAGGCCGAGGGCGTCAAGCGCCTCAAGCGCGGCGCGGACGTGCCCATCGCCGTGCTGGTGCCCAAGGTCGTGCTCAAGAAGCGCCTGAACGTCGAACGCATCGTCGCCGCTCGCATCCCGCGCCTCTCCGCGCGCATCGAGAAGCAGTTGCGGCTGGTGGACTGAAATGGCGAACCGCATTTCCATCCTCGTCGCGCTCGAAGGGGCCGACGAGGGGCTCAAACGCGCCATCACCTCGGCCGAACGCAGCCTCGGCGGGTTCGGCTCCAGCGCCAAGACCGCAGGCGACAAGGCCGCCGCCGGGATGGCCGAGGTCAAGGCCGGAATGAACGCCTTCGGCGATCAGGTCGCCAAGGCCAAGACGCAGTTGCTGGCCTTCCTCACCCTCAACTGGACGGCGGGCAAGGTGCAGGAGATCGTCCAGATCGCCGACGCCTGGAACATGATGTCCGCGCGCCTCAAGCTCGCCACCGCAGGCCAGCGCGAATACGCGGTCGCGCAGAAGGAGCTGTTCGCCATCGCGCAGCGCATCGGCGTGCCGATCCAGGAGACGGCCACCCTCTACGGCAAGCTCCAGCAGGCCGTGCGGATGCTGGGCGGCGAGCAGAAGGACGCGCTCTCGCTCACCGAGAGCATCTCGCAGGCGCTGCGCCTGTCGGGCGCATCGGCCACCGAGGCGCAGTCGTCCCTGCTGCAGTTCGGGCAGGCCTTGGCCTCGGGCGTGCTGCGTGGCGAGGAATTCAACTCCGTCGTCGAGAACAGCCCGCGTCTGGCCAAGGCGCTCGCCGATGGCCTGAACGTGCCCATCGGACGGCTGCGCAAGCTCGCCGAAGAAGGGCGGCTCACCGCCGACGTGGTGGTCAACGCGCTGATGAGCCAGAAGGACAAGCTGGCCAGCGAGTACGCGCAACTGCCGATGACCGTCAGCCAGGCCTTCACGCGCCTGTCGAACGCCTTCGGCCAGTGGATCAGCAAGCTCGACGAATCGACCGGCTTCACCAAGAAGCTCGCCGAGGCGCTGACGTGGCTGTCGGAGAACCTGGACACGGTGATGAAGTGGCTGGGGCGCATCGCCGAGGTCGGCCTCGCGGTGCTGGTCTACCGCCTGATTCCGGCGCTGATCATCGCGTGGCAGACGGCGGGCGCGGCAGCAGTGACGGCGGCCAGCACCACGGCGGCGGCGTGGGCGATGGCGAACCTGTCCCTGTCGAATGCCATCGCCACGGTCGGCAAGCTGCGCGTGGCCTTCGGCGTGCTCGGCGCGGCCATCATCGGCTGGGAGATCGGCACGTGGCTGTCGGAGAAGTTCGAGATCGTCCGCAAGGCGGGCATCTTCATGGTCGAGGTGCTG
>NZ_JAHCKK010000172.1 GCF_026125825.1 Hydrogenophaga sp. | reverse complement strand
GAGTTCATGGCACCACCGAACTTCGCCTACCAGCTCATGCGCGAGGCCACGCTGCGCCTGGCGGTGAGCGACGAGCAAGTGCGCTCGCTGATCAACCCGCGCCAGTCCTCTCCCATCACCTATGTGGGTTCACCGCTGAACGCGGCGCAGACGGGCGAATGGGCGGACGATCGCGCGCGGCCTGGCGCGCCGGCCCCGGAAGCCCTGTTGCAAGGCAAGGGAGGGGCGCCCTGGCACCTGAGCAGCCAGTTCGGCCAGGGCTTCCTGTGCCTGGCCTTCGGTGGCCAGGGACCTGGGTTGAGCGATGCCGGCGTGGCTGTGCTGGCGATTGCGCCCGACATCGACGTCCTCGGCCAGGCCTGGCAGCGCTACGGCCTGCACCGCGCCGATGAGCCAGCGCTGGTGCTCGTGCGGCCCGACGGGTATGTGATGGGCCGCTGGCATGGCCTGGACCCTGCGCCTTTGCGCGCCGCCCTCAAAGACACCGGAGTGCTCGCATGACCGATACCGACCTCGATCAGAGTTACAGCGCCGTCTGCGAAGCGCTCTCGCAAGTGGGCGAGGCGCGCGCGCCCATGTTCCTGGCCATGCTCTGCCTCTCGCTCATGAGCCGCTTCGAGCGTGCCGAGCAGGTGTTGCCCCTGATCGAAAACGCATGGGCGCAGTGCGACAAGGGTGCGGACGATGGGCGCTGAAACGACCTCGCTGCAAGCCTTCCTCACCTACCGCCTGCACAAGCTCAACAAGATCACCGACCGCCACAGCAGCGAGGCCTACGCCGCCATGGGCCTGGGGGTGAGTGAGGCGCGCTGTCTGGCCGCCATCGGCGAGTTCGCGCCGCTGTCGGTGAACGACCTGGCCGCGCGCGCCAACCTGAACAAGGCCCAGGCCAGCCGTGCGGCACAGATGCTGGTCGATCGCGAGCTGGTGCTCAAGTCCACCAGCGAAGCGGACGCGCGCGGCGTGGTGCTCGTGCCCACGCGCAGCGGCCGGGCGCTGTGCAAGCGGGTGATGAACCTGATCGCGCAGCGCAACGCCGACATCTTTGGTTGCTTGTCGGCGCACGAGCAGCGACAGTTGGAAACATTTTTTGACCGATTGATCGCCCATTCGCAGCGCGATGGCGCCGACGAGTAGGGGCGGGCGGTTTATAAAAGTGCCATGAATCCTTTGAACGATCTTGGCTACAAAGCCGACGACCTCACCGTCCAGGTCACCGAACTGCTGGTGGCCACCTCCGATGGCGCCGACGAACTCGTCGACCCCTCCGTCTCCGAGGTGCTTCAACTTTTGCGCGAACGCATGAAGATGGACGTGGTCTTCGTCTCCGAATTCACCGATGGCCAGCGCGTGTTCCGGCATGTGTCCCAGGCGCCTGACTCGCCCGTGATCGGCGAGGGCGGCTCGGAGCCGCTGGAGCGCTCCTGGTGCCAGCGCGTGGTCGATGGCCGCCTGCCCAGGTTCATTGCCGACGCCTCGGCCCACCCGGTGGCATCCGAACTGCTCAAGAGCGTGCCCTTTCCCATCGGCACGCACATCAGCACGCCCATCGTGCTGGAGAACGGCCACATCTACGGCACCTTGTGCTGCTTCAGCTTCCATCCGCTGGATGAGCCCAACAGGGATGACCTGAAGAAACTGGAGTTCACGGCCCGGCTGGCGGCCCAGAGGCTGGACCAGCGGCGAATCGTGCGCAAAGCGCCCGAGTCGGTGCCGGCATGGCAGCTCCGGCCCAAATGAAGGGCAATGGGGTTGTGCACCCCTGAAAAGAGGGTGGGCCGGTAAAATCACAGGTTTTCCAGCCGCCCGCGCTCCGGGTCCGTGCCAGCCCCATGAACGCCCCCATCGACGTCTCCTTCTTCGCGCGCGCCGCCAAGCCGATCACCAGCTACCGCCCCTATTGGGCCAAGCGGTTCGGCGTGGCGCCGTTCCTGCCGATGAGCCGCGCCGAAATGGAGCAACTGGGCTGGGACAGCTGCGACATCGTCCTGGTGACCGGGGACGCCTATGTGGACCACCCCAGCTTCGGCATGGCCGTGGTGGGGCGTGTGCTGGAGGCGCAAGGCTTTCGCGTGGGCATCATCGCCCAGCCCGACTGGACCAGCGCCGAGGCCTTCAAGGCCCTGGGCAAGCCCAATCTGTTCTGGGGCGTGACTGCGGGGAACATGGATTCCATGATCAACCGCTACACGGCGGACCGCAAGATCCGCAGCGACGACGCCTACACACCGGGCGACGTGGGGGGCAAGCGGCCCGATCGCGCGGCCATCGTCTACAGCCAGCGTTGCCGCGAAGCCTTCAAGGACGTGCCCATCGTGCTGGGTGGCATCGAAGGCAGCCTGCGCCGCATCGCCCACTACGACTACTGGAGCGACAAGGTGCGCCGCAGCGTCGTGGTCGACAGCAAATGCGACCTGCTGCTGTACGGCAACGCCGAACGGGCGCTGGTCGAGGTGGCGCACCGCATCGCTGCGCGCGAGCCCATCGAGCAGATCACCGACGTGCGCGGCACCGCCTTCGTGCGCCGCCCTGGCGATCCGACGGCCGCAGGCTGGATCGAGATCGACTCCAGCGAGGTCGACACGCCCGGGCGCGTGGAAAGCCACATCAACCCCTACCAGACCACCAGCGAACAGGCCCAGGCCCAGGGACAGAGCTGTGCCAAGGAAGAGGGCGCCAGCGCCGCCGCTCCGGCCGAGGCCAACCCCGCCATCCAGACGCTGAAGTTCGTGCCGAACCCTGCGCTTCAGGGCAAGGGCCGGCTCAAGGTGCCGCCGCGCGAGCGCTCGGTGATCCGCCTGCCCAGCTACGAACAGGTCAAGAGCGACCCCGTGCTCTACGCGCACGCCAACCGCGTGCTGCACCTGGAGACCAACCCCGGCAATGCCCGTGCCCTGGTGCAGGCGCACGGCGAAGGCGCGACCGCGCGCGACGTGTGGATCAACCCGCCGCCGATCCCGCTGACCACGGCCGAGATGGACCACGTGTTCGACCTGCCGTACGGGCGCAGTCCGCACCCGGCCTACGCCGATGAACAGGGCCGTCACGACGGCGCGACGAAGATCCCGGCGTGGGAAATGATCCGCTTCAGCGTGAACATCATGCGCGGTTGCTTCGGCGGCTGCACCTTCTGCTCGATCACCGAGCACGAGGGCCGCATCATCCAGAGTCGCTCGGAGGAGTCCATCATCAAGGAGGTGGAAGACATCCGCGACAAGGTGGAAGGCTTCACCGGCGTGGTGTCCGACCTCGGCGGCCCCACGGCCAACATGTACCGCCTGGGCTGCAAATCGCCCGACATCGAGGCGGCCTGTCGCAAGCCCAGCTGCGTGTACCCCGGCATCTGCTCCAACCTGCACACCGACCACGGCCCGCTGATCAAGATCTACCGTCGCGCGCGCGAGTTGCGTGGCATCAAAAAGATCCTGATTGGCTCGGGCCTGCGCTACGACCTCGCGGTCAAGAGCCCCGAGTACGTCAAGGAGCTGGTGCAGCACCATGTGGGCGGCTACCTCAAGATCGCGCCCGAGCACACCGAAGGCGGGCCGCTGTCGAAGATGATGAAGCCCGGCATCGGCAGCTACGACCGGTTCAAGCAGCTGTTCGAGAAATTCAGCGAAGAGGCGGGCAAGAAGCAGTTCCTCATCCCCTATTTCATCGCGGCCCATCCGGGCACGAGCGACGCGGACATGATGAACCTCGCGGTCTGGCTCAAGAAGAATGGTTTTCGCGCCGACCAGGTGCAGACTTTCTACCCCAGCCCGATGGCCACGGCGACGGCCATGTACCACACCAACCTGAACCCGCTCAAGGGCATCCACCGCGACGACCGCGCCGAGCGCGTGGACATCGTGCGTGGCGACAAGCGGCGCCGGCTGCACAAGGCCTTCCTGCGTTACCACGACCCGAACAACTGGCCCTTGCTGCGCGAAGCGCTCAAGTCCATGGGCCGCGCCGACCTCATCGGCAATGGCAAGCACCACCTGATCCCGACCTTCCAGCCGATGACGGACGGCGGGTACCAGAGCGCGCGCCGCAAGAACAGCACGCCGGTGGGCAGCAAGGCGTCGGGCGCTCAGCCTGGCAAGGGCCGCCTGCTCACGCAGCACACCGGCCTGCCGCCGCGCGACACGGGTTCTCCGGGCAAGCGCAAGCCCCGCTGAAGCACCGCGCCGATCTGGGGCAGCTGACGCGGAACGGGCAAGCGGCTACCGGAGCGCCGGCCACAGCACCCAGCCCAGCAAGGCCAGCGTGTTGACCGCCACCGTGCCCCAGTAGATCCGGCGAAACGGCTGCTTGCTCGTCTTGTGGCGCAGGATCTGCTGAGCGAACCACGCGCCCGGCCAGCCGCCCACCGCGGCCAGGCCGTGCAGCCAGTCTTCGGGCGTGCGCTGCACTTCATTGATGGCGGCATGTTTGTCGCGCCAGTACATGTAGAACGTGACCAGGTTGAGCAGCACC
>NZ_JAHCKK010000171.1 GCF_026125825.1 Hydrogenophaga sp. | reverse complement strand
CGGGCGGCACTCGCCGCTGGCGATTCTCCTCGAGGTGGTGCGCGAGCCCATGTTCGGGCTGCTGCTGGGCGCAGCCGTGCTCTATGCCATCATCGGCGATCTCGGCGAGGCGCTGCTGCTGTTTGTCTTCGCGACCCTTTCGGTTTCCATCGCCCTTATCCAGAGGAGTCGCAGCGAACGAGTGCTCGAAGCCTTGCGGGATCTGACGAGCCCGCGCGCTCTCGTCGTCCGCGACGACCAACGCCAGAGAATTCCCGGCCGTGAGGTTGTTCGGGGAGATCTGCTGATCGTGACGGAGGGCGACCGCGTGCCGGCCGATGCGGTGCTGGTGGCGGGTGAGGACTTGCGCGTCGACGAATCGCTGCTCACGGGTGAATCCGTGCCCGTGCAGAAGCGGCCAGCGCCTGTGGCAGTCGAACCACGCGGCGATCATCTGTCGCTGCTCTATTCCGGCACGCTGGTTCTGGGCGGTACAGGGCACGCAGTCGTCACTGCGACCGGCATACGCAGCGAGATCGGCAAGATCGGCAGCAGCCTGGGCGCCATCGAGTCCGGGCCGTCGCGATTGCAGCAGCAGACTCGCCAGCTCGTGGTGATCTTCGCGACGGCCGGCATCTTCCTGAGCACCCTGGTCGTGCTGCTCTACGGATTTCTGCGCGGGGACTGGCTGCAAGCCGTGCTCGGCGGCATCGCGCTCGGCATGGCGATGTTGCCGGAAGAGTTTCCACTTGTGCTGACCGTGTTCATGGTGATGGGAGCGTGGCGCCTGTCGCAGTCGCGTGTGCTGACGCGACGCGCCGCAGCCATCGAGGCGCTCGGAGCTGCCACCGTGCTTTGCACGGACAAGACCGGAACGCTCACGCGCAATACCATGTCGGTCGTGCATCTGCAGTGCGGCGCGGAGCAATGGCGCGCCGGAGACGCAGCCCCGGAGATTGCGGTATCGGGAAAGCTGGGCGAGTTGCTCAGGACCGCCGTGGCAGCGAGCGAGCCCGAAGCGCTCGATCCCATGGAGCGGGCGTTGTTTGAGCTGGCAACGCAAGTGCAAACAGGCCCGGCCACGACGGCGTCGCGCGTGCGTGCCTATCCTCTCCGGCGGGAATTGCTTGCCGTCACCCATGTCTGGGACTTGCCGGGTGAGGCGGACTACCTCGCGACCACCAAGGGCGCGCCAGAGGCCATTGCGCGCCTCTGCAGGATGAATCCCGTGCAACATGCGGAGTTGATCGCATCAGTCGACACGCTGGCGCGGCAGGGCATTCGGGTACTGGCCGTGGCGCGCGGGCGGCATGCGCGCGGAAGCCTTCCGGACAGTCCTCTCGGCCTGTCGTTCGAGTTCGTGGGCTTGCTGGGGCTTGCGGACCCGCTGCGCGAGTCGGTGCCTGAAGCCGTGCGTGATTGCCGCACCGCCGGCATTCGCGTCGTGATGATCACGGGCGATTATCCCGAGACGGCGCGCGCGATCGCCCGGGATGCCGGCATTGCGGATGGCGATGTATTGACCGGCCAGGAGCTCGATCAGCTCGATGATGGTGCTCTCTTCCGGCGGGCGCGCCGCGCTACCGTTTTCGCGCGCATCACGCCCCGGCAGAAGCTGCGCATCGTCGAGGCGTTGAAGGCCAGTGGCGAGATCGTCGCCATGACCGGCGATGGCGTCAACGATGCGCCGGCGCTCAAGGCGGCGCACATCGGTATCGCCATGGGAGGGCGTGGCACGGACGTGGCGCGCGAGGCGTCATCCATCGTGTTGCTCGATGATGATTTCGGGTCCATCGTTGAGGCCATCCGCCTGGGAAGGCGCATCTACGACAATCTGCGCAAGGCGATGGGGTACATCCTCGCGATCCACCTGCCCATCGCGGGGCTCGCGCTGCTGCCCGTCCTGCTCGGCGGGCCGCTCATCCTGACGCCGCTCCTCATCGCCTTTCTCGAGCTGATCATCGACCCGGCCTGCTCGATCGTGCTCGAAGCGCAGCGCGCAGAGCAGAATGTGATGCGCCGCCTTCCGCGCCATCCCGCGAGCCCGCTCTTTTCCAGGGCGCTCGCGAGCTGGAGCATTCTCCAGGGAACGCTTGCCCTGCTGATCGTTACGGCCGTTTATCTGTACACCATCCGCAAGGGCTTGCCGCAAGAGGATGTGCGCAGCGTGGCCTTTGTGGCACTTGCGGGCATGAATCTCGCGCTCGTGTTTGTGAACCGGACCTTCCGCGCTTCGCTGCGTGCGACGCTGGGCGAGCCGAACGCCCCGCTCTGGTGGGGGCTCGCACTGGTGGCAGGTATATTGACCCTGCTGCCTGCCTGGCCTGCGGCACGGGCTTTCCTCGGGCTTGGTGCGCTGCAGTTGTCAGGCCTGATGCCCGGCCTCGCCGCACCAGTTGTGCTTTTCGTGATACTGCAGCTGCTCAAGCGCGCCTGGGCGCCGCGTCTCGCGACGTAAAGGCATGCTGCAACTGAGAATGAGTCCGATTCAACCGCGGATTCTTCATGCGTGCCATTGCATTCAAGAGTGCGGCCCCCACATGTGGCAGCATGCATGAAGTTCAGCCGCGAAGCGCGTCGCGCCATTACAGGAGCACCTGCATGAATCCCCAACGATTCCTGCGCCGCGAGCTGCTGGCCCTGGCCCTGTCGTTGAGCCTGGTCGCCTGGCCCGCCTCGGCCTCTGATGATTGCGAAGTGCCGGTGGAGCAGTGGCAATCGCGTGAAGCTGTGCACAAGATGGCGGCGGCCCAGGGTTGGGAAGTGCAGCGGCTCAAAATCGACGACGGCTGCTATGAAATCCACGGCAAGGATGCGCAGGGCCGTGTCTTCAAGGCCAGGATCGATCCGCAGACCCTGAAGGTGGTGAAGATCAAGTACAAGGATCATCACCGCGACCGCGACCGCGACCGCGACCGGGAACGTGACCCATTCAATTAGTGCGACGGAAGAAGACCCATGTCCAAACCCATGTCCAAACCTCTCTTGGCTACCACCGTGGCTGCCGCATGCGCGTTGGCCCTGCCCGCGCTGGCCCACGGCCGGCAGCTCACGCTGACCACCCAGCTCAAGAACTACGGCGGCGATGGCGCCTATCTGGCCGTGTACCTGACCGATTCCAAGGGCGCCTATGCCCGTACGCTTTGGGTGGCGGGGGGCAAGGCCAAGTTCTACAAACACCTGGCCGACTGGAATCGACTGTCTGTCGGCGATACCAAGCGTCTCGCCGGCGTGACGGGTGCCAGCGTGGGTGCGGGGCGCACGCTCAAGGTGACCGCCGATCTGGCCGACGCGCTGATCGACGCGGGCTACGAAATTCGCATCGACGCAGCGGCAGAAGATATGCGAGACAGTCCCTCGGACATTCGCGTGCCGTTGACAACGCAGAATGCCGGCAAGCCCCAGACTGGCAAGCAGTACGTCCAGACCCTTACGTACCAGCTGAAGTAAGCAACTCGCATGAGCTGGAAAGCCATCCACCGCTGGCTGGGTCTGGCGGCTGGCTGCCTTGCGCTGGTGATGGGCACGACCGGCGTCTTCCTGGCCGTCGATCCGGTGGTACAGGCACGGCACGCCAGTCCGGCTCCGCCCGATCTGTCCGTGGCCACGCTGGCAGAGCGCGTGCAGCGTGCCATGCCGGGCGTGGAGGAAATCCGCCATCTGCCCTCGGGAGCCTTCGTCGCCTATGGCTTTGATGGCGAGCAGGCGCAAGCCTCTTATGTGGATCCGCAAGACGGCCGGGTTCTCGCCAACTACCGCCCCTCGCAGCTGCCGCGCTGGGTGAAGAACCTGCACCGCTCGCTGCTGCTGGACGACGCCGGCCGCTGGGGCGTAGCCGCCATTGCATTGGCCATGGCGCTGATTTCGTTCGCCGGCCTCGTGCTGTTGCTGCGACGCATGGGCGGATGGCGCCACCTGGCCGGTGCGGTGCGTGGATCGCTGGCGCAGCGGCTGCATGTGCTCGTGGGCAGGGTGGTGCTCGTCGTGCTGTTCCTGTCCTCGGTCACGGCACTTTACATGAGCGCGACAACGCTTGGGCTGCTGGAGCTCGACGCCGGGCCTGAACCGGACGTCGTGTCCGTGGCAGGCAGCCAGACCGCGTTGCCCGGCGCGCAGTTTCCGGTGTTGCAGGGTCTCGACGCGCGAGCCTTGCGCAAACTGAATTTCCCGAGTGCCGCAGACCCCGAAGATATCTGGAAAGTGACAACGGATCGGGGCCAAGGCTGGATCGACCGCTACAGCGGCGAGATCCTCGCCTGGCAGGATGCCACGATCGCCCAGCGCGTGTACGACTGGGCCGTAGTACTGCACACAGGTGAAAGCGCCTGGCCGTGGGCCATCGCGCTGGGGCTTGCGGGAGCCTCCATCGTGCTGATGTGGCTTTCGGGCTTGCTGATCTGGTGGCGGGCACGTCGCCAGGCGGTTCGCATCGCGGACAACAGTGCACTGGCACAAGCCGACGTGCTGGTCTTCGTCGCCAGCGAAGATGGCAGCACCTGGGGG
>NZ_JAHCKK010000170.1 GCF_026125825.1 Hydrogenophaga sp. | reverse complement strand
CACAGTGTGAAGGAGAAGGGGAGGCGCAGGCGCTGCGCTTCGAGCGGCGTTGCCCGGGATCAGCCCCGGGCGCTCCACTGAGGCCGGTCGGGCAGGTCGGCCGGCCGGGATGCCGGCACCCACGCCGCGCTCGCCAGCGGGAAAGGCGCAGGGCTCGCCCACATGGGGTGCTGCCCGTGAAAGACCGCCAGCGCGCAACCGTTGTGGCAGGCACCGCAGTCGGCGGGGTGCGCCGCGCCGGCCTCCAGCTGGGGCGCGCTGTCCACCCCATGGAAGTGGGGGCAGACCACCCCCGCGACCGGCCCGCGTTCATGCGGGGCATGCGCGCCCATCGCAGCCCACGAGAACTGCAAAGGCAGGAGCACCAGCAGAAAGACGGCGAGCCAGGAACGCATCAGCGGATTGTAGGAGTGGCCTGCGCCATCGCTTCCCGCGATACCGGTGGCTCAGTGCGCATGGTCGTGGTGCCGGTGGGCGTCGCTCTCGCCGGCGAGTTCGCCGCGCGCCTGGCGCAGCACTTGCCAGCCACCGTGCAAGGCCAGCGCGGCCATCAGGCTGGCCACCAGCAGGTCCGGCCAGGCGCTGCCCGTGCCAAACACCCCCAGCGCGGCCAGCATCACGGCCACGTTGCCGATCGCGTCGTTGCGCGAGCACAGCCACACGCTGCGCATGTTGGCATCGCCCTCGCGGAAGGCGTAGAGCATCCAGGCCACGGCCACGTTGGACACCAGCGCCAGCACCCCGACCACGCCCATCGTGGTGGCATCGGGCACCTGGCCGTTCCAGGCCGCCCATGCCGCACTGCCCAGGATGTACAGGCCAAAGCCCAACATGCTCACCGCCTTGAGCACCGCCGCGCGGGCCCGCCAGGCCAGTGCGGAGGCCAGCACCGCCAGCGAGACGGCGTAGTTCAGCGCGTCGCCCGCGAAGTCGACCGCGTCGGCCAGCAGCGCCAGCGAGCCCGCGCGCCAGCCGGCACCGATCTCGACCAGGAACATGGCCGCGTTGACGAGCAGCGCGATCCAGAGAACGCGGCGGTAGCGGGCGAGGTTGGCCACCTCGCCTGGTTGGGGGGTGCTGTGGGCATGGCAATGGGCTGACATGGTTTTCCTTTCGTTTCCTGTATTGGAAACCCTGAAGCGGCTACAGTGTCAACAAGGAGAAATGCCATGCAGATCAAGGAATTGGCGCGCGCCACTGGCGTGGATGTGGAAACCATCCGCTTCTACGAGAAGGAAGGCCTGCTGCCCGAGCCCGCGCGGCTGGACAACGGCTACCGCAACTACGACCAGCCGCACCTGGAGCGGCTGTCGTTCATCCGCCATTGCCGTGCGCTCGACATGCCGCTGGCCGACGTGAAGCGCCTGCTCGGCTTCGTGGACGACCCAGAGGGCCAC
Organism: Hydrogenophaga sp.; assembly: GCF_026125825.1. Classification (GTDB taxonomy): domain Bacteria; phylum Pseudomonadota; class Gammaproteobacteria; order Burkholderiales; family Burkholderiaceae_C; genus Hydrogenophaga. The sequence goes on along the minus strand of NZ_JAHCKK010000170.1, from coordinate 3,146 downwards.
TGCCTCAATGTCGACCAGCTCGTGGACGAACAACTCAGCCGCGTGCGCGCCCGCCTCAAGAGCATGCGGGCGCTGGAGAAACAATTGCTGCAACTTCGTTCGCGCTGCGATGGTGAGCACGAGGGCGGGGCGCCCTGCGGCATCCTCACCGAACTGGTCTCTGCCGCGCACGGCGAAGCCTGCGCCTGCCACCCCGGCCGCTGACCCCTCCATCCCATTGCCTACCCCATGGACGCCCTTCGCATCACTGGCATCACTGTCCTCTTTGCCGTCACGGCGCTGGCCGAGATCGTCGGCTGCTACCTGACCTGGCTGGTGTTCAAACAGGGCAAGGCCGCCTTGCTCCTGTTGCCGGCCGCGCTGGCGCTGGGCCTCTTCGCCTGGCTGCTCACCCTGCATCCCGCCGCGGCCGGCCGCACCTACGCGGCCTATGGCGGCATGTACATCGCCGTCGCCCTGGTCTGGCTGCGGCTGGTGGACGGCGTCACGCTTACCCGCTGGGACCTGGCGGGAGCGGTAATTGCCCTGATCGGGATGGCGGTGATCGCACTCCAGCCTCAGGGCGCCTGATCCCTCTCGTTCTCCTACGGCGAAAAGGGCGTTTCGTCTGACACAGCGCGCGTGCGATCCCCGGCCTAATTTGGGCTTGGCCCACCCCCGGGTGGGCCTGCGAATCGAACGACCTGTTGAAAGGGAACTGCCATGACCACCAATCCGTCTCCGCTGCCAAGCAACCACCTGCTGGCCATGCTGTCGGGCGCCGAATGGGAGCTGCTGGAACCCGACCTCGAGTGGGAAGAGCTGCGCGCCGGTGCCGTGCTGCACCAGGCGGGCGCCGAAGTGCGACACGTCTACTTTCCTGTCAGCGCGACCGTGTCGCTTGTGTCCTCGCTGGAAGACGGCGCATCGTCCGAAGTGGCGGTGGTCGGCAACGAAGGCATGGTCGGCGTGTGCGCGTTCATGGGTGACACCAGCGCCCTGTGCGACGCCATCGTGCAGCGCCCCGGCCACGTCGGCCGGATGGGCACCCAGGCCCTGCTGCACCACACGCGCCGCTCGCCCGAGCTCATGCAGCACCTGCTGGCCTACACCCAGGCCCTCTTCACCCACATGGCGCAGTCTTCGGCCTGCAACCGCCACCACGCGCTCGACCAGCAACTCTGCCGCTGGCTGCTCCAGCACCTGGATCGGCAGGACAACAGCGACATGCAGGCCACGCAAGAGCGCATCGCCAGCCTGCTGGGCGTGCGCCGCGAAGGCGTCACCAGCGGCGCACTCAAGCTGCAGAAGGCCGGCCTGATCGAGTACCACCGGGGCCACATCTCCATCCTGGATCGCGACGGACTCGAAGCTCGAAGCTGCGAGTGCTACGGCGTGGTCCGACGCGCCTACGACAAACTCTCCTGCGCCCACACGGCCATGCACCGCCTCGCCCGAGAGGACGCCATGCCGACCATGGTCAGGCGGGGCCTGCAGGCCGCCTGACGGCCGCTTGCGCTGCGGGCTGGGCCGACTTGGGTGCGGGCGCCAGCCCAAACACCTCGCCCAGGGTCTTGTGTTCGGGCAACACGTACACCACCGCCGACATCTTTGAAAACACCGGCTGCAGTTGCGCTTCGTAAAAAGCGGCCGGGACATTGATGCAGCCATAGGAGATGCGGTTGTCCGCGATGGTCGGCGATGCGAGCCGCTCGGCGCGCCGCTCCTTGGGCTGAAGCGTCGGTCGCACACGGTGCATGGACACGGCGGCGTCGTAGTCCACCCACACCACATCCTCGCCCGTCAGGTTGTGCCCCAGGTGGCCCACAAAGCGGCCTGCCGGCGTGGTCCGCTCATGCGGCTTGACCTGCTCCACCGGTCGCTGGCCGATGCCGGGCACCGTGTCATCTCCGGGCGCAAAGCCCAGCAGCACCGGCGTGCTGTCGCGCAGACTGGCATTGGCATTGAACACATGAAGCCTTGCGGCCGGTTTGTCCACCAGCACGAAGGGCATGCCCGCGTTGTCGCCCGTGCGGGCAATCCACTCCACCAGCTCGCGGGCATTCGCCGTGGCTTCGACCCCGCCGAAATCCGGTTGCGGCGCCGGCGTGTGCATGGGCACCAACGCGACCGCGGCCCCAGCAGATGGAGCACCAGGCTCCTGAACCCACCTGGCCGGTGGCACCAGCAAGGTCAACACCGCCGCGCCGATCAGCGCGCCATGGCGGATGTCTTGCGCGAGGGAATGGGGGAGGCGCATCACGGCGTCCTGAAAAAATGGGCGGCACCCGGAGCCTCGCCGGGCTCATGGGGGCCGGTGTGATGCACGGTCAGTTGCGATCGGCCTGGGCATCCGTGGTCATCGGCGCCGTGCTGCGCTGCGTCGTCTCCTGGCTGGGCGTGGCCGGCATCGTGGTCGACGGTGCGGGCGTGCCGGGCTGGGCCTGTGTGGCCGAATCCTGCGTCATTGGCGCGGGCGTGCTCGGGGTGGTGGTCTGCGCATACACCAGGCCTGCGCCAACGACGGTCAGTGCGGCCACGGAGGTGGTGAGGAGCTTGGAAGTCTTCATGATGGGGTCCTTTGGAAAAGCTGCACGAGGCAGGGAGGGGAGACAACAGCCGGATCAAGCGGCTGGGTCCACAGTAAGCCTCGCCAGGGTGAAGTTCTGTACGTCAACGCACAGACCCCTGCGCGCGTGCCCGCGATCCTGAAGCATCCATTCAGAGGAGCACCCCATGGCACAAACCGCACACATCGTTGGCAAGGTCGAGTACCGCGAAGGCGACGGCCCCAACATCGCCATTCGACCGGGCCCCGTCAAGGTGGAAACCGGCTTGAACGACGCCACCCTCAGCTGGGTGGACGAGGAAACGCGCGGCTCGGCCGCCATGCCGCTGGCCGACTTCAAGCGCTACGTGGCCGAAGGCAAGATCACCCTCGCCGCATGATGAAAAACGCCGCTTGCACCGGGCTGTGATACCCGATGTAAGCGGCGTAAATGTTGTGGTTCAGGCCGCCTGCGGATGCAGGAACACACGGGCCTTTCGGGGTGAAACCACCAGCGTGTCGCCCTCCTTGAAACCCAGCTCACGGAACCGCTCGGACGACATCCGCGCTTCAATCAGCGGGTCGTGTCCGCCGGGCGCTTGCGCATCCACCGGCAGCA
>NZ_JAHCKK010000017.1 GCF_026125825.1 Hydrogenophaga sp. | reverse complement strand
CGCGCAGGATCACGTGGCAGTCCTTGTTGCCGCGGGTCTCGACGATCGCCACCTGGCCGTTCTTGTGGACGGACAGGAAATGGTGCGGCCGCGCCGCCGCCTGGATCGCGTCGGTGGCAATCTTGATGTTGCCGTCGGTGCCGTTCTTGAACCCGATCGGTGCCGACAGGCCCGAAGCCAGCTCGCGGTGCACCTGGCTCTCGGTGGTGCGCGCACCGATCGCTCCCCAGGCGATCAGGTCGCCGATGTACTGCGGCGAAATCACGTCGAGGAACTCGCTGCCCGCCGGCAAGCCCAGGCGGTTGATCTCGATCAACAGCTGGCGCGCAATGCGCAGGCCTTCGTCGATGCGATAGCTCTCATCGAGGTAGGGGTCGTTGATCAGGCCCTTCCAGCCCACCGTGGTGCGCGGCTTCTCGAAGTAGACCCGCATCACGACCTCCAGCGTATCGGCGTATTTCTCGCGCAGCGGCTTGAGGCGGCGTGCGTAGTCAACGGCTGCCACCGGATCGTGGATCGAGCAAGGCCCGATCACCACCAGCAGACGGTCGTCCTGCCCGTGCAGGATGCGGTGAATGCGCTGGCGGGTCTTGCTGATGAGCGCCTCCACCGGCGTACCACCGATGGGGAAGAAGCGGATGAGGTGCTCGGGTGGGGGCAACACGGTGATGTCCTTGATGCGTTCGTCGTCGGTCTGGCTGGTTTTGTCGACAGGACGGGCATGCCACGCATCGGTGCTGGCGGGGGCGTTCTTGGCGGTCATCACGGGGCTCCTGAGTGGGGTTGAGTCGAAAAGGGGTTCAAAGGGCGAAAAAAAACCGCCGGGCTTGGAGCTCCGGCGGTTGTGTCGAGATTCGGTGATGCGCTTACAGCTTCGCCTCTCGTCCGCCGGGGACTGAGAACCAAAAGTAAAAAGCAAAAAAGGCGAAGCGCGAGGACATGGGTTGGAAATGTAGCACAGCGCCGTTTCAGGCAGTTCCGCCGACCGTCAGGCCATCGATGCGCAGCGTCGGCTGGCCCACGCCCACGGGCACGCTCTGGCCTTCCTTGCCGCAGGTGCCCACGCCGCTGTCGAGCTTCATGTCGTTGCCGATCATGCTCACGCGGGTCAACGCATCCGGGCCATTGCCCACCAGCGTGGCGCCCTTCACCGGATACTGGATCTGGCCGTTCTCGACCCAGTAGGCCTGGCTGGCCGAGAACACGAACTTGCCGCTGGTGATGTCCACCTGACCGCCGCCGAAGTTGGTGGCGTAGAGGCCCTTCTTGATGCTGGCCACGATCTCCTCCGGCGCCTTGTCCCCGCCCAGCATGTAGGTGTTGGTCATGCGCGGCATCGGCACGTGGGCGTAGCTCTCGCGCCGGCCGTTGCCGGTGGGTTTCACCCCCATGAGGCGCGCGTTCATCGCGTCCTGGATGTACCCACGCAGGATGCCGTCCTCGATCAGCACGTTGCGCTGCGAGGCGTGGCCTTCGTCGTCCACGTTGAGCGAACCCCGGCGGTCGGCGATGGTGCCGTCGTCGAGCACGGTCACGCCCTTGGCGGCCACACGCTGGCCGATGCGGCCGGCAAAGGCGCTGGAGCCCTTGCGGTTGAAATCGCCTTCCAGCCCGTGGCCCACCGCCTCGTGCAACAGGATGCCAGGCCAGCCCGAGCCAAGCACCACCACCATCTCGCCGGCCGGCGCGGGCCGCGCGTCGAGGTTGGTCAAGGCATACGACACGGCCTCGTCCACGTAGGACTGCACCATGGCGTCGTCGAAATAGGCCAGGCCGAAACGGCCGCCACCGCCGGACGAACCGGCCTCGCGCCGACCCGACTGCTCGGCGATCACCGTCACGGACAGACGGATCAGCGGGCGCACGTCGGCGGCCAGGGTGCCGTCGGCACGGGCCACCAGCACCACGTCGTACTCGCTTGCCAGGCCGGCCATGACCTGTTTCACCCGCGGGTCCTTGGCCTTGGCCATGCGCTCCACTTTTTCCAGCAGTGCCACCTTGCCCGTGCTGTCGAGCGAGGCAATGGGGTCTACGCCGGGATAGAGCGAACGCGACTTGGGCACCTTGACCGCTGGCACGCGCACTTTGCGGCCCTGGCCCTGCGCCGAGATCGAGCGCACCGTGTGTGCGGCGTCGATCAGCGAATCCCAGGACAGGTCATCGGAATAGGCGAATGCCGTCTTTTCGCCGCTGACGGCGCGCACGCCAACGCCCTGGTCGATGCTGAAGCTGCCGGTCTTGACGATGCCCTCTTCCAGGCTCCAGCCTTCGCTGCGCGTGGTCTGGAAGTACAGGTCGGCGTCGTCCACGCCGTGCGACATGATCTCGCCGAGCGCGCGCTGCAGGTGCGTGGGGCTCAGGCCGAACGGTTCGAGCAACAGGCTTTGGGCGGTGGCCAGGCGGGCCAGGGTGGGTTCGCGTGAAATCATTGGCCCATTGTAAGAACCCCGGCTCCACACACGGGCCCCAGGGTCTAAATCACCGCCTCTGCTGTCAGCTCTGCATCAGCCGCTTGGACTTGGCGATGGACATCAGGATGCCCAGGCCCACGCCCAGCGTCACCATGGCGGTGCCGCCATAGCTCACGAAGGGCAGCGGCACGCCCACCACGGGCAGGATGCCGCTGACCATGCCCATGTTGACAAAGGCATAGACGAACACGTTGAGCGTCACCGCCGCCGCCACCAGCCGGGAAAACTGGGTCGGCGCCTCCACCGCGATGAGCAGGCCGCGCACGATCAGGAAAATGAAACCGCACATGAGGCCCAGCACGCCCAGGAGACCGAACTCCTCGGAAAAAGCGGCAAAGATGAAGTCGGTGGTGCGCTCGGGAATGAACTCCAGGTGGGTCTGCGTGCCCTGCATGAAGCCCTTGCCCCAGACGCCGCCCGAGCCGATGGCGATCATGCCCTGGATGATGTGGAAGCCCTTGCCCAGCGGGTCTTTCGAGGGATCGAGCAGCGTGCACACGCGCTGGCGCTGGTACTCGTGCAGGATCTGCCAGTCCACGCCTGGCGCGCACATCTGCGGTTCCATGGCGATCAGCGTCACCACGCCGATCACACCCAGCAGCACCGGCGGCAGGATCAGCTTCCAGCTCAGGCCGGCGAAGAAGATGACGGCAAGACCGGACGACATCACCAGCAACGAGGTGCCCAGATCGGGTTGCTTGAGGATGAGCGCCACCGGAATGACGAGCAGGATGCCGGCCGCCACGAAATCCAGCGGCTTGAGCTGCCCTTCGCGGCGATGGAACCACCACGCCAGCATCAGCGGCATGGCGATCTTCATGAGCTCGCTGGGCTGGATGACGGTCACGCCGATGTCCAGCCAGCGCTGGGACCCCTTGCGCATGATGCCGAACAGCTCCACGCCCAGCAGCAGCATCACACCCAGGGTGTACAGCGGCACGGCCAGCGTCATGAGGCGGTGCGGCGGCACCTGGGACACGAGGAACATCAGCCCGACCGCCAGCAGCATGTTCCGGCTGTGGGCCGCGAACCGGGTGCCGTGATCGAAACCCACCGAGTACATGGTGATCAGGCCGGCGCCGGCCATCAGCAGGATGGCAAACAGCAGCCAGCCATCAAAGCCCTGGAAGATCGGGGCGATGCGCTGCAGCAGGGTGGGTTTGTCGAAGACGGCGGCCATGTTGGACCCCGATTATCCTTCGCCCATGTCATCCCCCACCACCCACCTGTTGTACCTGCATGGTTTTCGCTCATCGCCGCAATCGATGAAGGCCCAGAAGGTCGCCGCGCGCATGCAGGCGCGGCACCCGGAGGTGGTCTGGTGGTGCCCTCAATTGCCCCCCTCCCCGCGCGAGGCCATGGAAGAGGTGGCGCGGGGTGTGCGGGACTGGCCGCGCGCGACCATGGGGGTGGTCGGCTCGTCGCTGGGCGGCTTCTACGCGCGCTGGCTGGCGCTGCAGACCGGTTGCCGCCGCACGGTGCTGCTCAACCCGGCCGTGTTTCCCGCGCGCGACCTGGTGAAGTACATCGGGGCACAGACCGCCTGGCACGACCCGCAGGCGCGTTTCGTCGTCGATCCGGCCTTCATGGGAGAACTGCAGCAACAGCAGGATGACATCGCCCGCCTGGCCCCCTTGCACCCCGCCACGCCCGAACGCCAGTTCGCGATCGTCGCCAAGGGCGACGAGGTATTGGACTGGCGCGAAATGCAGGCCTTCTGCGCCGGCGGCACGACCCGTCTGCTCGAGGGTGGTGACCACGCCATCAGCGACTTCGACGGCCATATCGACGACCTGTTCCGATTCCTGGGCCTGTAACGGCCCCATGGGACAATCGCGCCCATGCATATCCTGTTTGATGAAGCCGGCAAGCTGTTGACCGGCCGCCTCCTGTCCGAGGCCGAAAGCTCCCTCCAGGTCGAGCTCGAAACCGGCAAACGCGTCAAGGTCAAGACGGCCAACGCCCTGCTGCGCTTTGAAAAGCCCACCCCCGGCCAACTGATGCCCACGGCCACAGCGTTGGCCGAGACCATGGAGCTGGACCTGGCCTACGAGTTCGCGCCCGAGGACGAATTCGGCTTCGCAGACCTGGCGCACGAGTACTTCAGCGACAAGGCGGGCATCACCGAACAGGTCGCCGCGCTCCTGTGCCTGCAAGGCGCGCCCCACTACTTCCGCCGCGCGGGCAAAGGACGCTACAAGAAGGCGCCGGCCGACATCCTTGCCCAGGCCCTGGCGGCGATCGAAAAGAAGAAGCAGGTGCAAGCGCAGATCGAAGCCTGGGCCGCCGAGCTCGCCAGCGGCAGTTGCCCGGCGCCGGTGCGCCAGCAGCTGTACAAGCTGCTTTTCCGGCCGGACAAGAACGCCCCCGAGTACAAGGCCGTGGTGGAGGCCGCGCGCACCAGCCACACTGCGCCGCTGACGCTGTTGCAGAACGCAGGCGCCATCAGCAGTGCCTACCAGTTCCACTGGCAGCGCTTCCTGTTCGACCAGTTCCCCAAGGGCACAGGCTTCCCCCCACTGCAGGCCCCGGTCATCGCTGAAGAGCTGCCCCTGGCGCCGGTGCAGGCCTTCTCCATCGACGACTCGCAGACCACCGAGATCGACGACGCGCTTTCGCTGCAAGGCCTGGGCAGCGGCAGCGTCACGCTGGGCATTCACATCGCGGCGCCCGGCCTGGCTGTGGCGCCGGAAGGACCGATCGACCAGGTGGCGCGCACCCGCCTGTCCACCGTCTACATGCCCGGCCACAAGCTCACCATGCTGCCCGACGAGGTGGTGCAGGCCTACACGCTCATGGCCGGGCGCGACTGCCCCGCCGTGTCCCTCTACGTCAGCTTCGACGAGGCCACCCTGGCCATCACCGGCAGCCGCACCGCGCTGGAGCGCGTGCCGATCGCGCTCAACCTGCGCCACGACCAGCTCGACACGGTGATCTCTGAGGCGTGGCTTGCGGGCGAGGCCCCGGCGACCGATGCGCCTGCCGAGATCGCGGCCCTGCAGCCCTCGCTCGCCTTCCTGTTTCGCCTGGCCTTGCACCTCAAGGCACAGCGCGAGGTGGTCAGAGGCAAGCCCGAGAACTTCACCCGCCCGGACTACACCTTCCGCCTCGAGGGCGTGAGCGGCGATGAACCGCAGGGCGACGAGCGCGTTGTGATCGGCACGCGCAAGCGCGGTGCGCCGCTGGACCTGATGGTGGCCGAGGCGATGATCCTGGCCAACAGCACCTGGGGCAACTGGCTGGCTGACTGCGGCGTGCCCGGCATCTACCGCAGCCAGGCCAGCCTGCAACCCGGTGTCAAGGTGCGCATGGGCACCAAGGCGCAGCCGCATGCGGGCATCGGTGTGAAGAGCTACGCATGGAGCACCTCACCCCTGCGCCGCTACGTGGACCTGGTCAACCAGTGGCAGATCATTGCCTGCGCGCGCCATGGCAAGACGGCGGCCCTGGCCGCGCCGTTCAAGCCCAAGGATGCCAACCTGTTCTCCATCATCAGCGCTTTCGACGCCGCCTACACCGCGTACAACGGTTTCCAGAACGGCATGGAGCGCTACTGGACGCTGCAGTACCTGCGCCAGGAAGACATCACCGAGATCACCGCCACCCTCATCAAGGACAACCTGGTGCGCGCCGACACCCTGCCTCTGGTGCTGCCGGTGCTGGGTGCCGACGGCCTGCCGCGCGGCGCGCACCTGCGCGTGAAGCTGGGCGAGATCGACCACATCACGCTCGACATCCACGGCACCGTCACCGAGCGGCTGGACCTGCCGGTGGACAACGTGGGCGAGACGGCGGGCGACGAGGCCGAAGATGAAGAAGCCATGGCTGCGCCGCTGGCCTTGGCCATCGACGTCGAAGAGGCCGAGGGCGAAAGCGCCGCCCAGCCCCCCCAAACGCCCGGCCCGGCAGGGGATTGAGGCCCAGGACGCACCCAACACGGATAATGCCCGCGTGAAGCCGTCCGCCCTGTCCTTTTTCAAGAAGCTGAGCACGCTGCAGCTCGCGCTGGGGGTGTCGGTCGCCGTGCACGCGGCCCTGCTCACGGTGCGCTTCGTGGACCCCGAGCGCTTCAACCGCGTGTTCCAGGACACGCCGCTGGAAGTCATCCTCGTCAACGCGCGCGGCAACGAGCGGCCCGACAAGGCCGCGGCCATCGCCCAGACCTCGCTGGCCGGCGGTGGCGAGGCCGAACGCGGCCGCGCGACCTCTCCCCTGCCATCGGCCACCGTGGCGCGCATCGGCGACGCCCATGAGGAAGACGAGCGCACCATCGAGATGCTGCGCGAGCAGCAGAACCGCCTGCTCGCCCAGGTGCGCCGCGAACTCGCCAAAATGCCACCACCCGACCCGGAGTCGGTCAACCCCAGCCAGGCCTCGTCCGAACGCGAGCAGAAGCGCCGCGCGCTGGTGAAGATCCTGGCCGAGATCGAAAAGCGCATCAACGAAGAGAACGCGCGGCCCAAGAAGCGCTATATCAGCCCGGCCACACGCGAAGCGGTCTACGCCATCTACTACGACGAGTTGCGCCGCAAGATCGAGGACCGGGGCACCACCAACTTCCCCGAGGTCGGTGGCCGCAAGCTGTACGGCGAACTCACCATGACCATCACGGTCAACCACACCGGCGCGGTGCTCGACACCGAGGTGGTGCAGCCCTCGGGCATCAGCCAGCTTGACCGCCGCGCGCAGGCCATCGTGCGCAGCCTCTCGTTCGGTCGCTTCAACGAAGCCATGCGCCGCCAGGCCGACCAGATCGTGGTCGTCTCGCGCTTTCGCTTCACGCGCGACGAGACGCTGCAGACCCAGCTCTCGGGGCAATAGGTCCACGCATGAGGTCCCTTGGACGCTGGTTGTTGTGGCTGCTCCTGGCTGGCCTGGCCCTGCAGCTGTTCTTCCTGGCGCGCATCGCGCTCATGGTCGCGGTCGACCCCACCAGCACCGCCTTCATGCGATCCGAGGCCTGGCGCATCGCAGGCGCCAGCGTGCACGGCGACAAGGACTGGCGCTGGGCGCACCGCTGGGTACCCGATGAGCAGATCAGTCCGCACCTCAAGCGCGCAGTGATCGCTTCGGAAGACGCCGGCTTCACCGATCACCGCGGCGTGGACTGGGGTGCGATCGAAGGCGCGTGGCAGAAGAACGAGCGCCGCCAGCAGCAAGCCGAAAAACGCGCGGCTCGCCAGCCCGCCCAGGCTGTGCGCGAACCCAAGGTCGTGGGCGGTTCCACCATCACCCAGCAACTCGCCAAGAACCTGCTGCTCTCCGGCGAGCGCCAGCTGCTGCGCAAGGGCCAGGAGCTGGTGCTCACGCTGATGCTCGAGGCCCTGCTCGACAAGCGCCGCATTCTGGAGATCTACCTCAATAGCGTGGAATGGGGCGAAGGCGTCTTCGGCGCCGAGGCCGCGTCTCAGCGCTACTTCAACAAGCCGGCCAGCAAACTCAGCCCGCACGAGGCGGCGCGCCTGGCGGTGATGCTGCCATCGCCCAAGTTCTTCGAGACGCGGCAGGGTTCTGCCTACCTTGCGCGCCGCACCGGCACCATCGTGGCCCGCATGGGCGCCGTGGGCATCCCATGAACGCCCGCCCCGCGGCTCTTCCAGGCATGCCGCCTCGCGCGCAGTCCCCCCGATGAAACTCTCCGCCAGCCTCATGAGCCTGTTCCTGCTCGGCCTGGTGCGCCTGCTGACCGGCGCGCAGGCGCGCTGGCATGGTTGCCCGCCCAAGGCCGAGCAGCGCATTTATTTCGCCAACCACCAGAGCCATGCCGACCTCGTGCTGATCTGGGCCGCCCTGCCAAAGGAGCTGCGCAGCATCACGCGTCCCATCGCGGCCAAGGACTACTGGACCGCATCGAACTTCAAGCGCTGGATCACCACCGAGGTGTTCAACGCCGTCTACGTCGAGCGCGAACGCAAGGGCGACGAAGACCCGCTCGCGCCGCTGATCCAGGCACTGGAGAGCGGCGACTCGCTGATCCTCTTTCCCGAGGGCACGCGCGGCCATGAAGAAGACCCGCAGCCCTTCAAGTCGGGCCTGTACAACCTGGCGCTGCGGTTTCCTGGCGTGGTGCTGGTGCCGGCCTGGATCCACAACGTGCAGCGCGTGATCCCCAAAGGCGAAGTGGTTCCGGTGCCGGTGTTGTGCTCGGTCACGTTTGGCGAGCCACTGGTGCTGGGCGCCGAGGAACCTCGCGCCGACTTCCTGAAACGGGCCCGCGAGGCCGTCATGGCCCTTCGGGACGTCTGATCGCATGACCTCCTTCCTCCGAAGCCTCACCGCAGACCAGCAGGTCAGCCTCGTGTTCGTGGTGCTGTTCGGCCTGCTGCTGATCGCCAGCGGCGTGGGCGTGCTGCTGTCGCTGCGCGAGCGCCGCTCGGGCGACGACGACGCCACCGGCGAACGCGCCCTGCGCCTGCAGGACAACCAGGCGCTGTTGCGCAGCTCCTGGATGATGATGCTGGTGTTCTGGGTCGGCTGGGTGATGGGCGAGGGCTTCGCCATCGTGCTGTTCGGCCTGGTCTCGTTCTTCATCCTGCGCGAGTTCATCAGCCTCTCGCCCACCCGCCGCGGCGACCACCGCAGCCTGGTGCTGGCCTTCTTCGTCGTGCTGCCACTGCAGTACGCGCTGGTGTGGACCGAGCGCTTCAACCTGTTCACCGTGTTCATCCCGGTCTATGTGTTCCTCGCCATCCCGGTGGCTAGCGCCCTGGGCAACGACCCGCAGCGTTTCCTGGAGCGCAACGCCAAGCTGCAGTGGGGCATCATGGTGTGCGTCTATGGCATGAGCCACGTGCCGGCCCTGCTGCTGCTCAACTTTCCCGGCTTCGCCGGCAAGACGGCGTTCCTGGTGTTCTTTCTGGTGCTGGTGGTGCAGACCTGCATGCTGGTGCAGCACCTGGCCGCCCGCGGCCTTCGCCGGCCGGTGGCGCCGGCCATCAGCGGCAGCTTCCACTGGCGCAGCTGGGCGCTCGGCCTGGCCGCAGGCGGTCTGCTGGGCGCGGCGCTCTCCGGCTTCACGCCGTTCAAACCGCTGCCGGCCCTGGCCATGGCCCTCGTGGCCTGCGTGGCCGGCAGCTTTGGCCACCTCGTGATGAAGGCCATCAAGCGCGACCGCGGCGTCACCCACTGGGGCCTCGCAGGCCGTTCGGTCACCGGGGCAAGCGGCCTGCTCGACCGCGTGGACGCTCTGTGTTTCGCCGCGCCTGTGTTCTTCCATTCCGTGCGCTGGACCTTCGATCTTTGAGACCTTCCCCCATGCGAATCCTCGGCATCGACCCCGGCCTGCAGTGCACCGGCTTCGGCGTGATCGACACCGAAGGCGCCGCCCTGCACTACGTGGCCAGCGGCACCATCCAGACCAGCCCGAAGGACGGCGCGCTGCTGCCCGAGCGGCTCAAGATCCTGTTCGACGGCATCACCGAGGTGGTGGCTCGCTACCAGCCCCAGGTGTCGGTCTGCGAAATCGTGTTCGTCAACGTCAACCCCCAGGCCACGCTCTTGCTGGGCCAGGCACGTGGCGCCTGCCTCACCGCCCTGGTGGCCAACAAGCTGGACGTGGCCGAATACACCGCGCTTCAGCTGAAAAAAGCCGTGGCCGGCAATGGCCGGGCTGGCAAACCCCAGATGCAGGAGATGGTCAAGCGCCTGCTGCGCCTGCCCGGCCTGCCCGGCAAAGACGCGGCCGATGCGCTCGGCCTGGCCATCACCCACGCCCAGGTCAGCCGCACCCTGGCGGCAATCAACAAAGTCTCGCCGCAACAGGCGCGCACCCACGCCACGTACAAAGCCGGGCGGGTGTATTGATGGGCATGGAAAGTTCGTCGCCTTTGCGCCGATTCAGCCTGGGCGCCTGGCTCGCCGTGGCCTTCACCGTGCTGTCGCTGTGGCTGACCCTAAGCCTGACGCTGTTCAGCGACCGCGTCGCGAGCCACCAGGTGCGCGAAGCCATCGGCGCCAACCTGACCGAGCTGGCGCAGCAGACCGCGAGCCGGCTGGACCGCTCCATGTTCGAACGCTACCGCGAGGTGCGCCTGATCGCCCAGCGCCTCGGTGGCGCCGCCGATGTCGGCACCATCCGCCAGGAGATCGAGGCGCTGCAGAAGAGCTACCCCTACTACGCGTGGATCGGCGTGACCGACGCCGCGGGGGTGGTGCGCACCGCCACGCGCAGCATGCTGGAAGGCACGGATGTGTCCGCACGGCCCTGGTTTCGCAACGCGATGGACGGCCACCCGATGGGCGACGTGCACGACGCCATGCTGCTCGCCCAGTTGCTGGCCACACCGGGCAGCGAGCCCCAGCGCTTCGTCGACATCGCCTTCCCGCTGACGGATGCCAGCGGACTGACCACCGGCGTGCTGGGGGTGCACCTGTCGTGGAACTGGGCCAGCGAAGTCCAGGACGCGATCTTCACCCCCGTGAACCGCCACCGCATCGTCGACCTGCTGATCGTCTCGGCCTCGGGCGTGGTGCTGCTTGGACCCAAGGACCTGCAGGGCGCCGCGCTGACGTTGCCGAGCGTGGCAGCGGCAGGGCGCGGCGAATCGGGTCATGCGACGGAAACCTGGCCCGATGGCCGCCGCTACCTCGTGGGCTACAGCCGCGACAACGGCTTCGACACCTACGGCGGCCTGGGCTGGCGCGTGCTGGTGCGGCAGACCCTGGACGACGCCTATGCCCCGGTCAACCAGTTGCACCGGCGCATGCTGCTTGGCGGCCTGGCGGCGGCGCTGGTGTTTTCCCTGCTGGGCTGGCTGGTGGCGCGCCTGATCACGCGCCCCCTGCTTGACCTGACCGACGTGGCGCGCGGCATCGAGGCGGGATACGCCGTGAAAGCCCCCACCACAGCGGCTTACCGGGAGGTCGCGACGCTGGGCAATGCCTTCAACTCCCTGGTGAAAGGCCTGCAGGCCAACGAGGCCGAGCTGCGCCAGAACCATGCCGCGCTGGAGCGGCGCGTGAGCGAGCGCACGGCCGAACTGCGCGAAACCGTCGACGACCTGCGCGCCAACGAAGAGCGGGTGCAGACCGTGATCGACAGCGCGCAGGAGGCCTTCATCGGCATCGATTTCGACGGCTGCATCACCGACTGGAACGCCGCGGCCGAAGAGCTGTTCGGCTGGAAGCGCGCCGAGGTGCGGGGTGAATCGCTGGCCGACACCATCCTTCCCGAGCGATACCACATCGCCTTCGTGAAAGCCCTGGCGCATTTCCACACCACCGGTCGAGCCCCCTTCACGGGCCGTTTGCTGCGGCGCACGGTGGTGGACCGGCAAGGTCGCGAGATGGAGGTGGAGATGAAGATCGGCCTGATCCACACCAGCGAGCTGCAGCTCTTCAGCGCCTTTGTGCGGCCCGTGTCGGAGCCGCCGTCGCGCTGAGCGAAGGTCTTGCCTAGAGCAGGCGTTCCAGCACAAGCACGCCAAAGAAACCCAGTGCCGCGATGACGGTCCACTTCAGGATCACGATGCCCCAGCTGCGATAGCGCGCCTGGCCCGTGCCGATGTAGAAAGCGAAACACACGCCGGCTGCCAGCAGCAGCAACATCACGGTCCAGCGGAACAGCAGCATGGGAGGCAGTGGCGGCGTGGCTTACCAGGCCGGGGCCAGCTGGGCGAAGCCGCGTGGGGCTTCGCGCTCGTGGTCGAAGCTCACGATCTCGTAGGCATCGGGCCGATCCAGCAGGGCACGCAGCAGCTGGTTGTTCATTGCATGGCCGCTGCGAAAGGCGCTGTAGGCGGCCAGCAGCGGCTTGCCCACGATGTACAGATCGCCCATGGCGTCGAGAATCTTGTGCTTGACGAACTCGTCCTGGTAGCGCAGGCCATCGGCGTTGAGCACCTTGACGTCGTCCATCACGATGGCGTTGTCCAGGCCACCGCCCATGGCCAGGCCGTTGGAGCGCATCATTTCCACGTCGCGCGTGAAGCCGAAGGTGCGCGCACGGGCGATCTCACGCGCGTACTGACCACTGCCAAAGTCGAACTCCACGCGCTGACCGGTGGAGTTCACGGCAGGGTGGTTGAACTCGATCTCGAAAGCGAGCTTGTAGCCGTGGAAGGGGTCGAGCCGCGCCCACTTGAGCGTGCGACCCTCGCCTTCGCGCACCTCCACCGGCTTGGTGACGCGGATGAAGCGCTTGGGCGCGTTCTGCATCACGATGCCGGCGCTTTGCAGCAGGTAGACGAAAGAGGCCGAAGAACCGTCCAGAATGGGCACTTCTTCGGCAGTGATGTCGACGAAGAGGTTGTCCAGGCCCAGGCCCGCACAGGCGCTCATGAGGTGCTCGATGGTGTGCACCTTGACGCCGCCGTTGGAGATGGTGGAGGCCAGGCGGGTGTCGGTCACCGACATGGCATTGACCGCAATGTCCACCGGCGCAGACAGGTCCACCCGACGGAACACGATGCCGGTGTCGGGCGCGGCCGGCCGCAGCGTCAGTTCCACCCGCTGACCGCTGTGCAGGCCGACACCGACGGCCTTGGTCAGGGATTTGAGCGTGCGTTGGGCGAGCATCTTCGAATTGTAGTTTTCCGGGCGCCAGAACATGGTTTAGAAAGCTGATGGCCTTGATAGGCCCGGTTTTCTCCGGCAGAGAAGGTCATCGGCGAGCGGGTCGGCCGGCTCCGGCCCATGTCGCCCGCAGCCGGGCGCCCGGGGTCCACCCGCCCGCGATGTGCAGGCCAGCGAACCCCGGCGGGAGACTCAGTCCGCCTGCTTGCGCAGGAAGGCAGGAATCTCGAAGTCGTCCATGCCACCGGAAGCCAGCGCGTCCACCTTGGCCGCGGCCTGCGTGCGGTTGGTGCGCCAGACACTGGGCACTGCCATGGAGTTGTAGTCCGGCTGCGCGGCGCCCGGGCCACCCACGGCGGCGTTCACGGTCGGCACATTGAACGGCACGTTGTCGGTGCCGGTGCGCAGCACCTGCAGCGGAGGCGCCGTGCGGCGCGCGCCCTGGCGCGACAGGCCCGTGGCCACCACCGTCACGCGCATCTCGTCGCCCAGGTTGTCGTCGTAAGCGGCGCCATAGATGACATGCGCTTCCGGCGAGGCGTAGGCGCGGATCGTGTTCATCGCCAGCTTGGACTCCGACAGCTTGAGCGAACCCTTGGCGGCCGTGACCAGCACCAGCACGCCCTTGGCGCCCGACAGGTCGATGCCTTCCAGCAGCGGGCAGGCCACGGCCTGCTCGGCGGCGATGCGCGCGCGGTCCGGGCCGGCGGCCACGGCCGTGCCCATCATGGCCTTGCCGGGCTCGCCCATCACGGTGCGCACGTCCTCGAAGTCCACGTTGACGTTGCCGTACTCGTTGATGATTTCGGCGATGCCGCCGACGGCGTTCTTGAGCACGTCGTTGGCGTGGGCAAAGGCCTCGTCCTGCGTGACGTCGTCGCCCAGCACTTCCAGCAGCTTTTCGTTCAGCACCACGATCAGCGAATCCACATTGGCCTCGAGCTCGGCCAGGCCGCTGTCGGCGTTGGTCATGCGACGGCCACCTTCCCAGTCGAAGGGCTTGGTCACGACGCCGACGGTGAGGATGCCCATTTCCTTGGCCACGCGGGCGATCACGGGGGCCGCGCCGGTGCCGGTGCCACCGCCCATGCCGGCGGTGATGAACAGCATGTGCGCCCCGGCGATCGCCTCGCGGATGTCGTCCACCGCGACTTCGGCCGCGTCACGACCCTTTTCGGGCTTGCTGCCTGCGCCCAGGCCGCTGGTGCCAAGCTGGATGGTCTTGTGCGCAGCGCTGCGCGAGAGGGACTGTGCATCGGTGTTGGCGCAGATGAACTCCACGCCCTGCACGCTGCGCGAGATCATGTGCTCGACCGCGTTGCCGCCGCCGCCGCCCACGCCGATGACCTTGATCTGGGTGCCCTGGTTGAATTCTTCAACTTCGATCATTTCGATGCTCATTGCGATGCTCCTTGTACTGTGTCTGTTGCCTTGGTGTCGGCGGTATGCGAGAAGTTCTTGGGGGTGAAGGATCGGGTCATCCGGGGGGTCCGGTGTGTTCGGCACACCGGCCTCTTCGTCGTCGACATCGGCCTGGGGGAACGCACTGGGCGTGGCGAGCGTGTCTCATCAGAACGTCCCCAGAAACCAGCTCTTGACCCGCTCGACCGCGCCCTGCATCGAGCCGGCCTTCTGCGCCACCTTGTGTCCGCGCACGCGCGCCAGGCGGGCTTCTTCGAGCAACCCCATCACGGTGGCCGCGCGCGTCTGCGCGACCATGTCGGACAGGGCGCTGGTGTAGTTCGGAATGCCCCGGCGCACGGGTTTGAGGAAGATGTCCTCGCCAAGTTCGACCATGCCCGGCATCACCGCGCTGCCACCGGTGAGCACGATGCCAGAGGACAGCATTTCCTCGTGGCCGGAATCGCGCAGCACCTGCTGCACCAGCGAGAAGATCTCCTCCACGCGCGGCTCGATCACGCCGGCGAGCGCCTGGCGGCTGAGCATGCGCGGGCCGCGATCACCCAGGCCGGGCACTTCCACCTGGGTGTCCGGATCGGCCAGCAGCTGCTTCGCGCAGCCGCTCTCGACCTTGATGTCCTCGGCGTCCTTGGTCGGCGTGCGCAGGGCCATGGCGATATCGCTGGTGATCAGGTCGCCCGCGATGGGAATCACCGCCGTGTGGCGGATCGCACCACCGGAGAAGATCGCCACGTCGGTCGTGCCCGCCCCGATGTCGACCAGCGCCACGCCAAGTTCCTTCTCGTCATCGGTCAGGATCGCCTGGCTGGACGCCAGCGGGTTGAGCATGAGCTGGTCCACTTCCAGTCCGCAGCGCCGCACGCATTTGATGATGTTTTCCGCCGCGCTCTGCGCTCCGGTGACGATGTGCACCTTGGCCTCCAGGCGGATGCCACTCATGCCGATCGGCTCCTTCACCTCCTGGCCGTCGATCACGAACTCCTGGGGCTCCACCAGCAACAGGCGCTGGTCGGTCGAGATGTTGATGGCCTTGGCGGTCTCGATCACGCGCGCCACGTCGGTGGCGCTGACCTCGCGGTCCTTGATGGCCACCATGCCGCTGGAGTTGATGCCGCGAATGTGGCTGCCGGTGATGCCGGTGTAGACGCGCGCGATGCGGCAGTCGGCCATCAGCTCGGCCTCCTTCAGCGCCTGCTGGATGCTCTGCACCGTGGCGTCGATGTTCACGACCACGCCGCGTTTCAAGCCGTGGCTGGCCGACACGCCCAGGCCCGCGAGCTTGAGTTCGCCGTTGGGCTGGACCTCGGCGACCACCACCATGATCTTGGCGGTGCCGATGTCGAGTCCGACCACCAAATCCTTGTATTCCTTGGCCATGATTGCTTCTTGATTACCTTCGGTTTTGAGATCCGCCAGCAGGCGTGTCGGTCACGGTGGTCACGCCGCGCAGGCGCAACGCGTAGCCGTTGGGGTAGCGCAGGTCCACGGACTGAACCGCGCCCGCATAGCGTTCGGTGAGTTGCGCCAGCGTGCCGGTGAAGCGGCGGGTGCGCGCCAGCAGTTCGTCGGGCGTGCCTCGGCCCAGCTCCACCTGGGCACCGCTGTCGAGCTTGGCGCGCCAGGTGCCCCGCTCGGTGAGCTCAAGCCGCTCCAGCCCCAGGTCGAGGCGGCCCAGCTCGGCCTGCAGCAGCTGATAGAGGGACCACACCTGACCCGACTTCTCGACCGGGCCGGCCAGCTCCGGCAGGCCATCGCCGTCGTCCGGGCTCGCATCGAACACCTCGCCCAGCCGGTTGACCAGCTGGCCCGAGCCCGCCTCACCCCACCAGGCCACGGCCTGGTGTTCTTCCAGCGTCACGCGCAAGCGGTTGGGGAACTCGCGCTGCACCACCGCCTTGCGCACCCAGGGCACCGACTCGAAGAGCTGGCGCACTTGCTGCAGGTCCACGGTGAGGAAGCTGGCGTTCAGGCGGGTCTTCATCTGCGACGAAAGCTGGGCGCGGAAGGTCACGGCGTTCTGGTGCGCCACGTCACCGTGCACGGCGATCGCCTTGACCGTCCAGATCGGGTGGCGCACCAGCCAGGTGGTGAACAGCCCCAGGCTCAGCACGGCGAACACCGCGATCAGGACGTGCGTGACCACGGTCATGAGCTTGACATCCAGGGGCAGTTCGGTGCTGGGCATGGCGGTGTTCAGCGGCTCAGGCCGCGTGATCCAGCGAGGCGGTGGCCAGCAGCCGCACGCACAGGTCTTCGTAGGACAGGCCGGCCGCCTTGGCCGACATCGGCACCAGGGAGTGGCCGGTCATGCCGGGCGAGGTGTTGATCTCCAGCAGCCAGGGCTTGCGCGTCTTGGCGTCGATCATCACGTCGGCGCGCGACCAGCCGCGGCAGTCCAGCGTGAGGTAGGCCTTGAGCACCAGCGCCTGGATGGCGGCCTCTTCGCCTTCGGGCAGGCCGCATGGCACGAGGTACTTCGTGTCGTCGGTGAAATACTTGTTCTGGTAGTCGTAGTTGCCTTCGGGCGCGACGATGCGGATCACCGGCAGGGCCCTCGCCTGGGCGCCGGTGCCCAGCACCGGACAGGTCACTTCGTCGCCCGCGATGAACTGCTCGCACATCACCTGCGGATCGAGCCGGGCGGCGAGTTCGTAGGCGGCGGCGCACTGCGCCTCGCTGGTCACCTTGGTCAGGCCGATGGTGGAGCCTTCGCGCACGGGTTTGACGATCATGGGCGAGCCCAGCGCCTTGAACGCGGCCAGGGTTTCCTCGGCGCTGCGCACCTGGCGCCAGGCCGGCGTGGCCAGGCCTTCGGCGATCCAGATGCGCTTGGTCATGAGCTTGTCCATGGCGACGCTGGAAGCCATCACGCCGGGGCCGGTGTAGGGGATGCCCAGCAGCTCCAGGGCGCCCTGCACCGTGCCGTCTTCACCGAAGCGACCGTGCAGCGCAATGAAGCAGCGCTGGAATCCCTCGCGCTTGAGCTCGCCCATCTCGCGCTCGGCCGGGTCGAAGGCATGGGCATCGACGCCTTTCGACTTCAGCGCGGCCAGCACGCCGTTGCCCGACATGAGCGACACCTCGCGTTCGGCCGAACGTCCGCCCATCAGCACGGCCACCTTGCCGAGTGACCTGGCATCCACCGTCATTGCATTCTCCTGTTTCATGCGCTTGCTTCCTGCGCCAGCTCGATCACGCGACCGGCCACCGCGCCCACGGTGCCCGCGCCCATGCAGAGCACCACATCGCCATCGCGCGCGTTGTCGAGCACGGCCTGGGGCATGGCGGCGATGTCGTCCACGAAAACGGGCTCGAGCTTGCCGGCCACGCGCAGGGCGCGCGCCAGCGAGCGGCCATCGGCCGCGACGATGGGGGCTTCGCCGGCTGCGTACACCTCGGCGAGCAGCACGGCATCGGCCTGGCCGATGACCTTCACGAAGTCCTCGAAGCAGTCGCGCGTGCGGGTGTAGCGGTGCGGCTGGAAGGCCAGCACCAGACGGCGGCCCGGGTAGGCACCGCGCGCCGCCGACAGCGTGGCGGCCATTTCCACCGGGTGATGCCCGTAGTCATCCACCACCGTGCAGGTGCCGCCCGAGGGCAGCGCGGCCTCGCCATAGCGCTGAAAACGCCGGCCCACGCCCTTGAACTCGGCCAGCGCCTGTTGCACGGCCTCGTCAGGCACGCCCAGCTCCACCGCGATGCCGATGGCGGCCAGGGCGTTGAGCACGTTGTGATGGCCGGGCAGGTTGAGCACCACCTCCAGATCGGGCAGCTCCACGCCGTTGCGGCGCTGCACGGTGAAGTGCATCTGCGTGTCCACCGCGCGCACGTTGACGGCGCGCACCTGCGCGTCTTCCGAGAAGCCATAGCTGGTGATGGGCCGCGCGATCTGCGGCAGGATCTCCCGGATCGCCGCGTCGTCCACACACACCACGGCCGCGCCATAGAACGGCATCTTGTGCAGGAAGTCCACGAAGGCGGACTTGAGCTTGCCGAAATCGTGGCCGTAGGTGTCCATGTGGTCGGCGTCGATGTTGGTCACGACCGAGAGCACCGGCAGCAGGTTGAGGAACGACGCATCGGACTCGTCGGCCTCGACCACGATGTACTCGCCCGACCCCAGCTGGGCGTTGGCCCCCGCACTGTTGAGGCGCCCTCCGATGACGAAGGTCGGGTCCAGCTGGGCGGCGGCCAGCACGCTGGCCACCAGGCTGGTGGTGGTGGTCTTGCCGTGCGTGCCGGCAATGGCCACGCCCTTCTTCATGCGCATGAGCTCGGCCAGCATCACCGCGCGCGGCACCACCGGCACGAGTTTCGCGTGCGCTGCCACCACTTCGGGGTTGTCTTCCTTCACCGCGGTCGAGGTGACGATGGCGTCGGCGCCTTCGATGTGTGCGGCGTCGTGGCCCACGAACACCTGGGCCCCCAGCGCCACCAGCCGGCGCGTGACGGTGCTCTCGCCCAGGTCGCTGCCGGAAATGCGGTAGCCCTGGTTGAGCAGCACCTCGGCGATGCCGCTCATGCCGGCGCCACCGATGCCGACGAAATGGATGTGACGGATGGCGTGCTTCATGGATTCGGAACTTTCGCGAGTTGCTCGCAGGCGGACACCACCGCCGCCACGGCTTCGGTCTTTTGCATTTGCTTGGCCTGGGTGGCCATGGCCAGCAGTTGCTCGCGCTGCACCGTCTGCAGGGTCTGCGCGAGCCGCTGGGGCGTGAGTTCGGCCTGGGGCACCAGCCAGGCGGCACCGGCATCCACCAGGAACCGCGCGTTGGTGGTCTGGTGGTCGTCCACCGCCGAGGGAAAAGGCACGAACAGCGCAGCCGCGCCAACGGCGGCGATCTCGGTCACGGTGCTGGCGCCGCTTCGGCAGACGATGAGGTCGGCGTCGGCGAAAGCTTGCGCGGTGTCGTCGATGAAAGGCGTGAGTTCGGCCTGGATGCCTGCGGCGATGTAGTTGGCCCGCAGCGCATCGATCTGTTTCTCGCCGCTCTGGTGCGTGACTTGCGGCTGCTGCACTTTGGGCAGCAGTGCCAGCGCCTGCGGCACCACGTCATTGAGCGCCTTCGCGCCCAGGCTGCCCCCCACCACCAGCAGGCGCAGCGGGCCGCTTCGGCCAGCGAATCGCTCGGCCGGGGCGGCCTGGCGCAGGAAAGGCACGCGCAGGGGGTTGCCCACCCATTCGGCTTTCTTGAACACGTTGGGGAAGGCGGTGAACACGCGGTCGGCCACACCAGCCAGCACGCGGTTGGCCATGCCAGCCACCGAGTTCTGCTCGTGCAGCACCAGCGGCTTGCCGGCGAGCACACCCATCATGCCGCCGGGGAAGCTGATGTAGCCGCCCAGGCCCACGACCACGTCGGGCTTGACGCGGCGCACCACTTGCAGCGATTGCCAGAAGGCGCGCAGCAGGCGCAGCGGCAGCAGCGCAACCGTGACCAGCCCTTTGCCGCGCACGCCGCCGAAGTCGATGGTCTCCAGCGCGAACCCGCGCGGCGGCACGAGCCGGCTCTCCATGCTGCCGGGCGCACCCAGCCAGTGCACGCGCCAGCCACGCTCGCGCAGGGCCTCGGCCACGGCCAGGCCGGGGAAGATGTGGCCGCCGGTGCCACCGGCCATGATGAGCGCGCAGGGAGCCGTCACGAACGACCTCCCTTCATCATCTGGCGGTTTTCGTAGTCCACCCGCAGCACGAGCGCGATGGCCACCAGGTTCAGCAGGATGGCCGAACCGCCGTAACTCATCAGCGGCAGCGTCAGCCCCTTGGTGGGCAGCGCGCCCAGGTTCACGCCAATGTTGATGAAGGCCTGGAAACCCATCCACAGGCCCACGCCCTGCGCCACGAGGCCGGCGAAGACCTGGTCCAGGGCGATGGCCTGGCGGCCGATGTGCATGATGCGGCGCGTGAGCCAGAGGAACAGGGCGATCAGCACCACCACGCCGAGCAGACCGAACTCCTCGCCAATCACGGCGAGCAGGAAGTCGGTATGCGCCTCGGGCAGCCAGTGCAGCTTCTCCACGCTGCCGCCCAGCCCGACGCCGAAGATCTCGCCACGGCCGAAGGCAATCAGCGAGTGCGAGAGCTGGTAGCCCTTGCCCAGCGCGTGTTCCACGCTCCAGGGGTCGAGATAAGCGAAGACGCGCTGGCGGCGGAACTCGCTGGTCATGACCATGAGCGCGAACGCGCCCACCACCACCAGTGCCATCAGGAAGAACATGCGCGCGTTCACGCCGCCCAGAAACAGGATGCCCATGGCGATCACCACGATCACCATGAAGGCGCCCATGTCGGGCTCGGCCAGCAGCAGCATGCCGACCACGCCCACGGCCACCGCCATCGGCGCCACGGCCTGGAAGAAGCGCTCCTTGACCTCCATCTTGCGCACCATGTAGCTGGCGGCGTAGAGCAGCACGGCGAGCTTGGCCAGCTCGGAGGGCTGGAAGTTCATGATGCCCAGCGAGATCCAGCGCCGCGCGCCGTTCACGCCCCGGCCGATGAAAGGAAGCAGCACCAGCGCGAGCAGCACCAGCGCCACCGCGAACAGCCACGGCGCCATCTTCTCCCAGGATCGCAGCGGGAACTGGAAAGCCACCATGGCCGCGATCACGCCGATGACCATCGAGATGCCGTGCCGCAGCACGAAGTGCGTGTGGGCGTAGTTCTGGAAGCGCGGGTTGTCGGGCAGTGCGATGGAGGCGGAATACACCATCACCAGGCCCCAGGCGAGCAGCGCCACCACCACCCACAGCAGGGGTTGGTCAAAGCCGAGCTCGCGCACCGCCACGTTGCGCGTGCCGGCGTAGGTGCGGTTGGACAGGCGCACCGGCAGGTCGTCGCGCGAGGAGCCCCCGGCAAGCGCGCCCGCGAGGTCGCGCCCCGCAAATCGCGGCATCAGGCCGGCCAGGGCCGCGCGCACGCGCACGCCCCATGGCGCACGGTTGGCTTGGGCGGCGGCGGTTTTCTTCTTCTTCTTCACAGCCCACCCTCCAGGCTCAGGCCCTGCTCGGCGGCCAGGGCGTTCACGGCGTCCACGAACACGCGGGCGCGGTGCATGTAGTTGTCGAACATGTCCAGACTGGCGCAGGCCGGCGACATCAGCACGGCGTCGCCCGCACGGGCTTGCTGCGCGCAAAGCGCGACGGCGTCGGGCAGCGTGGTGGCATCGAGTTGCGCCACGCCGGCTTCCTGCAAAGCAGCGCCCACGGCCTCGCGGATGCGGCCGGCATCGCGGCCGATGTAGACCACGGCGCGGGCGAAGCGGGCCAACGGCTCGGCCAGCGGCATGAAGTCCTGCCCCTTGCCATCGCCGCCCAGGATGACGACCAACCGGCGGTCCACGCCCAGGCCGCGCACGGCGGCCAGCGTCGCGCCCACGTTGGTGCCCTTGCTGTCGTCGAAGTACTCGACCTCGTCGAGGATGGCCACCGGCTCCACGCGGTGCGGCTCGCCGCGGTACTCGCGCAGGCCGTGCAGCATGGGGCCGAGCGCGGCGCCTGTGGAGGTGGTCAGGGCCAGCGCGGCCAGGGCGTTGGCGGCGTTGTGGCGGCCGCGGATGCGCAGCGCGTCCACCGGCATGAGGCGCTGGAAATAGATCTCTTCGTCCTCGTCGGCGCCACGGCCGCGCTTGCGCGTTTCGTCCAGCGCCAGGGCGCGCACCAGCCAGGCCATGCCATTGACCGACTCGATGCCCCAGTCGCCCGCGCGGGTGGGCGCGTCCAGGCCGAAGCTGGCCCAGGGGCGCGCGCTTTGCTGGCGGTTGCGGTTGCCCACCTTCACGGTCACCAGGCCGGGCTGCATGCCCATCACCAGCGGGTCATCGCGGTTGAGCAGCATCAGGGCCTGCGCGCCGAACACCGCCTGCTTGGCCTGGGCATAGGCGGCCATGCTGCCGTGCCAGTCCAGGTGGTCCTCGGTGAGGTTGAGCACCGTGGCGGCCGTGGGAACGCTGTCCCAGTCGCCGCCAGCGGTGCCGTCGAGCTGGAAGCTGGAGAGTTCGAGCACCCAGGCCTGCGGCAGGTGGGCCGGTTGCGGTGGTTCCACCGGAGGCGGTACGAGCTGCGTCGGCCCTTCGTCCTCGCCTTCATCGCTGGCGGACACTTCGACCTCCTCGGTCTCTGGAGCTTCCTCAGCCATCGAGACGGCCTCACCGTCGCCCTCGTTCCCGGGTGTCTCGTCGGCCACGGCAGCGGGAACCTGGGCTGCGCTGGCCGCCTGGGCCTCGGCCTGGGCCTGGGCGGCTTCGGCCGCCGCGCGT
The DNA here is from genome assembly GCF_026125825.1 of Hydrogenophaga sp. GTDB lineage: Bacteria > Pseudomonadota > Gammaproteobacteria > Burkholderiales > Burkholderiaceae_C > Hydrogenophaga. The sequence continues at coordinate 41,311 of NZ_JAHCKK010000017.1, read as the reverse complement.
TCATCGTCGGCAGCCTGCGCCACCGCCTCGGCGTCGAGCGCGGCGGACAGCACGTCCAGCAGCGCCGGGCCGATGTTGCCAGCCACGGCCACGTTCAGGCCGGCGCGCTGCAACAGCAAGCCGGTGAGCGAGGTCACGGTGGTCTTGCCGTTGGTGCCGGTGATGGCCAGCACCTTGGGTTTGTAGGGCAGGCGCGCGCGCTGCGACAGCTCGCGCAGGGCGCGGGCAAACAGGTCGAGTTCGCCGACCACGGCCACGTTGCGCTCTCTCGCCCAGCCGAACACGCCTTGCAGCAGCTCGGGCGCCAGGCCCGGGCTGCGCGCGATCAGGCTCCACTCGGCGCGCGCCAACAGCGCGTCGTCGAACGGCCCGGCCACGAAGCCGGCTTCAGGGCACTCGGCGCGCAGCACCGCCAGCTGAGGCGGCGTCTCGCGCGTGTCGGCCACGGTCACGCGAGCGCCCTGGCGGGCGCACCAGCGCGCCATGGCCAGGCCGGAGGCGCCCAGACCGAGGATGAGGACGGACGTGCCGTTCATGCCAGTGCTCATCTCAGCTTGAGCGTGGACAGCCCCACGAGGCACAACAGCATGGTGATGATCCAGAAGCGCACGACGACCTGCGTCTCCTTCCAGCCCTTTTTCTCGAAGTGGTGGTGCAGCGGCGCCATCTGGAACAGGCGACGGCCCGTGCCGTAGCGCCGCTTGGTGTACTTGAACCAGCTCACCTGCAGCATCACCGACAGCGCCTCGACCACGAAGATGCCGCCCATGATGGCAAGCACGATCTCCTGGCGCACGATGACGGCGATGGTGCCCAGCGCGCCGCCCAGCGCGAGCGCGCCCACATCGCCCATGAACACCTGCGCGGGGTGGGTGTTGAACCACAGGAAAGCCAGGCCCGCACCGGCCACCGCGGCGCAGAAGATCAGCAACTCGCCCGCGCCGGGAATGTGCGGCAGCAGCAGGTAGCGAGCGAACACCGAGTTGCCCGTGACGTAGGCGAACACGCCCAGCGCAGACCCGACCATCACCACCGGCATGATGGCCAGGCCGTCGAGACCGTCGGTGAGGTTGACGGCGTTGCTCGAACCGACGATGACCAGGTAGGTCATGATCACGAAACCGAACACCCCCAGCGGGTAGCTGATTTCTTTGAAGAAGGGCACCAGCAGGCCAGCCTGCGGCGGCAGGTCCACGGTGAAGCCCGAACGCACCCAGGCGATGAACAGCTCGAGCACGCGCAGGTTGCTGGACTCGGACACGCTGAACACCAGGTAGAAAGCGGCCACCAGACCGATCACCGATTGCCAGAAGTACTTCTCGCGCGAGCGCATGCCTTCGGGGTCCTTGTGGACCACCTTGCGCCAGTCGTCCACCCAGCCGATGGCACCAAAACCCAGGGTGACCAGCAGCACGATCCACACGAAGCGGTTGGTGAGGTCGAACCACAGCAACGTGGACAACGCGATGGAGAACAGGATGAGCACGCCACCCATGGTGGGCGTGCCGCCCTTGCTCAGGTGGGTCTGCATGGCGTACTCGCGGATCGGCTGGCCGATCTTGAGCGCGGCCAGGCGCCGGATGAAGTAAGGGCCTGCGACCAGGCCGACAAGGAGTGCCGTCATGGCCGCCATCACGGCACGGAACGTGAGGTACTGGAACACCCGCAGGGATCCGAATTCAGGCGAGAGGCCTTGCAGCCAGAGGGCCAGGCTAGGCAGCATGGGCGTTGTCCTTCTTATCTCTTGTTTGTGCGGGGTCCAGGCCCAGCAGCGCCTGCACCACGCGCTCCATGCGCATGAAGCGCGAACCCTTGACGAGCACGCTGCGGAACACAGGCCGGTCATCGGTCACGGCGGCACAGACGGCGCCGGCCATGGCGGGCACTTCCACCCAGTGAGTGACTTGGGGCAAGGTGGCGCTGGCCTGGCGCATCCAGTCGCCCGCGACGTGCACGGCCTCAATGCCGCGCTCCAGGGCGTGGCGCAGCACCTCGTCGTGGAACGCCAGGCCCTGCTCGCCGACTTCTCCCATGTCGCCCAGCACCAGCAGGCGCGGCGCGGGCAGCTCGGCCAGCACGTCGATGGCAGCGCGCACCGAATCGGGGTTGGCGTTGTAGGTGTCGTCGATCAGGGTGACGTGGCGGTCGTTCACGCGCAGCGCAAGGGCGCGCGAACGACCGCCCACCGGCTCGAACGCGTCCAGGCCACGCACCACTGCGTCCAGCGGCACACCGGCGGCCAGGGCGCAGGCGGTGGCTGCCAGCGCATTTCGCACGTTGTGGCGGCCGGCGATGCGCAGGCGCACCGAGGCTTCACCCAGTGGCGACAGGAAACTCAGCGCCCACGCGCCTTCGGACCACTCGGTCCCGAGCGCCCGCACATCGGCGGCCTCGTCGCGATCGCTGAAGGTGATGACGCGCCGCGCCCCGGCAAACTCGCGCCACAGCGGGGTGTACGTGTCGTCGGAAGGAAACACCGCCACGCCGTCGGCACCCAGCGCCTGGATGACCTGCCCGTTCTCGCGCGCCACGGCTTCCACGGTGGCCATGAATTCAAGGTGCTCGCGCTGCGCGTTGTTGACCAGCGCGACCGTGGGCTGCGTCAGCGCGGCGAGTTCGGCGATCTCGCCCGGGTGGTTCATGCCCAGTTCCACCACCGAGAGGCGGTGCGCGGCGCTCAGGCGCAGCAGGGTGAGCGGCACGCCGATGTCGTTGTTGAAGTTGCCCTGCGTGGCGTGCGCCGCCTCGCCTGCGGCGGCGCGCAGGATGGAGGCGATCATTTGCGTGACCGTGGTCTTGCCGTTGCTGCCCGTCACGGCGATCAGCGGCAGGTCGAACTGAGCGCGCCAGCGGCGCGAGAGCTCGCCCAGCGCACGCCGCGTGTCGGGCACTTCCACGCCCGGCAGACCGGCCTCGGCCAGCCCCCGGTGGGCGATGGCGGCCAGTGCACCCTGCCCTTGCGCCTGTGGCAGGAAGTCGTGCGCGTCGAAGCGCTCGCCCTTCAAGGCCACGAAGAGGTCGCCGGGCTGCAGGCTGCGGGTGTCGGTGTGCACGCGGGTGAACGGCAGCTCGGGCTGGCCCACCACGCGGGCGCCTTCGAGCTGCGGCAGGAGCTGGCCCAGGGTCTTCATGCGTGGACCCCCTGGCCGTGGCGGCGCGCAAGCGCTGCGCGCGCGTGCTGCAGATCGGAAAACGGCTTCTTCACGCCCAACACGTCCTGGTAGTCCTCGTGGCCCTTGCCAGCGATCAGCACCACGTCGCGCGCTTGGGCGCGCACCACCGCCAGCGCAATGGCCTGGGCGCGGTCAGGCTCGACGGTCGCGGCATCGGGCGACGAAAGGCCGGCCACCATCTGGCGCAGGATCGCCAGCGGGTCTTCGCCGCGCGGGTTGTCGCTGGTGAGCACAGCGTGTTGCGCCTCGCGCTCGGCGGCCGCAGCCATCAGCGGGCGCTTGCCGGCATCGCGGTCGCCGCCGCAGCCCACCACCACCCAGAGGGCGCCGCCGCGCTGGCGCACCAGCGGTTGCAAGGCCTGCAGGGCTTTTTCAAGCGCATCGGGCGTGTGCGCGTAGTCCACCAGCACCAGTGGCTGGCCCGACTGGCCGGGCGCGGCCTGCTCCATGCGGCCGGGCACGGGCGTGAGCGCGGCACAGGCCTGCACCGCGTCGGCCAGGGGCACGCCGAGCGCCCGCGCACTGGCCAGCACGCACAGCAGGTTGGACACGTTGTAACGCCCCACCAGCGGCAGGCTCAGCGCGTGCTGGGCCAGGGTTCGGCCCCGCGCGTCGCGCTCGCCGACCTGCAGGGCCATGCCGCTGTCGGTGAACGCCAGGTCCTGCGCGAACAAGCGGGCGCTCCCGTGGTGACCGGCTTCGATGGCCACCGTCCAGAGGTCCAGTCCCCGGCGGGCGAGTGTGGCGGCCAGGTCCGCGCCACGGGCGTCGTCGACGTTGACCACTGCGCTGGCCAGATCGGGCCAGTCGAACAGCCCGGCCTTGGCGGTCCAGTAGGCCTCCATGCTGCCGTGGAAGTCGAGGTGGTCTTGCGTGAAATTGGTGAACACGGCCACGCGCAACTGCGTGGCGTTGAGCCGGCCTTCGACAATGCCGATGGACGAGGCCTCGATGGCGCAGGCCTTCAGGCCCGTGTCGACGAAGCGGCGCAGCTCCGCTTGCAGCATGACGGGGTCGGGCGTGGTCAGACCGGTCGGCACCAGCGGGGGGCAGCCCGTCTGGCCGGGCTGGGGCGCAAGCCCCATGCCCAGCGTGCCGACAACGGCGCAGGGTTTGGCGCAGAAGGACAGCAGTTGCGCCGTCCACCAGGCCGTGGAGGTTTTTCCGTTGGTACCCGTGATGGCCACCATGTCGAGGGCTGCGCTCGGCGTGCCGTAGAAGGCGCTGGCAATCGCGCCGGCTGAGGCCTTGAGGCCCGGCACGGCCGCCACGCGATCGTCATCAAAGCCATAGGGTTGCGCACCCTCGCTCTCCACCAGCGCCGCGACGGCGCCCGCCTGCAGCGCGCCCGGCACGAAGCGGCGCCCATCGGTGGCCGCGCCCGGCCAGGCCACGAAGCCATCACCCATGCCCACACGGCGGCTGTCGCAATGCAGCGCACGCACGCCACGCTCGCGCAGCCAGTCGGCCACGGCCTGGGGATCCTGGATGGTGCGCAGCATCAGAACGACTCCTCCACCACGTGGGTGACGATCTGCGGCTTGACGTTCATGTCGGGCTGCACGCCGAGGATGCGCAAGGTCTGCTGCACGGTCTCGCTGAACACCGGCGCGGCCACCAGGCCGCCAAAGTACTGGCCGTTGCTGGGCTCGTCGATCATCACCGCCACCACGATGCGCGGCGCCTCCACCGGCGCCAGGCCCACGAACCAGCTGCGGTACTTCTTGTCGGCGTAGCCCTTGCCTTCCTGCTTGTGCGCGGTGCCACTCTTGCCACCCACCGAGTAGCCCATGGTCTGGGCACGCGAGCCGGTGCCACCCGGGCCGGCTGCGAGGCCGAGCATCTGGCGCACGGCGATGGAGTTCTTGGCGCTGAACACCCGCACACCGGCGGTCTGGGTATCGGACTTCTGCAGGGTCAGGGGAATCAGCTCGCCGTCGCGCGCGAAGATGGTGTAGGCCTGCGCGAGCTGGAACAGCGAAGCCGAGAGGCCGTACCCATAGCTCATGGTGGCCTGCTCGATCGGGCGCCAGGTCTTGTAGGGCCGCAGACGGCCGGTGACCGCACCGGGAAACGGCACCTGCGGCTTCTGGCCGAAGCCGGCCTGCGCATAGGTTTCCCACATTTCGCGCGGGCTCATCTGCATGGCCATCTTGACCGTGCCCACGTTGCTCGACTTCTGGATCACCTGCGACACGGTCAACACGTCGTTCGGGTGCGAGTCGCTGATCGTCGAGCCGCCAATGGTGATGCGACCCGGCGCGGTATGGATGGGGGTGTTGGGCGTGACCAGGCCTTTCTCCAGCGCCAGCGCGGCGATGAAGGGCTTCATGGTCGAACCAGGCTCGAAGCTGTCGGTGAGCACGCGGTTGCGCAGTTGCTCGCCCGTGAGGTTCTGGCGCCGGTTGGGGTTGTAGCTGGGGTAGTTGGCCAGAGCCAGCACCTCGCCCGAGATTGTGTCGAGCACGATCACGCTGCCGGCATGCGCCTTGTGCGCCAGCACGGCGTCCTTGAGCTTCTGGTACGCGAAGTACTGCACCTTGCTGTCGATGGACAGTTGCAGGTCGGGGCCATCCACCGGCGGCACCACATCGCGCACGTCTTCCACAACGCGGCCCAGGCGGTCCTTGATCACGCGGCGCGAGCCACTCTTGCCAGCCAGCTGCCGGTTGAACGCGAGCTCCACGCCTTCCTGGCCGATGTCTTCCACGTTGGTAAAGCCCACCACGTGCGCGGCGGCCTCGCCCTCGGGGTACTGCCGCTTGTACTCGCGTCGCTGGTAGATGCCCTTGATGCCGAGGGCGGCGATCTCCTTGGCCACCGGATCGTCCACCTGGCGCTTGATCCAGACGAAGGTCTTGTCGTCGTCGGCCAGGCGCTTGCGCAGGTCGGCCAGCGGCATCTCGAGCAGCTTGGCGAGCTGGCGCAGCTTGGGGTCGGCGCGGTCGACGTCTTCGGGGATCGCCCAGATGCTTTGTGCGACCACGCTGGACGCGAGGATCAGGCCATTGCGGTCGAGCACGCGGCCACGGTTGGCCGGCAATTCCAGCGTGCGCGCGAATCGGACCTCGCCCTGGCGCTGGAAGAAGTCGTTGCCAAACACCTGCACGTAGGCGGCGCGCCCGGCGAGCCCGGCGAAGGCCACGGCCAGCGCAGCCACGATGAACTTGCTGCGCCACACCGGGGTGCGGCTGGCCAGCAAGGGGCTTGCGGAGTAGTTGATGCTGCGACCCATGGTCAGCGCTCCGGCGTGGGGTTGGCTGCCGCCGGCTGCGACGGATCGAACACGGTGACGTACTGCGTGATGCCCGGCGTGACCGGGCGCATCTGCAGCTGGCGCGAAGCCAGCAGCTGCACGCGCGCCGGCGTGGCCTGGGCGCGTTTTTGCACCTGCAGCTGCTCGTGCTCGGACTCGAGCTTGCGCGCCTGGGCCTGCGAGCGGTCGAGCGCGGTGTAGAGCCGGCGCGACTCGTACTGGGTGTGCACCAGGTAGAAGGCGCTTGCGATCACCACCGCCAGCAGCACGAGGTTCAGCCGGATCATGCCGAGGCCTCCGTGCGCTCGGCCACGCGCATGACGGCGCTGCGCGAGCGAGGATTGGCCTTGACCTCCTCGTCGGACGGCATCACGCGCTTGAGACCACACAGCGCCATGGGCGCGGGCTCGGCAAAAGGCACGCGGCGATCCACCACGGCGCGCGAATGGCGCGCCATGAACTGCTTGACCATGCGGTCTTCCAAGGAATGGAAGCTGATCACCACCAGTTTTCCTCCGGGACGCAACACCTGCAGGCTGGCCTCTAGCGCTTGTTGCAACTCTTCAAGCTCGGCGTTGATGAAAATCCGAAAAGCCTGAAATGTGCGCGTTGCAGGGTCCTTGCCCGGCTCGCGGGTTTTGACCGCGCCAGCCACGACTTCGGCCAGCTCGCCGGTGGTTCGAAAAGGGCCCCGTTCCTGTCTGCGACGATCAATCGCCTTTGCAATCGATTGAGCAAACCGTTCTTCGCCATAGTCACGAATGACCTCCGACAGGGTTGAGACCTCGGCCGTCTCCAGCCATTGAGCCACGCTCTGGCCGCGCGTGGTGTCCATGCGCATGTCCAGAGGTCCGTCGTGGCGAAAAGAAAAACCCCGTTCGGGGTCGTCGATCTGGGGAGAGCTCACGCCGAGGTCCATCAGCAGACCGTCCGCGCTCGCCGCCCCCAGTTCGCCCAGGTGGCTGAACCCCTCGTGCCGGATGGAAAAACGGCCATCGCTGGCCGCCAGTTCCTCTGCCGCCGCCACGGCCTGCGGATCTTTGTCGAAGGCGGTCAGCCGCCCCTTGCGGGACAACTGCTCGAGGATCAGCCGCGAGTGGCCGCCGCGCCCGAAGGTGGCGTCGACATAGTGCCCGTCCGGGTTGATGCCGAGGGCTTGCACAGCCTCGTTCAACAGGACGGTCTGATGGTTCCATGCGCTTTGCACCATGGCCCTTAGAAAGAGAAGTCCTTGAAGACATCGGGCATTTCGGCCTTCATGGCTTCGGCTTCCTGCGCCGCATAGACCTGCGCGTCCCACAGCTCAAAGTAGGCGCCCATGCCCAGCAGGACCACGTCCTTGCTGATGCCGGCGCCCGCACGCAGCTCGGGCGAAACCAGCACGCGGCCGGAGGTGTCCATGTCCACGTCCATGGCGTTGCCCAGGAAGATGCGCTTCCACCACTGGGCCTGCATCGGCAAGGCGGCGATGCGGTCACGGAACTGTTCCCAGGCACTGCGGGGGAATACCATGAGGCAGCCGTGGGGATGCTTGGTGATCGTGAGTGCCGCGCCCAGGGCGTCACGGTGCCGGGTCGGCATGGACAGCCGGCCCTTCACATCGAGACTGAGAGAAGACGCACCCTGGAACACCGCGTTTAGCCCTTAGAAGACACTTTTCACCACTTAATTGCACTTTTTTCCACTTTATCAGGAAATACCCTGCGTGCAACCCGCCGGCTACACATTTTTTCAATGAAATCAACCACTTAGGAAGCATTTAGAAGCTTTGTTGCGGCCAAAAACACATTAAAAGCAAGCACTTACAACAAGCACTGCATGTGAAGCTTCAAAACCCTGTTACATGCAGGGCTGTATGAATGATCAGGAGGGGAGGAAAAGGCCGGCGCGGCGCTCGCGACACCGGGTGCGAGCGGGCCGAAAGGGGGCTCGGCGAGAAGCCGAGGCCCTTGCAGTCTTCAAAGGATGTAGCGCGAGAGGTCTTCGTTGCGGCTGAGTTCGCCCAGACGGGCATCCACATAGGCCGCGTCGATGGTGATGGTCTGGCCCTGCAGGCGCGTGGCGTCGAAGCTCACCTCGTCCAGCAGGTGCTCCATCACCGTGGACAGGCGCCGGGCGCCGATGTTCTCGGTGCGCTCGTTGACGTCGTAGGCGATCTGCGCGAGGCGGCGGATGCCATCGGGCGCGAACGCCAGCGTCACGCCCTCGGTGGCCAGCAGCTCCTGGTACTGCTTCACCAGCGAGGCATGGGTCTGCGTGAGGATGGCTTCGAAATCGTCCACGGAAAGCGACTGCAGTTCGACTCGGATCGGAAAGCGCCCCTGCAGTTCGGGAATCAGGTCGCTCGGCCGCGCGAGGTGAAACGCGCCGCTGGCGATGAAGAGGATGTGATCGGTCTTGACCATGCCGTACTTGGTGGAGACCGTGGTGCCCTCCACCAGTGGCAGGAGGTCGCGTTGCACGCCCTGGCGCGACACCTCGGCCCCACCCGCATCGCTGCGCGAAGTGACCTTGTCGATCTCATCGATGAACACGATGCCGTTCTGCTCGGCGTTGTGCAGTGCGCGGGTCTTGATCTCTTCCTCGTTGACCAGCTTGCCCGCCTCCTCCTCGATCAGCAGCTTCATGGCCTCGGCAATCCTGAGCTTGCGCGTCTGGCGCTTGCCGGCCCCCATCTGGCTGAACATCCCACGCAGTTGCTCGGCCATCTCTTCCATGCCGGCCGGGCCCATGATCTCCATCGATGGCCGGGCTTCGGCCAGGTCGATCTCGATCTCGCGCTCGTCGAGCTGCCCTTCGCGCAGCTTCTTGCGGAAGTTCTGGCGCGCGGTGCCCTCCGAGGTGGCCACGGCAGAAGGCTCTGCGCCCACGCCGCGCGGCGGCGGGATGAGCACGTCCAGGATGCGGTCCTCGGCGGCGTCTTCAGCCCGTGCGCGCTGCTTGCGCATCTCGACCTCGCGCGTCTGCTTGATCGCGATGTCGGCCAGGTCGCGGATGATGCTGTCCACGTCCTTGCCCACGTAACCCACCTCGGTGAACTTGGTGGCCTCGACCTTGATGAACGGTGCGTCGGCCAGACGGGCCAGGCGGCGCGCGATCTCGGTTTTGCCCACGCCGGTGGGGCCGATCATCAGAATGTTCTTGGGCGTGATCTCGGGCCGCAACTTTTCGTCGACCTGCTGGCGCCGCCAGCGGTTGCGCAGGGCGATGGCCACGGCGCGCTTGGCGCCCTTCTGGCCGATGATGAAGCGGTCGAGTTCGGAAACGATCTCCTGTGGCGTCATCGAGGACATGGGGCCCCCTCGCTGTACCGCTGACGCGGGCCGTGCTTGACGCCGTTCTGAGCTGCGCTCATCAAAGCACCTCCACCGTGTGGTTCATGTTGGTGTAGATGCACAACTCGCCCGCGATCGCGAGGGACTTGCGCACCACGTCTTCCGCGCTGAGATCGGTGTGGTCGATCAAGGCCTTGGCCGCGGCCTGCGCGTACGCGCCGCCAGAACCGATGGCCACAATGCCGTGCTCCGGCTCGAGCACGTCGCCGTTGCCGGTGATGATCAGCGACGCGCTGCGGTCGGCCACGGCGAGCATGGCCTCCAGGCGGCGCAGCACACGGTCGGTGCGCCAGTCGCGCGTGAGTTCGATGGCCGCGCGCACCAGGTGGCCCTGGTGCTTCTCGAGCTTGGCCTCAAAGCGCTCGAAGAGGGTGAAGGCGTCGGCGGTGGCGCCGGCAAAGCCCGCGAGCACCTGCTCGCGATAGAGCTTGCGCACCTTGCGTGCCGTGCCCTTGACAACGATGTTGCCCAGCGTGACCTGGCCGTCACCGCCAATGGCGACCTGCACGCCCTGGGGTGTCTCGCGCCGCACGCAGACGATGGTGGTTCCGTGAAATGATTCCATGGCGCTTCAGTTGAGGGCGGTCTGTGCAATTGCAACGGCGGCGCGCGCGCGTTGGCGCGACATCAATGCAAGCGACCTGGCAGTGGCCTCGGTCAGTCGATGCGGACGACCACCTTGGCGTATTCGGTGATGCCGATCACGTGGAAAAACGCCGACACCAGCCGGTGCGCGTCCACGAACTGCACCACGCGGCCTTCTGCGTGGTGGTTCGACACCCAGTTGAGCAACGTGCCCGCGGCCGAGAAATCGACCCGGATCAGGTTGCGGCAGGAAATGATGAGCACGTCGGCGCCTTTGAGCTTGCGCTCCAGCGCCTCGAGCGTGGCCTGGGGATCGCCGCGGATCTCACCCGAGAGCTCCACCAGCCCGAGCTGGCTGAATTCACCGGCCTCGCTGTCCAGCACCGATTCGCTGTGCGGAAACCCTGACGCCACTTGCTCCAGCACCGACTCACCCAGCACCGATTGACCGGCCTCGCCCGGCCTGTCGGCCGACTGCGACGAGTAGTAGCAGCGCGGCTTTTCCCAGCCGGGTGGCGACACTTCGTAGGTGACGCAGAAATCAAGCGCGGTGAGCTCGAATTCGTCTGGCCGGTTCATGACGCGCAGCACCGCCATGCGCAGCTCCCACCAGAGTTGCTCGACGTCCCTGCGGCCAGAGGGCGTCTGGCTCTTGAGCAAGTCCCGGAAAGGCGAGGCGCCCTGGAAACGCAACTCCACTTCCTGGTCGCCCCACAAGGTGAAGATGCCCAGCAGTGCGCGCGCCGCCTTGAGGTCCATGCTTTCCAGCGGCGTCCAATCGAGCACCCAGGGCTGCGCTGCGCGCAGCAGGACGTTCTGCAAAGTGCCCACCGCATGCGCGTCGAGCTCCGGCTCGCTCACCCAGACCGCGCGGTTGTGGCCGGTGGAAGGCACATAGACCCTGCCAGTCAGCCCGGCCACGGTCTCGGGCATGTCGTACCACTGCGGCGCGGAACGGCTGAAGCGATTGACGAAATCCACCGCGCGACTCTCGAAGGGCGCGAGCTGGCCAGTGGCCCGGTAGAGGTCGAACAGCGCCAGCCAGTCTTCTTTCTGATCGGCCTTGGCGCCACCCTCTCCCAGCACCGCCAGCAGACCCTGCTCCGCCCCGGCGTCGTCGCCATTGGCAAAGCGGATCGCGGCCTCTTCCACCTCGGGGTCCTGCGCAATCTCCTGCACATCCAGGGCGTAGAAATGCGAGGCCGAGAACTCCTGGCCGGAGCTGCGGCGCTCGTTCGTGGCGGTGGGCGCCACCAGTCCGGTGCGCGCGGGGGGGGCTGGAGGCGGCGGCGGGGCGGCGGCCACCTCGCGCTCCTGCGCCGGACCCCAGCTCTTGCGCAAGGCGGCGGGCGCCGAAGCGGATGCCGGGATGTTCAAGGCAGGGATGTCCAGCGACTGCACCGTCGCGGGCGCTGAGGCGGTGGGGTTGGGCAAGGGGCCGGGCTCGGTCTCGTCGTACTGCGCCTTGCGCTGCCGAACGCTGGACTCGGGCACGCTGGGCGCCAGGGGCGCCTGCCTCGATTTGGCGGACAGGTTGCCAGGACCATGGGTGCCGGTGTTCAGACCAGAGCCGGTGCTGACCAGGGAATCGGGGCCCTTGGTCTTCCACCACTGCATCGACATCTGGGCTTCGATTTCGTCGATCTTCTTCAGGGTTTCGGCCCGGTCGTCCGGCTTGGACGGCAAGCTGCTCTGAAAGAACGACGGACGCATGCCGGGGCCTTCGGCGCCGGTACCCTCGCGGCTGCGGATCTTGCGCAGCATGTCGAACTCGCGCTTGCGAACGAAGTCGTTGCGCCGCTTGCGCTCAATCATCTCCTTGAGCGCGGCCTTGCTGTACTCGCTCTCGCGATCGGCCGTCCGGGTGTCCAGGTCCGACCAGCTGGTGGTCGGGTGGCGCACGAACTTCACCACCTTGGACAGGAAGCCGCCGCTGGAGTCGTCCTTGGACATGGGAAGTCGGTACCGGAAATGAAACGGGAACTGAAACGAACGGCGAGGGACTGGGGTCAGTCCCCGAACATCTTCTGCTTGAGCTCCCGGCGCTGCTGGGCTTCGAGCGAAAGGCTGGCGGTGGGCCGCGCCATGAGACGGCCGACCCCGATGGGCTCACCCGTTTCTTCGCAGTAACCGTAGTCGCCGGAATCGATGCGCGCAATCGCCTGTTCGATCTTCTTCAGCAGTTTGCGTTCCCGATCGCGCGTGCGCAATTCGAGCGCATGCTCTTCTTCGATCGTCGCGCGGTCGGCCGGGTCGGGCACGACCACGGTGTCTTCACGCAGGTGTTCGGTGGTTTCGCCAGCATTGGCCAGCATGTCGGCCTTGAGCTGGGACAGCTTGCGACGGAAGTAAGCCAGCTGCAGGTCGCTCATGTACTCGCTGTCGGGCATGGCTTGCACGTCCAGATCGGTGAGTTGCTCGACCGGCAGGGTCTTCCAGTTGTTGGCCCGCTTGGGGTCTTTCTGGATGGAGGATGGCACGGGAGGGGTCATGACGGCACGTTGATTCATATGGGAGAAGGTCGCTTTGACAGCGTCTGGGGCATGGGTAGGGACCACGGCCGCCTGCGTCATCTGCTCCATCATGACCTTCTTGGCCGCCCGCTTGCCCAGAGGGCGAGGGGTGGGTTCCACCACGACCGGCGGTGGAGCCGCCGGGCGCTTGGCGCTGGTAGGTTTGGAAGCAGGGGCTGCGGCAGGCGCGGCCTTGGAAACCGGAGGGGTCACGGAGGGTACAGCCGCTTTGGCAGCGGGCTGGGTCGTTGCTTTGGGGGCGGCCTTGGCCGCCGATTTGACCGCTGGGGTGGCCGTCTTCACCGGCGCGCGTGCGGCGGTGCTGACGGGCGTGGCCTTGGGGGCGGCTGGCTTCTTGGCCGCCGCCGCCTTGCCCTTGGCAACCGCCTTGACCGCCACCTTCACCACCGGCTTGGCCGGGGTCTTGGCTTGGATGGCAGGCTTGGCGGTGGTCTTGGCTGGGGTTTTCAGAGGGGTCTTGGCAACGGTTTTGACCGCGGCCTTGGCCGCGGGCTTGGAAGGTTTGGATACCGGCTTGACGGCCGTTTTCTGGGTTTTGGCCACCGTTGTGGTCTTTTTCGCCGCCGACGCGCGTGCATTGGCTCCCGACGCGGCGGGTTTGCCTGATTTCGCTGTCCTGGTTGCCGGGGCTTTCACAACGGGTCTCCTCTCAGTGACTGACGAAGCGGGATCTCGGGCGGTGCGCTGCGGCGGGCTGGGCCCGAGATGCATCACTGTGGGCCGCCGGATGCGACGTTATACCCTCATTGCCGAACGGCTTTCGGCATTGGTCGATCGGCGCCCTCAAAGGCGGCCGGCCGGCCAACTTGGGCCGCGATTGTAACGAGCCCCGCCGCTCCCTCCCGCAATCCCGCACCATCGGCCGGGCCCGTCGTTGGAGAAGCGAGACAAACGGCACGCTCAGCTCCGATGGGAAGGAGGGGCGGGGAAGCCAAGACCCATCGCCATCATCCAGCGAGACTCTGGTCCAGGCCCTGCACCAGGATGTCCTTGGGCAGGTCGATGCCGATGAAGACCATCTTGCTGGTGCGCGGCTCCCCCTCGGCCCACACGGGCCCCAGGTCGCTGCCCATGAGCTGGTGCACCCCCTGGAAGATGACCTTGCGGTCGGTGCCCTCCATGTGCAGCACACCCTTGTAGCGCAGCATGCGCGGCCCATACACCTGCACGATCGCGCCCAGGAAATCTTCGAGCTTCTCGGGGCTGAACGGGCGGGTGGCGCGGTAGACGAAGCTTTTCACATCGTCGTCGTGATGGTGGTGGTGCCCATGGCCACCATGGTCGTGCTGGTGCGAGGGGTGGTTGCAGTGCTCGCCGTGCTCGTGGTCGTGCGAATGGTCGTCGTGGCCGTGGTCATGCGCGTGATCGTGGTCATCGACCTTGAGGAAGTCGGGGTCGATGTCGAGCTTGGCGTTGAGGTTGAAGCCCCGCAGGTCAAACACTTCCTTGAGCGCCACCTCGCCGAAGTGCACCGGCCGCATGGGCGCACGCGGGTTCATGTGCTTGAGGCGGTGCGTGAGGGCGCCAAGGTCTTCTTCGCTCACCAGGTCGGCCTTGCTGATGAAGATCTGGTCGGCAAAGCCCACCTGGCGGCGGGCTTCCTGGCGTTCGTTGAGTTGCTCGGCGGCGTGCTTGGCGTCGACCAGGGTGAGGATGGAGTCCAGCAGGTACTGCTCGGCAATCTCGTCGTCCATGAAGAAAGTCTGCGCCACAGGGCCAGGATCGGCCAGGCCGGTGGTTTCGATGACCACGCGCTCGAAGTCGAGTTCGCCCTTGCGCTTCTTCTGTGCAAGGTCCTGCAGCGTGGCGCGCAGGTCGTCCCGAATGGTGCAGCAGATGCAGCCGTTGCTCATCTGGATGATGTTTTCGGTGGTGTCGGCCACCAGGATTTCGTTGTCAATGTTTTCTTCACCGAACTCGTTTTCGACCACGGCGATCTTCTGGCCGTGTGCCTCGCTGAGCACGCGCTTGAGCAGCGTGGTTTTCCCAGAGCCGAGAAAACCGGTGAGGATGGTCGCGGGTATCAGTGACATGGCAGGCAACGAACAGGTGAAGGGTGGCGAAATGGGCAACCGGCAAGTGTATGCCACCCCCGCGTTTTGTGCCTCTTCCAGGGCATGCAAAAAGCGGGCCCGCGGGCGACTGCCCGGGCGCCCGGAGACCGCCTCGTGAACAACGAGGGGATGTGGGTGGCTCCGGGAAGACGCCCGCGCGCAGGGTCGGAACCGTCGGGCACCACCATCGGCCCGACGCGAGATCTCGAAAAATCAGGGCCGCAGATAGACGAAACCTTCACGCGCCTGCAGCCGGGCGACTTCCGCCACGCCGGAGGGCACGATCTTGGCTTCCATCGCCACCTTGCCCGGGTCAATGTTGCGCGACACCAGCGTGTTGTTGCAGACAAAGAAGCCAACACCCTTGGCTGACAGATCGCCGATCGCCCCAGAGAACGGCTGGCCGGCTGTGTTGTTGGCGCCATCGAGCAGGAAATCGATGCCTGCACCGTGCGTCACCACCACGATCTTGGCCGTCGGGTCGGCCGCGAGGTGGTTGCGGATGTTCTGGATCGCGCGCGTGGCCTGGGGAATGCCGTCGCTCAGGTGGTAGACCACCTTGACGGCAGGCTGGGCCTGGGCATTCGCCTGCAGGGAGGTGGCCAGCACGGCGCCCAGCATCAGGGTCTTGAGCACGGCGAGGAACTTGAACATGGGAGTCTCCGGATGAAGTGACAAAGAACGGTCGCGCAAGGCGGTGCAGCATCCTACAAGCAATGCCCGCGGGCCGCGGGCATCAGGGACATGCCTCAGCGGGCGCGCGGTGGGCGCGGCGTCGCCTCGACGGGCCGCACATCCAGGGATTCCGGCGACTGGCCCACACGGCTGCCCGCACGCGGGTGCGCTGCGTCGTACACCTGTGCCAGGTGCTGGAAATCGAGCCGGGTGTACACCTGCGTGGTGCTGATGCTGGCATGGCCCAGCAACTCCTGCACCGCCCGCAGGTCACCACTGGATTGCAAGACATGGCTGGCGAACGAGTGCCGCAGCATGTGCGGATGCACCGGCGTGG
This sequence comes from Hydrogenophaga sp., assembly GCF_026125825.1. Taxonomy (GTDB): domain Bacteria; phylum Pseudomonadota; class Gammaproteobacteria; order Burkholderiales; family Burkholderiaceae_C; genus Hydrogenophaga. The sequence goes on along the minus strand of NZ_JAHCKK010000017.1, from coordinate 25,362 downwards.
AGAGGCCAGCGCGCAGGGATCGGCGCTTGAGCCGCACACGGATGTGCTGCGGTGTGAGCCGCTGGCCGCGCGATCCGATGAAGAGCGCAGGGTCTTCGCCGGCCCAGGCCGTGCGCTGCGCCAGCCAGGCCGCAAGCGCTGCGAGCGCCTGTCGCCCCACCGGCACACTGCGCCGCTTGGAACCCTTGCCCAACACATGGGCCTCCGCATCCTGCGCATCGATCCAGCCGCGCGCGCTGCCGCTCGCTGCCACGTCCAGCCCCACCAGCTCGCCGATGCGCAGGCCGCAACCGTAGAGCAATTCGGTGATGCAGGCATCGCGCGCCTCCAATGCCGGATCGTCCGACGCCTCATGGTGCGAAGCCAGCTGCACGGCGTCGTCAACCCCCAGGGCCTTGGGCAGCGGCTTGCCCGCCTTGGGCGCGCGCACGTCCTGCACCGGGTTGTGGTCGATCAACCCCTGGCGACCTAACCACACATAGAAGCCGCGCCAACCCGAGAGGATCAGCGCAATGCCGCGCGCACTGCGCCCGGCGCCATGCATCTGTGCGATCCAGCGGCGGATGTGGGCGTTCTGGACCGCCTTGAGGGCGATGCCGGCCTCGCGGGCGCGGGCGCTCAGGCGCTCCAGATCCAGGGTGTACAGGGTGACGGTGCGATCCGCCAGCCGCTTTTCCACCCGGACATGGGTCAGGTAGGCCTGCACCAGCGCGCCATCGTCGCCCGCACCTGCCGCAGCGGCCAGGGTGTGCTCGGGCGGTCTCATCGGCACACGCTCTCAGAGTGGGCGCAGGCGCGACAGGGCCGCGCTCGTCAGCTCGCCGATGCGCTCTAGGAAATCGGTGCCCATGTCGGGTGCGAAGCGCTGGGTGTCGGGCGACGCCAGCACCAGCAGGCCAAAGGCCTGCGGTGCAATGCCTGCGCGAAGGGGGATCAGGGCCAGCGAGGCAGCCGAGGCCGAGTCGGCCAGCCACTGGGCCGCTTCCAGCCCCGGGTTGGCGCCGCAATAAGGTCGCATGAGCGAGGAGGCAAAGGCCTTGACATCGTCGCTGGCGCCCTGGGCGAAGGCTTCTCCTGCGTAGGCGGGCTCGACGTCCCAGACTTTGATGGCCACCTGCGGCACCAGGAAATGGTCCGCGATCGCCTTCGTGGTGACTTCGGGCAGCTCGCGCGCGTCGCGGGTCAGGAGCAGCTCGCGCGTCCAGCGTTGCAGCTTGTCGGCAATCACCGTGTTCTCGTTGCCATGGCGAATCATCTCCGCGCCTTTGAGCTCCAGGCCCCGGATTTTCTCGCGCAGCATCTCGGCCTGGCGCTCCTGCAGGCTCACCGCGCGCTGGCCGTGCGGGCTGGTCAGCTGCACCGCCGCCAGCAGGCTGGCATGGCGCTCGAAGAAGTCGGGCGTGTTCGCCAGGTAGTTGGCAATGTCGTCTTCGGTGATGGGCGGAATGTGGTTGGCGTTCATGGCGTGTGCGGTTCGGTGGCGGGACTCAGGCGAGGTCGGGAATGTCGATCTCGCCGTCGAAAACGGTGGTGGCGGGACCGGTCATGAAGACCGGCTGGTCGTGGGCGGGGGTGTCCTTCCACTCGATGGTGAGCACGCCTCCCCGGGTGTGCACATCCACCCGCTCGTCGAGCAGGCCCAGGCGGATGCCGGCCACCACGGCGGCGCAGGCGCCCGTGCCGCAGGCCAGGGTCTCGCCCGCGCCGCGCTCGTGCACGCGCAAGCGCACTTCGCGGCGGTTGACCACCTGCAGGAATCCGGCATTGACGCGCCGGGGAAAGCGCTCGTGCGTTTCGATCCAGGGCCCCCACGACGGCACCGGAGCGGCCTGCACATCGTCCACCAGCAGCACCGCGTGCGGATTGCCCATGGAAAGCACGGCCACCGGCACGTCCCCCGCGTAGGGCAGCGCCAGCGGCCAGCGTTCGAAGCCGCCCATCGGCTCGGGCGTGAGGCCTTCGGCGCTGAACGGCACGCGATCGAGGGCGAACACCGGTGGACTCATGTCCACGGTCACGCGGCCGTCGGTGTGCATCTTCAGCTCCAGCTCGGCATTCATCACCTTCACGCGCAGCGGGTTCTTCGTGCTCAGGCCCTTGTCGTGCACATAGCGCACAAAGCAGCGCGCGCCGTTGCCGCATTGCTCCACCTGTCCGCCGTCGGCGTTGTGAATCACGTACTCGAAGTCCAGCCCGCGCCCGGGCGAGGCGCGCACGCTGAGGATCTGGTCGGCACCGACGCCGAAATGGCGGTCGGCCAGGAAGCGGTATTGCGCGGCGCTCAGGCCCAGGCGGCCCTGCGTCTCGTCAAGCACGACAAAGTCGTTGCCGGCGCCCTGCATCTTGGTGAATCGGATGTGCATGGCCATCGATTATCCGCCCTGCGCCGCGCGGGCGTGAGCGCGCGGCGGCGCCTTGCCGCAAAATGCCCGCATGGTCCGCCCCACCCAACTCCTGCACCCGCCCCGCCCGCTTGCCGCCGTGCGGCCCGCCGCCACCGTGCTGCTGCTGCGCGACAGCACCGACCCGGCCCGCCCGGGCATCGAGGTGCTGATGACCCGCCGCTCCATGACGGCCAGCTTCGCGCCGGGGGCCTACGTCTTCCCTGGCGGCGGCATCGATGCCGCCGACGCCCTGGCCCACGGCATTGCCACGCGCCGCCCGACGCAGAGCGACCTGCACCTCACTCAGGCGATCGCCGCCATCCGCGAGAGCTTCGAAGAACTCGGCGTGCTGCTTGCACACCGGGCCGACGGCTCGCCGGTGGACGACAGCGACATCGCAACCCTGGACCGCAAGGCCCCGTTCGCCGCGCAGTGCCAGGCGCGGGCCCTCACGCTGGACGGCGCGGGCGTGTTCGTGCTTGCGCACTGGATCACCGATCGCGACCTGCCCAGGCGCTTCGACGTGCCGTTTCTCGTCGCTCGCATGCCCCCCGGGCAACAGCCGGTGGCCGACGAGGCCGAGCAGTTCGAGCCGTGCTGGGTGCGCCCGGCCGACGCGCTGGAGCGGCACAAGGCGGGCGGGTTTTTCATCATCTTTCCGACCATCCGCACCCTCGAGCGCCTGCAGAGCTACGCCACTGTGCAGGCAGTGCTCGACGCTTGCGGCAGCAACGACGAGCCGCTGTGGACCAGCTGCCCGCGCGCCGGCCTGGTGCACGGTGCCGAGTCCCGCCACATGGAACACGAGCCGCCCTTCGGCGAACTCGCCATGGTCTGTCCCGACGGCCAGATCGCCCACAACCTGGACTGGCAACACGAACAGCCCGTGCAGCTGCTCAAGAACGTGCAGCGCCTGACCGCGCCCAACCCCGGTTTCATGACCGGCCCGGGCACCAACAGTTACATCGTGGGCGACCCGGCCAGCGGCCACATCGTGATCGACCCAGGCCCGGACGAGCCCAGCCACATCGAGCGCCTGTGGCGCGCCGCGGGCGGGCGCATCCAGGCCATCGTCTGCACCCATTCGCACCCCGACCACTCGCCCGGGGCGCCGCGCCTGCAGGCGCTTTGCACAGCCGCCGGGCTGGAGAAGCCGCCCATCCTTGGCCTGCCCAGCGCCCCCACCTCGCGCGAGAACAGCCGCTTCACGCCCGAACGCGTGCTGGCCGATGGCGAACAGCTCGTGCTGCTGGGCCAGGCCGGCGACGCCACGGTGTCGCACACACTGGAAGTGGTGCACACACCGGGCCATGCGGCCAACCACCTGTGCCTGGCACTGGTGGAAGACGGCCTGCTGTTCACCGGCGACCACATCCTCAACGGCAGCACCACCGTGATCGATCCGCCCGACGGCAACATGGGCGCCTACCTCGACTCGCTGGACAAGCTGGATGCGCTGTGCGAGCGCCATGGCATCGAGTTCCTGCTGCCCGCGCACGGCTACGTGCTGGGAGACCTGAAACGCACGGCCGAGAACCCCAGCGCTCCCGAGCACGGCGGCGCGCGCGCGGCCATCGCCCACCTCAAGGCGCACCGTCTCGCACGCGAGGCCAAAGTGGCGCGAGCCATGCAGGCCGCCCCCGAGGGCACCATGGACGACTGGGTGAAGCTGGCCTACGACGACGTGCCCGATCGCCTGTGGCCAGTGGCCAAGCGCTCGCTGATGGCCCACGTGGAACGCTTGCAGAGCCTGGGCGGCTTTAACCTCTGAACCCGCCGGAGCCTCCCATGCCGAAGTCCACCAACCGGTACTCCCAGTTTGCCAAGGCCGCGGCGCGCTTGAGCGGCCGCCCTCGTGTTTTCACGCTGGCGGTCGTGCTCATCCTGGTCTGGCTGGTCACCGGGCCGTTGTTCGGCTTCAGCGACACCTGGCAGCTCGTGATCAATACCAGCACCACCATCGTCACCTTCCTGATGGTGTTCCTGATCCAGAACACGCAGAACCGCGACACCGAGGCCATCCAGGTGAAGCTCGACGAACTGATCCGAGCGACCCAGGGCGCACACACCGCCCTGCTGGATCTCGAAGAACTGGAAGAGGAAGAGCTCGACGCCTTCCGCGTGAAGTACGAGGCTCTGGCAAGCCAGGCGCGCGAGCGGCTCAAACGCGGCGGCACGGACACCGACATCCAGGACGCCTGAGCGTCTCTTCGCCGTCAGTCTGCAGCGACCCAGACGCCGTTGCGGGCCCTGAGCACAAAGCGGGCACGGTGGTCGTAGCCATAGTGATCGCTGGCGCTGTACTTGAGCACCCCCTGCGGCACCACGACCTCACCGGTGTTCTCGATGGCTTTCTTCAAGGCCTGGCGGAACTCCACCGTACCCGGCCTGGCCTGCTTCAACGCCACCGGAATCGCTTTGTCGAGCAACAGCTTGGCGCCCCAGATGTTCGCCGCGAACTGGTTGTAGCTGCCAGCGCCGAACTTCGCTTCGTACAACCGGACGAAATCGAGCGCGACCGGTTTGGACGGGTGGCTGTCGGGCAACTGGTCGGCGCCCACGGCGGGGCCGGACAGCCCCAGCGTGCCCTCCACGTCCTTGCCGCCCATGCGCAACAGGTCGGGCGCGACGGCGCTGAAGGTCTGGTAGATCCGGCCCTTGTAGTTGCGATCCACCAGCGCCTTCTGCGGCATCACCGCACCGCTGCCCGAGGCCACCACCAGCATGGCGTCGGGGTTGGGCGCGAGCACCTTGAGCGCCTGCGCGGTCACCGATGCGTCGGCGCGGCCGAAGCGCTCCACGCTCACCAGCTTGAGCCCGGCCTCGTTGCCATAGCGCGTCATCTCGCGCAGCCACGATTCGCCATAGGCATCCGAGTAGCCCAGGAAGCCGAAGGTCTTCGCCCCGCTCTTCTTCATGTGCTCGATCGTGCCCTGCGCCATCAGCGAAATGCTCTGCGGCAGGCGGTAAGTCCACTGGCCGCGCTCCTCAGGCAGGTCGATCGGCGCCGCGGCAAGCTGCACGGTCTGCGACTCGCTGGCGACCTGGGCGATGGCAATGGCCGGGGGACTCGCGGTGGAGCCGATGATCAGGTCCACTTTTTCCTCGGTGACCAGCCGGTGCGCGTTGCGCGCGGCAGCGGTCGGGTCGGTGGCGTCGTCGAGCACCACATAGCGGACTTTCTCGCCAGCGATCTCGGTCGGGAAAAGCTGGATGGTGTTGCGCGGCGCAATGCCCAGGGCCGCCGCCGGCCCGGTGATCGAGAAGCTCGCACCGATCACGATCTCGGCCTGGGCACCGACGCCACTCAGCGCCAGGGTGGTCAGCGCGGCCAGGCGCAGGAATGGCTTCATCTTGTGTCTCCTTCTTGGGTGGAATGGGGCTGCGCGGCGTTCAAGCCACCTGCTGCAGCGCGGTGACGCCCGGGGTGCTCGCAGCCTCTTCGTCGTGCAGGCGCTTGAGCAACCATCGGAACTGGTTGAGCGCCGCGTCGGCGGCGATCGGCTGCATGGCGCTGGGCGGCGTGCGGCTGATCAGGCGCTGCTGCGCCTCGATGATGCGGCGATCCTCTTCAAAGGCCGTGCACAAACTCTGGTAAATCGACTCGGTGATGGTCGCGTCGTCGAGCTTGAACTTGTGCGCCTGCATGAAGAAGTAGTGCGTGGTGGTGTCGGTCTCCGGTGTGAGCGCCTGGCAGCTGTGAAACTGCAGGGCGCCGGTCATGTCGTCCTCCGGCGTGTCGGCAGGCTTGACGCTGGCGGCCATGAGCAGGACGCCGGGCACCAGGTAGTCGTAGCTGAAGCGCCGGTTGACCTTGCCAGTGAAACCGCCCAGGCGCGCGTGGTAGGGCGCCGGCACGGTGTTGTGCACGTCGCGCGTCACGCGCACGCCGCGCTCCAGCCGTTCGATCACCGGCTTCACCTCGGCGATGTTGGGCGAGCCCCCCAGCGTCTTCTCGTGCACGTAAGACAAGTGAGAGAAGTCCAGCAGGTTGTCGGAAATCAGCTGGTGGTCCGCCTTGTAGTGCAAGTAGCCCGGCTTCATGCGCCACTCGGGGTGGTTGAGCGAGTACGCGTCAGGAATCAGCGCCTCGTCGGCCCGCGCCGGATCGCCCATCCAGATCCACAGCCAGCGCCCGCGCTGCACCATGGGGTAGCTTTTCACGCACAGCTTGGGCGGGATGCGGTCCTGCCCGGGGATCTCGGTGCACTGGCCTGCGGCGTCGAACTTCAGGCCGTGGTACATGCAGCGCACGCTGTCGCCCTCGCGCCGCCCCATGTGCAGCGGGGCGTGCCGGTGCGGGCACTTGTTGTCCAGGGCCACCGGCGTGCCGTCGGCCAGGCGGTAGATCAGGATGGACTGGTTGAGGATGCCGCGTTCGAGCAGCGTGTCGGCCAGCACCTCGTGGTCCCAGGCCGCGACGTACCAACAATTCTTGACGAACATGTCCTTGTCTCCTTTTGCCGGCGGCATCGTGGGCTGCCGGTCTGGAGACGGAATCTAGGGTGACAGGTCCACTCCATCAATACACAATGCCGATACACACTATCTGTCGGAGCGATGATGGATTTCGACCTCAACCTGCTGCGCGTGCTGGTGAGCCTGGACGACACGCGCAGCGTCACGCGAGCCGCGCAGCAAATCGGCATGAGCCAGTCCGGGTTCAGCACCGCGCTCAACCGGCTGCGCCTGCAGTTCGAGGACACGTTGTTCGTGCGCACCTCCGGCGGCATGGAGCCCACGCCGCGGGCACGCGAGATGGTGGGCACCGCGCGCGCCGTGCTCGGACAGGTGCGCACCGGCATCCTGGCCGATCCGCAGTTCGACCCGGCCACCACGCAGACCGAGTTCCGACTGGTCATGGCCGACGTGGCCGAGATCGTTTTCCTGCCACGCCTGATCCGGCACCTGGCGGTGCACGCGCCGCACGCCTCGGTCCGCTGCTTCCCCTTGCCCACGTCGCAGCTGGAGGCCGCAATGGAAGCCGGCGAGGCCGACCTGGCCATGGGCTACTTCCCCGACCTGAACAAGCAGGTGTTCTTCCACCAGCGGCTCTACATGCACACCTTCGCCTGCGTGATGCGCGCCGACCACCCCCATGCACAGACGCGCCTGAGCCTGAAGGACTTCGAGTCGCTGCACCATGCGCTGGTGAGCTCGCCCGCGCGCAGCACGGATCTGGTGGACCGCTTCATCGAGCGCAGGGGCATCCACCGCCATGTGGTGCTGCGCACGCCGCACTACATGAGCCTGGCGGCGGTGATCGCCGAATCGGAACTGGTGGCCACAGTGCCGCTGGCCGCCGGCATGAGCGTGGCCCGCAGCGGTGCCATCCGGCTGGTGCGCCCGCCGTTCGATCCGCCGCGCTTTGCCGTGCAACAGCATTGGCACCGGCTCTACCGCCACGACACGCGCAACCAGTGGCTGCGCGCGCAGGTGTCGCAGTTGTTCAACGAACAGTCGGACGAATGGCGTGCGGTGGAGCAGTCGATGTACGGCGCCCCCACGCCGATCCGGCGCCGGATCAGTAAGCCCGGGGGGCAGCGACCTGCCCAGCGGCGGGGTGCGGGGACATAAAAGTGTGAAGCGCACCGATAAGCCGGATTCTGTGCGCCCAAGTTGCCCTGGACGTGACCGCCATTCATCTGGGCCGAGGATCACTCCCCGGCTCGGTGCCACCTACCCGCCAGCTCCGCGGAACCACGTCAACGCTGGCCTATTTGGTGTTGCTGCGCGTAGAGATTGCCCGTTTCACCCGAACTGAATCGGCTCGTCTCTGTTGCTCTGATCCTCACCTTAGGGCCCATCGAGCGAGCTCGATGGGCTTGTCGGCGGAGAGGTGTTACCTCCTACGCTGTCCTGTGCAGTCCGGACGTTCCTCCAGCACACCCTTTCGGGATGTCGTGCCAGCGGCGGTCTGGTGCGCTTCACGCGCCGATTATCGCCTGCTCAAACCAGTCGCTCGATCTTGCGGTGCCGCCACACCAGCCGGTAGTAGGCGGTCTGCATGGCCAGCATGGCGACATAGGCCACCGGGAAAGCCACCCAGACGCCCGGCAGGCCCATCTTTGCGTCGAGCACATAGGCCGCCGGCAGCTGGATGGCCAGGATGCAGAAGACCGAGATGGCCATGGGCACCAGCACCACGCCGCTGGCGCGCATGAGGCCCCCCACGACGGCCTGGAAGCCGAACACCAGGATGCTCCAGAGCATGATGTGCAACAGGTGCTCGGCCTGCGCACGCACCTCGGGCTGCGTGAGGAACAGCCCCATCAGCTTGTGCGAGAGCGCGTAGCCCAGCAGCACCAGGGCGCCGGTGAGCACGGCGTTGAGCCACAGGCCGGTGCGCAGGATGGCGCCCAGGCGGTCCACCCGGCCCGCACCGATGGATTGGGCGGCCAGGATGGACGCGGTGATCGCGATGGACAGCGCGGGAAACTGCACGTAGTTCACCACCTGCGTGACCGCACCATAGGCGGCCGTGGCCTGTGAGCCGTGGCCGTTCACCAGCGCGAGGATCACGAGCTCGGAGACTGAAATCACCACCATCTGCAGCCCGGTCGGGATGCCGATGCGCATCACCTTGGCCAGAATGTCGCGGTCCAGCCGCAGCGCGCCGATCAATTCGCGGTCGACGGCCAGCACATGGTGCTTGCGGCCCAACCTCCACGCCAGGAACCCCAGCGCTGCCGCATAGGACACCAGTCCCGCGTAAGCCGCGCTCTGGATGCCCAGGCGCGGCAGGCCCAGCCAGCCCTGGATCAGCGCTGGCGTGAGCAGCAGGCCCAGCGCGGTTGACAACAGCAGCGCGATCAGGGGCGAGACCGTGTCGCTCACGCCACGCAGCAGCTGCGTGAACAGGATGAAGACCAGCAGCAGCGGCATGATCAGCAGCATCACCCGAGCGTAGGCCACCGCGTCGTCGAGCACATCCACCGGTGTGCCCAGGGCCTGCAGCGCCGGCCGCGCGAACACCACGCCGAGCACCGCGGCGACCAGGCCGATCAAGGCGCCCAGCACCAGCGCGGTACCTGCAATGGCTTTGACCTTGTGCGGCTCACGCGCGCCCCAGGCCTGGCCGATGAGGACCGAGGCGCCCGCGCCGATGCCGATCACCAGCGAGATGAAGAAGAACACGATCGGGAACATGCCCGAGACCGCCGCCAGCGCGTGCGTGCCCAGCATCTGGCCGATGAAGATGCCGTTGAGCGTGCCCGACAACCCCTGCAGGATGTTGGACAGCACCATGGGCACAAGAAAAACGAGGTAGACGCGCCAGAGCGGGCCTTGAGGAGCATGGGGCATGGAGGGCTTCTTGTCGTTGGTATTGAAGAGCAATCAGGCGGATGGTGCCGCCGTTTCGGGCGCGAACGCGTCGCGCGCGAGCCAGGCCAGGTGGGCCTGCACGTCGGGCGGCCAGTCGGCGATGCAGCGTGCAAAGGCCGGGGCGTCCTGGGCGAACAGTGCGCGCGAGGCCTCCTCGAAGCCGGCAAAGCCGCCCGCGATGGCGCTCATGAAGCGGTACGCGCGCTCCTTGGCCTGGCGCCAGCCGTCGCGCCCGGCGTGGGTGCGGCGGGCTTCCTCGACCAGGCGTCGCAGGGCCGCCGAGGCGCCGCCCGGCTGCTGTGCAAGCCACTCCCAATGGCGCGGCAACAGCGTCACCTCGCGCGCCACCACCCCCATGCGCGGGCGACCCACCTGCGGGGCGGCGGCGGGTGCCGCGCGGCTTGCGCCATCGGCGGGCGCGGCCGGGTGGCCGGGCGGCCAGGGGTGATCGACCTGCGCCCCGGTGGCGTCGTCGAACACCAGCAGGCCGCCGGCCGTGAGGTCCAACGTGGCGAGCGCCTTCGCCACCTCGTCGTAGGGGCCGAACGCCACGCGCTTCGCGCCCAGGAAGGCGGTGCAGGTGGGGCAGAGAGCATCTTTCATGCGGCCGCATTATACCCGGGTTTAATAATTTAACCCGGGTTATTTAGAGCAGGGCCGCACCGAGCTTGCCGCGCATTGACGACAATACGCGGGCTCTGTCTTCTGCTTGATCAACACAAGCCCCCACGACTTCATGATCCGACTCTCCGAACTCAAGCTGCCGCTGGACGCCGTGCCAGCCGAACACCGCCGCGCCGCCGACGCCCCGACCGAGACCGAATTCGACCGGCTGCCGCCCCCGCATCCCATCGAGGCCCTGACGGGGCTGGCCGCCGCCGCGATGGGCATCGAGGCCACCGAGATCGCCCACCTGGAGGTCTTCAAGCGCAGCTTCGATGCGCGCAAGGCCGACTTGCTCGCGGTGTACATCGTCGATGTGGCCCTGGCCGACCCGGGGCGGGAATCGGCCCTGCTGGCTGCGCACGCGGGCAAGCCCCACATCCAGCCCACGCCCGACATGGGCTGGCATCCCCCCGGCCACGCACCGGCACCGTGGCCCGGCGACCAGTGCGAGCGGCCGGTGGTGGTGGGGTTGGGGCCCTGCGGCCTGTTCACAGCGCTGGCGCTGGCGCAAATGGGGTTTCGGCCCATCGTGCTCGAACGCGGCAAGCCGGTGCGCGAGCGCACCAAAGACACCTGGGGCCTGTGGCGCAAGCACGCGCTCAACCCCGAGAGCAATGTGCAGTACGGCGAGGGCGGTGCCGGGCTGTTCTCCGACGGCAAGCTCTACAGCCAGATCAAGGACCCGCGCTTCCTCGGCCGCAAGGTGATGCACGAGTTCGTGGAGGCGGGTGCGCCACCCGAGATCCTCTATACCGCGCATCCGCACATCGGCACCTTCAAGCTGGTGCGGGTGGTCGAAGCCATGCGCGAGAAGATCGTGGCCCTGGGCGGCGAAATCCGCTTCCAACACCAGGTCTGCGGCTTCGGCCTGGCGGGCGAAGGCGAGGAAGGCCGGCGCATCGACCGCCTGCGGGTGCGGCGCCTGGACAGCGGCGAGACCATCGACATGCCGGTGCGGCGCGTGGTGCTGGCCCTGGGCCACAGTTCGCGTGACACCTTCGCCCTGCTGTGGGACGCGGGCGTGTTCATGGAGGCCAAGCCGTTTTCCATCGGCTTTCGCATCGAACACCCGCAAGGTGTGATCGACCGCGCGCGCTGGGGCCGCCATGCCGGCCACCCTCTTCTGGGTGCGGCCGACTACAAGCTGGTGCACCACGCAAAGAACGGCCGCGCGGTCTACAGCTTTTGCATGTGCCCGGGCGGCACGGTGGTGGCCGCCACCTCCGAGCCCGGGCGCGTGGTCACCAACGGCATGAGCCAGTACTCGCGCAACGAACGCAACGCCAACGCGGGCCTGGTGGTGGGCATCGAGCCCAGCGACTTCCCACAGGCGCTGGCGCAAGATCTGCCGCGGTGGACCGCCGCGTTCGGCGAGACCGATGGCGCGCGCTACGCCGAACAGGCCCGCGCGCTCGCGCCGCAAGGCCGCACGCATCCGCTGGCCGGCATCGTGCTGCAGCGCGAACTCGAAGCCCGCGCTTTCCAGTTGGGGGGCGCCAATTACGAGGCGCCTGGCCAGCTGGTGGGCGACTTCCTGAAATCCACGCCGTCGAGCACGCTGGGCGAAGTGGAGCCTTCGTACCGGCCGGGCGTGAAACTCGGTGACCTCGCTCCCGCCCTGCCCGCCTACGCCATCGAAGCCATGCGTGAAGCCTTGCCGGTGTTCGGCCGCAAGGTGCGGGGTTACGACATGCCCGACGCGGTGTTGACCGGTGTCGAGACCCGCACCTCGTCGCCGCTGCGTCTCACGCGTGGCGACGACTGCCAGAGCCTGAACACGCGCGGCCTGTACCCGGCCGGCGAAGGCGCTGGCTATGCGGGTGGCATTCTCTCGGCCGGTGTGGACGGCTTGCGGGTGGCCGAGGCGCTCGCCAAAGACCTGCTTGGCGAGATCACCCCGGCAGACCTCAAGGCCGCCTGAGGAAGTCCACCGCCAGCGCGGCCAGCGAGCGGGCACCCACCGGCAGCTGGGCCTCGTCAATGTCAAACAGCGGCGAGTGGTTGGAAGGCGCCTTGTTGAAGTCCATGCCCTTCTGCGGCGCACCGAGGAAGTAGAAGAAGCCGGGCACCACCTTCTGGAACTCCGAGAAGTCCTCCGAACCGCTCACCTTGGGAATCAGCATGACCTTGCCACCCAGCGCCTCGCGCAGTGCCGGCAGGGAGGCCTCGGTCAGCTTGGCGGGATTGGTGGTGACCGGGTAGGCCACCGGGCCGAAGCTCACACGCGCCTTCGCGCCGCTGGAGGCCGCGATCGACTCGGCGGTGGTCACGATGCGCTTCTTGGCTTCCTCGCGCATCTCCTCGTCGAAAGTGCGCAGCGTGCCCATCATTTCCACGCTGTCGGGAATGATGTTGTAACGCGTGCCTCCCTGAATCGAGCCGATGGTGATGACCGCCGGCTCCTTGCTGATGTTGAGCTGGCGGCTCACGATGGTCTGCAGACCCAGCACCACCTGGCTCGACGCCACGACCGGGTCGACCGCGGCCCAAGGCGACGACCCATGGCCGCCGCGCCCGTCCACATGGATGGTCAGCGCGTCCGACCCCGCCATCAAGGGGCCGCTGCGGTAGCCCACCACGCCCGAAGGCAGGTTGGACGTGATGTGCAGGCCGTAGATGGCCTGCACGTCCTTCAATGCGCCGGCCTCGATCATCGCCTTGGCGCCGAAGCTGGGCACCTTGCCGCTGGCATCCGCCACGACGGGCGCGCCCTCCTCGGCTGGCTGGAAGATGAACTTCACCGTGCCCGGCAGCTGCGCACGCAGCCCCGCCAACGCCTCGGCCGCGCCCATCAGCATCGCCACGTGGGCGTCGTGGCCGCAGGCGTGCATCACCGGCACCTCTTTGCCGAGGTAGTTGGCCTTCTGCTTCGAGGCGAACGCCAGGCCGGTCTTCTCTTCCACCGGCAGCGCGTCCATGTCGGCGCGCAGCGCCACCACCTTGCCTGGCAGACCACCACGCAGGGTGCCCACCACCCCAGTGCCGCCCACCCCGGTCTGCACCTCCATGCCCAGCTTGCGCAAGTGCGTGGCCACCAGTTGGGCGGTGCGCACTTCCTGCCCCGAGAGCTCGGGATGCTCATGGATGTCACGGCGCCAGGCCACCATCTTGGGTGCGAGCGCGTCCACGGCCGTTTCGATCTGCTTGAAACCGGCCGCATCGAGCGCCTGGGCCGCCGCGGGCGTGGTGAGCCAGAAACCACCGCTGGCCGCGAGCGCGGCCACGAGAGCGGACTTTGATAGGGACAAGCGCATCAGAAATAACCCTGGGGGAAGTGAATGAGGTCTTCATGCTAAGAGGCGAGCTTGTTCAGCCGAAAGCTAATATCGCCATTCCGAAAGCCGATACCGCCATGCCGCCCTCACGCCCGTTTGTCGTCGAGATAGCCGTCCTGCCAGAGAGTGCCGTGGGCCATGCCCTGGCGCTGGTGGAGCTGCTGCGCACCGCCAACCTCATGGCCGGTCTGCGCCTGGGCGCGCGGGCGCCGCGCATCGCCTGGCGTTTTGTGGATGCCCTGGGACAGCCGCTGCGCGCCGAGGAAGGCCTGCTGCAGGCGCTCACCCTCGAAGGCCAAAGCGGCGACACCCCAGCTGCCGCGCTGTTCGTCGCGCCGCTGCACCTGGCCGACATCCCGGCCCTTCGCCTGGCGGTGCAGCGCCACGCAGCACTTGCGCGCCGGGCCGCGCTGATGGTGGACATGGGCGGCCTGGTGTGCACGGTGGGCAACGGCGCCTGGTTCGCAGCCCACAGCGGGCGGCTGGATGGACGACGCCTCGCGCTGGCCTGGTACTACGTCGCCGGGCTGCGCCGCGACTTCCCCGATCTGAAACCCGAGGCCGGGCCCGGTTTCTGCGAAGACGGCCCCTGGCTCAGCACCGCTTACCCTGCCGACCTGGGCCCACTCGCCATTGCGCTGGCGCGGCACGCCCTGGGCGCCGAGCCAGCCGCGGCCCTGTCGGCGGTCCTGCGGCCCGACCGCCACCGCGAACTCGCCGCCATGCAGGCGTCGCACACGATTCCCAACACCCGCGACAGCACACTGGCGCGCGCCATCGCCTGGATGGAGCAGCGCGTGGAGCAGCCCTACGACCTGGCGGCGCTGGCGACCGCCGCAGCCGTGAGCACCCGCACCCTGCTGCGCCACTTTCAACAGGAGCTGGGTCACTCGCCGCTGGACCACCTGCACAGCCTGCGCTGTGCCCGGGCGCGCGTGCTGCTCGAGATCACGCTGGAGAGCGTGCCCTCGGTGGCGCTGGCTTGCGGTTACGCCGACCCGGCGGCGTTTCGCCGCATCTTCGCGCGCCACACGGGACTCACCCCCACCGCCTATCGGCAACGGCATGCCCTGCGCGCACCCCGCCGTCGCTGGCGCGTGGACACCAGCGACAGCGTGGGCACCGCGCTGGCGGCCCTGCGATCGGCGGCAAAAAAGCCGGGAACCCCGTAGAACGACACGAATCTTTACAGCATGGGCATCCGGGCTTGACACAAGCGGTGCATGCTTCAGGCTACCCCCATAAGGAGTTCTCCATGAAAACCCCCGTTCTGATTCCCGTGATGACCGGCTTGCTCGCCCTGGCCGGCAGCGGCGTGGCGCACGCGCAGGATGAACAAGGCCGCGTGATCAGCAGCACACCCGTCATCCAGCAGGTGGCCGTGCCGCGCGAGGTCTGCAGCGACCAGCAGGTGACTTACCAGGGCCAGAAGTCCGGCGCCGGTGCCCTGATCGGCGGCATCGCCGGCGGCGCGGTGGGCAATGCGATCGGCGACGGCGGTGGCCGTGCCGCCGCCACCGTGATCGGTCTGATCGGTGGCGCCATGCTCGGCAACCGCATCGAGGGCCCGAGCCAGCCCTACACCGAAACCTATCGCCAGTGCGGCACGCAGACGTTCTATGAAAACCGCACCGTGGCCTACGACGTGGTCTACGAGTACGCCGGTCGCCAGTACCGCACGCAGATGCCGCAGGACCCGGGCCGCTTCGTGCGCCTGAACGTCACCCCGGCCGACGCCCTGCCGCCACTCCCGCCGCCTGTGGTCTACCCGTCCTACCAGCCGCAGACGCAGTACGTGGAGCCGTCCACCCGCATCACGATCGGCACCACCTACTACCCCAGCTACCCGGGCAACCGCTGGGGCCCGGGCTACCCGTACCCGCGCCACGACGGCTACCACGACCGGCGCGGCAACGACCGCTGGGAACGCAACCGCTGAGCCGGCCTCCACAAAAAAAAGCGACCCGAGGGTCGCTTTTTTCATGCCCGGAGAAGGAGGACTTTCAACCAGGGCACCCTTATCACCGGTGTGACCGGACCGCCTGGCGCGCCCCCCTGAGGGTGACGCCGCAGGCGGTGCGGGGGATCACTTCTGCAAAGCGGCAATGCGCTCCTCGATCGGCGGGTGGGTGGAAAACAGCTTGCCCAGGCCACCGGTGATGCCCAGCGCCTGCATGGTCTTGGGCAACTCGCCCGGCGTGAGGCCGCCCAGGCGGGCCAGCGCATTGATCATCGGCTGCTTGCGGCCCATCAGGCTGGCGGCACCCGCGTCGGCGCGGAACTCGCGCTGACGGCTGAACCAGGCCACGATGATGGCGGCCAGGAAGCCCAGCACGATGTCCATCACGATGGTGGTGACCATGTAGCCGATGCCGGGGCCCGAGTTGTTGTCGCTGCCCCTGCGCAGGAAGGCGTCGACTGCGTAACCGATGACCCGGCTGAGGAACACCACGAAGGTGTTCATCACGCCCTGGATCAATGTCATGGTGACCATGTCGCCGTTGGCCACGTGCGCCACCTCGTGGCCGATCACGGCCTCGACCTCTTCCTTGGTCATGTTCTGAAGCAGGCCCGTGGACACTGCCACCAGGGCCGAGTTCTTGAACGCGCCGGTGGCGAAGGCATTGGGTGCGCCCTCGAAGATACCCACCTCGGGCATGCCGATGTTGGCCTTGTCGGCGAAACGGCGCACGGTCTCCACGATCCAGGCTTCGTCGGCGTTCTGCGGCTGGTTGATCACGCGCACCCCCGCGCTGAACTTGGCCATGGGCTTGCTGATCAGCAGCGAGATGATGGCGCCACCGAAGCCGATCACGAGCGAGAACCCGGCCAGCGCCGTCATGTTCAGCCCGTTGGCCGTGAGGAAGCGATCCACGCCCAGGATGCGGGTGGTGATCAACAGCACCGCCATCACGGCGAAGTTGGTCAGGACGAACAGCAGGATGCGTTTCATGGGGACTCCGGTTTCTAGGTATCGACGACTGCGGGATGATAAGTGGGGCCGCCCACGCGGTTCTTCAAGCGGCGCCAGCCTTTGAGCGCACACCCCGACTCACACCTGGGGCAGCAGGAAACGCCGTTCCCAGGCGCTGATCTCATGGAGGAAGCTCTCGTGTTCCAGCGCCTTGACCGCGAGGTAGGCGCGCACGAAACGCTCGCCCAGCAGGCGTGGCGCGTGCGCGCTCTGGGCCATTTGTTCGTGGGCGGTGAAAAAAGTTCGCGGCAGGCCGCGAGGCAGGTCGTAGCCATTGTCCTGCACGGGTTCGCCTGGCAGGCAGCGCGTCTGCAGCCCCTCCAGACCGGCTGCGAGGGTGGCAGCCATGGCCAGGTAGGGGTTGGCGTCGGCGCCGGCCAGGCGGTTCTCCACCCGGCGCGCGACCGGCGGGCTCACGGGCACGCGCAGCCCGGCGGTGCGGTTGTCGCGGCCCCATTCCACGTTGATCGGTGCCTGGCTGCCCGCGACATAGCGGCGGTAGGAATTGACGGTGGGTGCATAGATCAACGTGAGATCGGGCGTGAAGGCCTGCAAGCCCCCGATGTAGTGCAGGAAGGCCTCGCTCTCGGACCCATCGGCCTGGCTGAAGATGTTGCGGCCTTGGGCATCCACCACGCTCTGGTGCAGGTGCATGGAACTGCCCGCCTCGCCCGCCAGGGGCTTGGCCATGAACACCGCATTGAGACCGTGTTGCAGCGCGATCTCGCGCGCCGCCGTCTTGAACAGGAAGGCCTGGTCGGCCACGGCGACCGGGTCGCCGTGCAGCAGGTTGATCTCGTACTGGCAGGGTCCGACTTCGTGAAGCCAGGTATCGGCCCGGATGCCGAGCGCGTCGATGGCGGCGTAAAACGCATCCCAGAACGGCGCGAGCTCGTTGAGCGCATTGAGGCTGAAAGCCGACTGTCCGACCTCAGGCCGCCCGCCCCGCCCCAGCGGTGCCGTCAGCGGCTGGGCCGGGTCGGTCATGGCCGCGGTCAGGTAGAACTCGATCTCCGGCGCGACCACGGGCGCCAGCCCCAGGGCCTGATAGCGCGCCACCACGTTCTTGAGCACCGACCGCGGGGCGAACTCGCACAGGCTGCCGTCGAGTTCCACGCAGTCGTGCACCGCGAGGTAGCGCGGCACGCTGGCCCAGGGGGCGAGCTTGAGCGTGGAGAGATCGGGCACCAGGCGCACGTCGGGATCGCTGTCGGGGAAGACCTTGTCGTAGGAATACTCGCCCGTCACGCACTGCATGGGAATCGCCTGGCAGATGCGCAGCTCGCCACCCGCGGCGAAACTGGCCGCAGGCATGAGCTTGCCGCGCGGGTAGCCGGTGACGTCGGCGAACAGGCATTCCACGTCGCGCACGCCGGTGGCGCGGAAATGCGCGGCGAGTTCGGCGCGATCGGCGTCGTGCGCCAGGTTCAGGTGGGACCAGGAGGGCGTGGCGGGCTGGGTCATGGGTTGTCCATCGGGGCATCGGTGCGCCTGGGGCGAAACACCCTGGCGTCGGCATAGTAAGCGGGATCTTCGTTCGCCGGCCACCAGCCCGGCACGCCCAGCACCGGCAGGGGTGTGAACGGTTTGGTCGCCAGCACCGTCGAGCTCAGACCCTGCGCCAGCCATGCATCCCATGCGGCCAGGTCGTCGCCCAGCGACGGCGGCACCGGCGCACGGTACACGTGGGCGGTGATCGACTTGTAGGGCGCCACCAGTTTTTCCAGCAGGGCGTGGCCGAACAGCACCAGCCGCGCCTGCGACCAGAAGGGGCGCAGCGTCACGAACAGGCGGAGCCAGTCGCGGGCCGCCAAGGCCTCCCAGAGCGGCTCGGGGGCCTGCAGCAGCGCGGCGTTTTCGTCGAACAGGGTGAGCGCGTCGCGCACCGGGCCCCGCACGGCGCGCACGCCGTCGGCGGCGATCTGCGCGGCCTGCAGCCGGTTCAGGCGCTGCTTGGTCAACGGGAAACGGCGCCAGCACAGGCCATTGAAGAAGTCGTGCAGGTTTTCGCGCGTGGGCACGCGGCCGGTCTCGAAGATGAACTGCTCGTAAGCGGTGCCAACGGGCAATTCGCCCTGCGGCACGAAGCGCACCGGTGCGGCGCCACCCAGCGCCTGCGGCCAGGGCTGCCCCCCCGCCAGAGATGCGGCCACCGCCCGCCCGTCATGGGCCACGGGTGCGAACCAGGGCGCGTTCCAGTCGAGCGCCAGTTCCAAGGGAGTCAGGCTTGCAGGCGCCAGGGCAAGGCCTCGCCACCGCGCAGCGGCTTGAGATCGGCCTCACCAAACCGGAAGCTCTCGGGCGTGGTCCAGCTCTCGCGCTTGAGGGTGACGGTGCCGCTGTTGCGCGCAAGGCCGTAGAACGCCGGGCCGTGGAAGCTGGCAAAAGCCTCGAGCTTGTCCAGCGCGCCCACCGAGTCGAAGGCCTCGGCATACATTTCGATCGCGGCGTGCGCGGTGTAGCAGCCGGCGCAGCCGGTGGCGTGCTCCTTCAGATGGGCCGGGTGCGGCGCGCTGTCGGTGCCCAGGAAGAAGCGGTCGCTGCCGCTGGTGGCGGCAGCCACGAGCGCCTGGCGGTGGGTCTCGCGCTTGAGCACCGGCAGGCAGTAGTAATGCGGGCGGATGCCACCGGTGAAGATGGCATTGCGGTTGTAGAGCAGGTGGTGGGCCGTGAGCGTGGCGGCCGTGAATGCGCCAGCCTCGCCCACGTACTGCGCGGCCTCGCGGGTGGTGATGTGCTCCATCACGATCTTGAGTTCGGGAAAGTCGCGCCGCAGAGGAATCAATTGTTCATCGATGAACACCGCCTCGCGGTCGAACAGATCGATGTCGGGCGACGTGACTTCACCGTGCACCAGCAGCAACAAGCCGGCGCGCTGCATCGCTTCCAGCGTCTTGTACGTCTTGCGAATGTCCGTCACACCGGCATCGCTGTTGGTGGTGGCGCCCGCCGGATAAAGCTTGAGGGCGACCACGCCCGCATCCTTGGCGCGCGCAATTTCCTCGGGCGGCAGGTTGTCGGTGAGGTAGAGCGTCATCAGCGGTTCGAAGCTCATGCCCTCGGGCACGGCGGCGCGGATGCGGTCGCGGTAGGCCGTGGCCTGCGCCGCCGTGGTCACCGGCGGCTTCAGGTTGGGCATGATGATCGCGCGGCCAAATTGGGCGGCGGTGTGCGGCACCACGGTGTGCAAGGCTTCGCCATCGCGCACGTGGAGGTGCCAGTCGTCGGGTCGGGTGATCGTGAGGGTGTCGGTGGCGCGGTTCATGACCGTATTCTCCCATCCGTCCACATGCAGCCGGCAAGACACGCCCGAATCGAGGGCACCCGAAAATCTGGTTTTCCCGGTCCCAGGGTGCGCCCCCCTTGAGGGGGACGCGCAGAACGCGCCAGGGGTTGCCTTTTAGTGCGCCAGGATCTTGTTGAGGAAGTCCTTGGTGCGCGGCTGGCGTTCCTCGGGCTTGCCGAAGAAATCGTCCTTGGAGCAATCCTCCAGGATCTTGCCGCCGACGTCCATGAAGATCACGCGGTTGCTGACCTTGCGCGCAAAGCCCATCTCGTGCGTCACGCACATCATGGTCATGCCCTCGTGCGCCAGGCCGACCATCACGTCCAGCACCTCGCCGACCATCTCGGGGTCGAGCGCCGAGGTGGGTTCGTCGAACAGCATCACGATGGGGTCCATGGACAGCGCGCGTGCAATGGCCACGCGCTGCTGCTGCCCACCCGACAGCTGGCCCGGGAACTTGTCCTTGTGCGCCGACAGGCCCACGCGGTCGAGCATCTTCAGCCCACGCTTCTTGGCTTCGTCCGGGCTGCGCCCCAGCACCTTGATCTGTGCGATCGTGAGGTTCTCCGTCACCGACAGGTGCGGGAACAGCTCGAAGTGCTGGAACACCATGCCCACGCGGCTGCGCAGCTTGGGCAGGTCGGTCTTGGGGTCGTGCACCGCAATGCCATCGACCGTGATCTCACCCTTCTGGAAAGGCTCGAGCGCGTTGATGGTCTTGATGAGGGTCGACTTGCCCGAGCCCGACGGGCCGCACACCACGACGACCTCGCCCTTCTGGATGTTGGTGGAGCAATCGGTCAGCACCTGGACGCTGCCATACCACTTGGAGACGTTCTTGAGTTCAATCATTGCAATTCCTGGGTTTCGATGGCATCAACGAATGATGGCAATTTTCTTGTGCAGCCGCTTGACGAGCCACGACAGCGCGTAACACATGACGAAATAGACCACGGCGGCGGCCAGGTAGGCCTCGATCGGTCGGCCGAAGTTCTTGCCTGCGACCTCGAAGCCTTTGAGCATGTCGTAGGCACCGATGGCGTAGACGAGCGAAGTGTCCTGGAACAGGATGATGGTCTGCGTGAGCAGCACCGGCAGCATGTTGCGGAACGCCTGCGGCAGCACGACCAGTTTCATGTTCTGCCCATAGCTCATGCCCAGCGCCTGGCCGGCGAACACCTGGCCGCGCGGGATCGACTGGATGCCCGCGCGCATGATCTCGCTGAAATAGGCCGCCTCGAAGGCGATGAAGGTGACCACGGCCGACACCTCCGCGCCGATGGGGCGCCCGATCAGCAGCGGCACCAGCAGGAAGAACCAGAGGATCACCATCACCAGCGGAATGCTGCGCATGCCGTTGACGTAGATCGTGGCCGGCGTGTCCAGCCACTTCTTGCCCGACAGGCGCATCAGCGCCAGGATGGTGCCAAAGAAGATGCCGCCCAGCGTGGCCACGACAGTCAGCATCACGCTGAAGTACAGGCCCTTCAGCACGAAGTTGCTGATGAGGTCCCAGTTGTAGAAGGAAAAGTCGAGGTTGAGGTTCATGTCAGTGGCCTCCCGCTCCGCCTGCCACGACGAAGCCCGGTATGCGCACGCGCTTCTCGATGAAGGCCATGATGCGGTTGATTGCGAAGGCCGAGATGATGTACAGGCCCGTCACGGCAAGGTACACCTCGATGCCGCGCGAGGTCTCTTCCTGCGCCTGCATCGCGAACATGGTCAGCTCCGACACCGACACCGCGAACGCCACCGAGGAGTTCTTGAAGATGTTCATGGTCTCGCTGGTCAGCGGCGGAATGATGATGCGAAACGCCATGGGCAGCAGCACATAGCGGTAGTACTGGAAGGTGGTAAAGCCCATGGCCATGCCCGCGTAGCGCTGACCGCGCGGCAGGGCCTGGATGCCCGAGCGCACCTGTTCGGCGATGCGCGCCGAGGTGAAGAAGCCCAGGGCAAAGACCACCAGCACGAAGCCGGGCACGCCCCGCATGACAGGGAACATCGTGGGCACCACGTGGTACCACAGGAAAATCTGCACCAGCAACGGGATGTTGCGGAACAACTCCACCCAGGCATTGCCCAGCCGCACCACCATGGGTCGGTCGGGAAGCGTGCGCAGCGTGCCAATCAGGATGCCGAGCACCAGCGCCAGCAGCAGCGCCAGCAGCGACACGGACACTGTCCAGCCCCAGGCCGAGAGCATCCAGTCCAGATAGGTGATGTCTCCCCCCTTGCCAAAGCAGCTCTCCACCGGCTGCCGCTCAATGGTGTCCTCGCAGAACACCTGCCAATCCCAGCTCATAGGAGCCCCTTTTCTCTCTGTTGCTTGTCCGGATCACGCCGCGCTTTTGCGCGGGCGCCACGAAAACGCCCCTTCAAATGGGTCCATTTGAAGGGGCGTCTGCTCGGTGCGTGGCTTACTTCTTGGCGTAGTCTTCCATCGGTTTGTCGTTCGGGTTGGCCCAGGCCGCCTTGGTGGCATCGGACAGGGGCAGGCCGATCTTCACGTTGGCTGGCGGAATGGGCTGCATGAACCACTTGTCGTACAGCTTGGCCAGCGAACCGTCGGCGATCTGGCGCTTGATGCTGTCGTCCACGGCCTTCTTGAAGGCCGGATCATCCTTGCGCAGCATGCAGGCGATCGGCTCGACCGACAGCACTTCACCCACGATCTTGTAGTCGGCAGGGTTCTTGGACTTGGAGATGTTGGCCGCCAGGATGGAGCCGTCCATCACGAAAGCGTCGGCACGGCCGCTTTCCAGCGCCAGGAAGCTGTCGGCGTGGTCCTTGCCATAGACTTCCTTGAAGTCAATGCCGCCGGCGCGCTCGTTCTTGCGCAGGGTCTGCACCGAGGTGGTGCCGGTGGTGGTGGCCACGGTCTTGCCGTTGAGGTCCTTGATGCTGGTGATGCCGGAGTTGGCCTTGACGGCGATGCGCACCTCTTCCACGTAGGTGGTCACGGCGAAGGCCACGTCTTTCTGGCGCGTGGCGTTGTTCGTGGTCGAGCCGCACTCCAGATCGACGGTGCCGTTCTGCACCAGGGGGATGCGGTTCTGCGAGGTCACCGGCTGGTAGTTGATATTGAGCTTGGCCAGGCCGAGCTGCTTCTGGATGTCGGCCAGAACGATTTCGCCCATTTCGGTGTGGAAACCGACGTACTTGCCGTTGCCCAGCGTGTAGCCCAGTCCGGAGGACTCGCGCACGCCCAGGGACACGCTGCCAGACGCCTTGATCTTGGCCAGTGTGTCGCCGGCCTGTGCAAAGGCGCTGCCGACGGCCAGTGTGGTCACGGCCAGAGCGAGCAGGTGTTTCTTCATAGGGATCTCCTTGCTTGTAGAAAAGATGATGGAACCAGCGATCAGGACCGGATGCTCAACGACGTCGTCGCGTTGGGGGGCTTTTGCATGATGCTCCCTACGCAAGCTCCGTTCCACCCGGGAATTCCCACCCTGTCAAAGGCGGAACTCGCGACTGTAGCCAGCGGCATCCTTCGCATCCAATGCTGATTGCAGCGGCCATTATGCAAACCATTCATGTACGGATTTTCCCCAATGGCCTTGGCGGTGCATCGCCTGTATCGCCTATGAGACAAGATGGATCAGGGACTTTCGAGCTTCTTGCGCAGGTCATTCCAGAACTGTTCCACCGGCCCTTTGGCCCTGCGCGTGGAAGACCGCTCGCGGTAGATGCGGATGTCCAGTGCGGTCTCCAGCGACCCGCCGGCGGACACGAGCTTGCGGGCCCGCACCTCCTTGCGAACCGCGCTGGCTGGCAGGAAGGCGATGCCATGGCCTTCCAGGGCCATCGCTTTCAGGCCTTCGGCCATGTCGGTTTCGTAGATGCGGTCCAGGTGCACCGGTGTGCTGCTCTGCTTGAGCATCTGGTCCACCGCCCTCCCAAGGTAGGCGCCCGGCGCATAGGCCAGGTAGGGCAGCGGCTGCTGGGGCGACCCCGGCAACGCGTACTGCGGCAGGCCCTGCGCGTCAGGACGCACATAGGGTGAAAGCACCTCCGAGCCCAGGTGCAGCATCTCGTAGCGGGCCGCATCGAGCTGGATGGGCTGGGCCGCGTGCTGGTAGGCGATCAGGAGGTCACAACTGCCTTCCACCAGACGAAGCACGGCGTCGTGCACGTTCATGGCGATCAAACGGCTCTTGATCGGCCCGCAGGTCTCGCGCAAACCCGAGAGCCAGGACGGGAAGAAGGTGAAGGCCAGGGTGTGCGGGACGGCGAATTCGATCACGTCCTGTGCGGCGGCGGTGTGGGCGCGCAGCGTGGCGCGCGTGCTTTGCAGCGCCTGCAGCATCTCCAGTGCCTGGTCATACAGCGTCTGGCCCGCGGGCGTGAGGCGCGTGGGGTACGAAGAGCGATCCACCAGATCGGTGCCCGCCCAGGCTTCCAGCGACTGGATGCGCCGGGAAAAAGCGGGCTGGGTCACGTGGCGCAGCTGCGCCGAACGGCTGAAGCTGCGGGTTTCGGCGAGGCTGACAAAATCCTCGAGCCATTTGGTTTCCATGGACGGCGATTATGGAACGGCCGGACGCAGAGCCGCCGGGAATGGTACGACCTGAGGGGAAATCGCAATCAGTCGCTGCCGCTTTGCTGCAGTGCCCACATGCCCGCGTACACCCCGGACCGGGTCACCAATTCGGCGTGGGTACCCCGCTCCACGATGTCGCCGTTGACCAAGACCAGGATTTCGTGCGCATCCACCACGGTGGAGAGGCGGTGCGCGATCACCAGCGTGGTCTTGTTGCGAGCCGCGCTTCTCAGTTCGGCCTGGATCGCGCGTTCATTGGCCGAATCCAGGGCCGAAGTGGCCTCGTCGAAAATCAGGATCGGCGGATTCTTCAGCAGCGTGCGGGCGATCGCCACGCGCTGCTTCTCGCCACCCGAGAGCTTGAGACCGCGCTCGCCCACCATGGTCGCGTAGCCCAGGGGCAGGTGCTGGATGAACGGGTGGATGTGCGCCGCCTGGGCGGCCTGCACCGCCGCTTCGTGCCCCGCATCGGGGCGGCCATAGAGGATGTTGTATTCGATGGTGTCGTTGAACAGCACCGTGTCCTGCGGCACGATGCCGATGGCCTGGCGCACACTGGCCTGGGTGACGGCCTTGATGTCCTGCCCATCGATGGTGATGCGCCCGCCCTCGTCGGCATTGCTCACGTCGTAGAAGCGGTAAAGCAGGCGGGCCAGCGTGCTCTTGCCCGAACCTGACGGGCCGACGACGGCCACCGTCTTGCCCGGCGGAATCTCGAAGCTGATGCCGTGCAGGATCTCGCGCGCCGGCTCGTAGGAAAAGCGCACGTTCTCGAACGCCACGGCCGGCGGACCCGAAAGCTGAAGCGGCCGCGCGCCCGGCACGTCGGCGATCTCCCGCTCTTTTTCCATCAGCGCGAACATCTTTTCCAGGTCGGTCAGGCTCTGCTTGATTTCCCTGTAGAGCAC
>NZ_JAHCKK010000169.1 GCF_026125825.1 Hydrogenophaga sp. | reverse complement strand
GCTGAATGCATGCGGACGCGGGGTCATCCGTCGATGCCGCACGATCCCTTCGTACACCGCGCTGTGCAGTTCCGCGTTCATGCGGCCAATTCCCTGTTGTATGACGACGCGGCGATCGGGCCTGCATCCCAGCGCACGCCCAGCGCTGACGCCACTTCCACTGCACTGCGCACGCCGTCCTCGTGGAAACCCCAACCCCAGTAGGCGCCGGCGAACCACGTGCGATTGACGCCCTGGATCTCCACCTTGCGCAGCTGAGCGGCCACCGACGCGTGCGTGTACACGGGGTGGTGGTACTCCATGCGACGCAGTACCTTGGCCGGGTCGATCGCTTCGCTGCGATTGAGCGTGACCACCAGGGGCAGAGGCGAATCGATGCCCTGCAGCAGGTTCATGCAGTAGCTCACGGTGCATGGTGAGGCTGGAGCGCGCGGAACGAAGGCGTTCCACGCTGCCCATGCCTTGGGCAAGCGCGGCAACAACGTGGCATCCGTATGCAGCACCACGTCATTGGACTGGTAGGGGATTGCGCCGAGGATAGCGCGCTCGCTTTCGCTGGCATCGGCCAACAGTGCCAGTGCCTGATCGCTGTGGCAGGCCAGTACCACCTCATCGAAGCGTTCCACACCGTCATCACTTGCGACCGTCGCCCCGCGATCGTCGCGCCGAACCGCACGTACCGGGCTGTTCAGCCGTTCGTTAACCTGCCAGTAGCGACGCATCGCGCGAACGTACGTGGCCGAGCCGCCACGCACCACGCGCCATTCGGGTCTCTGCTCCGCCTGCAACATCTGGTGATTCGCCATGAACTGAACGAGGTGGCGCGCCGGAAACGACTGGATCTGCGTGGCCGGCGACGACCACAGCGCAGACGCCATCGGCACCAGGTGTTCGTCGCGGAATGCCGTACCGTAGCGGCGCTCGGCAAGCCAGTCGCCCAGGGTGGGGCCCGGGCCCGTGCTGGTGAGCAGGGCCGGTGCCTCGCGATAGAACCGGAACAAGTCGCGCACCAAGCCGATGAAGCGTGGCGACACCAGGTTGCGGCGCTGGCAGAACAAGGTATCCAGTGAGGCGGCGTTGTATTGCAGGCCGCTGGCCTCGCTGTGCACCGAGAAACTCATCTTCGTCGGCTGCGAGGCCACGCCCAGTTCGTCGAACAGCCGTGTCAGCAGTGGGTAATGCACCGGGTTGTGCACGATGAAACCGGTGTCCACCGCGTGGTAGCGGCCATCGAGCTCGATGTCGTGCGTGTGTGTGTGTCCGCCCAGGTAGTCGTTCGCCTCGTACAGCGTCACCTCATGCCGGCGCGACAGCAGCCAGGCCGAAGCAAGGCCCGCAATACCCGATCCGATCACGGCAATCCGCAAGGTTTTCGCTCCGTCTTGTCGAGCCCTGGTCGAGACATCGGTTCAAGGCCGTTCCCGGTCGGGTCGAGTGATGTAGTGGTGTCCTATACGGAAGCGACAGCCAAACGGATGCATATCCGTGCGATGAGTTCGCGATGACGCGAGCCCTCGCGCGGGATCGCTGCATCCGATCGGCCTGGATTTTCGTATGACAGCTGAAAACAGCCGCCACGCCCCGGATTTGCCCTAACATGATCGCCCCCCGGACATTCGGATGCCTGTCGCCGTTCGAGGCGGCGCGAGCCATGTCGAGTACCGAACCCGACGAGAGAAATGCAGGCTACTGGGCGGGCCAGATGGTGTTGTTGGCTCGCCAGCGCGATCGCGCGTGCTTCATGCGCATTTACGACCACTTCGCGCCGCGCGTCCGGCTTTACCTGAAGGGGCTCGGATCGCCCGAAGCCGTTGCGGAAGAGCTGGCCCAGGAAGCGCTCTTGCGGTTGTGGCAGCGCGCCGAACTCTATGACGCCGGACGCGGCGGCTTGTCGACCTGGCTGTTCCGGATCGCCCGGAACCTGCATATCGACCGGGTGCGCAGCGAGCCCCAGTGGGTGCCGGTGCAGGACGCGCTGGAGAGAATGGGCGATCCCGAGGAGGCCGGACCTTCACAGGCTGAAAGTCTTGCCGAATACGCCGACCTCAGGCACCGCATCGAAAAGCTGCCGGCCATGCAGGCCCGCTTGATCCGCATGTCGTATTTCGAAGCCAGATCCCACCAGCAAATCGCCGACGAGCTCGGCATGCCGCTGGGAACGGTGAAATCCACTCTGCGGCGCGCGTTCCTGCGTCTGCAACTCGGCGTACGGGGAGCCGCATGACTCCACAGCATCATCTCAATGAAGCAACCCTGGTCAGTCTTGCCGCCGGCGCCTTGTCGCCCGAGATGACGGCGGTGGCAGCGACCCATGTCGGGGCGTGCAAGCACTGCCGCGGGCTGCTGGCCGATGCCGAACGTATCGGCGGCCTTTTGCTGGGCCAGCAACAGACCACCGGGTTGGATACGGCGCGGCAGGCGCGCCTGCGCAGTGCGATGCTGGATCGCCTCGACGAGTCGCCGCCCGGCCCCGGCGCGGCAACCATCGAGGCACATCCATCTGCCGCGCGCTCCACCGACCCGGATTGCTTGCCGCAGCCGCTGCAAGCGTACTTCGGCCGTTCATGGAACGCCTTGCGCTGGCGCTGGGTCGCACCCGGCGTACACATGATCCGGACTGCGCAGCCCGGCCGGGATACGTTGCTGTTGCTCAGGATCGCGCCGGGCAAGAGCGTGCCCCTCCATGGTCATCGAGGCACCGAGCTGACCCAGATCCTTCGCGGCGCCTACGACGATGTGCTGGGCCGATTCGGCCCCGGTGACGCGGCCGATCTCGACAACGAAACGGAGCACCAGCCGATCACCGCACCGGGCGTGCCGTGCATCTGTGTCGCCGCCCTGGATGCACCGTTGCGCTTCCGGGGCTGGCTGGCAGGCAAGTTGCAGCCGCTGGTTGGCCTTTGAACACGCGCCGGCTCAGCGCCAGTCGTCCGTCTGCGATCAGTGTGTAAGACGCGTGCCCGGATGCCGCGCACCGAACTGCTGCCACAGCGATATCACGCCCACGGCACCCGCCAGACCGAGGGCAATCCACGCGGCGATGTTCGCGCCCGGCAACGTCGATGCCTGTTGCTTGGCAAACACTCCAACCAGGCCCCATACGGCCGCCAGCGCATACCAGGGATTGCCGCGCAGGCGCACCGTCATCGTGAGCAACAAGATGGCCGCCAGCGCAAACAGAACCAGCGTCCAGGGCAGCATGTTCACTGTCGAGAACAGCCGGAATGCCACGACCACCTGGGCCACGTTGTGGACCTGACCCGCTTCGGTGGAAGGGTATGAGTTTGTGATCCGATCTGTCGAGTGATAATTCTCCTCTGGTCTTGGCATTCTTGCACTCTTCATTCTCAATGCTTCTTGCGCCAGTCAGTCTGGCGCGCGTAGCGCGCCAGAAGCGCCAGGTTCGCGGACGCGTCCTCGCCGAGGAACGCTCGTTCGAAGTCGCGCGGCGAACGGTAGCCGAGCGAAGAATGACGCCGGCGTGTGTTGTACCAGCCTTCGATCCAGGCGAAGGTTGCCTGGCGCGCCGCCACACGCGTTCTGAAATGGTTGCGATCCAGTACCTCGCACTCCAGCGTTGCAAAGAAGCTCTCCGCCATCGCATTGTCGTAGGCGTCACCGACCGAACCCAGCGACGGACGCACGCCGAGCTCCTCGCAGCGCTTTCCGAAGGCGATCGAGGTGTACTGGCAGCCGTGATCCGAATGATGGATCACAGCGCGCGGGGTGCGCTGGGCGTAGGCCCTCTCGAGAGCGCTGAGCATCAACTCGGTGCGCAGCGCCCCGCCCATCGCCCAGCCCACGACGCGCCGCGAGAAGGCATCCAGCACCATCGCCAGGTACAGAAAGCCTTCCCAGGTCGGGATGAAGGTCGCATCCGCCACCCACAGACGGTCCGGTTCCGACACCGTGAAGTCCCGATCCACCAGATCCGGCGCCCAGCGCTCGCGTACCTCGCTGACGGTCGTGCACACGAACCGGCGCTTGCTGATACCCCGCAGCCCGGCGGCCTTCATCAGACGCGCCACCCGCTTGCGGCCCACGTGTACCCCATAGGCCTGCTGCAGCTCGGCATGCACTCGCGGGGCACCATAGGTGCCGTACGAGCGCTCGTGAATCGTGTGGATCAGTGCTGTCAGCTCGAGATCCTGCCGGGCATGGCGCGAGCGCGGCCGGTCGTCCCAGGCATAAAAGCCGCTGACCGAAACCTTGAGCAACCGACACATCATCGCTACCGGGTAGTTCGCCTGGTTCGCTCTTACGAATCCGAAGAGCGGCGCGAATTGGGCACGATCTCCTGCGCGAACCAGGCGCTGGCTTTTCCCAGAATGTCACGCTCCAGCCGCAGCCGCTTCACCTCACGCCGCAGCTGCGCCAGCTCCACCTTCTCCTCCGTGCTCAACCCGCCATCGCCGTGGCCCGCATCCCGATCGGCCTGCTTGGCCCAGCGGCTGATCGCCCACGGCGAACAGCCGAACTCGCGCGACAGCTCCGTCAGCGATCGGCCGGCCCGGTGCAGGCGCACCAGCTGTGTCTGGAACTCCTTCGGGTAACGCTTTGCAAACTTTGATTTCGCCATCTCCAGCTCCTCTCTCGTGCACTGTGGTCCCTACACGAAAGCGGGGCAAGATCA
>NZ_JAHCKK010000168.1 GCF_026125825.1 Hydrogenophaga sp. | reverse complement strand
GGCGCTGGCGCTGGCCGGCGTCGAGATGGCCGCCACGCAAGCCGTGGTGGACGCGGGCGGTCGCCGCCGGCTGGTCATCGGCCTGCAGGCAGCCGGGCTGTCGGCCGCACAACGCGAGTCCCATGTCCGCGCGCTGCTCGACGCCTTGCCCATCGAGGCGCGCGCGGCGGCGGAGCCGCGCTGGTTCGAGCAGATCGTGCGCCACCCCGGCGGCCGGCTGCAGATGGCGCAATCCCGCGCGCTCAGGGCGCAGGCCAGCCGGGCCGGCGACGCCTTCGCCGGCACCGCCACCGAACAGGCCATCCACGCCGTCTGGAGCGAGCTGCTCGGCATGAGCCACATCGGCCGCAACGACAACTTCTTCGACCTGGGCGGCACCTCGCTCACCGCCATGCAGGCCGTGCTCAAGCTGGAGCAGCAGATCGGCAAGCAGATCAGCCCGCGCCGCTACGTCAGTGAAACGCTGGCTCAGCTCGCCGTGGCCTACGACGCCACCGGCGCCGCGCAGCCCGCCGCGGCCCCCGCAGAAGCCGCCGAACCCGCACCGGGCCTCATGAAACGGCTCGCTCGCCTCGTTCAAAGGGCCTGACCCGGCACAACCGCGACTCGACGCCATGGACCTTGCGATCAGACGTTTCGGCCGCCCCGGGCGGGAGATGGTGGGCGTGTACCAGACCGCCAGCGGCACAGACGTGCCGCGCGCGCGCTTCCTGCTGTGCCGCCCCCTGGGCCAGGAGGCCGTTCGCACCGCGGCCATCTACCGCGTCGTGGGCGAGCGGCTCGCGCGCGAGCGCTGCGAATCCTTGCGCTTCGACTACCACGGCACCGGCGACTCCCCCGGCAACGAGGAAGACCAGTCGCTCGGCGGCTGGCTCGACGACACCCTGGCCGCCCACGAGCAACTGCACAACGGCGACGACACGCCCGTGATCTGGTTCGGCATGGGCCTGGGCGCCACCCTCGCGCTGCGCGCGGCCCTGCGCGCGCGCAAGCCGCCCACGCAGCTGGTGCTGTGGGAGCCGGTGCTCGACGGCCCCACCTACGTGCGCCAGCTCATGGAGGGCCACCAGCGCGAGCTGGTGCGCATGTTCCGCGTGCCCTGGGACCGGCTGCTGGCCAGCGACAAAGGCGTCGCCCCCGGCCTGCCAGGCGACCTGCTGGGCTTTCACGTCGGCCCCTCCCTGGCCGATGAATTGCAGAACCTGCGCGATGTGCAGGTGGCGCCCGCCTTGCGGCGGGGCGTTCGCGTGCTGTGCGCCGTGCCCGATGCGCAGCGCGGGCATTTCGCCGACCTGGAAAACCACCCCGAATTCCGCCTGCACCCGATCGGGCAGATCACCGACTGGATGTCCAGTCAAGCGATGGGCACGGCGATCGTCCCACCGGACCTGCTGCGCGCCGTTCTCTCCACCCTCGACTGACCGATGGCCGAACACACCCTGACGCTGGGGGCCGAAAACCACCTCGTCGCCACCTTCACGCCCGCCGACACGGGCTTCCACGGCGCGCCACCCATCGTGGCACTGCTGACCAACTCCGGCGTGATCCCGCGCAGCGGCCCGCACCGCATGAACGTGCACCTCGCGCGCCGGCTCGCGGCCCAGGGCATCCCTTCGGTGCGCTTCGACATGAGCGGCCTGGGTGACAGCCGCCGCACGGCCAGCACCCTGCCGGTGGTCGAGCAGTGGGTGGCCGACACGCGCTCGGTGATGGACGCGGCCCAGGCCCGCTTTGGCTGCGCGCGTTTCATGATGGTGGGTTTCTGCTCGGGCGCCGAAGTGGCCCACCTCGTGGCCCTGGAAGACCCGCGCCTGCGCGCCATCCTGCTGTGGGACCTCTACGCCTACCCCACCGCCGAATCGCGCACCCGGACCTTCTTCTACAAGCTGCGCCGAGCGGGCCTGATGGGCACGGTGCGCAAGGCCGGAGAACGCCTCCTCGGGGCGTTTCGTTCACGATCCGTCGACGGCGATGGCGGCAACGTCAGCGGGCGGGCGGTGGAGGTGTCGCTCGTGCCACCCCGGGAGGTCTTCGGCCAGCGCATCCAGACCCTGAGCGATGGCGGCGTGGAACTGCTGTTCGTCTACTGCGGCGGCGAACCCGAGTGGTTCAACCACGCCGGGCAGTTCAAGGGCATGTTCGGCCAGTTCCCGTTCCACGAGAAGGTGGCCTTCCACTACCTGGAGGTGTCGGACCACCTCATCACGACACGCACCGCGCAACAGGCCTTCCTGGCCATGACCGACGACTGGCTGGCAAGCCGAGTGCTGCCCGCCCAACGCTGAACCGGCGCGCTCACCCCTGCGGCGGTGAGCGGAAACGGGTCGCCTTCATCCAGGTCTCCACCAGGCCGATCAGGCGGGCGCGGTTGGCCGACGAGGCGAAGGTGTGGTCGCATTCCTTGAAGTACTCCAGCCACAGCTGGTCGCCAAATTGGAGCGTGGGAAAGGCGTCGAGCAGCTGGCGGCGGTAGTTGTGCTGGCGCTGCCGGTCCGATGTCAGCACCGCCAGAATCTGCACGCCGCTGCCCAGCGCGCGGCCGTAGGCGTTCTGCAGGAAGGCCTTGACCTTCGGGTCTTCCAGCGACGGGCCGCGCACCTCCACCTCGTCGCCCGGCGAACCGGGGGATGCCTTGCGGCTCAGGCGGCGGCGCAGCGCGCGCCAGATCGGGTGGCGGCCCAGCATCAGGTTGAGCCAGGCGCGCAGGCCCAGGATGCGGTGGCCGTAGTGGTGCACGTAGTAGCCCAGCGTGCGCGGAATGGACGGGTCCATCAGTGCCACGCCCACCACGCGTTCGTCGGTGCCGGCGTAGATGATCGAATGGTCGGCGCCCGAACACAGGCCCACCAGCACCACACGCTGCACCTGGCGCGTGGCCTGCAGCATGTCCAGGATCTCGCGGATGTCGGCCAGGGTGGCGTCCAGCGGCGGCAAGGCATCGTTGCGCGCCTCGCTGTCGCCCAGCCCGGAGAGGTCCACGCGCAGCACGCCAAAGCCCGCGGCCGCCAGCGCGCGGGCCAGCAGCACATGCATGCGGTTGGGCCCGACGCGGTGGATGATGCCGGCGTTGAGGATCACGACAAAAGGCGCGTCGGGCACCGCCGCCCGCGCGGACGCGGGCGTGATCACCCCGACCATGGATTTGCGCGGGCCCAGCAGCAAGGCCTGTTCAACGAGGCGTTCCATCAGGCCAGCCACTCCACGATGCGCTGCAGCAGCCGCACCGGCACCGCGCCCGCGCCGGAATGCTGGTCTTCCACCCAGGCCGGCTGGCTCGGGATGTGCTCGAAGGGCTGCGCGCCCGGCCGTGCCGCCTCCAGCGCGGCGCGCACCGCGTCCTGCCCGGGCACGTGTTCCGAGACCACCATGAGCGTGCGCGCCGGCAGGCCGGGCACATGCTGCAGCAGGTCGATCGCCTGCAGCTCCGTGGCCAGCGCCACGGACACGGGAAAACCCAGCAGTTCCCCGGCGTTCACCTTCAGTGCGCGCTCGCGGGCCTGGGCCGCGTCCAGGCGCTGCAGACCCGCGAGGTGGTCGGCTCCCTGCACCACCGGGTCCCACAGCACCACGGCATCCACGTCCTTGCGGCGCAGCGGCGCCACGCGGGCGGCCAGCACACCGCCCAGGCGCAGGCCGACCAGGCCCACGCGCTGCAGGCCGGCGGTGTCCTTGAGTTCGTCGATGGCGGTTTCCACGTCCGCCTGCCAGCCCTGGAGATCGCCATCGCCCGTGTCGCCAGCGGAGTCGCCGGTGCCAAAACCGTCGAAGCGCAGCACGTGCACGCCCGACTCGGCCAGCAGGCGGCTCAGCTGGCAGACGCTGCGGTGCGCGCGCAGGTACTCCGTGCCCCACGGCTGGCAGATCACCACCCCGCGCGCCTTGCCGCCACGCGCATGCGCCGGCGTGTAGACGCCGAACAGACGGCGCGAGCTCTCACCAAAAAACAGGGGCGTCATGGCGGGAGACTTCCCTTCTCCGCGGCCGCGGTGGCCACCACCTGACGCAGGTTCTGGAAGAACAATGTGCGCACATCCATGCGCCAACCCAGCTGCTTTTCCACCGCCTGCGCCACGCGCAGCGACAGCAGGGAGTGACCGCCGAGTTCGAAGAAGTTGTCCTCC
Source organism: Hydrogenophaga sp. (assembly GCF_026125825.1). Lineage (GTDB taxonomy): Bacteria > Pseudomonadota > Gammaproteobacteria > Burkholderiales > Burkholderiaceae_C > Hydrogenophaga. The sequence continues at coordinate 525 of NZ_JAHCKK010000168.1, read as the reverse complement.
GCCCCCACGCGCTCCACGTGCAGGATGTCGCGCCAGATCTCGGCCATGGCCTGCTCGTGGCCCGGTTCGGGCGCGACGAAATCGCGCGCGGCCTGCACCGCGTGGCGAAACGGGTCGGGCAGCGCGGCGCGGTCGACCTTGCCATTGGGCGTGAGCGGGATCGCGTCCACCGCAGCCACCACCGAGGGGATCATGTAGTCGGGCAGTTGCTTGCGCAGAAAGCGCCGCACGTCGCTGGCCGTCAGGTCCTCGCCCGGCTGGAACGCCAGGTAGGCCACCAGCCTCACGTCGGCCGGGCCAGCCTCGCGGCCCATCACCACCGCCTGGCGCACCGCCGGGTGGGTGGACAGCGCGGTCTCGATCTCGCCAAGTTCGATGCGGTAGCCGCGCACCTTCACCTGGTGGTCGAGCCGGCCCAGGTGGTGCAGGCGGCCCTGCGCGTCCCAGCGCGCGAGGTCGCCGGTGCGGTACAGGCGCGCACCGGGCGCGCGCGAAAACCGGTCGGCGACGAAGCGCTCGGCCGTG
>NZ_JAHCKK010000167.1 GCF_026125825.1 Hydrogenophaga sp. | reverse complement strand
CCGCAAGGCCGCGAGCCGCCGTTGACTTTTCCGCGACGCCGCCATCGCGGCGCGCTGCACTTGCCCTCATGAAACGCTTTCCTTACGCCCACGCCACCCACCCGCAATGGCAGATGGCCGCTGCCCTGGTGCTCGCGCAACTGCGTGCCCAGATGGCGCTGCCCGAATACGCCAAATCGCCCTGCCTGGGCCTTCTCTACATCACCGACCACTACGCCAGCGAAGCCGAGGCCATCCTCAGGCACCTGAGTGCCGAGCTGTCGTCCGAGGCGATCGATTGGGCCGGCACCGTGGGCGTGGGCATCGCGGCCAACAACGTGGAGTACTTCGACGAGCCCGCGATGTGCGTGATGCTGTGCGACCTGCATCCCGGGCAGTACCGCGTGTTCAGCGGCGTGGCCCCGCTCTCGAGCAGCGGCCGATCGGCCATCCCCGACCGTTTTGAGGCGCACACGGCGCTGGTGCATGCCGACGGCAGCACGCCCGAGCTGGCCGAACTCATTGCCGAGATGGCCGAGCGCACGCGCAGTGGCTATGTGTTTGGCGGCCTGGCCGCCAGCCGCCACCAGAGCGTGCAGTTCTCGCTGAGCAGCGCGGGCAACCTGGACGGCCAGGGCGCGGCAAGCGGGGTGTTTCATGGGGGCTTGAGCGGCGTGGCCTTCGCGGCGGACGTCGGGCTGGTCTCGCGCGTCACGCAGGGCGCGCAGCCGGTGGACCGCGAGCGCACGGTCACGGCATCCGACGGCAACCTGGTGCTGATGCTCGACGACGAGCCCGCGCTGGACGTGTTGTTGCGCGAACGGGTGATATCGCTGGAGCAGCCCGAAGAAGCCATGCCGCGCCTGCGCGCGACGCTGGTCGGGCTCTCGCCGCCGCTGCCCGAGCGCGGCGCGTCGTCAGCGCCCGCCCCGCGGGTGCGCGGCCAGTTTGGCACCGAGGTGCTGGTGCGCCATCTGATCGGCCTGGACCCGGGGCGGCGCGGCATCGCCATTGCCGACGTGGCCCCCGTGGGGACGCGCCTGGCCTTCTGCGAGCGCAACGCCGAGGCCGCGCGCGCCGACCTCGTGCGCGTGTGCGCCGAGGTGCGGGAAGAGCTTGAGCCCGAAGAGCTGGGTCTGTCGATGGCGGCGGCGCTCTCGTCCACCGAGGTCGATGCAGGCCCGCACGCCGCGCGGCGCATCGCCGGGGCGGTGTACGTCAGCTGTTCGGGGCGTGGCGGGCCCCATTTCGGCAGCCCCAGTGCCGAGCTGCAGGTGGTGCGCCGTGCGCTTGGCGATGTGCCCTTGGTGGGCTTCTTCGCCGGCGGCGAGATCGCGCACCAAAGCCTCTACGGTTACACCGGCGTGCTCACGGTGTTCACCATGCCCTGAGGCGGCCGGCCCAGGCCGATGCCGCGCGCCCGCGCGCGCCGCAGCAGGAACAGCACGATGCCGATGTTGAGCAGGTTGAAACCGATGCCGTTGAGGAAAGCGGCCCGGTAGGACCCGGTCAGGTCGAAGATCGCGCCCGACATCCAGCCGCCCAGCGCCATGCCCAGCAGCGTGGCCATCAGCACCGTGCCCACACGCACGCCGGCCTGCATGGGCGCGAAGTGCTCGCGCACGATCAAGGCGTAGCTCGGCACGATGCCGCCCTGGAACAGGCCGAAGAGGCCGGAGATCAGGTACAGCGGCACAAGGCCATCGAACGGCAGGAACAGCAGCAGCGCCACGCCCTGAAGCACCGAGCCCAGCAGCAGCGTGCGCAGGCCCCCGATGCGGTCGGAGATCCACCCGGAGATCAGCCGGCTGGCCACGCCCATGCCCAGCATCACCGAGAGCATCTCGGCGCCGCGCGCGGCGCCAAAGCCCAGGTCGGTGCAATAGGCCACGATGTGCACCTGCGGCATGGACATGGCCACGCAGCACGACACCCCGGCCACACACAGCAGGGCCTGCAGCGTGGCCGGCGACAGGCCCAGTGGCCGATCCGCTTGCGCGGTGGTTGCGCCGGTGGTGGCGGCCGACATCGGCGCGGCCTCCGGGGGCGGGCGGCGGCGCAGCACCAGGGCCAGCGGCAGCATGGCGAGCAGGCAGAACACGCCGATGACGGTGTAGGCCTCGCGCCAGCCGCCGTGGTCGATGAAGTGCTGAGTGACCGGTGGCCAGATCGCACCGGCCACGTAGTTGCCGCTCATGCAGATCGCCAGCGCGATGCCGCGGTGCCGGTCAAACCAGCGTGAGGTGTCGGCCACCAGGGGCGCGAAGGTGGCCGAGGTGCCGAGCATGCCGATGAGCAGGCCTTGCGCCAGGCTGAACTGCCACAGCGTGGTGGCCGCGCCGGCGGCGATGAAGCCCAGGCCCAGGCCGATGGCGCCGCCGATCACCGGCACCATCACGCCGAACCGGTCGGACAGTTTGCCCATGAGGATGCCGCCGATGCCAAAGCCCACCATGGTCAGCGTGTAGGGCAGCGAGGCCGCGCCGCGGTCGACCCCGAAATCGGCCTGGATGCGCGGGAGCACCACGGTGACCGAGTACATGCCCACGCCGCCCAGCGTCATGAGCGCAAGCGATGCGACCAGCCGCCACCACGCGTAGGGTGATTCGGCGGTCGCGGCAGGGCTCATGCGGTGCGGGGTTGTGCCTGCGAGGCGCGGGCCCGGGCGCGGTCGAGCGTGCGGCGGGCTTCGTGCACCGGCATGCCGTACATGTCGGCAAAGGCCTCGACCGTCTGCCCGCTGGCGTCGAAGGCGCGCAGCATGGCTTCGTCGCGCGCGGCGCGGCTGGCCGCATCGGCCAGGGCGTCGGCGGTGATGGCGTTGACGGTTTCGTCGCGTCCCATCACCAGCGCGGCGTAGGCCTCGCGGCCCAGACCCGAGGCTTCGAAGGCCTGCGCGATGCGCTGGCGCAGCTTGGGGACCAGGTCCTCCGGTGAGCGGCCCTGTCGGCGGCGGAACACCTCGATCAGCGCGTGGTGCACGTGTTCAGGCGCCAGGGCTTCCACCGGCTGACCGGCGAGGTCGTGGCGGGGCTGGCCCGAAGCCACCACGCTCAGGTAGCGCGACGAGCGCGTGTGCAGGGCCAGCGCGGCCTTGAGGCCTTCGGCCTCGAGCACCCCCGGATGGGCGTCAAGCAGGTCCTGGTAGATGCCGCGCTTGAGTGGCTTGAGCACCTCGCCGAACAGGCCAGGGACGAGCTGGGCCAGCTGGTCGAGCACCGGGTGCTGCCGGGGCGGGCGGCCTTCGGCGCGCGGGGCCTTGTTGCGCGGTGTGCCTCGGCGTGCGCGGGCCGGTTGGACGGTGGCGGGCGCGCCGGGCTGGGAGGGGGCTGTGTTCATGGCTGAGGAGGTCGGCAGCAGTGGCTGCGAAGTCCGACATCATGCCAGCGCGGCGGCGGCGGGCCAGCTCGGCCTCCACCCGCCGCCCCGGCCTGCGCCCGCAGTCTGGTCGTTTCGTGAACTTTTTACCTCAATTCATGGCGGCAAACCATGGATTTTGTAGTTGAACAGTGTTATAAATTTCAGCCGCAGGTGCTTTTGAGCCGTCCACAGAGGCGGGCTCCTGCGCAACAAGGGCTGATGGGGACTCGATGGCCGGCGGTGAACAGATCGCCCCGGCGCGGGGCCCCTGGGTTTCCAACCAACTTGATTCGGGAAAGACCTCGACATGTTTGACGCATTCGACAAGGGTGTGAGGCCGGAGGCTTCGCATCGGAGGGAGGAGGAATGGGGGCGTTTGGTGCGGCGCGAAATGCGCTCTTCCGACGGCGCCTTCCGCCCAGACGCGAGCGCCGCCACCGGCATGGCATTTCGGGACGTGTTGCGGCACGTGCACACGCGAGAAGCCCCGTGCGAGGGGCATGGGCCCGCCGACCTGCGGCAGCTCAACCAGCAGCTGCTGCGGGTGCTGAATGCCTGCCACGAGGTGGACACGGCCCGGCGGCGGCTGATGGGCGGCCTCAACGCCCAGCAGATCCTGAAGGACGTGGGCGACCTCCTCAACGCAAGGGGCGAGCGCGCCGTGCGCCCGAGCCCGGAGCGGCGCCGGCTCGTGGCGATGATGCAGGACCTCTGGTGTTCGGTGGACATGGCCATGGCACTGTGGGATTCGGCGGGCCGCTACTTCACCCGGCTGACCCGCCTGCTGCCGGCCCAGCTGGACGCGAACGGGGTGGGCTTTGTGCCGGTGGCGCCCGACGAGATCGACCGGCTGGCGCTCGAGGTGCAGCGGCTGGGCGAGGCATCGGCAAGGACGCCGGATGGGTATTGCCACTCGGCGAGCGATCGGTTTGCCCTGGCCAGGGCAGCCTACCTGCAGGCGGTCACGGACTGGGAGCAGGCCCAGCGCCGCTGGGCCCGCGCCAGCCGCGTGCGGCAGCAGGCCGAACCCGGGGTTCACCTGGGCGCCCGCGGCGCGCTGGTGTTCGCGAAGGCGGTGTCCGACCAGGAGTGGCAGCGCAGCAACCTGCTCATGCGCGAAGCGCACGCCAGCATGGCGTCTCATGCCCTCTATGCCGTGGCCCTGCAGTTGCCCCGGCACCTGGGGCTGAGCTGACGGGCCCAAAAGAAAGCCCGCAGCGCCGGAAGGCGTGCGGGCCTGGGTCCTGGGGACGTGGCTCGACGGTGGTGATCAGAACGGGATGTCGTCGTCCATGTCGTCAAAGCCGCTGGACTGGCGAGCC
>NZ_JAHCKK010000166.1 GCF_026125825.1 Hydrogenophaga sp. | reverse complement strand
AGAGCTGAGACTCCAAGGGTTGCGTAGTGATATATCGCTGACGCTGGCTGTCGCGGGTATCTGCGTATCAAGAACGCATACTGGCGAAGGTAGAGCCGGGTCAGCAGATCATGGTTCATGTCAGGGCGCCCGACACTGTCCGGTCGCGTAGCGAACATCGTTCACCAGTGCCTTGCTGCCGCCATGCGCGCTGTATGCGATGCTCAACGGAACGCCGGCAAGAGGAACAAAAGCCAGCGCCGTTCCAACTGCCATGTCTGTCGTTGCATAGAGCCCGTCGGCAATGCTGCTTCGGAATCCGGAAACGACGTTGTAGACGTTGAATGCCGTGCCTAAGCGGGCGCCTGTCTTGGCAACCTTGGCCCAGTCAGTATTTGCCGCAATTTGCTCATGCGGCGCGATACGCGCCGAAGTCACAGGATCGACACCGCGTGCGCCGATGGGAGGCATGCTGCCGTTAGTAGCATTTGCCGCCAGCATCCTAGCGGTAGCAACCGCTGCCGTAATGTTGGCGTCGATCAGCTGCGGTGCACCGCCTTCACAAATCGGCTCCTGCTCTTGCGGCGATTTCTGCTGCGATGCAGCCGTGCCGGGCGTGGGCAAGACCCGATTTGTCCCGGAGGACTCAGACTTCTTTGACTTCTTTTTCTTCTCGGGTTTCGTCCCTTCAACGGTAACTGTCTCGCAGGGCCCTGTTAGATCTCCGCAGTCCAAACCACTCGGGTCCCTCTTGTTCAGCGGATCGTTCCTCACATAGGCATAGAGGTTGAGGTCATCGTCATACCCCACCGGATCAGTCTGCAGGAACCGGCCCAACGTTGGCGAGTACATGCGCGCCTTGTAGTAGTACAGCCCCACTTGAGGCAGCCAAGCCTGCCCGGTGTAACCGAACCGCCCCTGGAACCCGGCCTGCGGCAGGCCCCACGGGTCGTAACGATTCTTCGCCAGCGAGGCCCCGCTGGCATCGCTTACCGCCACGATCGAACCCTGGTGATCGGCCAGCAGGCCCCGCCGGCTGGTGAACCCCGCGCCCTCGTACCACAGCAGCGGCTCATCGACCTCGTCGGTATGCACGTAGCGGCGCAGCAGCGCCCCGGTGGTGGCGTGATATTCGGCTACCAGCCGATCTCCGTCATACAGGAACTGCGTGCCCGGGCTGCCCGAGGTCGAGAACAGCCTTCCGAGCGGGTCATACGTGAGCGTGGCGGCGCTGGCGCCGCTGGCCGAGGTAAGCCGATTCTCGGTATCGTAGAGGTAGCTGGTTCCGGCATAAGCGCTCAGATTGCCGTTGAGGTCATAGGTGAGCGCGCCGCCGCCGACACTGGTGTACTGGTTCAGCCCATTGGCCACGTAGGCGCGGGTCACCGGGCCGGGCGGATCGCCCGCATAGGCCGCATTGCTCAGCGCGCGCGTGAGGATCTGCGAGGCCGGGTTGTAGGTGAACGCGAGACTCTGGTCGGACGCCGTGGCGGTCAGATCGTGCGTGAGACTCGACAGGCGCGAGAGTGCATCGTAGGTGTACGCGGCCGCCGCACTGCTGGCCACGGCGCTGCTGCGCCGGCCGCGCGTGTCGTAGCCCAAAGTGACGACTTGCGTGCTGCCGCTCTGCTTGACCCATTCGAGCCGCCCGGCCGGGTCGTGGTGGTAGGTAAAATAGTTGCCATCCGGGAAGGTCAGCTTCGTGCGCCGGCTACCCGCGTCGTACTCGGTGGTGAGCATGCGACTGACGCCGCCCATCGTACTGGTTGACGTCAACACCCGGCCGAAGCCGTCATAGCCCGTCATGACGCCGGGACCCGAGTCCGAGCCGAAGCGGGCATACAGCGGCAGATCCAGCACGTTGTAATCGTAGTACACACTGTAGCCGGCCACACCGCTGGCCGAAGTCGGCACGGTCTTGCGCCACACGCGATCGAGTGCGTCGAACTCGAACGCGAGGCTCTTGCCGTCACGCTTGCGCAATGACGTGCGATTGCCGTCCGCGTCGAAGCCGTAGGATTCGTAATCGCTCTCGTTGACAGCTCCCGGGGTGGTCTTGGAGGGGAACACCAGGCGGTTCAGCCGGTCGTGACCGTCGTAACGCAGCTCGCTGCGATTGCCCTTGGCGTCGGTCAGGCTCGCGCGCTGGCCGTTGGTCGTATACGTGTAGGTCGCGTAGTTCTGCTGCAGCGCTGTGCCATAAGCGCGCTGCACCTGCAGCAGCTCGCCGGCCGCGTTGTACAGGTGGCGCGTGATCCGGTCCGGACCGAAGGGGCCCTGCGAGACGGGCGTACAGGCATCGGTCTGGGAGGCAAAGTAGGCCGGGTTCATCCGCAGCGCCTCGCAGAGCAGCGGGCCCGACAACTTGTAGGAGCGCTCGACGAGCCGCTGCGTCGTGCCCGACACCGACACCGCTTCACGAATCGCGTTGCGGCGGCTGTCGAACGCGAATTCCGTGATCGTGTGAATATCCAGCGTCGGGTTGTCGGGCTGGGTGACGGTGCCCGCCTTGACGATCTTCAGCTTGTCGTCGGCATCACGGTAATCGAACCACTTCGCGTTCCGGTAGCCATCGGAGCCGGCCGGCCCGATCTCCCAGGTACGCCGGCCGTACTCGTCGTAGTAGAAATATTTGGCGTCCTGCAGGCCGGCCAGCGGCCCGTCCTCGATCCACAGCCGCCCGGCATTGTCATAGTAGAAGTGCGTCTCGAGCGTCGTGGCGTTGGCGGCATCGATCCGCCGCTCGACGCTCGGCAACAGCGTATTGCCCCAGTATTCGTACTCGGTGCGGATCTCCTGCGAGGTCCCGCAGGTCGTCGTGTCGCCGCAGACCCGCACCACGGTGCGACGGCTGATGCCATTGGTGACCGTGTAGGTCACGTAGGTCTTGCGGCGCACGCCGCTCTTGTCGGCCGGGTCGGTCTGCTCGATCAGCTGCCCGGCGGCGTTGTACAGGTAGTCCGTCTGGTTGCCGCGCGCATCGCGATACCACACGGGCCGGTAGCAGCGCACGTCACCCGGCGCGGCGCAATAACCGGTGTTGTAGTAGGCGCTCTCGGTCAGGGCGCCCAGCCCGGAACCGGGCTTGGCGTAGGAGGTCCTCGCCACGAGATTGCCGCCGGCATCGTAGGTGACGCCGACCGCATTGCCCTCCGGATACAGCACCTGCACCGGCCGGAAGTTCTCGTCGAACTGGAACTGGGTGGTGCGCCCCAGCGCATCGGTGAGCGCGTGGATCACGTTGCTGCGGCCCGTCGGGTCGGCGTGCAGATCGTATTGCGCCTGATGGCTGTCCGGGCCCGTGACCGTGAGCCGGTCGAACAGGTAGCCGCTCGAGTTCGCGTTCCAGCGCAGGTTCGTATAGGTGTAGTTCCACTGCACGCCATCCTTGAGCACGGTGCTGACCACCTGGGCGCTGGCGTGCTTGCTCACCTGCAGCGTGGGCGTGCTCTCCCCGGGCAGCCACATCGTCCCCGAATCACCCTGCACGTTCGAGCCCAGTACATTGGCGCAGCCCACGCCCTGGCACTTGAACTCCCGTTCGCCCACATCCGTGATCGTGCCATCGAGGTCATAGGTCAGCTTCGCCAGTGGCGTGGTGGGCGCCGCCGAGCGATAGAGCGTTGCCTGCTGCACCCGGCCCCAGTCGCCCGAGTCGAGCGCGCCGGGGTGGTAAGTGAGGCTGATGTGGTAGCCCAGGTTGCTGGTGAGCTGCGTGGGACGATAGAACGTGCGACCGAACGTGTCCCCCGGCAACGTCGCGGTCTGGTAGGTATACGTGATGATCTCGCCGTTCGGAAAGCTCGCCCCGGAGGCGTAATAACGCATCGTCACCGGGTTCGTGCCGGTGGTCTTCACGTGCTTGAGGTTGAACGTGTAGAGGACGCCGGAACCGGCCTGGCGGAAGGCGAACGGCCCGACCCCCTGCAGCACCGAGCCGGTGCCGGTCACACTCGAGCAGGTGTTGGTGTCCACGCACTGGAAGGCCTCGGAGCTCGCGTCGCCGGTATGCACCGAGTAGGACGCAGTGGTTCCGGACAGCGTGCCCGTCACGTAGGGGGCCGCGTTCTGCACCCGATCGAAGCGCAGGTTCGGCGCGGCCGGCACGGACAGCGTCGGCAACACCATGCGCGTCTTGCCATCGACGATGTTCACGCCGTTGTGATCGGTCTGCACCCGCAGCGGCGAGATGATCTCGGGAACGTCTTGCGCCGACGCCACGACACTGGCCAGAGCCAGGACCGCCAGGGCCAGCCCAGGCTCGAGCCGGCACTGGCCTCTCCTCGGGCGCCGTCCGGCGCCGTGCAGTGGGCGTGAGATGCGGTTATTCATTGGGAAGCGGAGCGAAGAAGCTGCATCCGCCCTTGCACACCAGCACCAACCTCGTCGGCGAGAAGCCGCTGCAGCCGCTGCCGTTGCACGCTTTGGCCTTGTACGTGTACTCGCCGTTCGGCTTGTTGCTGAAGACTTTCGACGTGCCCGTGCCGTCGTACACCTTCGAGAACGCGCCGTCGAAGACGCTCTCCCACAGCTCATAGCGGCTCGCCCCCGTCGAGGCACTCCAGGAGATCGTGTAATTGCCCGTCAGGCTCATCGACGGGCCGGAAATGCTCGCCGGCGCAGCGGGCACGCTCGGTGCGCCACCCGTGGTGTCGAACTGCACGCGATTGCCGGCCGCATCCAGCGTGTAGTTCTCCACGCTGCCGTCCGGGTGGGTGACCTTCGTGAGCCGGCCCAGCGCGTCGTACTCGTAGCTGAAGGTCGCTGCGAGTATCGCCGTGCTCGCCAGCGCCGAGAGTGCAATCAGCAGGACCC
>NZ_JAHCKK010000165.1 GCF_026125825.1 Hydrogenophaga sp. | reverse complement strand
TGCTCGACAGCCGGGAGCTGACCCTGGGCGTCATCGGCCCCTGGTCACTGGCCAGACAATCCCAGGATCTGGTGCACACGCTGCGTGGCATTGAGCGCTTTCGCGGCTGGGATCATCAGTTGCACAACGAACCGGCATTTCAGATGGCTCTGGAGCACAAATTCAAGCCTTACGCCATCGGTGCTGTCCAGCCAGGATGGAGTGGCGATGTGATCGGCAGCTATGCCATACGCCTTGGCAATATCGAAACGGCTGCCAGCACAGGCCTCGAACTGCGCATGGGCTGGAACGTTCCGAATGACTTCGGCAGCTATCCGATCCGTCCTGGCGGCGAGAATCGACCCCCATCGGCAGCGACGGGACTCCGTAGCACGCAGCCGCGCTCCGCCGGCGCACCACGGCCCGGCGTTCACGCCTTCGCCCACCTCGAAGCCAAGGCCATTGCCTGGGATTTCTCGCTCGACGGCAACCTGTTTCGCGACAGCCACCACGTCAACCGTCGTCCGTGGGTGGGACAAGCAGCAGCTGGAATCGGCGGCCAATGGCTCGTGGCCGGTCATGGCATGAGGCTCGCGGTGATGCGCGTGTGGCGTACCCGGGAGTTCGACGAACAGCGTGGCGGCCACGCATTCGGATCAGTCGCATTGAGTTGGGAATTCTGAATGGCCCCGTTGTCGGGGCGAGGAGAAGACAATGATCCACCCCAAACCCCGCCCGGCGCACACCGCCGCGCTGACTGTGGTTCTGCTCGCCTCCGTGGCAACTTTCTGCGCCCAGGCGGCGGAGCCTAGTGCACCAATGGCCTTGCGGAACATCATGGCCCAGCTCGGGCGCGACATACAGGCAGTCGCGGGAGGCATTTCCACGGAAGACTGGACCCTGGTAGCACGCCTTGCACCAGACATCGCCCGCCACCCCGAACCGCCACCGTCGGAAAAAATGCGCATCCTAGGGTGGCTCGGAACTGACGCGGGGAGATTCCGGGGCTTCGATGGTGAAGTTCACGATGCCGCCGTAGCCATGGGCGAGGCCGCAACTCGCGGTGACGGCCAGGCAGTCATCACCGCCTTCGCAAAGGTTCAACAGGGTTGCCTGGCATGCCATCAGAGTTTCCGCAAGCCGTTCACCGAGCACTTTTATGGAGTTCGCTGATTCATGTCGCCGCCCTCTTCCACCGCATCGATCGAGAGTTCGAGTCGCTGCAGGTGGCAAGAAGTGGCTCCGTCATGGTCGGGCATTGCAGCGGATCGTCAGCGGCCATGCAAAGGCACACCGGTCGGCGAACTGCGGCCCGTCGACGGCGCTACTTCTTGCCACGTGCAACCATCGTTGACGCGGCCGAACGCGCGCCCGATCGATGCCGCGCGATTCCGACTTGTTGCCCGATGAATCGGCGATTTCCGGGGTAATGCTTGCCGGACTCGCTGCTGGCCCTCGCGCCAGCAAGTCAACTCATTGAATTTACGCCAGATAGATCCAGCCTGCGAATTTCGATACCGTCACGGCTACCGTTACTGCACAAGCCAGCCAATAAACGTCTACTCAGATCTCTCTCGGGCGCTGGGCATCAAATCAGTTGGCCGATGCCGGCTTGCGGACGGCGAGCTGGGCTTCCCTCGCCTCGCCCCCACCATACCGCGTAGCGCGTAGCGTTAGATTTGATCTCAATCAGGTACATCCACGCCGACACGCTGCAGAATAGACCGTCCAGGGTCTTGTGGAGCACAGGATGTCCGCCGCTTCTACGCGTGAGCCTCCGTCTTGCGTCGAGCCAGTCATGGCTCCGCGCCACCATGTCGATCTGGTGCAGCATGCCATCCTGGCCGCATCCAGCCACAACACCCAGCCCTGGAAATTCCGGCTCGAGCCCGGCGCCATCTCGATCCTCCCCGACCGGTCGCGCCGCTGTCCGGCGGTCGATCCGGATGATCATCATCTGTACGCAAGCCTCGGGTGTGCTGCCGAGAACCTGCTCATCGCTGCGCGGGCGGCTGGACTGAGGGGCTACGTATCCTGCTCTGCCGCCGAGGCCGGCGTGCGGATGGATTTCGAAAAGATGGCGCCTTCGCCCACGGACTTGTTCAAGGCCATCCCGAAGCGCCAGTGCAGCCGCGCACAATATGACGGGAGCGCACTCGCCACGGAAGAGCTGCGACTTCTCGAAGAAGCGGGCCAGGGCGATGGGGTGTCGGTCAGGCTGCTGACGGATCGCCAAATGATCGCGCAGGTCGCCGAATTCGTCGCCGCCGGCAACAGCGCGCAGTTTGCGGATCCTGCGTGGACCGAGGAGCTGAAAGCCTGGATCCGCTTCAACGCCCGCGAGGCGGCCCGTAGCGGCGATGGCCTCTACGGTCCGGTGATGGGCAGTCCGGATGTGCCACGGTGGCTGGGAGCGCTCTTCATGCGCCTCAGGTTCTCGGCAGAGCGCCAGAACAGGAAGGATGTCGCGCACATCCACAGGTCCGCTGCCGTGGCAGTAGTGCATTCGGAGTCCGACGACATACCGCACTGGATCGAGGCCGGTCGCTGTTACGAACGCCTCGCCCTGCAAGCCACAGCGCTGGACCTGCGCACGGCCTTCATCAACCAGCCCGTGGAGGTGCCCGATCTGCGCGCCCAGTTTGCCGCCTTCCTCGGCATCGGGCATCGACGACCCGACTTCATCGTGCGCATCGGGCGTGGTCCGGAAATGCCCCGCTCGCGACGCAGGCCGGTGGAGAGCGTGCTTGTCTGAGGGCCATGCATCACGATGCGTGCACGGCCCCTCGATCGCGTGGCTGGCTGCATTCCTTGCGCTTCCGGCATCCGGACAGTCGCCGGTCCCGACCCCCGATGCCGGGACGATCGAAAGGATCGACGCATTCGTGGCCAGGGAGGTCATCGACTCGGGGTTGCCCGGCGTCGCCATCGCGGTGCTGCGCGAAGACCACGCACCCCATGTGCGCGGCTTCGGCCATGACGGCAAGGGTCGGGCCATCACCGGCGACACGCCGTTTCCGATCGGCTCCCTCACGAAATCCTTCACGGCGCTACTCATCCGCCAGGAGATCGAGGCGGGGCGCCTCGATGCCGACGCGCCCGTCCAGCGCTACCTGCCGTGGTTTCGCGTTGCCGATGCGGAAGCTTCGTCAAGGATCACGTTGCGCCACCTGCTGAACCAGACCAGCGGCTTGTCGCGCGCTGACGGCATGGCTCCGCTCCTGCAACACAGCGAGGCCGGCATCAGCGACCTTGCGCGTGGCCTTGGCACTGTAAGGCTCAACCGCCCCGTCGGCGGTCAATTCGAATACAGCAATCTGAACTACGTGCTGCTTGGCGAGATCCTGCAGACCGTGACGGACCAGCCGTGGGATTTGCTGATCCGGGAGCGCATCCTGAAGCCGCTCGCGATGACACACAGCCACACCGATCACGACGCCGCGCGACGCGACGGCATGACACAGCTGCACCGCGCCTGGTTCGGGATTCCCGTGGCGCATGCCACAGGACTGCCGCCGGGCTTCGCGCCGACTGGAAGCCTGGTGGCCAGCGCCAACGACCTGGCGCGCTACCTGCAGATGCTGCTGGCTGACGGCGAGATGCCCGGCGGCCGCCTGCTCTCGGCGCAGGGCGTGAGACAACTGCTCGCACCCGGATCACCCACCGCGACGACCGCCCTTCTATCAACCGATTTCCGATTCCGCTACGGCGAGGGCTGGTTCGTCGGCCCATTCGGTGCCGCCTCTGATGCACGCTGGCATCTGGGCAATCTCGCCTCCTTCGCGGCGTGGATGGTGCTGCTGCCAGACCCACGGCAGGCCGTCGTGGTGCTGATCAATGCCAACAGCGAATTGCCACTCGGCTATGTGAATACAGTGATGAGCCGCCTGCCCATCGGTATCGTGAACCTGCTCCACGGCCAGCCGCCGCCCGCAGGCCCGAGTCTGCGCAGCGGATACATGGCATTCAATGGGGGAAGCGCGCTCGCCACAACCCTGTCCCTCGCGCTGGCGTGGTGGGCTTCAAGGCCCCGCCGCAGGTGGGCGCCACTCATGCTGACCATCGGGGCCGCGGGCCTCATCGGCGGGGCATACGCAACCGGGATGACCCCAACCCTGCTCGCAGCCTTTGCACCCGATCTTGCAGCGGTGCTGGCCATCGTCTTGGTGCTGCTGTGCCTGCCCCTCTTCCTGCGCATGGGAGGACGGCTACGCCACGCCCGCATTCGAACAGCCCCGTCATGAAACGCCGGCACTACACCCTGCTCGCAATCATGGCTGGTCTCGGACTGGCCATGATCCTTATCCACGCGCGATACCGGAGCGATCTCGCACGTGCCACCGCACACGCGGCACAAGGCAGCGTCCTCGCGCACACCCGCTGTGGGCCGATCGAGTACCAGGAATCGGGTGCGGGGATCCCGTTGCTGGTGATCCATGGCTCCGGCGGGGGCCACGACCAGGGCATGGACTTTGCGCGCCCGCTCGCCCAGCGCGGCATCCGCGTGATCGCCGTCTCGCGCTTTGGCTACCTGCGCACGCCGCGCCCCGTCGATGCCTCACCCGAGGCCCAGGCCGACGCCCATGTCTGCCTGCTCGATGCGCTCGGAATCGAAAAGGCGGCAGTACTCGGCCTCTCTGCTGGAGGGCCCTCAGCGATGCAGGCCGCGATCCGTCATCCGGATCGAGTCGGGGCACTCGTGCTCGTGGTGCCGTTGGTGCACAAGCCCGAGAGCGTAATGGCCTCGGCACTGTCAGTGTCCGACGAGAAGGACGAATGGCTGCTGCGGCTGGTCGGGTCGGATTTCCTGTACTGGAGTGCGCTGAAGCTGGCGCCAGACCAGCTGATACGCCACCTGCTCGCCA
>NZ_JAHCKK010000164.1 GCF_026125825.1 Hydrogenophaga sp. | reverse complement strand
GAGAATCGCGAGCGCGTGCCGGCTGCTGTACGCCATGCGCGCGGAGTACACGTGGCACGCACTCTCACGCCATGTTGCTGACAACAATGGGCTGCATGACAGCCTCGCTGACCGGATCATGCTGAGCGAGCCGCGCCTCTTTGCCGAGCTTCGCCTGCACAGCGTTGGTGCTCCACTTGTGACCCACCTTCTCTTGGCTGCGAACCGAAGCAATCGCAACGACCTGCCCGTCGAGTGGTGGGGTTTCATTGCCCGCGAATCCAGCGTGAATGCGGTGGACGAGCGTGGCGCGACGCCATTGCATTGCGCAGCCGAAAGCGGGATGGTGGACTGTGTGCGGATGCTGCTCGATCGCGGCGCCGATGTCAATGCAAGGAGCAAGGCCGGTGTGCACCAGGGCCGATGGAGCGGGGGATACTGATACTGGACGGCCCTTCACCGCGCGGCGTGGAGCGGGCATGTGGACTGCGTCCGAGTTCTGCTCGAGCACGGCGCCGACGTGAACGCGTCGAGCAGTGACGGCGCGTCCCCACTGCACCGCGCGGCGTGGAACGGCCACGTGGACTGCGTACGGGTCATGCTCGAGCACGGTGCCGATGTCAACGCGAGGGACGGGAGCGACCCTAGGGAATGCAGTTTCCACGATGGCTCGACGCCGCTGCATTGGGCGGCCGACGGTGGCAGTGCAGAATGCATTCGGGTGCTGCTTGAGTATGGCGCCGAAGTTAACGCGACCGACGACGAAGGCATGTCATCACCGTTGTTCTGGGCGGCGGCGGCCGGCCATGTTGACTGCATGCTATTGCTACTCGAACAGGGCACCGGCGTCGCTCTGAACTACGAAACGCCGCTACACTGGGCGTGTGCCAATGGCCGGGTAGACTGCGTTCGCGCCCTACTTGATCGTGGCGCGGACGTGAATGCCAAGGACTACAGTGGGACTCCTCTGCACTGGGCGGCCGGCGAGACTACTATCGACTGCATGCATTTGAAGCGACCTAGTGGTCAGGGTACCGTCCACGATTGCCATGTGACCGGAAAGGCTGAGTGCGTGCGACTGCTACTTGCGCATGGTGCCGACCCGAATGCTTAGGGCAAGACGCCGTTGCATGCTGCAGCTGGCTACGGCACCACAGTCTGCTTTCGGGAACTACTGGAGCACGGTGCCAACTGGAATGCAAGGAACAAGGGCAGCGGTACGCCGCTTCACCTTGCGGCATGGAGCGGCCACAAAGACTGCGTGCGAGCGCTGATCGGATGTGTCTTTCCCTCTCAATTCGTCACCAAAGCCGGAAAAAGGCCCTTAGACTACGCGACCTTATCCCCCAAGGCGGACTGTGCGAGCCTACTGCGTGAGTGGGAATCTCTACAAGCCCAACGGGCACCCTGACATGCAATAGGCCCACTGCTACAGCAAGGAGCGGCTTAACTGCTTCTCTTTACACCATGCGCTTGCCCCGCGAGCCATGCTCGCCTGCCGGTAGCGTAGAGGACAATATGATACGTGCGTCATTGTGGTCCTCATCACCCAGGCTACGTTCATCACCAAGCATGAAACAGTACCGAAGGGCGAAGCCAGACAAGGTCACTTTCCACTACGACCGCTGCGTGCAAGCAGTGGGCAGCACATACTGTGCGCAGCTGTGCCGCACACTGTGGCACGCCGTGCGCACTATTGTGGACGATGCTTGGGAGAAGGGATGCTTCGGAGGGGCCATGACACGGATGCGCGCGACAAACACGACGACGCGTGGTCCCTTGTGCCTACCCATGGAGGCCATTCCCTCCCTTCCTCACATGCAGCCGAGCGATGCACGCGTGCTTCCACCTTCCACAACTCCATGGGCGTGTGGGGGGAGGAGCAGACGAGGAGAGGCTGGTGGCCGCTCGCCGCGCAACCATCCGCACCGCAGAGTGCGGGTCACGTGCGGCACCCCGGACGACGCTCCGAACCACGTGACCCTCGGCGGCGGTGGTGGGCCGGGCGGCGGTGTTCGGACGCGCGCGACCTCGTGCGCATCAAACAACACACACACACGAGCACATTCCATCACCGCGTGTGCGCCATTTCATCACAACGCGGTCGCGACCCTCGCGCGCGCGGCCGCCCTCACTCTCTCCACTCTCTTCTCTCTCCCTTCTCGCTCCCCCACTCCCAGGAAACGCAGGCGTCGGCGCCGGGCTGCAGCCGACGGAGCCGGACGCGTGTCAGAGGCACGCCCGCGAGGGCGTCAGGTCAGGAGCGAAGGTAGGCCAGGCGGACGCGCACGCGAGCGCGACACGGCAGCCGCTGCCCTTGCGCAGTGACTGAGTCGCGCGTCCCCCGTTCTCTGCACCTTGATGCCCGCACAGGGTCAAGCATGAGCGTGCTGGGGCGGCTGCGGACGGCGGCGGGCCTCGGCCTACGCGCGCGTGACGGCGCCGTCACGTGGCATCGGCCGCCCGCGCTGCGACTGCCGCCGCTGTGCCCTGCTCGGCGCGGGCTGAGCAGCGACAAGGCCACGGAGCCGCCGCCGCCGCCGACATCGCCGCAGGCAGCGCTCGCGAGGGCGTCCGCGGCGCCGGGCGGGCGCCTGGTGGACACCCTCGCGTACTACGGCAAGGAGTACCTTGGCCTCGTCGTCTCCGTGGCGACGATCGTTGGCGTCGGCGCGGGGATTATCAAGTTATGGAGGGACTCCGACGCGTACGCGACCAGGAAGGCGCTGCACAGGCTGCAGACGAAGTTCGAGCGGCTGCCCGGCAGCACGCCCATTGCCGGGATCGAGGAGAAGGACTGGCTGCCGCGGGAGGAGGAGGCCAAGGCGTATGTGCGCAGCATCCTGTTCGAGGCACCGGGGCGGGCGGTGATTGTCGGGCCGAGCGGGTCGGGGAAGACGTCGACGGTGCTGATGGTGGCACGTGGGGACCATCGCGACGGCATCGTGTTCGTCAACATGAAACCGTCGAAGAACGAGGGCAAGGATGCGATGAAGGCGTTTGCACGCGCATTCGGCGTCGACGTGGACAAGGTGGATAGCGCCATCCCCGAGGCCATTCGCGAGTACCATGCGAAGACGGGGCGGTTCGCGACGGTCATCGTCGAGGACGTGCAGGGCCTGGTGTACACGGCGCGCTCGCTGCTGCAGTTCCTCGCGGAGTGCATCGAGGCCAAGGCGCTCAACCTGGTCTTCCTGTCGAGCGAGGGCGACCTGCCGTCGCAGCTGCGGTCGATGTCGGGGTGGAGCAACGCGGTCGCGGTCTACGAGCTGAACCCGATCAGCGAGGCGGCGATGCGGGAGCACCTGCAGCAGGTGTGGCACCTGGAGCCGGCGCTAGTGTCGCATGTGATCGAGCAGATTGGCACGGGCGCGCGCGACATCTTCGAACGCGTCCTGGGGAATCGCAAGCCTGGGGAAGAGATAGAGCAATACGTGGTGGAGGGCAAGGTAGCGCAACTCGTTCATGAAGCCGTGAAGCTAGTCAACGGTACCGTCAAGTCTCTGGCGAAGGAGGAGATTCTCAAGCCCAAGTTCAACGGCATCCAGCCCGCGGCGGTGCTGCTGCTGGATCACTTGCTGACGACGCCCGAGACGAGCACGCGGGATGCCTTTGACGCGCGCAGCACCAAGGGATGGCCGACCATGGTGCTGTTTGATAGCGCAGCAGATGTTCTTATCAGCAGGAACATTCTCCACAGGGGAGTCAACGACAAGTTGACCTGGCATCGGGGCGCAATGCGGACGGCGTACAACGAGCTTCAGCACTCGAAGGACATCAAGGACGCCCGGGCGCGCAAGAAGAGCTAGGCCGAGGAATGCGCGCAGCATGCTGCGGCCATGGCAGCTGCGCGAGGCGAGCGCATGGCCATAGACAGCTTGGTGTGTCAGCACGCGATCCCCAGCTGCGACGCGAGCGCATGCACCGGGATGTCAGCGCCATGTGGGGAGGGTGACGATGGGCGACGTGGAGCGCTCGTGTTGGTCGTCGCGATGCACGCCATGGCCAACTCGCCCTGCATCCGCGCGTTCATTGACCACGGCAAGCCGCTGGACGCGCGCCTGGCCCAACTGGACGACGTCGGACGCCTGTTCTGGCAGGGCTCCATCGCGGAGCCCAACAGTCTCCGCATCCCGCAGGCACGGCGAGCCGCCTGCCTTGCCACCGCGTGATGCGCGTGCGCGCCAGGCGCGGCTCGCGCACATGGCCCTCTGCGGCGAGTCGATCGCGCCGGGAGTGGCATCCCTCTGGGGAGACGTTGATCAAGCCCTCGTTCCGCTGCAGTGGCTCGCATCTCTCCGCACCTGCGCCGTCGCCGCCGAGCTCGTGTGCGAGAACGAGAAGTGCGCCTCCCATGGCACAGTGCTGCGCGTGCCGATCGAGGAGGGCGAGCTGAAGGTCGACGTGGCCGCGTTCGTGGCGCATCGCGAGGGTGCGCTGGACACACTGGATCCCACGACGACCGTCAGCGCTGCCGTGAACGAGCGCATGGTCGAGCTCCTGACGCAGCCGCGGACGTCGCACCCGTGTCGTGACCCGGGCCAGAGAGTCACACGCCGCCAGGCACGCAAGTGCACGTACGGGCTCGTCGGCGCGAGTGGGCGGCTGCCGCCTGTGGTGATCGCGAACTACGACACGATTCTCTGTCCGGGAGCCGGGAAGGACTTCTTCGACGCATTGGACCCCGAGGAGGCCATCGAGATCGCTGCAGGCGAGCTGCGTGGCTCCTATCGCCTGTCGGGGCTGATAAGCAACATGGAAGGCAACCACTTTGTCGCGCAGTTCCTGCACGCGGGCAGCGCCTACGACCAGGACGCCATGGACCATGCCGGCGAGGCCTTTGTGGTCGGCACGAGGATCAGCCCCACGCACCTGCGCGGAAGTC
>NZ_JAHCKK010000163.1 GCF_026125825.1 Hydrogenophaga sp. | reverse complement strand
ACCCGTCCGCGCGCACAACGCGTCGCCAGCACCACCCGAACCCCTTGTGCCTGTGCAGCCATCAAGGCATCGCTCAGGTCTTTGTGAACCGTGCCGTTCCCGGTGCCGGCCACCACAATGCCCCGCACGGGCCGCGCCGCGCCTGGGGCCATCAGCGCCCGCACCAAGCCGCCGTCCGCATCGGCATGGCTGGTCACAAGCTCCACCCGGGGCAAGGCCTCGGCCGCCAGGAAGCGATGCAAGAGGGCTGGGTCGCGGGAAGGCGCTGGGCTCCACGAAGATCTGAAGCGGCGCACCTCACCCTCTTCCACACAGGCCAGCGGCCCCGCATCTCCGGAATCAAAGGCGTCCAGGCGATAGGTGTGCACCTTCGCCACCTCCGAGGCAGCGTGCACCTGCCCGGCACACACCACCACGACGCCAGCCTGGGCCTCTCGCACCACGGCCAGCGCATCTGCCAGGTTTTGCGGCCCGTCCGGCACCAGCGCGGAGGCTGGGCGCATCGCGCAGGTCAGCACCACCGGCTTGCTCGGCTGCAGCACGCGGTGCAGGACGAAGGCCGTTTCCTCCAAAGTGTCGGTGCCGTGCGTCACGATCACCGCCGCCACCCGAGGGTCATCCACATGCACCTGCAGCCGTGCCACCAGCGCCTGCCACACCGGCAAACCCATGTCCTTGCTGTCGATCTGGGCGACCTGCTCCACCTGCATCGGCACATTGGCCAGGGCGGGCACAGCCGCCACCAGATCGGCCACGCCGACCTGTCCCGCCACATAGCCCACGTTGTCGCCTGCCCGCGCCGCACGCCCGGCGATGGTGCCGCCGGTGCCCAGGATCACGAGCCGCCGGCTCTCATTTGCTTCCACCACTTGCCAATCCTTGAAAACTGGTTAAAAATACAGATACTGGATAAGAAAACAGGTGCCACCCGTCTACCGCGTGTCACCTGCCTTCCCCGACAGTGCTCCTCTTGACCACCACGTTTTCCGCGAGGTTCTCATGCTCGACATGCCCCATACCGCACCGAAGCTCACCGCCCGGCAGCAACAGATCCTGGAATTGATCCAGACGGCAATCGCGCGCACCGGCGCGCCGCCCACCCGCGCTGAAATCGCCAGCGAGCTGGGCTTCAAGTCGGCCAATGCCGCCGAGGAGCATTTGCAAGCCTTGGCGCGCAAGGGCGTGATCGAGCTGGTCAGTGGCACTTCGCGAGGCATCCGCTTGCGCAGCGAAGACCTGCAGTCGATCAACGATTCGCGCGGGCGCCAGCTTACACTGCCGATCCCCAGCTTGGCCCAGCTGGTGCTCCCCCTCATCGGTCGGGTCGCGGCCGGCTCGCCCATCCTGGCGCAGGAACATGTCGACCAGACCTACCAGGTCGAGCGCAGCCTGTTTCAGCGCACGCCCGACTACCTGCTCAAGGTGCGTGGCATGTCCATGCGCGATATCGGCATCATGGACGGCGACCTGCTCGCCGTGCAGGCCACGAAGGAAGCCAAGAACGGCCAGATCGTGGTGGCGCGTCTGGGTGACGATGTCACCGTCAAGCGCTTCATGCGGCGCCAGCACCTGATTGAATTGCACGCGGAAAACCCCGACTACAAGACCATCGTCGTCGAGCCAGGCGAGCCGTTTGAAATCGAAGGACTCGCCGTCGGCCTGATCCGCAACAGTTTCCAGTTCTGACCGATTCCGGTCGGTGTCGCCTCAGCAGGTGGCGGGCGTTTGGTCCCGGCGGGTGTGCAACCCGCCAAGCGGACACATCCCTGCGAAGGCGTCTGATTTTGCAATCCTGCCTGTGTTCAACCCCACCAATGGAGTTTCGCATGGGAAAACTTTTCAACACCAACACGTGGCGCGCCCCTCTGCAGTTGATCGACTGCTGGCTGCCCTCTCCCGCCATTCGCCGCACCCCGGCCGCCAACGAGCCCTTGACCACGCGGGCCATGCAGCGTTTTGCGCGAGCCGGCTGGCTCAAACGTGGCAGCACGGCGCGCACGCCCACCGTCTTGCGCGCTGTGCCAGCGGCGTCAGAACCTGCGCCGCGCGTGCGCGTGCTTCAGCAGACAGGCCCTGCAGCGGCGCATCGCGCCGGTGTGAGGCTGGTGATTTCGGGCCGCATCAGCGACGTGTGCGCCGAACTTGACCGGCTCGCCGACCAGGAACGCCAACTGTCCTCCCGCGCGGCCTGAGCGCGGCCGCCGGTGCGAGCGGCCCTCCCCCTGGCGCACGAGGCACAGCGCTGCATGTAACCAGGGGTCAACGGGCCGGAAGGCGCGGGAGGTGAAGGCACAATAGGGTCATGAATATTGTGATCCTCGATGACTATCAGGACGCTGTGCGCAAACTGCGGTGTGCCGAGAAACTGGAGCCTTACCCGGCCAAAGTCTTCACCAACACGGTCAAAGGCGTGGGCCAGTTGTCCGTGAGATTGCGCGATGCCGATGTCCTTGTCCTGATCCGGGAACGCACCGCCATCACCCGCCAGCTGGTCGAAAAGTTGCCTCGCCTCAAGTTGATCGCCCAAACGGGCCGGGTGGGTGGGCACGTGGACGTGAATGCCTGTACCGAACGCGGCATCGCAGTGGCTGAGGGCGTGGGTTCACCCGTCTCAACCGCTGAGCTCACGTGGGCGCTGATTCTCGCGGCCATGCGGCGAATTCCGCAGTACGTCTCCAACCTCAAGCATGGCGCCTGGCAACAGGCAGGGCTCAAGGCCGCGGCCATGCCCGCCAACTTTGGCGTGGGCATGGTCCTGCGAGGCAAGACGCTGGGCATCTGGAGCTATGGCCGCATTGGGCAAATGGTGGCGGGTTACGGGCGAGCCTTTGGCATGCGCGTGATTGTGTGGGGCAGCGAAGAGAGCTGCGCCCGCGCCGCTTCCGATGGCTTCGACGTGGCGCCCAGTAAAGCCGCTCTGTTTGAAACGGCCGACGTGCTGAGCCTGCACTTGCGGCTGAGCGAGCGCAACGCGGGCTGCGTGACGCCCGAAGACCTCGCCGCCATGAAGACCTCCGCATTGCTGGTCAACACCTCTCGAGCCGAGCTGATCCAGCCCGAGGCGCTGATCGCCTCTCTGAACCGGGGGCGCCCCGGCATGGCCGCAATCGACGTGTTTGAGTCCGAGCCCATCTTGCAAGGCCATGCCCTGCTCAGGCTGGAAAACTGCATCTGCACACCCCACATTGGCTATGTGGAGCAGGACAGCTACGAGATGTACTTTTCCTCTGCGTTCGACAACGTGATCAACTACATCAAGGGCACACCGACCAACATCGTCAATCCAGGCGCGCTCCAGGTGCGGCGCTGACCACGCTGCGAAGACCCCAAAGAAAGAACGCCGGCTGTAGCCGGCGTTTCTTCGTCAGAGCCCAGGCGGTCAGCGTTGGCCATCCGGCTTCGCGCCGGGCTCTTCGTCAGGAGGCATGAAGTCCAGCACTTCGAAGTCGATCAGGTTGCTCAGGGGCAGGTCCTGACCGTCGCCGGCCTTGGCGGTCGGTTCCACCGGTGGAGACACCTCCGGCAGCGAGGCCTCGAACGCCGAGAATTCTGACAAGTCGTTGAGGTTGATGTCCAGGCCCAGATGGGACGAAGCCGGCACAAGCACATCCAGGTCCATCGGCTGGGTGTTGCGGCCAGCGGCGGGTTCCTCGGCGACAGCGCTCCTCTCCCGACCGGGCGCAGCCGGACGCCGGGCATCTGCTTTCAGCGGCTGCATGTTGGTGTGCTTGAACTCGCTGTGTGCTCCAGACAATGGCTCTTCGCGCTTGATCAGCTCCTTGGCGATTGCGTGCAGCAACAACAGCTCGCGGTAGGCCTCCAGATCGAACACCTCGACTTCATCGTCACTGACGTCCCGGAAGATCGACTCCTCGATCAGGTCCAGCACCCGGGGCTGAGGCCACAAAGATTGAATGCGGCTGAACGCCGCCTCGTAGGATTCGAGGCCTCGGCCACCGTCGGTGTAGCGATTGAACGGCGGTGCACCGGCATTGAAGACGTGGTTGAACTCATCGCGCAGGGCGTCGTAGTCTTCGCGGCGTCCCAGCCGGTGATAGAGCTTGAACAGGTCGAGGTAAGCCAACGGGCTGGGCTCATGGCTCTCGGCCAGGTGGTTGCGCAACACCTGGATGGCCTGTTCATCCTCGCCCAGCGACACGAAGAAGTCGGCCTGCTGCTGGACATCGAACAGTTCTTCGGTCGCCACCGAGCGTGAGATGCCCAAGGCGCTGGGAGAAAAATCCCGGCGGTCGCGGGATTGCAGCGAGGCCGGTGAAGGCGGCTGCGCACCGTTGTCCCCCGAGGTCGTCTCAGCCATGCCTTGCAGGTCATCCAGCGACGAGTCCTGGTCCAGGTGAAGGTCCAGTGCCGAGCCATCGGATGCGGGCGCCGCCACCAACGGTGCTCGCCGGCCGCCCGGTCTTGCCGGCGATGCCGCAGCAGGTTTGTCTTCGGGCGCCGAAGACCACCAGGCTCGCGAGGCCTCGGACCCGGCCTGCGCAGGACGCCGCCGCGACGCCATCAGCAGCGCCAGGAGCGCCAGCAGCAGCAAAGCGCCCAGCAGGTACACCAGCCAGTTGCGGTAGCGCTGGTCACGCGCTTCGTTCAACTGAGCGTTCAACTCGCCAATGCTGTTCTGGCTCTGCGCGCGGGCATTGCGCAACTGTTCGGCCTCCGCTTCGAGCGCCGCGAGCTTCTGGGCGTCCCGCAGAATGTCCTCTGGCGAGGCATTGAGGGACTTCCAGAGAAGGCCGGCGGCGGCCCGGGCTTCCTCGGACGTGCTGGGCTCGCTCAGCAAGGAGGGCGAGAGCTTGAGGGTCGGATCTCGCTCGATGCCCGCATCCAGTTCGATCGGATCGAGCGTCAGGCGGGGCGTCGCGGGAGGTGCCGAGGGACGGCGCACCACGCTGCTG
>NZ_JAHCKK010000162.1 GCF_026125825.1 Hydrogenophaga sp. | reverse complement strand
TCTGGCCTATCTCGCCACAGACTATTCAAAGAAAACTAAGCCTGCCACGTGCTCGCTCCGCGCGTATATATGGGGCACGCTGGCGGCCACACCACTCAGGCCTTTTTCTTCTGTCGGTCTGGCCTCCGGCGGCGTCGATCGGCCTCGGGCGTACCGTTTAGCTCCTTGCCGTCGACGCTTGCCGCGGCTTCGCCTCGTTACGGTGTGCGTTGCCTCCGTGTTCGAGCGTTGCCATGCCGCGCCGGGCGCAGAGCGCGCCGGCTGCGAGCTCCGCCCCCGTCCGACGGACGCGGCGGCAGGTGACCTCTGAAGGCACCTCTGTAGAGACAGATGCGCACGGGGTGGCCGCGACGACGCCGCAGCCGAAGGCACGGCGTCGTCCGGCACCGCGTCGACGGGCGCCCGCCTTGGCGGAGGAGCCCGTGTCGCGGCCCGCGGACCCATCGATCGAATCGATGTCGGCCCGCCTGGATGCCCTCACCACGATAGTGGCGGGGCTGCAAGCCAACACCCCAGCTCCCCCTGCGCCGCAGAGTCAGGCTGGGGAGTGCGCTTCCCCTCCGATGCGCAAGAGAGCGCGATGGATGAACGCCGGCCCGCCTGACGATGATCAGGATGGGACCGAGGAGGAGGGAAGGGACGATGAGCGCAGCGATGGAACGCCCCTCATCGATCCAAACGACGACTGGGCCCCCGAGCGGCGCCCAAAGTTCGTCTATGATGTGCCGGCCAGCGCACTGGCGGACATCTTCCCGGGGTACGTGGACGGCGGTAGGACGCCCTCCTTCTTTGAGTCACCCTTGGCCAAGCACGAGGTGCAGGCCGTACTCGAACGGTACCCAGAGCCGCGCAATTGCCGGCTGCGACTGTTCACCCCGGAGGCGGCGCTGCCGACGCAGGCCGCTAAGGGCAAGTCAGTGCCCTCCGACCGGGAGTTCACGCGGAAGTACGTGACCCCGTTGACGGACATCCTGCGGCCATGCCTTCGCATGCTTGCCCAGGATGATGTCGGCGCAGTCCGACTGCACTACGCGACGCGTGCGTCGCTGGTTGACATGGTGCGCCTGATTAGCCACCACCTTGCCCACGCACGCCACGAGCGCGTGCTGCAGGTGTTTGGGACGATGATCCCCGCGCATGTCGTCGCGCATGCGACCGCGCCACGCGTGGATCAGCGCGACGAGGCACTCTGCGACGCAGCGACCGTAGAGGCGCTGCAGAGATCCATCACGCTATCCGCGTCGATCGCGAAGCTTCGCGAGACCGGAAGTGCCTCGCGGCCCAAGTCAGGCAAGCCTGGCGCCTCGCAGCTGCTGGCGCAGCCCTTTCGCGCGCGCTCGGCCTTCGGGGCCGAGCACGATGGGAGCGCGCGGCGCTCGCGCGACCACTTTCGAGGCCCCTCGCAGTTCAGCAAGGGCCCCCACGACACCGGCACCGAGCGCCCTCCACGCGGAGCCTACCGCGGTCGGGGGCGCGCGCGCGGCGGCAGGCACGCCCATCGGGGCGCAGCCTGACCCGCCGCCGGGTTTCTCTCGGGTGGCGCCATTTCGGCCGGCCGTGGCGCCACCCAATTCGCCGCCCGTCCGGCCCTTCGTGGCCGGGGGGCTAGGCCGGCACCTCGCAGCGTGGACCCACCTGCTGCCCGCCTCGTTTGCGGTGCGGTCGGGCCTGCTCCGCCACGGGCTCACCCTCGAGTGGGTTCGGGGCCCGCCGCCGGCGCGCGCACGCGCCCGCGGCCAGCGGACCCTGTCGGAAGCGGAGACGGCCGCCCGCGACTCGATCGTGGACGAGATGCTGGCGACCGGGGTCGTCGAGCCGCTGCAGACGACGAGCCACTGCGCCCTCTCGAGCTTCTTCGTCGTGCCGAAGAAGGGCGGCAAGTGGCGCGGCGTGCTGAACCTCCGCTGGGTGAACTCGTTCATCCAGCCGCGTCACTTCAAGATGGAAGGCATGAGGGAGATGCGCACGCTCGTCCGAAAGGGCGACTGGATGACATCGGTCGACCTGCAGTCCGCCTACTGGCACGTCCCGGTACACCGGGACTATCGCCGCTGGCTAGCGTTTCAAACGCCACGCGGCGCCTTCCAGTTCGCAGTGATGCCCTTTGGCGTGTCGTGCGCGCCCCGCGTGTTCACGAAGCTGATGCGGGACGTGATCGCCCTCCTGCGGGAGCAGGGCATACGGCTGATCATCTACCTGGACGACATGCTCATCCTGGCCGCATCCAGGGAGGAGTCGCTGCGACACACGCACATCGCGCTCCGTCTCCTGTACGATCTCGGACTTGCCATCAACACCGACAAGTCCGCCCTGACGCCCAGTCGGTCGTCCGAGTTCCTGGGCTTCCTCATCGACACGCGGCGCATGCAGCTCTACGTGCCGGCGGCCAAGCGCCGTCAGATCTCCGACGAGGCACAGAGCCTGCTCGGCGAGGCGGCATCGCCCGAGGCGATCACCTGCCGCATGCTGGCATGCTTCCTGGGCAGGACGCAGTCCGTGGCGCTCTCGGTGCGCCACGCGGCGCTCCACTGGCACGAGCTGCGCGGGTGCCTCACACGCACGTTCCGCCGGGCCGGCTGGTGGGAGGCGTGCGTCCTGCTGACGCCCGCAGCGCGCCAGGAGCTGCATTGGTGGATCGACCACCTGGAGAGGTGGAACGGCCGTGCAGTCCTGACGCCGGCCCCAGCCATGACGCTAGTCACGGACGCGTGCAACTGGGGCTGGGCCGCCCTAGCGGACGGCGGCCGGCTATTCACCAGGGGGTTCTGGACGCCCGAGGAGCGCGCGTGGTCGACCAACGCGCGCGAGCTGCTAGCCATCGTCCTGGCTCTGCGAGCCTTTCGGGAGTCCCTGATGCCGCGGTCGCACGTTGTGATCCGGACGGACAACAGCACCGCGGCGTCGTACATCAACCGCGGCGGGGGCCGCGCACCGCACCTGGCGAGCATCCTGCACTCGATCCGGAGCCTGATGCTCGAGATGGACATCGAGCTGCGCGCTCAGCACATTCCGGGCGTTCTCAACGTCGCAGGCGTGGTTCCCGGTGTTGATCACGATGATCTGCGACACGCCCATCATCCTGCCTCGGCAGACGGGCGTGTTCTGGGACCTGGGCCAGGACTACGGCCCCATGCCCCCAGCGAGGTGGGGGCACGCGATCTGTCGCGTCTCGGGTTTGTCCGCGCGCGTGCGCGCTTTTGCGCGGGCGCGACAGAGAGGATCTTCCGCAGCTGGCGGAATCCTACCGGATACGACAAGGCCTGGCGAGAGTTCGCCGCCTTCGCCCACGGACGCGGCGTTGATCCGGAGCATGCTTCGATCGATGACATCGTCGACTTCCTGCATCTAAAGGCGGAGGGAGGCGCCAACTACGGCGCCATCACAAAGGCCCGCGCGGCGATCTGCCAGACGCTTCAGCTGGTAGGTCGCACGGACGCCCAAGCCGACGCGCCGGCTCTGGCACGGCTCGTCCGGGCCATCCGCCTCGAGCGACCGCCCGTCGCCCGCTATGGCGAGGACGACGTGGTCGATTGCCCGCGCCTGCTGGGGTGGGCGCGCGTGACAGCCGCAGCAGCGGACTGTCCTCTTGCGCGCCTGCGTGACGCGGCCATCGTGTCGCTCATGATCCACCTCCACGCACGGGCGTCGGATCTAGCCCGCTTGCCGTGGGATGTGGCGCATCGACAACTGGAGGGTGCGGTGTGCCGTGTGCGGTACTTTCGCACCAAGGAGTGGCGGCCCGGCTCAGCGCGGCAGGCGCGGCAGGGCGCGTTGGGTGACTGCACGGCGTGGGTCACCGTGCCGGCGTGGCCGGACGACCCGGGCGCGTGCCCGGTGGCACTGCTGCGCCGCTACTGCGAGCGGATCGCGGACCTGCCGCGCGCGCCCGGGGCCGACTTTGTGTTCCTGTGCTCCCGGCCGCGTCAGGGCTGCTACGCGTGCCTGACGAGCCAGCGGGTTGCTTCCATCGTGCTTGCGGCGATGCGGGCGTGCGGGCTGCCCCCGCACCTGCGACCCCACGCGATTCGGGGCCAGAGCGTCAGCGACGCTCTTCGGGCCGACCCGCAAGCCTCGGCCGCGACACTCGCGCGCGCCAGGATGGACCTGTCGGTGCAACGCCGTCACTACAGCCGCGCCGCAGCTACCGCAGCAGAGCATCTTTAAATACCGGCGCAGCGCTAACCGATTCGTTTTAGCGCCATACGCCTATTGCGGTGATCTGTGCATGGCGGCGTACGGAGGGCGCGTAAGGTATCAAGGGGGTCTCCGCCGCGCATGGCACGGCGCACGAGTCTCCATGGAGCGCAATCGGATGGAGCTGCAGCTAGCTGCCTATCTATCGCGCGCGACGCGACTGCCGCCGAATCGGTCAGGGCCCGTTCCAGCGAGCGACCTGGCCCATCACCTTGCCGCCCGCTTCCGCGAAGGTGCCACACGCGTGCAGCGCATGGTCGTAGATCGTCAAGTCCGTGCCTACCGTCGACCACGCCGTGCCGTTCTAGCGCGCAATGCAACTGGAGTTCACGCCGCCGACTGTCTTGAACCAGCCGCCCGAGTACAGTGCCCCGTCGAAGAGCGCCAGGGCCTCCACGTGCGAGTCATCGCCACTAACGCCCGCTCCCCGCGCCGCCGACCACGCCGTGCCACTCCAGGGAGCAACACGGAGCGCTGTCACGCCGGCCGTTCCAAAGTTGCCGCCCACGTACAGGGCGTGGTCATCGACGGCCATGGTGTTGGCGAAGTTGTTCAGTCCCGTGCCCAGCGCTGACCACGCGGGAGACACAGACGCGCCTGGGACGCGCGACGCTGACGGGGAGGGCGAGGCGGACGGAAACGGTGCCTGCAGCCACTGGGCGACGAAGCTGCACGGCACGCTGCCGGCCTGCGTATAGCTGCCGCCCGCAAAGACCGCGGCCCCGAGGACGGTCGGGGCCGCGATGCCGCTGTTCGCGGGAGTGTTGGACGTGGTCC
>NZ_JAHCKK010000161.1 GCF_026125825.1 Hydrogenophaga sp. | reverse complement strand
ACTGCGGCGGACCTGGCCGCAGCGCCGGCGCCGACAACGTCGCCAACACCAACTGTCACGCCAGCCTCCGATCGCCCGCCGACGCCCACGCCCTCGCCAAGCAGCTCTGGGTTGCACTGCCCGCCACCCAAGCCCAATGATGCCGGCGCCGCCTTCGGTGTTTCAAAGATGACCGTCACCCGCCATGCGACCCTGTGCACCGCTGGGTCGCCCTCAGAGTGGCGCCTATTCGTCGGCGTGGGCGACGCGCCGGAGCAGAACCCGAACGATGCACCCTGGATGCTGGCCGACGAGTACGGTCCAGCGTCGCAGTCCTACCAGCCCAGCTGCCGCGTGCTGTTCGGCGAATTGGCGGCCAATTCCCGAGCCATTGGCTGCGGTCAGCGAGGACGGTCGTCGGGGACACACACTCGCGCACACAACCAAACAGCCCTACCTTTCCAACGAGAGCGCGCGCACTTCCTCCTCCCGGCCTTGCTTCCGTCGTCTGGCTTCCGGCTACCGCTTCGGCTTCGTGGCGGAGGAAGCGCACGCAACGCGCCATGGCCGCGCGGAATGGCGACGGGGGCCGCTTCGCAGGCAAGAGCGCGCAGGGCCTTCTTTCGCCTTTTCGGGGCACGGTCGCCGACGCGGTCCACCACGGCACAGTTCTCCTCCGCCAATCCTCCTTCTGTGGGCGCGCAGAGAGATGGTAGGCGACGCCGTGTGCGCCGCGCTCGGCGGCTGTGCTGACGTGGGCGGTCTCTGCGCGCTTGCAGCTGCGAGGAGCGCGTACGACCAGTGGGCAAGAGATCGGGGAAGCGAGACGATCAGCATGCTTGTGGTGAGGGTCCGCAACTTGACGACGGCGATGGAGATGGCAACGCCGCAAGCAAACCTCGTCGTCAACACGGTCAGCCTCTGCCCCCACGCGGCGGGAGCGATTGTGGAGGCGGCCACTGCGGCAGACATGGTGGCTGCCACTCAAGATGTCGGTGAGGATGCTGGGGCGGGAGGCGCATGGTGCGGGATGGGCGCGATTGGCGCGCACCGTGTCCAACTGCTGCGCGGCGTTGTCCAGTCCATACCATGCTGGCGGAGGCGCTGCGTTCTGGAACGTGGCGCACAGACTCCACGGCCAAGGAGGCGCTCGTGCAGCTGGCGACTGCGGCGGGCGCTGATGGGCCGGTGTTGGTGGTCATCAGGAATGCTCCATCTGCGGCGCGGTGCCTACTCGAGGACGGGGCCAACGTGACTGCGGCATGGAGATGCGGTAGGCCGGGGAGGCGGGAGGCAGCGTTTCGTGCGCGTGGCGGTGGGGAGTCGATGGCATGAAAGCTAACGGGGCTGCCCGAGCATGATGTGTGGCCGCGCAGTTGTGCGGGACAGGCATCAGCAATGGCAACAGAGACCCGGCGGGAGCACCGTAGAGCTTGAGGACAGTGTGCGGAGCCTCGTGTCGACGGCGGGAGCGTCCGACGACGATGTCGAAAGAGCTGCGGCCGCTGTGCGTGCCTGCCCCGAGGCGGCGGGAGCGATTGCCAACGCGGCTACAGCGGCGGGCATGGTGAACACCGCAAGAGAGCACGGTGAGGATGTTGGGGCGGGGCACGCGCGGGGCGGGATGGACGGGATTGGCGTGTGCCGTGACGATGCCAACTGCTGCGCGGCGTTGTGCAGTCCGCGCCATGCTGCAGGCGGCGCTGCGTTCGGGAGCGTGGCGCACAGACCCCGACGCCAGGGATGCGCTCGGGCAGCTGGCCCGCTCAATTGTGCGAGATGCACAGCAGCGATGGCAGCAGGGACCCGGTGGAAGCACCACTGAGATCGCGGACAGCGTGCGGATCCTCGTGACGATTGCGGGAGCATCCGACGACGATACCAATTGCGTGGCGGCCACTGTTCGCGCCTGCCCCGATGCGGCGGGAGCGATTGCCGACGCGGCAACTGCGGCGGACATGGTGAACGCCGCGAAAGCACACGGTGAGGATGCTGGGGCGGGGGGGCACGCATGGTGCGGGATCGGCACGCACCGTGACGATGCCAACTGCTGCGTGCCCTTGTGCAGTCCGCGCCAGGCTGCAGGCGGCGCTGCGTTCGGGAGCGTGGCGCACAGACCCCAGGGCCAAGGGGGTGGATGAGGAGCTCATGCTGCTCGCGGCAAAGATGAGCGGATGTGACGAGAGCCTGCGACACGAGCTGGCTGCTCTTGCAGGTGTGGACGCGGGGATTGTCAACTGCTTCCTCTCCAACGGTGCGACGCCCGCGACAGACCTCGTGTACCAATTTGGTGAGCATGGAATGCCCAGTCCCCTCAATGGGCGAGGGTGCCCTGATGGGTGCCTGCGCGAGCGTGCGGCGCGCCTCGGGTACCCACGCAATGCCCTGCCGTCGCCGTGCGGACAGTGTACTCGCTGGCAATGAAGCTGGTGGAGCAGGCAGACCCCAGCAAGCGGTCGAAAGAGCTGGCCACGGTGATGACGAGCGCGGCGCGGATGCTCGGGGTCGGCGATGTGAGCGAGCTCGAGGAGGTCGCCCAGTACGTTCCTGACCTGACAAAAAAACTCCTGAAGCAGCTGGATGGCAATCTTCGCAACCTCCCAGATGTATTGAGGAACCTCCGTACGCTCGCTCGCGCGCCCGCGCGCATGCTCATCTTGCCTCGCCTTGCGAGAATCAT
The DNA here is from genome assembly GCF_026125825.1 of Hydrogenophaga sp. GTDB lineage: Bacteria > Pseudomonadota > Gammaproteobacteria > Burkholderiales > Burkholderiaceae_C > Hydrogenophaga. The sequence goes on along the minus strand of NZ_JAHCKK010000161.1, from coordinate 2,490 downwards.
GTCGCTGGCTGCCGTCGCGCCCGCGCCGCTGCAGGCGAACAATTGTCACTCGCCGCGACGACACTTGCGCCATACCGCAAGTTTGTGCAGACATCGCTGATCTCGCCGTCGACCGCCGATGCTAGCTGCTGCCTGAAGCCCAATTTCCCCGTATTCCCAAAGCCGGCGGCGAGCGTGGCGTGCCATCGGGCGTTCCTCGACTTCCTGACGCGATTCAACGATAGGCAAATCCCTGCGGAGTACGCGACGTGCGCGTCGCGGATCAAGACGGAGTTCGACCTCGCCAACAACGCTCCCTCAGGAGTACGCAGGCTCGAGGAGCACGTGTCCGCGAACGTGTGTGCTCTGCTGATCGAGCTGTGCTACAAGGCGCACCTGCCCCTGCTCTGTGTACACCAGCTGCCGACAGACGCTGCATCCTCAATGGCCCATCGAGCGGACATCGGCATTGTGCCTCGGGATGAGAATAGTGCCCAGCCCGACGACGACGGCTACCTGGGAGCGATTGAGGTGAAACTGAGCCCACAGGACGACGAGAAGACCAAGTTCCAATTGATGGGCTACCACGTCGGGATGCAGAAGACGTGGTCCGCCGAGGCATCGTTTCCCGTGTTCGTCGGTGCGGTCATCACGAGCGGGGGCCTGAGCGTGTATGGCGCTCTTGCCGAGCAGCAGCTGACGGGCAAGGGCACGTTCTCCCTGGCATGGGTGCCGCTTGCCAAGGTGCTGTGGGGTGCTGCCACGGCTGCACAAGGCCTCTACGCCTTCCTGACGGCCGTCGTGGACTGCGCGCAGTACCGGAAGAGACGGCTGCCGACGCGGCCCATTGAGCCGGATCCCAGGTATCATGTCTGGGAGGAGCTCAACACGAACGTCTTGGTCCTGCAAGGCGCGATGAATGCCCAGGAGAAGATCGTGTGCAAGGTGTACGACTACCACCCCCTCCTGCGCGATCACCCCGTGGATAAGAGTCAGCGTCGGCGGCCCAACATCGGCATCATTCGCCAGTATGCCGCGGGCTACCTGCGCAACGCGAGGCTTGAGACGTTCGGGCCGGATGTGCAGCTGCTCTACTACGACTTCATCGATGCGGGGGAACGTCCGCACTTCCCGTCCTCGTACAGGCACTTGGTCGCGGCGTGCAAGGCGCTGCGGGTGCTTCACAACGCCGGTATCGTCCATGGCGACATCCGCATCGCCAACATCCTCTACTACGGCGACAACCAGGCGGCGTTGATCGACTTTGACTTCGCGGGCAGGGCCGGCATCGACAGCTACCCGTTGACAATGGCGTCCATCCCCGAGCGCCATCCAGAGGCACGCGGAGGCGAATTGATGCAGAAGGCACACGACATCTACTCCATGTGGTTCGTGGTCAGCGTGCTCTGCGATACCGCGAGCGCAACCGCGGAGGACCGCCAGAGCCTGGCCAAGCTCATAGCCTGGCTGAATGAGCGCCAGCCGGCCATCCGACATCCAGACGACGCCACGAAGTGCATCAAGATGGGCATCCCAAACCGCCTGGCTGAGGACGCCGCAGCCACTTTCAAGAAGCGTCGGGTTTGAATAGAGCCGCCAGATCGTGAAATGAATTGGGCAATGCGCCGCAGCATGGCTCCGTAGCGCAGCCACGCTCCCCAGCCGCGCCCATCACCCGCCCCACCGCGCCGTGACAGAGCGGGAGCCGTAGCCCGCTCAGGCCACCAGCCCTGGCGGCATCGCGTCCCGAGCCTGGCAGAGTGTTGCCGGTGCATCGACGCGCGGATGCAATGGCAGGCTATGCCACGCCGGCCTTTATTCGCCATGCCCCTCATCGACGCGCAGGCTCGTCGCTATGTAGGCACACTCACCGTCACGAGCAGCAGGAGCTGGCCTTGGAGCATCTGCGGTTGCACGTGTCGAGCAGGTCAAAGGCAATGGGCTCCGTGACGCGGCTGTCGTGCCGGTAGTCGGGGTGGCTGCGGATAAACTCGCGCATCCACACGGCCGTGGTCGCAAGCGCTCCTGGCGTGCGCGCGTGGGCGTGTCAAGCGCAGACTCGCGGAGACGCGAGAGCCGCGGTGCCGCCACTCACCGGACGCGCGGCGCCGAATCAGGTCCAGGTAGCCCTGGATGGCGCATCGCGTCTCCACGTCGACGTCGACGGCGCCCAGGTACACGTCGATGAGCGGCAGGAGACCCGGGAACTCGCCCTGCTTGCCGTTGATGATAGCGTCGAGCGTCATGGGCGGGCAGGGATCCGCGCCGCACGCATCAGGCGCGGCGCGCGGGCAGGATGGCAGCGAGCTCTCCATGTCCTGGCCGCGCGGATCAGCGTCGGTCAGGCGCTGAAATGGCGCGCGCCTGCACGACGCGGACAGCGGCGTGCCTGCGGGACAATGTGCTTGCGAAAGTAGAACAGGGCGTGGCGCGCGGCGTCCCGACCCTGCATGTGCGCGTGAACCTTGCACGCTAAGGAGCCCGCGCGCAGCCAATCCTGAAAGCATCGCC
>NZ_JAHCKK010000160.1 GCF_026125825.1 Hydrogenophaga sp. | reverse complement strand
CACCAGCAGCACGAGGAGCGGGCCGAACAGCAGGCGCCAGTCGCGTTTCAGGAGGGCGCCGCCGGTCAAAGGCTCGAGCTCCTCGAACACCCATTCCAGGCCGACCTCCAGGCCGATGAAGGCGAAGGCGCCGATGGCCGGGCCGAACACGGTGTGCATGCCGCCGAGCAAGGCCATCAGCACCACGTCGCCCGAGAGGTGCCAGTGCACATCGGACAGCGCCGCGAGCTGGAACACCAGGGCCTTCATGGAGCCGGCCAGGCCCGAGAGCGCGGCCGACAGCACGAACAGCGTGAGCTTGTAGCGCTCCACCGGGTAGCCCAGCGAGCGCGCGCGCGGCTCGTGCTCCCGGATCGCCACCACCACGTGGCCGAAGGGCGAGCGCACCACGCGGTGGATGAGCCACAGGCCGGCCACGGTGAGCAGCAGCACCAGGTGGTACATCGCCGTGTCGTTGCGAAGATCGATGAAGCCCAGCAGCACGCCGCGCGGGATCTGTTGCAGGCCGTCTTCCGCGCCGGTGAACGGCAGCTGCAGGAAGATGAAGTACACCATCTGCGCCAGCGCCAGCGTGACCATGGCCAGGTAGATGCCCTGGCGGTGGATGGCCAGCGCGCCGAACACCGCGCCCAGCAGCGCTGCGAACAACGTGCCGCCCAGCAGGCCCAGCTCGGGTGGCAGGCCCCAGATCTTCACCACCAGGCCGGTGATGTAGGCCGCGCTGCCGAAGAAAGCCGCATGGCCGAAGGACATCATGCCGCCGAAGCCCAGCAGCAGGCTGTAGGCGCAGGCAAACAGCGCCATGCACAGCAGCTTCATCACGAACACCGGGTAGACCACCTGCGGCACCCAGGGCACCACCAGCAGCAGCACGAGCAAGAGCGCGATGAAGGCCTTTTGCCAGGAAGGGCGTGTCGGTGTCATGCGGAGCCTTCCTTGCCGAACAGGCCACGCGGGCGCAGCAGCAGCACCAGGGCCATGACGACGAAGATCACGGTGGTCGATGCCTCCGAGTAGAAGACCTTGGTGAGCCCCTCGATCACGCCGATGCCCAGCGCGGTGACGATGGAGCCGAGCACCGAGCCCATCCCGCCGATGACGACGATGGCGAACACGATGATCACAAGGTTGGACCCCATGCCCGAGTTCACATGCAGGATGGGCGCGGCCAGCACGCCGGTGAAGGCGGCCAGCGCGATGCCGGCGGCGTAGGTGAAGGTGAGCAGGCGCGGCACGTTGATCCCGAAAGACTGCGTGAGCGCCGGCTTCTCGGTGGCCGCGCGCAGCCGCGCCCCCAGCGAGGTGCGCTCGATCAGCCACCAGGTCAGCAGGCAGGCCGCGAGCGCGGCGAAGATCACCCAGGCGCGGTAGATCGGCAGCACCATGAAGCCCAGGTTGAACACGCCCTGCAGGTTGGCCGGCACCGGGTAGGGCTGGCCCGAGGTGCCGAAGGCCACGCGAAAGCCCCCTTCGAGCACCAGCACCAGGCCGAAGGTGAGCAGCAGGCCATAGATCGGGTCCAGCCCATAAAGGCGGCGCAGCAGGCCGCGCTCGAACACGCCGCCCAGCCAGCCCACCACCAGCGGCACCAGCAGCAACGCAGCCCAGTAGCCCAGGCCCGCGTAGCGCTGCAGCATCCAGGCCCCGAAGGCCCCGGCCATGAAGAACGCCCCGTGCGCGAAGTTGACGATGCGCAGCAGGCCGAAGATGACGGCCAGGCCCAGGCTGAGCACGGCGTAGAAGCAGCCGTTGACCAGGCCAAGCATCACCTGCCCCGCCAGCACAGGCAGGGGAAGACCGAATACCTCAATCATCTCGCGTCCCTATGATGCGCAAGCCATGCCATCCAAACATCCCGATATCTCCCGTGAAACCCTGGTGATGGGCGATGACACCGTGCAGACGGTGGTGCGTGCCGAACAGTGCGACGCGCTGGCCGCGCGCCACATCGCCCACGTGTCGGTGGTGGACGCCGCCGCGCCCTACACCGTGGTGCGAACCCACCTCAGCGGTGCCTTCATGCAGGTGTGCCTGGGCGGCGAAGGCCAGACGCTGCTGGATGGGCGCTGGTACAACCACCGGCCCGGCAGCGTGACCTTTGCACCCGCGCACGTGCTGCACGCGTTTCACTGCGTGCCCGGCAAGCGCTGGCAGCTGGCCTGGGTGCGCTTCAAGCCCGACTCGGTGCATTCGGTGGATGGCGCCATGGCCCCCACGATGAGCCCGTTTGACGGTCGCCTGCTGCAGAACGCCATCCAGGGCCTGGCCGCCGAGATGGAGGGCATGGCCGATCACGGCACTTGCGTGGTGTGGGTGGACGTGATCGAGCGCTACGTGGCGCGCATCCTGGAGCCGCTGCAGCGCGAGCCCCGCCTGGTGCAGGTGTGGAACGCGGTGAAGAACGACCTGGCGCGCGACTGGACCCTGGCCGATCTGGCGGCCCTGGCCAGCACCAGCGAGGAGCACCTGCGCCGCCTGTGCCAGAAGAACCTGGGTCGCAGCCCCGGCAAGCAGCTGGCCACGCTGCGCATCGCCCACGCCGCGCACCTGCTGGCCACCACCACGGACAAGATCGAAGCCATTGCGCACGGCGTGGGCTACGCCAATCCGTTCGCGTTTTCCAACACCTTCAAGCGCCTGACGGGGTTTCGCCCTTCCGACTACAGGAGCAGGAAGTAGCACCCCCGCCGCGCCGCGCGCGTCCCCCTCCAGGGGGCAACACCGGCGGCCTGGCGCAGCCGGTTGCGCGGCGTTTCTGGTGACCGACAGCTCGCGGCGGGCGGGCCCGTTCATACCCCGATCCTTGCCGTGATGGCGTCGAAATCGCGCAGCAGCGTGGCCGCGTCGAAGGTGTCGGTGATGCGGCCCGATTCCATCAGGCCATGCCGGTCGGCCAGTTCGGCCGCGAAATGCACGTTCTGCTCCACCAGCACGATGGTGTAGCCCCGGCACTTGAGCTGGCGGATGAGTTCGCCGATGCGGTCCACGATCACCGGGGCCAGGCCCTCGGTGGGCTCGTCGAGCAGGAGCAAGCGCGCGCCGGTGCGCAGAATGCGGGCGATCGCCAGCATCTGCTGCTCGCCGCCGGAGAGGTGGGTGCCGGCCGAGCCGGCGCGCTGCGCCAGATTGGGGAACAGCTCGTAGAGCTCGTCTTCGCTCATGCCGCCTTCGGCCACCACGGGCGGCAGGCGCAGGTTCTCGCGCACCGTGAGCGAGGCATAGATGCCCCGGTCGTCCGGGCAAAAGGCCAGCCCCAGGCGGCCGATGCGGTGCGGCGCCATCCCGATGAGCTCCTGGCCCTTGAAGCGGATCGAGCCCTGGCAGCGGCCCATCATGCCCATCACCGTCTTGAGCAGGGTGGACTTGCCCGCGCCATTGCGGCCCAGCAGCGTGACCAGTTCACCCTCATGCACCTCCAGGCTCGCGCCATGGAGCGCCTGGCTCGGGCCGTACCAGGCCTGCACACCGCGCAGGGTCAGCAGCGGATCAGCCATGCGAGGCCTCCGCCGGGGTGCCGTGGTGCTTGCGCTGGCCGGCATGGCCGTGGCCCAGGTAAGCCTCGACCACACGCGGGTCGCGCGAGACGCTGGCGTAGTCGCCCTCGGCCAGCACCTCGCCGCGCGCCAGCACCGTGATCGTGTCGGACAGATTCGCCACCACCTTCATGTTGTGCTCGACCATCAGCACGGTGCGGCTTTGCGCGACGCGGCGGATCAAGGCCGCCGTGCGCTCGATGTCTTCGTGGCCCATGCCGGCCATCGGTTCGTCGAGCAGCAGCATGTCCGGCTCGAGCGCCAGGGTGGTGGCGATCTCGAGCGCGCGTTTGCGCCCGTAAGGCAGTTCCACCGCCGGCACGTTCGCATAATCCGCCAGCCCCACGGCCTCGAGCAGCTCCAGCGCGCGCGGATCGAGCCCGGTCAGCACCCGCTCGGAGCGCCAGAAATGGAAGGAATTGCCCATTTTCCGCTGCAGCGCCACGCGGACGTTTTCGCGCGCGGAAAGATGCGGAAACACCGCCGAGATCTGGAACGAGCGCACCAGGCCCATGCGGGCGATATCGGCCGGCGACGCCGCGGTGATGTCGCGGCCGTCATATTCGATGCGGCCGGAACTGGGCGACAGGAATTTGGTGAGAAGGTTGAAGCATGTCGTCTTGCCGGCGCCGTTGGGGCCGATAAGGGCGTGAATCGTGCCGCGGCGCACCGCCAGGTTCACATCCTTGACGGCGACGAAGCCTTTGAACTCTTTGGTCAGCCCTTCGGTGCGAAGGACGATGTCCGCGGCCACTCGATTTCCTCCCGACGCCGCGCAGCCCGCGGTCTGTGGTTTCATGCAGCGCCGAACATGACGACGCCGTCATGTTCTTCTAGGGGCGGCAAAATCGCGAGTCAATGCGATGGCGTCTCCGGCACGAAGCATTGCCCTCGCGGCGCTGCGCCTGCGCGTGTCTTGTGCAAATGCAAGAAACGCGGCGGCCGGCGCGATTGCGCCGCGCGCCGGCCCTGGGGTGCCGTCCCCCTGGAGTATGTCTAGAATCGTTCGAAGCTGGCGCCGACGTTGCCGCTATTTCACCCATTTGTCGTAGGTGGCCTGGAACGCCTTCGACATCACCGCCTGCCGCAGCCATTGATCGACGAACGCCTTGAAGACCATGTCGCGCGGCAGGAGATAGGCCTTCTCCGAAAAGTTGAACGGCTTGTCCGGATGGATCGCGCACAGGGCCGGCCGCAGCTTTTGTTGCAGCACCGTTTCGATCGCGTCGGTGATCATCACATCGGCCTTGCCGGCGACGATCTGATCGAAAATCGTGACGTTGTCCTTATAGACCGTCACGGTCGCGTGCTTGATGTTCGCCTCGGCGAAACGGAAATTGGTGCCGCCGGGGTTGACGATCACGCGCACGCCGGGCCGGTCGATTTGGGCCAAGGTCTGATACTTGTCCTTGTCCGCGCAGCGCGCGATCGGCGTCTTGCCGTCGACGAGATAGGCGGTGCTGAACAGCGCCGCCTTCTGGCGGGCGAGGTTCACCGAGATGCCGCCCATGGCCATGTCGAATTTGTCGGCGGCAAAATCGGCCATCAAGGTCGGCCACGAAGTCTGCACGAAGCGGACCTCGACGCCGAGCGCCTTGCCCAGCGACTTCGCCATGTCGATATCGATGC